>JARKNX010000222.1 GCA_029976025.1 Aggregatilineales bacterium | reverse complement strand
ATCTGCGACAAGCTGGATCCGCAGGGCCTTGCATTGCTGCAAGCCGTCCCCGAATTCGAAGTGCTGCCCGGCCCTTACACTCGCGACCAGGCGCTGGCGGCTGTCGCTGATGCCGACGCCGTCATTGTGCGCAGCGCGACGAAAGCCGATGCCCAGTTCCTGGAAGCAGCGTCCAACCTCAAAATTATCGCCCGGGCCGGGGTTGGCGTCGATAATATCGATGTTGCCAAGGCGACTGAGTGCGGCGTGCTGGTCATGAACACGCCCGGCGGCAACACCATCGCCGCGGCTGAGCAGACATTTGGCCTGATGCTGGCGCTGGCCCGGGCTATTCCGGCAGCGCACCAGTCGATGCTGGAAGGGCGGTGGGATCGCAAGATGTTCATGGGGGCGGAACTCGCCGGCAAGACCCTGGGCATCATCGGGTTGGGGCGCATTGGCCAGGCGGTCGCGCTGCGGGCGCAGGCTTTCCAGATGAAGCCTGTTGCCTTTGACCCGCGCCAGCCCGCCGCAGTATTTCAGCAATACAATACCGCCCAGTGCACGCTGGACGAGGTGCTGGCTCAGAGCGACTTTCTCACTTTGCACGCGCCGGCCAATGATTCCACATACAACATGATCGACAGCGACGCTATTGCCAGAATGAAGCCCGGTGTGCGGATCATCAATACGGCTCGCGGCACTCTGATTGATGGCCAGGCCCTGGCGGAGGCGATCAAGAGCGGCAAGGTGGCCGGCGCCGCTGTAGATGTGTACCCGGAGGAGCCTCCAGCTTCCGGTTATCCGTTGATTGGCCTGTCGGGCGTCATCCATACGCCGCACCTGGGCGCCAGCACAGAAGAAGCCCAGATCACGGTGGCGATACAGGCGGCAGAACAGGTGCGGGATGGCCTGCTGCGGGGCGATTACCGCAATGTATATAATTCGGAGCTGCTCAAGACAGTCAGCGGAGGCGATTGAGCTGTGGGCAGCGCGACCGCGAGGGTGCCATGCAAGACTCCCTGCCTCAGATCACTCTGTACAGTTGCCTGACGACCTGCATCCCGGTCCTGGTGCTGGCCCTGCTTGCCGTCGCTATCCTGAGGACGCGGTTCTTCAGGGGTCTGCTGGGAATGGTGGGGGCGCTGGTGGTCGGCCTGCTTGTCCTGCGTGACAAAAGGGGTGACTCCGACCAGGGCGGACTTCCGGCGATTTTGCCATCGGCCCGGGGGCCTGCCGCCCGTTCGCGCGCCGATGAGATTCGCGACCGCTATGATCGCGAGTTTGACGCCCAACTGGACGGCGCTCAGCCGGCTCGCCCGGGTTACCTGCCGGGTGAGTCGGGCGGGCTGGAGGAAGCGGATCAGCCGCCCCCGGCCCGCCGTTGGCGCGATGAAGATGACGACCCCGCCGCCTATATTGATGAGCTTGACGAAGGTGAGTTCTAAGCCGGAAGTCGAGCGCTATCAACAGATTCAACAGGCTGTACGGGCTGATGTGCCAACCTCCACGTCGCTGCCCCGCTGCTGCTGGCTCACTCCCCGGATCAGTTCTCTACCGTGTAAACAGGCGCACTGACTGCGGCGGACGGGAGTTCTCCAGAAGGTTGGATGAGCGAGCCGGACGCCAGCCCTGTAACATTCGCTGCGTGTGGATGTTGTAACCGACGCGTCCGATTCTGCAGCGGAGATATCGCCGCTGTGCAGAAATGCCCGGCGCGGCCATTGTTGTCATAGCGGGTGAAAGCTATACTATTAGGAACACGTGCTTACAATACGTGCCCCCGTAATCGCAAAATTTGGTCGTAGTGGTGCAGCCTGCTTCTGGCAGGGGGGACGATCCACCCGTATGGCTTCAGCGGACTGCTCTGAACGGGCGGAGCAGCGCCAGCGAAGAATGGTCGGGCCTTTGTTTTCTAATTAGTACCGGTGTTTTATGACACTCTGGCTTGATATTCTTACGCTCCTCTACAGCCTCAGCGCAATCGCTCTGGCTGTTTATTCCATCGGCACACTTTTTCTGCTGTTCATCTGGTGGCGGCACCGCCGCCGTACGCTGCCGCTGCCGGATGCCCCGGATTCCGGGTGGCCGACAGTCCTGGTGCAGCTCCCTGTTTACAATGAGCGGGCCGTTATTCTGCGCCTGATTGACGCTGTAGCCGCGCTGGATTACCCGCGCGAGCGCCTGCGGATACAGGTGCTTGACGACTCCACCGATGATACCAGCGACCTGATCGCCGCCCGGGTAAAGCTGCATGCTGGCGACGGCCTGAATATCGCCCATGTCCGCCGCGATCAACGTATCGGCTACAAAGCCGGGGCGTTATCGTACGGGCTAGAACAGGATGACGCCGATCTTGTCGCGATCTTCGACGCCGATTTTGTCCCGCCGCCCGACTTTCTGCGCTCCGTCATCCCTCATTTCCACGCTGACCCCCGGCTGGGGATGGTTCAGACGCGCTGGGGGCATCTCAACGCCAGTGAGAATTTGCTGACTCGCGCCCAGGCACTTAGCCTGGATGGACACTTCATCGTGGAGCAGACGGCCCGAAGTCGCGGCGGCTTGCTGCTCAATTTCAGTGGATCGGCCGGAGTCTGGCGGACGGCCTGCATACGGGATGCTGGCGGCTGGTCGGCGGAGACGCTCGCCGAGGACCTGGATCTGAGTTATCGCGCCCAGCTTCGCGGCTGGCGCTTTTTATACCTGCCGGAGGTGGAGGTGCGGGCGGAGATTCCGCCGCAGTTCGCCGCCTACCGCCAGCAGCAGGCGCGCTGGGCCAAAGGCAACACGCAGAATATCATCCGCCACAGCCTGGCCCTGTGGCGGAGCCGTGCCGTGACTCCCTTGCAGAAGCTCATGGGGACCCTGCATCTATGCCAGTATATCGTTCAGCCGCTGCTGCTGCTGCTCTTGCTGCTGACCCCGCCGCTGGCCAGCGCTGGAGTGCTGCAAAAGCTACCGCTGACACCTCTGGGGTTAGCCGGTCTGGGGCCGCCGCTCGTCTACCTGTTCAGCCAGTGGTCTCTGTACCCGGACTGGCCGCGGCGTTTGCTGGCCTTCCCTGTGCTGGTAGGGGTGGGCACCGGCCTGATCCTGAACAACACGCTGGCTGTAATCGCGGCCTTGCGAAAAACGCCGAATGAATTCCGCCGCACTCCCAAGTTCCAGAGTCAGGGCTGGCAGCGCAGCCGTTACGCTCTCTCAGCGAGCCGGGTGGTCCTGGGCGAGCTGCTGCTCACCGCTTACGCGCTCTGGGGTGCGGTGATGGCCGCGCCGGTTGCGCCTTCGCTCGTGCCATTTCTGTACATCTACGTCTATGCGTTTGGAATGGTAGTCCTGTGGAGCGTGGGGGAAGTGCTGCTCCTTTACCTGGACCGATCAGGACGATCGGCACAGCATGGACGCCTGCCCACCTGAGCGATAGCTCACTCGCCAGACTCGTCCGCGCTGCCCGCCGTGGCGGGAGATACGGGCTGAAATCCGGCGGCGCCTTCCCGAATCTGGCTGAAGGACAGGCCCAGGCCGAGCATACCAAGCGCCCCCCAGGTTGCATAAGTCAGGACTGTGCCGGCATGCCAGACGACGGCGTAGGCGACGGCGCTCTCGCGGGGTATGCCCCCTGTCATCAGGGCGAAGACGGCGGCTGCTTCAAAAGGTCCTACGCTGGCCAGGGTGAAGGGGACCATGATGCTGAAGGATGCAGCGACAACGGAGAGGGTCAGGGCGGCGCGCATGATAGCTGTGGGCGGCAGCGCCGGAAAGACCAGGGCCAGAGTCCACGATCCGACGACAGACAGCCCCCACGCGATTGCCGTCCATAACGCTGCCCCGGCCAGCCCGCGCCAGGTTTTCAGGGCCGCCAGCCCTTCCAGCAGGCGGTTGAGCAGAGTTTCGAGGGCGAAGCGTCGCAAAAATGGCAGCAAGTGCAGAATCGCCCTGAGCAGCGCCTGTGCCCATTCCGGGCGGTGAGCCAGGATAAGCAACATAGCAAAGCCCGCTACGGCCACGCCTCCCATGAACAGGCCGCCGGCAATAGCGGCTGCCTCCACAGCCAGGGCGGGCAGGACCAGGATCAGCAGCAGCACAACGGCCAGCATATCGATGATTCGTTCGGCTACGATGGTGCTGAGCGCCGTCCAGCCCGAAGCGCTTGCGCCGGTGCGGCCTACGAGATACGCCCGCGCCAGATCTCCGATCCGCAGGGGGAGCGTGTTGTTGAGCAGGAACCCGATGTTCAAAATGTGGAAGGTTGTGATGAGCCGCCCCTGATCGCCCAGCAGCACGCGCCAGCGCACAGCGCGCGCCAGCAGGCCCAGGCTCCAGATCGCGATGGCGATGATCAGGTATTGCCATTGCGCCTGCTGGAGCGACTGCCAGACGGCCGGCCAGGCCAGATCGCGCAGCGCAATCCACAAAAAAAAGGCGCTCAGGAGGAACCCCAGGATCAGGCTGCGCCACCGTGCCATGCTGCTTGCTCCCTGTTGGTATCATAGGCGAATCGCCGCAGCGATCCGCCGCGCCATTGTACCGGGCGACGGGCGCGTTTTCCATATCGCGTCCGGCCCGCGATCGATAGACCGGTAGGCAAATACGGGCTTTACCTCTACAATAGTGTCGGCTGGCTGCCCGGCCTGCGAGATGGGCAGTGTCGAACCCTGCAAGAGAGTGCTCTATGGCGGAGATTCAGATTGATGCGCTTATACCGGCTGAGATGGCCGGTCGCGCCGAGAAGGTTGGAGTGACCAAGGTAAGCCTGCCGGCATCCAAGATGTTTGTGCTGGCGTTGCTTGCCGGGGCTTTTATTGCGCTGGGGGCTGTATTTTCCACAATCGTCGTGACCGGGGCCGGCGAGATGCTGCCGTACGGCGTGACTCGTCTGCTGGCGGGGCTTGTATTCTGTCTGGGGCTGATTCTGGTGGTGGTGGCCGGGGCGGAACTGTTCACCGGCAACAATCTGATCGTCATGGCCTGGGCCAGCCGCAAGGTCGGCACGCGCGCCCTGCTGCGTAACTGGGGCATTGTCTTTGCCGGCAATTTCGTCGGAGCCGCCCTGACGGCGTTCATTATGTTCTTCACCCGGCAGTATACCCTTTCCAACGGCGCAGTCGGGCAAACCATCTTCAGCATCGCCAATGGCAAGATGCACCTGGATTTTCTTCAGGCGCTGGCCCTGGGTATTATGTGCAACGGGCTGGTATGCCTGGCTGTGTGGCTGACTTACAGCGCTCGCACGACTTCGGACAAAATCATCGCTATTATCTTCCCCATCACAGCCTTTGTCGCCGCCGGTTTTGAACACTCGGTGGCGAATATGTATTATCTGCCGGTCGCGCTATTCATCAAGCAGTTTGATCCCGCCTTCGTCGCCAGCCTGGGCCTGGATGTGAGTCAGATTACCTGGGGCAACTTCTTCCTCCACAATCTTCTGCCAGTCACAATCGGTAACATCATCGGCGGGGCGCTGCTGGTCGCTTCGGTCTACTGGTTCGTTTACCTGCATCAGGGTAAGACCGCTGAATGACGGCCAGTGATGGCGATGCGGCTTCGGCCAACTTTTCGATTTATGGTTGTAGCGTTATGCGATCCGGGATAGATCCGCCGCGGCAGCAGGGCGGATCTCAGCTTGAGATGAGGATGGATTGAGCGAGCAAAAGCCACTTATTCTGTTCACCAATGACGATGGCATCGAATCGCCGGGTCTGTGGGCGGCTGTGAAAGCCTTGGATGGCCTGGGCGAGCTGCTGGTTGTCGCCCCGCGCGAGCAGCAATCCGGCATGGGGCGTAGCCTGCCCGTTACCAGCGAAGGACGCATCTATGAGCGCGAACAGCGCGTCAATGGCTCGCCGATTACGGTGTATGCTGTAGACGGCACCCCGGCGCAGGCTGTTCTGCATGGCGTCCTGGAGTTGTCGCCCCGCTTGCCGGCGCTGGTAGTTTCCGGCATCAATTATGGCGAGAATGCGGGCAATGGCGTGACGACTTCCGGCACGGTCGGCGCGGCGCTGGAGGGCGCCAGCCTGGGCATCCCGGCGCTGGCTATCAGCCAGCAGACTGCCAAGGACCTGCACCTGACCTACGCCGATCTCGACTTTTCTGCGTCGGGACATTTCACCCGCCTCTTCGCCGAGTGGCTGCTGGACAACCGCCGCCTGCCGGATGATGTCGATGTGCTCAAAGTTGACGTACCTGCCGGGGCGACCCCGCAGACTCCGTGGCGCATCACCCGCCTCTCCCGCCGCCGGGTTTACTGGCCGACCAGGCCGGAGCGCATCACCCTCAGCGATGTGGGGCGTCTGGGCTATGAGTACGCGGCGGATCCGTCACGGGCCGAGCCTAATTCCGATATCTTCGCCGTGCTGCATGAGGGGGTGGTCTCCGTCACGCCGCTCAGCCTGGATATAACGTCGCGTACCGATCTGTTCCGCCTGCAGCAGATGATCCAGGGCGATTACCGTTACAGCTAGTACCGGGGGAATTGATAGCGGAGCCTGCAGTCAGCGAGGCTCCGCTTTTTGCGTGGGACTGTCATGCCGGCCTCTGCAGGGAGGCGAGGGTGATTCCGGCGAATCGCTGCAGATAAACGCCTCCGATCGTTGGCCTAGAGATCGTCTAGTTCGCCTTTTTGCAGCGAGATCTGAAAGGCGCGCCCAATCAGGATGACGCTTTCCAGCCAGGCTGCAATCTCTTCCTCTTCGATATTCTCCTGGAGCAAGTCCAGGATGCTATCCGGCGTCAGCTTGTAGAGAATCTCGGTGGTGAGGCAGGACATCGCCTGCCAGACGGCATCGCGCGATGTGGGCGGGTCCTCTGCCAGCAGCTTTTCCAGCCAGCGCTCCATGATCGGATGCACCTGGGCGCAGGCCGAACCTTCGTTCAGCTCGGCGTTCGCCAGCTCCTCGAATTCGTCCAGCCAGTCGGGGTGTTGTGGACTTTCGTCCGCCTCGCTCATGATGTGTGCGCCTCCTGATCTGTCTCTGCCTAAGTGTACTGCCGGGGCGGGAAAAATCAATTAGCTGTTCCCGCAAAGTGACGCGCCGTGGGAAGAAAGAAAGCGAGAAGAAGAGGTATCGCCTTGTCTTTTTCTGCTGCCCACCGCCTGCCCTCCGGCCCCGGCATCGCGCTTGACACGCCTGTACCAGCGTGGTAATATGCGCCCGAACAACCGCATATGTCATCCAGAGCGACGGAGGGACCGGCCCGTTGAAGTCGCGGCAACCTCTGACCCAGTTCAAGCGGGTTGGGATGGTGCCAATTCCGGCAGGGAGGCGACTCCTTGGCAGATGACTGGATATCACAGCCTAAACTGCCACGCCTCTTGTAAATTGCAAGGGGCTTTTTGTTCGCCCCGCCATTCGTAATCCTGAAGTAATGGAGAAGGAGTGCTTCTGTGAGCAGCGATACTTCGTTTATGACCGCGCCGCGTTTTTATTTCACCTCTGAGAGTGTCACAGAGGGTCACCCGGATAAAATCTGCGACCAGATTTCGGATGCAGTGCTGGATGCCATTATCAAAAGCGATCCGAATGCCCGCGTAGCCTGTGAGACCTCTGTCACCACCGGTCTCATCCTGGTGACGGGCGAAATTACCACCAACACCTATGTGGATATCGCTGAAATCGCCCGCCAGACGGTGCGGGATATCGGATACACCCGCGCCAAATATGGCTTTGATGCGGATACCTGCGGTGTGCTTGTCTCCATCAAGGAGCAAAGCGGTGATATCGCCCTTGGTGTCGATAAGGCGCTGGAAGCTAAAGAGGGCAGGATGACCGATGACCAGATTGAAGCCATCGGCGCCGGTGACCAGGGGATGATGATCGGCTTCGCCTGCAACGAGACTCCGGAGATGATGCCGCTGACAATCAGCCTGGCCCACAAGCTGGTCCGCCGCCTGAGCGAAGCGCGCCGCACCGGGCTGCTGGAGTATCTGCGCCCGGACGGTAAGAGCCAGGTCACAGTGGAATATGCCTATGGCAAGCCCAAGCGCGTCGATACTATTGTGGTCAGCACGCAGCATGCCCCCGATGTCAGCCAGGAACAAATCCGCGCCGATGTGATTGAGCATGTGATCAACCGTGTTGTCCCCGCCGAACTGCGGGATGACCATACGCGCATCTTTGTCAACCCGACCGGGCGTTTCGTGACGGGCGGCCCGATGGGCGACGCCGGCCTGACCGGGCGCAAGATCATTGTCGATACGTATGGCGGCGTGGCCCGGCACGGCGGCGGCGCCTTCAGCGGCAAGGACCCCACGAAGGTGGATCGGTCCAGCGCCTACATGGCCCGCTATATCTGCAAGAACATTGTGGCTGCCGGCCTCGCTGACCGGGTGGAGCTTCAGGTCAGCTATGCCATCGGCGTGGCGCAGCCGACCAGTATCGCGATCGAAACCTTCGGCACGGGCAAGGTCAGCGATGAGGTTCTGGAAGGGTTGATCCGCAAACACTTCGACATGCGGCCGGCGGCCATCATTCAGTATCTGGATCTGCGCCGCCCGATCTTTCACCAGGTCGCTTCGTACGGCCACTTTGGCCGCGACGATCTGAACGTGTCGTGGGAGCGCACCGACAAAGCCGCGATCCTGCGTCAGGAAGCCGGCCTGTAGCGATTCGCCTGCCAAAGAAACAGCCCTGCCGGGTGCGTTCGGCAGGGCTGTTGTTTTACAATGTTCAGGGAGCTACATTGTGGTATCCGTAGGTGCGTACATCGGCAGCTTGAAGCTGAAGGTGCTGCCGACGCCTTCTGTGCTGTCGAACCAGATGCGCCCCCCCATGGATTCAATTTCGGCTTTGGTCAGGTACAGGCTCAGGCCGTAGCCGTCCACGCCGATGATCTGCGGCTGCCGCGCCCGCTGAAAGGGCCGGAAGACCCGATCCTGTTCCTTGTCGCGGATGCCAAAGCCCTGATCAATTATGTCAAACTGGACATAGTTGCCGGTGGCATCCTCATAGGCGCGCAGGATGATCTCCGTGCCCGGCTCGCTGTAACAGGCGGCGTTGCGCAGCAGATCGTGCAAGGCGTAGCTGAAGTACATCGGCGAGCCGTATACGTGAAGATGATCGGGGATATTGAGCGTCAGCCGGTCGCGGAAGTCGCCGCCGCCCATATCCGGGTCGGCCATCGCCTCGTCGGCGAACTGTTCCAGGAAATCTTCGACATAGTCAAGCAGGATGATCTTTCGCCGCCCTTCGCGGACCTGCTTGCTCAACTCGCCGATCCGGATAACTTCCAGCCGCTGGAGCATATCCATCAGGTTTTGCAGCCGCAGCATGTGGGTGGCAATAATTTCTGTGAAGCCCCGGACGCGTTCGCTGAGCGCCTTCACCGCCGGATTGCCTTCATTTTTGCGGAGAAGCTGCTTGACCAGTTCGGCATGCCCGCGCGTGGCGGAAAGGGACATGCGCGCCTCGTTGCGGAAGGTGCTCATCAATTCCGTCAGGGCGGTCCAATCGGGCTTCTCGATGATGATCATCGTGAACATAGCCCCGCTGGCGCCGTAGATGGCGGCAATCCAGCAGGGTGTGTAGGCCCCGTTGAAATAAGTGTGGAAGCGAACCGGAGTAGGGGAACGCAGCGCCTGCTCACGGAGCTGATCCATCGTCGGGCCGCCTTCCCGCGGGCCGTCCAGCAGCAGCGCCATAGCCGGCCAGCCTTCGGCCCGGATCAGGATCAGGTTCTGCCCCAGGATAGACCGGGCGGCCAGATTGTCCAGCATCAGGTTGCCGCTGGCATCGAACAGCAGGACACCCTGCCCCAGCCCGTCGATTAACGCACGGTAGTCGATTTGAGTGGCTGCCTGTGCCATACTTCCTCCGTCACTTCGGCCTGCCTTAATTATCGTCGTAGTCAGGCTGCTTATGCAACAGGGAGTCCGGCAGGCGCCTGTGTAAGTTGTTAGAGATTTGTGCTTATGGGCGGCGGCACAACCCGCGATTCAAAAATCGGGATTGGGGCTGACCCTCATGTTGGTTATACTTCGGCATCGTTTAAACCTTGCATCTGGCTGCTACCCGCAAGAGGCGTCTGTATGATTGCAGAAACTGCACAGCGTATTCGCGAGAATGTTCAGCGTGTTATCGTTGGCAAAGAGGAACTCATCAATCTGGTGCTGACTGCCGTTCTGAGCGAAGGGCACATCCTGCTGGAGGATGTCCCCGGCACGGGCAAGACCACGCTGGCCAAAGCGATGGCTGTCTCCCTTGGCTGTACCTTCCGCCGCATCCAGTTCACGCCGGACCTGCTGCCCAGCGATGTGACCGGCATCAACTTCTTCAACCAGAAGCGCCAGGAATTCGAGTACCGGCCCGGCCCGATCCTCAGCCAGATCGTGCTGGCGGACGAGATCAACCGGGCCACGCCCCGCACCCAGAGCGCGCTGCTGGAGGCCATGCAGGAACGCCAGATCACAGTCGATCTGGAGACAATGCGGCTGCCGCGCCCCTTCCTCGTCATTGCGACACAGAACCCGATCGAGCTGGAAGGGACCTTCCCGCTGCCAGAAGCGCAAATCGATCGGTTTTTGATGCGGATCGACATCGGCTACCCGACTGAGGATGAAGAACGGACCATCCTGACGCGCTTCCGCACCGAGGACCCGATGGAGACGCTGGCCCCGGTGACGGAGCCGGACACGGTCATGAACATGATCCGGGCCGTGCGGGAGGTCCGGGTGGAGCAGAGCGTGCACGACTACATCGTGGAGGTTATCCGCACCACCCGCCAGCACCAGGAAGTTGATCTGGGCGCCAGCCCGCGGGCGACTATGGCCCTCTACCGCACCAGCCAGGCCTGGGCAGCGGTGATGGGGCGCGATTTTGTGCTGCCGGATGATGTCAAGAAACTGGCCCCGTATGTCATCACCCACCGCATCATGCTCAGCCCGCAAGTGCGTTTGCGGGGCCGCAAGCCAGAAGAAATCGTGTCCGATATCGTCAACACTGTGCCGGTTCCGGTGGAAGCGTAGCCGCCGTGGCTATCTTCGACTTTGAAGAAGCGGAGCGCGAGCTGCTCAACACCCGGCGGGCAGAGCAGCGCGATTCCGTCCACAGCCTGCTGGATCACCGCTGGGTGTGGATGGCCCTGCTGCTGTTTGTTGTTGGCGGCCTGCTCCAGAATACCACTTTAGTCGCGCTGACCGGTTTCATGCTGGTGGTGGTGCTGGCTGCCTGGTTCTGGAGCCGCCGGGCGCTGGACAGCGTTCACTACATTCGGCGCTTTCAGTACAAGCGCGTTTTCCCCGGCGAGTCTATCCAGGCTGAAATCGTTGTGGAGAATCGTAAGGCGCTCCCGCTGGCCTGGATGCATGTCGATGATGAGTGGCCGCAGGCATTCGCCCCTCTGGATGAAAGCCGGCTCAGCGAAGCCCCCAGCCCGGAGGTGGGTTACCTGACCAACGTCTACACGCTGCGCTGGTACCAGCGGGTGCGCCGCCATTTCCAACTGCTGGCCCGGGAGCGCGGCGTGTATCAGGTCGGGCCGGCGGTTGTGCTCTCCGGCGACCCGTTTAATCTCTTTGAGCGGGGGCGGGAGCTGGCCCCGCCGGAATACCTGGTTATCTACCCGGAGATCAAGACTCTGGCGGAGCTTGGCCTGCCGATGAAGGACCCCCTGGGTGAATTAAGCTCTCACCAGCGGCTTTTCGAAGATCCCAACCGTATCATGGGCGTCCGCGATCATCAGCCGGAGGACGACCTGCGCCACATTCACTGGAAGGCGACCGCGCGCGCCGGCGATCTGCAGACCAGGGTATATGAGCCGACGCGCAGCGTGAGCGTCGTCTTCGCCCTGAACGTCGCCACTTATGAGCAGCACTGGCACGGTTTCTGGCCGGATATGCTGGAGTATCTGGTCAGCACAACGGCCTCTCTGTGTTACTGGGGGGTGGAGCAGGGTTATTCGGTCGGCGTGGTGGCTAACGGGACGCTGGCCCATGCTGACCAGCCGTTTCGCGTCCTGCCCGGCCGCAGCCATACCCAGCTCCTGCACATCCTGGAGACGCTGGCCGGCGTGAGCTACATTGTCGCACAGGATTTCGGCTCTTTCCTGATGGATGAAAGCCCCCGGCTGCCCTGGGGCGCGACGCTGGTGCTGGTGACAGCGTTCCTCTCGGAGGGCGTTGAGGGGACGATTGTCCGCCTGCGTGACAGCGGACGGCGCGTGGTCGTGCTAATGCTGGGCAAGGAGCCGCCCCGGCCCATATCCGGGGTGTTGATGCACCATCTGCCTATCGCCAGCGAGCCGCCTCCGCCGTCGAACGCGGATGGACAGGAAGAGCAACTCACCCCGCGTCAGCGATTCTTGCTGGAGCGCAGCAAACAGGAAGGTGGCGCGTGAACCTGATCCGGCGCCTGCGCGATCCTGAGTTGAATCCCGTCCGTTTGGACTGGCGGCTGGAGCTTACCCACGGGCTTCTGGTGCTGATGGAAGCGATGTGGATTGCGCCCTGGTTTGCTATTATCCTGCCGGGAGCGAGCATCCTTTCTCCCTATGCGAATTTGCTCCATATTGCGCTCAATATGCTGGCCGCGCTCTTTCTGGTGCGGTTTCTCGATGCCTGGGGTATGTGGGAGAGCCTGCGCCAGATCGTCTTTCTGGCGGCTATGCTGGCGGCGGTGCTGGTGACGGTTGGTGTTGTGCTGCCGCCGATGGAGGCGAATATCGCCCCCGCAGAAATCGAGATCAGCGGGCAGTTGAAGCCGATTCCGCTTCTCGTTATCCCGCCGTTTGTGCCCGTGCTGTTGTTGATAGCGGTGATCTGGTGGCGCGGGTTACGGCTGGCGTTGACCCCACCCACCCCTACGCGGGCAGCCTTCTGGATGCGCCTGGGGATCCTCTTCCTGCTCGCGGCGACGCTGTTCCCGGTAGCGCGGACGGTGGTGTTGGCGGCGCTGCCGGCGTTCTTTTTCTTCGGCCTGCTGGGGATCAGCATGTCCCGCGCTATTTCTCTGCGGGAGATGAGCGACCAGCCGATCACGTTTGGGCCGCGCTGGATGTTCTTCATGGCCGCTACCGCCGGCGCGGTGACCCTGGCCGGCTTCCTGATCGCTGTCCTGGTGAGCGGGATGGAGCCTGATCTCATCGCCCGCATCATCCAGCCTATCTTGAGCGGATTCGTCATGCTGGTTGCCCTGCTCATGTCCCCCATCCTCTATGTGGTGGGCGTGATTCTGCAGGCCATTATCCAGGCTCTGACAGCCGGCAGCGGGATGGAACTTCAGGTCCCCGAATTTTCTAACACCGTCGATCAGGGCCTCCCCCAGCAGATGAGCGGCCTGGCTGAGATCATGCAGCAGATTCAGCAGTTTCTGGCGCAGCTTGGCGGCTCGCAGATTTGTGTGACGGTGCTGGCGATCCTGCTTGTGGCGGCGGTGATCTTCTTCACCCTGCGACGCCAGCGGCAGGGCGCGCGCCAGGATAACGAGGAGTATGAGGATCTGGACGGCGACGCCCTGGGGGGGCTGCGGGATATCTTCCGACGCGGGTTGGGCGCGCTCAACGCAATGCGGAATGCCGTCGGGCAGTTTGGCTTCGGGCGTGACCTGTTCGCGGCGCTGACGGTGCGCCGCGCCTACGCTCAGATGGCCCGGCTGGCCGCCAGACAGGGGTATCCGCGCGCCGCTTCCCAGACACCTTACGAATACCGGCTGGTGCTGCAGGGAGCTTTCCCGGCGGCCCGGGAAGAGATTAATCTCATTACCGAGGCATACGTGCGCGTTCATTACGGCGAGGTCCCCGAAGGGGCCGACGCCCTCCGCGAGGTCACGGATGCGCTGGAGCGATTTAAGAATATGCCCGCTCCAGCCCCGTCCTGAGTATCTGAGGCTGTAACAAAACAGGGATAGGCGCCGCCTATCCCTGCGTCTTTTGTCACGCTGATGCGATTAAGGCTGCGCTTGCAGCGCCTGCAGGCGCGTGATGGCGTCCGGCAAAAACGGATAACTGAATACCTGCCCCCACAACCGCACCCATTCAAATTCCTTGCGCGCTTCGTCTTCGTTGTTCAGCGCCTCCTGAATGCGCCCGCGCAGATAATGGCGGTAGCCGGATTCCTGCCGCGTCAGCGCGGCATCGACATCAGTCAGCGCGTTGCGCGCATTCTCCTGCTCCAGCAGGATACGGGCCCGGTATTCATAGGCCAGGGGCTGAAGCGCGCTATCGAGCCGCCCCGGGAACGCGCCGGAAAGAATCTGCAGGGCATTTTCCAGAGCCTGCTGATAGGCCGTCTCATTGCGGGGATTCGCCCCATCCACCAGCGCGCGCGCCTTGAGCAGCCGGAGATCATCGCGGTCGGGGAATTGCTCCAGCAGGAGATCGACATCTTCGACGGCTTCACCGAACCGCCCGGATCGGTAGGCAGCCAGGGCGCGGCCTTCACGCGCAGGGACATAGGCGTTGTCGATATTCAACACGGTATTGAAATCGCTGTAGGCCCGGGCGTACTGATGGCGCTGATTGTACAGGGCGGCGCGGCTCATCAGCGCCGGAATTTGCGAGCGCTCTTTCTCGCTCGTGTTGACGGCGCGGCTGTAGGCGTCAATTGCCAGATCGAAATTGCCTTCCCGGGCGCGGGCATCGCCGAGCATTGTCCAGCCCTCAATGCTGCCGGGGTAGGTGAACAGGAAGTCTTGCAGGTGCAGGACGGACAGGCCGTAGTCGCCGATCGCCATATCCGCCTCAGCCTGCAGGAGGTAAGCCTCTTCGGCGGTCGGATCAATGTACAGCGCCACGCGGGCGTTTTGCTGCGCTTCGGCGGGCTGCTGGCGGGCCAGGTTGAGCTTGCCCAACTGAATCCACAGATACACATCGGCGGGGTGCTGCTCCAGCCCTTCCTGGATGACATCGGCGGCCGCCTGATAGTTGCCGCGAGTGATGGCGTTCTGAGCCAGCAGATAGTATGGCTGGGGGAGGCGGGGATCGCCTGCCAGCGCCCGGTCGGCTTCCTCGTTGGAGGCGGCCAGATTGCCCTCAGCGGCGTAGACATAGGCCAGCCCCGCATGTAGCAGGGAAGTATTCGCGTTCAGGTCTTCCAGTTTGGTCAGGCCTTCCTGCAGCACCCGTTCGGCCCGCTCTGTATCGCCCAGGTCGGTCAGGGCGACAGCTTCGTAGTAGTACGGGTTGGCGCTGGTGCTGCCTTCCAGCAGGGTCTGGCGCAGGGCTGAGAGGGTAGGTAGCGCCTGGCTGTCGCGGTTGTTGTTGAGCAGGATGACCGCTTCCTCAAGGATGCGGCCTTCTTCAAAACGCGGATATTCCGGCGTTATCGTCATCCCGGCGAACAGATCGCCGTGTGGCAGGGCCGGGTCAATCGGCGGCGTGGGGGTGTACGTCAGGGCTGGCGTCGGGCTGGGCGTTGGCGTGAAGCCCGGCGTCGGGGTCGGCGTGACAGTCGGCGTCGGGCTGGGTGTCCAGGTCGGGGCCAGCGCGATGGCATTCGGATTCTGGCTGATATAAGCCGCTGCTGCTCCGATGATACACAGCAGGACCAGGATGGGCACCACGCGAATCGTGATATTGAAGAGCGTGGCGGCGCGCTCACCGGCTCTGTTGCGCTCCTTATGCACCCAGCGGATATCCGCATAAGGGTCGGGGCGGGTGAGCACGCGCTGAATGATCGGATCGAGCGTGGCGCGCGCCGCGGTAATCCGGTCCGCCGCCGGCTGGGGGATGGCGCTCCTGGGCGCGGCGGCTTCTTCAGGCGTATCGCCCACGGAAACGCCAAGCGCCTTCAACCCCTTGATAGCCATTTCATTTTGCGGGTTGATCTGTAAAAGCTGGCGCAGGCAGAAAACCCGTTCCTTGTTGTCGCGGGCGACACTGCTCAGCCACAACCAGGCGGTTTCGTTAGCTGGATCGAGGCGGATGGCGTTCTGTAACAGCCGGCGCGCCTCTTCGTTCTGTTTGGCTCTGGCTGCGGCGATACCCTGTTGCAGGAATTGAATGGCTTGTTCTTGAGACACGAGGCCATCCTCATAAGTGCGCGTCACGATCATGAAATCCGGGCCAGATCAACCGTCGCCCATGATGTCATTGTACACTAACATGCTGGCAAGGAACAATTCACCCCGGCGGGGCATTTCGGATCAGGGATGGCTCCGAAAAGAAAAGATCTTGCCCGCAGAGAACCAGAGAACGCAGAGAGAGGACGGAGGGCTTTCCCCTGTGTCTTCTGCATCTTTGCGGTTCCTGTCTTCTACCCCGGATGTGAAACGTCCCTGGCCCTGTGCACGCTATTCGCCGCCGACAACCACCCCGGCCAACGCCTCCAGCACGGTGATGATGGCGCTGTTATCCAGATTTTCGTTCCCGGTGGCCAGCATGGCGCGGTAAAGCTGCTGGATTGTGGCCGTTACAGGCATGGGAACTCCGTAGATGTTGCCGGTCTCCAGCACGATATTGAGGTCTTTGTGCTGCATATAGGCTTTGAAGCCCGGTGTTAGCTCCCGCCGAAAGATGCGATCTGGCTTGGTGTCCAGCGCCCAGCATTGCGCCGCGCCCTTGCTGATAGCCTGTACGACCTTGCGCGGGTCCACACCGCTCTTTTGCGCCAGAACGAGCGCCTCCGCCATGCCCGCCATCTGGGCGGCAACAATAGTCTGGTTGGCGCATTTAGCCACCTGCCCGGCGCCGCTGTCACCGATCCGGGTGACGCTCTTGCCCATTGCCTGAAAGAGCGGCATCACCGCCTCGAAAGCCTCTTCCGGCCCGCCGACCATAATCGTCAGCGTCCCCGCTTTGGCGCCGATTTCGCCGCCGCTGACCGGCGCATCCAGCGCGGGCACGCCAGCCCTGGCCAGTTCCCGGGCGATATGCCGGGCCGTCTCTGGCTTGATGGTGCTGTTATCGACAAAGATTAACCCGGCGTGGGCGCCTTCGATAATCCCTTCGGGGCCGAGCGCGATTCGTTCGACATCCGGGGAATCGGGCAGATTGGTGAAGACAACATCCACCTGCTCGGCCACTTCGCGGGGGCAAAAGGCCGGCGTCGCACCTTCCGCCGCCAGTTGATCCACGATGCCTCTGCTCCGGTTATGGATAACCAGTTGGTACCCCGCCTTCATCAGATTGCGGGCCATGGGCGCGCCCATCAGGCCCAGGCCGATATACCCTACTTTGTGCATGCCATTGCGCTCCTTATAGTGACTGGCGAGAAGATGCGCCCGGCGGTCTGGCACAGCCATTCTTGTGCGGGCGCGAGGCGCGTTCAGTGTATCCCGGCGGGGAGTAAATTGCATGGGATTTGTATACGCGCCTTCATCGGAGAGCCGGCTGCTCTGCTCTGCCGCGCGATCGTGGTAGACTGGGCATATTCAACAATTTTCAGTTATTGGGGAGGTAACTGGATGGGAGTTCATACAGCAGCGTTGAACCTTCAGACGCGCGGCAATGCGGAAATAATCGATATTACGCCTCAGGTTGCCCAGGCAGTCGCGGACAGCGAATTTAATGACGGAATTGTGACCGTGTTCTGTCCCGGCTCAACCGGAGCGCTGACCACAATCGAGTACGAGGAAGGCGCATTAAGTGACTTTCAGCGCCTCTTTGATGAGATTGCCAGCCCGGACCGCCCCTATGCCCATCACGCGCAGTGGAATGACGGCAATGGCCACAGCCATGTCCGGGCCGCGTTGCTGGGACCATCGCTGACCGTGCCTTTTGTCAACCGCCAGCTCCTGCTGGGCACCTGGCAGCAGATCATCTTCGTGGATTTTGATAATCGCGGCCGCTCGCGCCGGCTGGTCGTCCAGATAATGGGGGAGTGAGGAGCATGCTTCGATCAGCGCGGCGGCCCCTCGAAGCTGGCCGGCCCGCGCCCGCCGTGCCGCAGAACAGCCAGCACGAAACGGGGCAGGCGGGTCATGCGCTTCCAGCGCCAGGGTTCGCGGATCAGTCGATACAGCCATTCCAGGCCGAGGCGCTGCCAGGAGACAGGCGCGCGCTTCTGAACCCCGGCGACAAAATCCAGTGAGCCGCCGACCCCCATCGCCATGCTGACATGGAGGCGCGGCAGATTGCGGGCGATCCATTTGTCCTGGTTGGGCGCTCCATAAGCTACAAAGAGAATATCGGCGCGGCTGTCATTGATACGGGCGACAATGCCATCCTCCTCTTCCGGGGATGGGCTGCCGCTGTAGACTCCTGCGATTTGCAGACCGGGATTTTCCCGCATCAGCACATCGGCGGCCTGCGCGGCGACGCCTTCGGCTGCGCCAAGCAGGAAGAGCCGCCATCCCTGTTCGGCGGCCCAACGGGCAATCAGAGGGACGCCGTCTGAGCCGGTGATGCGGGCGGGCAGGGGGCTGCCCAGCCGCCTGGCGGCCCACAACAATCCCTGTCCGTCGGCGGCGCATAGATCGGCCCGCTGGAGCAGGGTGTAAAAATGCACGTCGCGCTGGGCCACCATCACAAATTCCGGGTTGACCGTGCATATCTGATGCGGGCTACCTGCGGCGATCCAGGTCGCCAGCAGAACGCGCAGATCGTCCCATGTGATCGGGTCGAGCGGGATGCCCAGTATGCGCACGCGACCCGGCCGGGGCGGCCTGCCGGGGGGAGATTCTTTCGCCGGGATGTTATCATGCAATAGCGACGTGACTGCGGCGGCGACACGTTCCGGCGTGATCATCCGCATACACGTCCGGGCCGGACAGCCGTCGCGCTGGCCAACTGTCCCCATGATATAGCTGCACGGGCTGCACGGCGGCGCGCTGCGGATGACGGCGGCGCGCGCGCTCCACGGTCCCCAGGCATCGGCGTTGCTGGGTCCAAAGAGCGCGGCTACGCGGGTTCCTGCGGCGGCGGCCAGGTGCATCACGCCGCTGTCAGCTCCGATGAACGCGTCGCACGCTTCCAACACAGCGCCCAACTGCCCCAGCGTCGTTTGCCCGATCAGGCTGAAGGCGGGATTCCGCATGGCGGCCAGCGCTGCTTCGCCCTGATCATCCGGCCCGCCAACGACCACGATCTGCGCCCCGTTTTCCGCCCACAGCAGATCAGCCGCCCGGGCGAAAGACTCCGGCGCCCAGCGGCGCGCCAGCGAATAACCGCCGCTGCCGGTATGCACGGCGATGCGCGGGCCGCCCTCCGGCGCGGGCAGGCGGGCGGCCGCCCAGGCCCGATCAGCGTCAGTGATTCGCGCCTGAAGCGGGTGTTCCTGTGGCGAGTAGAGCGCGGCTGGATTCCTGCCGAGGGCCATATCCACTACGCTGAGCCAGCAGGCAGCTTCATGCCGGGCGCCAAACCCTCCATCGGGCACGGTGACGTTCAGAAACCAGCCGCGGCCGTTATCCAGGCCGGCGCGGCGCGGCGCGCCAGAGGCGAAGGCAAGCGCGGCATACTTCAACGCTCCAAAGCGCGTTGTCAGGTGGTGCAGGATCAGGATTGCGTCGTATTTTCCGCTGCGCAGGCGGTGCGCCAGCGCCAGAGCCTGACGGAGATTACCCGGGCGCAGCGCGTCCAGCGGGCGGTCGAAGGCGAACTTGTCGAAGATGATCACGTCATCTACGAGACCGTCGGGCAGGATCGGGGCGCTATGGCCGGTGGTCAGGACATGGATGGTCGCGCCTGGCTGGGCCGCCCGCAGCCGCGCCAGGGCAGGCGTGATCAGGAGCAGGTCGCCAATATCAGCCAGCTTGACGACCAGCCAGCGAGCTTTCTGGGGAGATGGAACAGTCATCGGGTCCGGCTCAGGGCAGCGTCAACTCCACACCCGGCTCAAGTTGTGCGTTCAGTAAAAAGGTGTTGGCCTGCAGAAAATCCATCAGCGCGATGTCATGAGCGAGCACAATGCTGAGGATTGTATCGCCCTTGCGGACCACGTAAACCCGGCCGGTGCTGGTCGTTCCGCCACCGCCCTGCCCGTCACGGATGCCGCTGCTCGCGGCCGCCCTGACGGATGGCAGCATGGCGGGGTTCGGCGGGACGACGCCGTAGGGCGGGGCGTCTGCCGGAATGAGCAGGGTCTGGCCGGGGAACAGAATATACGGATAACTCAGGTCGTTGGCATAGATGATCGACTCGATAGCGACATCGAATGATTGCGCGAGGCTGTCCAGCATATCGCCCGGCTGCACCACATAGGCTTCGCCCGCCGGTATTCCGCCGCCACCCTGACCATCCGGGGCAGCGATCGGTAGATCGGTGCGCCGTTCAGCCGGCGGGAAGAGCGGCAGCCGGTTGGTGTAAGGGCCAGCGTCGGAAGGGATGAGCAGGGTCTGGCCGGGGAAGATCAGGCCGGGGTTATCGTCCGGGTCGAAGTTGGCGGCGATGATGGCCGTGGGATCGACATTGAGCATCTGCGCGATTGTGTCAATGGTGTCCCGGGGCTGCACCACATAGACAGCTACTTCTACCCCGCCACCGCCGCCCTGTCCGTCCGCGGCAGTTGTCGGGCCTTCCGCCGGGATCACGAGTTCCGTGCCGACCAG
Source organism: Aggregatilineales bacterium (assembly GCA_029976025.1). GTDB lineage: Bacteria > Chloroflexota > Anaerolineae > Aggregatilineales > Ch27 > JARKNX01. The sequence goes on along the minus strand of JARKNX010000222.1, from coordinate 143,995 downwards.
GATGAGATCGGGATTATCGATTCTGTTGGCGGCCAGCAGAGCGTCAACCGTGACCCCGTACATCTCTGCAATCCGGGTCAGATTCTCCCCCTCTTTGACGACATGGGTTTTAGGCCCACCCTGAGCAAAAGCAGCGCCCGTCAGCACGGACAGAATTGCCGCCAGAGTTAACAGAATCGCCGTCATCCGCAGCGTTGCATGTGCCAGTCGTGTTGACATTGTACGCCCCCGGGTATCGTATTCAAGCATGATCATCCTGCTATCTAGTGTACACCATCGTGCAGGCCGGCGCAGGATGTCTGAAGTCCCCCCGGGTAGCCCCGGAAAAGGTTTCTCGTTTGTCTGCTATAATCGGCTCTCAGATTTTACGTGGACGATATTCTGATGTTCGATGGCATACAGTATCGAATGAAGCACGCGTGGCTTGTATATGTGAGCGCTGTCCTGGCGGCGATGGGCCTCTATGTGTTATGGCGCTCGTTGTCGCCAGAGTCGATTTTTCCCGGCCTCCTGCTGGTGGCGCTGACCGGGGCGGGGGGATTGGCGCTCTATGCGAAGCAAGAGCGCCGGAGAGAGCCTGACGCCCCGGTTGCTGATGCTGAGCCAACAGGGCAATTCCTCAGGGTCTACCGGGCGCTTTTTGAGCATTTTCCGGATGCCGCTATTTTGCTGGACCCCCATGGTGAAGATGGACGCTGGCGCGTTGTGGAGTGTAACCCTGCCGCAGCGGAGCTGACCGGCTACATGCGCGAAGAGCTGATTGGCCAGCCGATCGACATCCTGCATGTCGAACCTCACGACTCTATTTCGCAGCTCCGGGACGCAGATCGTCTGCGCGCCGGCAGTGGATTGCAAGACCAGATACTGCACAGACATCATGATGGCAGCCCGGTTACAGTTGATATGTCAGCCGGCCTGATCCACGTGAACGGGCGCGAATTTGTGCTGGAGATTGATCGGGCTGTTGGCTACTGGCAAACCTCTCAGGCCACACTTCAGCATTACAGCCAGGCGATGCTGGCTCTGAATAATGCGATGATCGCGATCACCAGTACCTTGCAGCTTGATGAGGTTCTGCAGCGGGTGATCGAATCGGCGATGCAGGTATTTCCGCAGGCGCTGGTAGTGACGATGCAGCTTCTGGATGAGGCAGGGGAGCGCATGAAGACAGTCCAGGCCTCGGAGGGAGCATTCAAGACGCATAACCTGGTTGTATTCAAACCCGGAGTTGGCATCGCCGGCCATGCTATCGCCGGGAAACAGGTTATCACAGTATCGGATATCCGGACTGACCCCCGCTTCATCGTCGGGTCGCACCCCCCGCCGTTCCTTTCGCTTCTGGTTGCCCCGTTGATTACCAGCACGCGCACGTGGGGAACTCTCTCCATTGAGGGCCGTGAGGCCGGTATGTTTAGCCGCCAGGATGAGATTCTGGCTAATCTGCTGGCGCGACAGGCAGGGGTGGCACTGGAGAAAGCGCACCTGTATGAGGCGGAGCAGCAGCAGCGACGTATCGCGGAGACGCTGCGCGATATCGGACTCTCCCTGACTGGCATGTTACGCCAGGAAGATGTGTTGAAGCAGGTGCTGGAACAGGTTGGCCGTGTCCTGCCTTATCATTCTGCCTCTGTCTGGATTACGGACCGGAGCGGCACCTATCACCTGTTTAGCTGGATCGGCCAGGTGCGTTCGGAGCAGAAGCTGAGCGGCGCCGGGTTTATCAACTACTGGGATTTCGATCAGCAGCCGGCCCTGTCGAAGGTGGGGATAACAGGCGAAGTTGTCGTGATTCCGGATGTGCATAAAAGCGCGGACTGGGTGTCGCTCGGCGAGTCAAGCCCGGTGAACTCGTGGGCCGGGGCGCCTATCCACGTGCGAGGCGAGCTGATCGGGGCGCTCTGTCTGGATCATACCACCCCCGGATTCTACGGCCCGCAGCACAGGCTTATTCTGGAAGCCCTCGCCACGCAGGTTTCGATGGCAGTGGAGAGCGCCCTCCTGTTTGAACAGGTGGAAGGGCACGCCCTCAACCTCCAGAAACAGGTTATGGCCCGTACAGCCGAAATCCGTTTCCAGCGGGAGCAGACGGAGACTATCCTGAGTAGCATCGACGATGGCGTCATCATCACCAGCTTCAACAACCGGATCACTTACGCTAACGAGGCGGTGTACAGGATGCTGGGCTGGTCGCAGATGGATATTCTGGGCAGGCCACTGGCGAGCTTCCTGCACGAGACAATGCTCCGCAACATGGCGGAGGAGATGAATGAAGCGGCGCAGAACGGCCGCCCCTGGCGCGGCGAGCTGAGGATGCGGCACCGCGAGGGATACCCGATCATTCTGGAAACGTCGGGCCTGCCCTATCAGGAGCAGAGTGGGGAGGTGAATGGCTTCATCATCAGCTTGCGCCGGGTGGGCGAGGAGCGGGCTATTGAACGGATGAAGGCGCGCTTCATGACCCTCATCGCGCACGAAGTTGGCACGCCGCTGATGAACCTCAAGCTGCATCTACACCTGCTGACCAGGTCCATTGAGGACCCTGAACAAAGTCAGACTTATCTGAATGTGCTCCAGCAGCAAGCGCTTCGGCTCGATCAGGTGTGGGAGAAAGTACTGAGCGCGACTCGTCTGGCTGACAGCGGCGCCCTGTCGATGACTGACGCAATCAACTTCTATTCTCTGCTGGATGCGCTGCAGGTGCGCTATAACGAGACAGCGGCGGCCCAGTCCGTGCAGATGGTGTTTGCGCCGCCCGACCCGGATCTTCCGCAAGTCTACGGCGATTACGAATGGCTGACCCGCGCCTGTAATGAGCTGGTGGAGAATGCGCTCAAGTACACGCCGCCTGGCGGCCAGGTTACGCTGGAAGTCAAACCGTTTCTTATCGGCCAGTGGCGCTATCTGGGTGTCTACATCCGCGACACTGGCCCCGGCATTGACGCGGAAGATATCGCGCGCCTGAATGCTTCCTTCATGCGCATTGGCGAGCAGGAGACGGGGGTGACTCCTGGCATCGGGCTGGGTCTCTCGATTGTCCGATCGGTTGCTGAGCGACATGGCGGCGGCCTCTTTGTGGAGAGTCAGCCCGGCCACGGCAGCACATTTGTCCTGTACCTGCCGGTAAGAGACGACGCCGCGTGAGCCAGCAGTCCGCTCCCATTCCATCCTCTGCAACGGCCCCGCTCCCGCGCTGGTTCCTGTATGGGACGGCTTTCGTCTCCGGCATGACGGTGCTGGGGATTGAATTTGCGACAGCTCGCCTGATCGGGATTGTGCTGGGTACTTCCGACGTAGTCTGGTCGGTCGTGATCACGCTCATCCTGCTCAACCTGTCGGCAGGCTATTACGCAGGCGGGCGGTGGGCCGACCGTTCCCCGTACCCGGCAACGCTGTTTCGTGTGCTCGCCTGGGCGGGCCTGTCCGCCGGGCTGGTGCCTGTGGTGACCCGCCCGCTTGTCCTGACGATGGCCTCGGTATTCGCGCCGGCCAGCGTGGATATGGTCGTGTTGGTCGCGGCTGGCCTGTCGGTCATGATTCTGTTCGCGGTCCCGGTCACGCTGCTGGGCTGCGCGTCGCCCTTCCTGGTCCGGCTGGCGGTGGCGGATACCGCCACGCTGGGGCGCGTCGCCGGGCGCGTATACGCCTTCTCCACGCTGGGCAGCCTGATCGGAGCTTTCGGGACTGTGCTCGTGTTCATCCCGGCGATTGGGACGGCCTGGACATTTGGCCTGCTGGCAGGGGCGTTGCTGGCGGTGGCGCTTCTGGGGATGGCCCGTATTCAGCCGCGGCGCGCGCTGCGCACGAGCTGGATGCCGGCTGTCCTGGCCTGCGCGCTCCTCCTGGGAGTGCGGGGACCGATCAAGCCGGCTCCTCCGGGGACGACGCTGCTGTACGAAGCCGAAACGGCGTACAACTACGTGCAGGTTGTCGAAGTCAACGACGGCGTGATTGTCTCCCGCCAGCCGCCTGGCACGCGTTTCCTGCTTCTGAATGAAGGTCAGGGCGTCCACTCTGTGTATCATCCCGATCATCTGCAAACAACGGCCACCTGGGATATGTTCCTGGCCGCGCCCTACTTCAACCCGGCCCCTTACGACCCGGCGAAGCTCGATAAGGTGGCGATCATCGGCCTGGCGGCGGGGACTATCGCCCAGCAGTACACCGCTGTCTACGGGCCGATCCAGATCGACGGGATTGAAATTGACCAGGGTATCATTGACGCCGGGCGGCGCTTCTTTGCAATGACTATGCCCAACCTGAACGCGATCGTGGATGACGGGCGCTACGCCCTTTCCCGGCTGGACGGCGATTACGATCTGGTGGCTATTGATGCCTATCGCGTGCCTTACATCCCCTGGCACCTGACGACAGTTGAGTTTTTTGAGGAAGTCCGGCAGAAGCTCGCGCCGGATGGCGTGGTCATGATCAATGTGGGGCGGACGGATGCCGATCGGCGACTGGTGGAGGCTATAGCGGCGACGCTGCTGCGGGTCTTTCCCAGTGTGCACGCGATTGACGTGCCCGGCTCATTCAACACCATGCTGGTCGCCACACAATCCGCTACGGAGGCCCGGAATCTGGCGGATAACTTGACCGCTTTGCCGCCGGGGATGCCTGCCTTACTGCGGGATACACTGGCGCTCGCGGCTCAGTCAATTGTGCCAGTAGAGCCGTCGGATATTGTCTTCACCGATGATCGGGCACCGGTGGAGACGCTGATCAACAGCATGATCGCTCAGTTTGTCCTGGGGCAGGGCGCTCTGGAATAACCGGACGAGGCGCGCCCGGCTCCTGATGCAGAAGATTGTTCGCAGGCCGATGCCCCTGCCGCTGAATTAGAGGACAAGCTGGTCGTACAGCATTTCCTGACTCAGGTCCCGGGCTACGGTGTCCGGCGAGCGGAGGGTTAGCGACGCCGCCGACACCCCCAGGCGCAGCGCCTCATCCAGCGGCACATCGTGCAGCAGCCCGAAGATAACGCCGGCTGTCAGGGCATCACCCGCGCCTGTCTCGTCTCGAATTTCGGTGCGGATGGCCGGAATCAGCCCCCGATCGAAGCCGCTGGCATAGGCCAGGCCGCGCATCCCCAGCGTGACGACGGCGATGCGCACGCCCTGTTCCAGCAAGGTCTGGGCTACGCTGAGCGCGGTCTCGACATCGGTGCGGTCGATCGGATATTCGCTGAGCGCGGCGGCTTCCTGGAGATTCGGCGTCATCATCATGATACGGTTCAGATACGGGCGCAGCCGCCTGGCCAGGGATGGAGTGGTGGGATCAGCGCAGACCGGCGTCTTGTACCTGCGCGCGAATTTGAACACAGTCCTGAGGGCATCCTGGTCCGGATTTGCGTCCAGCACAATCATGGCCGCGTTGGCGAATAGAGATTCCTGCTGGGCCAGGTATGGCGCGTCAATCTCGCTGCCGATTTCAAAGTCGTTGATCGCCAGATCAAGCTGCCCGTCGGTCGTCAGAATAGCCATATAACGGCCGGTCCGTTTGTGAGGGACAATTTTCACCTGGCTGACATCGATCCCGGCCTCCTGAGAATGCCTCAGGACATGCTCGCCGTCCGGATCGTCCCCAACCGCGGACAGGAGTACAGTGGGTACCTCCAGCCGGGCCAGATTTTCGGCGATATTGCGAGCGACGCCTCCCACACTGGAGCGGATAAGCCCCGCGATGGAGGCCCCCTTGATCACATCCTGTGCCGGGCGACCCTTGATGTCGATTCCTGCCGAGCCGATAACCAGGACATGCCTGCCCTCGTCCAGATTCATGCCGCGCTCCTCTGATGCGTATAGCTGGCCCTTTGTTCGGAGTGTAACACAGATAGCGTGGAGCGGCGCAGCTTCAGCGGATGCTGGCCGGTTGCGTGGTGCTGAGCACCAGCTCCGCTGCCGCCCCCGGCTGCTGAGGCGCGTTCGCCCAGGAGACCGTCAGGTAGCGATCCCGGTCTGTCCACAGGCCAACGCTGCCCAGGACGTCGCTCCGCCGGCTGATCGCCTGATAGCCAGCCAACTGGCCGCCCTGGAAATACCCCACCATCACCCACCCCTCAACTGAGAAGGCGACTGGCAGTATCTCGTGCTGCCCGTACACGGGCATCGGCCACGCTGCGTTGACCGGATCGCCATCCTGCGAGGCGAGGATCGGGCCGGTGTTGAAGCCGGTCTGGCCTGGCGAAGCGTCGCCAGTGGATGAGGCGGGCAGCCGAACAGCCTCTATAGACGGTGGGGGGGAAGCATGGCCAGACAGCGGAAAGAGCAGGGCTTTCGTCTTCACACTGCCGTCAGAGGCATCCCGCTGGCTGAGAAAAAGATACCCCGTGTCGCGGTCCAGCCCCAGCGCGGCGCTCTCCAGATACCAGCCTGGCCCGGTCAAAGTTAGATGGCCGATGGAGATCGGCCTGGCCTCCCCTTCCCAGGGGAAGGGCGCCTGTGCCAGCCGCACCAGGGCATCATATCCCCCGGGTCCCATGCCTGCCTGTTCTGGCGGAGCCAGCCAGGCCAGCACCCATACGCCGCTGGACAGGCGGTTGAGAGAAGGGTACTCGCCGTGGGCCGCGATCAGGACCGGCGCTCCGCCGGCAGGACGCCCGGCGGAGTCAAGCCGCTGGCCGTACAGGCGGGGGGCGGCTCCCCTGCTGGCCCAGATGATGGCGACCGCGCCACCATCAGCAGGGGCCATGGCGGCGCTGCTCACGCCGTCCGCAGTGACTGCCACCGGGCCGCGCAGGAGCGCGCCACCCGGTTCAAGGGTCGCGCTGTAAATCTGGTTGTCGCCGTAGTTGTCCTGGTCAAACCACAGTAAATGCCATGATTCTTCCGGCCCCGGGATCAGGGCTGGCCGCCATGGCGACCGACCGCGCAATACACGCTGAGCCGCCCCCGGGGTCCCGTCCGGCTCCACCCGACGGATGTACAGGCTGTCGCCTGATGCCCAGGCGGCCAGCCACCCTCGCTGGCTGATACCGATCGCGGGCGAGTCTGTCCGGTAGGCTCGCCCGATGACGAGTCCGTCACGCCAGGCTGGAGATGCGCTGGTATAGATGACGCCGGATTCCGGCGCGGCGCAGCCGGCCAGGCAGAGACCTGCCAGCAGGAAAACGGCCGAAAGACGGTATATAAAGCGTCCGCTGACGGTGGGGAACATAGTGGCGATCCAGATTGGTACGTACAGGCTACTTGAAACCTGGCCTGGATTTCGATAGTATAAAGGTGAATGCAATGTACTGCCAGACAGGCAATGAATATGTTAACGGTTAAGTAAAGGGCTGTTGTATGATGTCGTGGGTACAGAAGAGCTTCAAGCGTGATACCTCGTTATTGGGCGACCCGCGCCGGCCTTTGATGCCCGAACGTTCGAACCCTAAGACCGGCTTGCTGGCCCCTCCGTGGCGGTTATTGATGCAGATCGGCAGCGATAACCAGACTACGGTGGGCATGGAGGTTCGCGAGCGAATCATCATCGGTCGTTCCGATCCGCTTGCTGATTTTCACCCTGACCTGGATCTGACCCCCTACGGCGGACAGGAAAATGGCGTGTCGCGCCGGCATGTGTCCATTACGCAAGGCGACCGGACGCTCTATGTGCAGGATCTGGGGACAACGAATGGAACCCGGATCAACGGTTACCAGCTTGAGGCCAACCAGCTTTACCGGCTTCGTGACGGGGACGAGATCGAGCTGGGGCGCGTTCGCATCATCGTGCGCTTTGTGCGATCGCCTTACTGATCTCCGCTCCGGGGGCTGCGCCGCCCCACTGCTCGGAACAGAAACGCCCGTCGGGAAAAGACGGGCGTTGTTTTGTTGCTCTTCTGCGGCGGAGGCCGGCGGGCGCTAGGCCGGAACCGAATCAGCCAGGGCCGGATTCGGCAGGGTGCTGGCGCCCATAATCATCTCGAATTCTTCCCGATCGATCGTTTCTTTCTCAAGCAGAGTCTGGCTGATCGTGATCAGCTTGTCGCGGTGCTCTTGCAGGAGTGTTTTGGCGCGCATATAGCTGTGATCGATGATCCGGTGCACTTCGTTGTCAATCTGGACGGCGGCTTCTTCGCTGTAGTTGCGTTGTTCCATCAGATCGCGACCCAGGAAGATGCTGCCCGATGTCTCGCCGAAAGTGCGCAGCCCCAGCTTCTCGCTCATCCCGTACCGGGTGACCATGGACCAGGCGAGCTTGGTGCACTGCTCAAGATCGTTTGCCGCGCCGGTAGTGATCCGGTTGAACGTAATCTCCTCGGCTGCGCGCCCGCCGAGCAGCCCTACAATCTGATCCTCGAACTTCTCCCGGGTGACGAGCATCGTATCGCTTTCCGGCAGGGAGAGGGTGTAACCGCCCGCCTGACCGCGCGGAATGATGGTAATCTTGTGTACCGGGTCGGCTTCTTCGAGGTAATACATCACTACGGCATGTCCTGCTTCGTGGTAAGCGATAACCGCTCGCTCTTCCGGCGTGATCAGGCGGCTGCGGCGCTCCGGGCCGGCAATAATGCGCTCCATTGCCTCCTGAAACTCGCGCATGCTGATTGTTTTCTTATTGCGGCGGGCGGCCAGAATGGCGGCTTCGTTGACCAGATTTTCGATATCGGCGCCGGCAAACCCCGGGCTGAGCTTGGCCAGGGCTTCGACGTTCACATCAGAAGCCAGCGGCTTGCCGCGCATATGAACCTTGAAAATTTCCTCCCGCCCTTTGAAATCCGGGCGGTCAAGGATGACCTTGCGATCGAAGCGGCCGGGGCGCAACAGCGCCGGGTCCAGCACGTCAGGGCGGTTGGTGGCGGCTATCACGATGACGTTGGTATCCGTCTCGAAGCCATCCATCTCCGTCAGAATCTGGTTGAGCGTCTGCTCGCGCTCGTCATGGCCGCCGCCTAACCCGGTGCCGCGCTGGCGTCCGACCGCGTCGATCTCGTCGACAAAGACGATGGAGGGCGCGTCTTTCTTGGCGCGGTCGAACAGATCGCGCACGCGGCTGGCGCCTACACCTACGAACATCTCAACAAATTCTGAGCCGGAAATGCTGAAGAATGGCACTCCGGCCTCGCCAGCTACCGCGCGGGCCAGGAGGGTCTTGCCGGTCCCGGGTGGGCCGACCATCAGCACACCTTTCGGGATACGCGCGCCCAACTGGATGAACTTTTCCGATTCTTTCAGGAACTCCACAATTTCCTGAAGCTCCTGCTTGGCTTCATCGGCGCCGGCGACATCGGCGAAAGTGACGGTCGGGCGCTCCATATCGCGTGAGACGCGCGCCCGGCTGCGCCCGAAGCTCATCGCCTGATCCTGCCCGATCCGGGCTGAGCGCATCATGCGCCAGAGCAGAAAGCCGATGATCAGGCTGGGCAGCAAGAAAGGCAGCAGGTTGAGTATCAGCGACAGCGGTGTTTCGCCGGACTGAACCTCGATGCTGAGCGCGGCAATCGTGTCCTCAGCAACGCCGCTGCCCTTCAGAGTTTCGTAGATACTGACGCCTGGCTCTTTGTAGACAACCGAAGTGCCGCCGCCGCGCCGCTCCACCTGAATCTCATTGCCGCGCACAACTATGCCGGTGACCTCGCCGTTTCTGATGTAATCGGCCAACTGCGTCAGCGTGATCTGGTGAGTATTGGGGGCTGAGTTAGAAAAGAGCTGAAAAGCCATCAACAGCACCAGAGCCAGCCCCAGAAATACCCAGATGCGAGAAGACAACATGGGGCCGTTCTGCTGCGAGTTGTTAGGGTTAGGATTCACGATAACTTCCTTTTTACTGACTTGTTCAGATGATCACTATTTCAGTGTAACTCTCGTCTGTGTACTATACCCTATCTCTATAAGAACCGTGTAGGTGCAGATAAAAACGGCGTGAGAATCGTCCGACCCGGCCAGAGATATGCCGCTGATCCTATCCTGCATATACTTCGCATGATGCTATAATGAAGCTGTTGACAGGCAGGCAGGTAACCTCCCGTATGGCTGAATTATAAGGAGCGGGGTCGTGGCTTCTCGAGCGCGCTTACTCATGGTGATGCTGATATGCAGTATCTTGCTGGGTGGGGCAGGTATGGCAGCGGCGCAGGCGTCAGCCCGGACCGATGCGACTCCGCTCCTGATTGCGGCCCGTACAGACCTGGAATCGCTGGCGAACCGGCTGCTCGGTGACAGTATCCGCCCGATTGGCTGGACTAACTCGTTCGACGTGGATGCGCCCTCTTTCGCTATCGACTTGCGCCTCGATCTGGAGCTGCTGGCCGGCACGCGGCTGGCGCCGGATCAACGCCCGGCCGGCTGGTTCGGGGCGGCGCCGGGCACGCCCTGGATGATCGCCCGCGATATCCGGCACGATCTGGAGGCGCTGGCCGATCACCAGCTCGGGCCTGACGCCCGCCCTGACCTGTGGATAGGGGCGGAGCCGTTCATGCGCTGCGATCGCACGCTGCAAGCGGCGACGCTGTGGCTGGAACGCACTAACGCTGTCTTTGACCGCCCCGCTGCCCAGCCTGGCGTAAATTACTGCGCGCTGCTGGCCCAGCATGTCAATATGTTCAGCGACATTGTGCTGCCCGTGGCTCTGCCGACCGGCGACCTGCGCCAGGACCTTGACGCGCTGAGCGCCGCAATCTTCCAGCGGCCGGGCGTCTACCCTGATGGCTGGACCGGGCGCAAGGATCAGCAGAGCGTCCGCCAGGACCTTGAGTTGCTCAAGATTGCCTCCAGCCAGGTGGGACAACCGCTGGATGAGTCGGCGTGGTTTGGCGAAATTGCTATCGGGCCGGAATGGGTCGTAGCGCGGGCCAACCGCCACGATCTGGAGACCCTCGCTGACGCCAGACTTGGCTATGGCAACCGCCCGCAGGGCTGGACTTCATTCGATCCGCTGGTGCGCTGCCCGTACACAACGCAAAACCTGGTCTCTCTGCTCGGGCACGATCTGGGCCTGATGTTCACAACGGACCCGGCTTCCGCCTCCTACTGCAACAGCATCGCGCTGGAAGCCAGCCAGGCTGTTGAAGCCGCTTTACAGGACGCGCGGGAGGGCGCTGGCGGCGGAGGTGAAGGTGAGCCGCCGGTGGCGCTGGCGTCTGTTGAGGCGATGATCCTGGATGCGTCTACCCTGCCGGCGGTCACTGCAGTCGGAGGAATCCCCGGCGCGGCGACTAACCCCAATGCCTATCTGGACCCGGCGGCCAGACTCCCCATTGGCGTCGTCCCGCGCGGGATGCCGTTCACGGCGCTGGCCCGCAGCGACGCTCCTGATTCCCGGATGATGTACGTCAGCGGGACGGGTTTCAATGCGTGGGTGGCCTGGCCGTGGACGACGCTGACGGAAGCGGAGTACATGAGCCTGCCGCTGGCCGGAACGGTCAAAACGCAGCTCCCGCAATTGCTCTGTTTCGCCGGCTTTTGCCGCGAGATTATCCACAATGGTGATCCGCTCGGCGGGCCGATCAACGTGGGGATGGATGGTTATATGGGCGGCTTCGATGGCTCGGCCCGGCCCAACCTGAATCTCCCGCGGCTGGATTATGCCCATGTCCGCCAGTTGGTCAACGTGCATGACACGCCGAATAACATGGCTGAGCTGCGGCTCCAGATTTGCCCCGACCTGCGGAACTTCAACACCTGCGAACCAGTCATACGGTTGTTTGAAAACGGCCGGCTGGTCCGGCCGCTGCGCGTGGAGAATGGCCTCCCGGTCTGGCGGTTGACCTACCGGCTGCATGATACAGCCCGGCTGGAGAGCCGGTATCATTACGCGGATCAGTTGTGGGTGACTCATCCCCATGATCGCTAGACGCGGGGGCAGGGCGCTCGCCCGACTCATCTCGTCGCGCTGGCTCGCTGCGGCGATCGTCCTGGCGCTGCTGGCAGGATGCGCCGGGCCGCAGGGAGCGCCGGCCCGGCAGCCGACCGCGACCCCGATCCCCTGGCGCCCGCCGGCCGGGCCGGTCACGCTGAATAACGTGACCCGGTTTGGCCTGCTTGGCCTCACCTTGCGCCCGACAGGCACCACCTACCATATGGACTTCACTGACGACGGCCGCTATCTGTTGACCGTGTCGGGCGACGGCGCGGTGCGGGCCTGGGATACCCGGATCGGCGATCTGGTCTGGCAAAAGGAAGACGCGAATCCCCAGCGGGCGTTCTTCGCTATGGGCGATTCGCAGATTGTCGTGATCGAGCGCGATCAGGACGTGGCGATCTACGCGCTGGATAGCGCGCTCCCCCTGCGCGTTTTTCCGGGATATACGGCGACGATCGGGCCGGCAGCTATTTCTCCTGACGGGCGCTTGCTGGCGCTGGGGGCCGTGGACGGCACAATGATTGTGTGGGACCTGGTCTCTGACGAGCAGCTATATACGGTCAGGGCGCATGCCTCTCCGGTGCGCGGCGTCTTCTTCAGCCCGGATGGCGCCCTCCTGGCGACTGTCAGCGACGAGCCGGTTGTGCGGCTGTGGGATGTGCAAACCGGAGAAACGCGGGCGGTGCTGGCGGATTTTGAGGGTCCGCCGCAGATGGTCGCTTTCAGCCCGGACAGCGCCCGGGCGGCAGTGAACTTCCGCAGCGGCGTGCGCGTCTGGTCAACCCGGGATGGCGCTTTGCTGCGGGCTATCCAGACCGCGCCAGGCGTGGCTAACCGGGCGATCGCCTTTGCCGGCATGAACTACCTGGTCGGGGCGGGCGGCCCCGATACTGTTTCTATGTGGGATCTGGATACGGGCGATCTGTTCGCTTCACTGCCGGGGCACGACGATAATTTCCACAGCATGGCAGTCGATCCGACCGGCACCCTGCTGGTGACGGTTGCCCGGCCCGGCCATGCCTATCTGTGGAACATGGCTAACCCTAACCAGCGGGTGGAGATCGGGGCGCAGGATCAGCAGCTTTCGCTGCCGGCGTGGTCGCCGGATGGGAGCGTGCTGGCTCTGGCGGCTTCCAGCGGAGCGATCTATTTCTGGGGCATCCCCGGTGAGCCGCTACCCGCCCCTGCTCCGGGTGATTAGCCTCTCTGCCACCAGAAACAGCAGCCGCCGGGTCACGCGCCCGGCGGCTGATTTGATCAGGAGATGGGGACGTTATATCTCGTCGTCCTCGTCATCTTCGTATTCTTCCTCAAGTTCCGATATTTCGTCGTCATCCTCATCGTCCAGATCGATATCATCGTCGCTGTAGCCGATCACCTTGCGCGGCTTGCTGCCGCTCTGGGCCGGGCCGACCACCCCGCGCTCCTCCATCACATCGATCAGGCGCGCCGCCCGCGTATAGCCGATGCGGAGTTGCCGCTGGAGGAGGGAGACCGACGCTTTCCTGAGGCGGCGGACTACCGCGACGGACTCATCGTACAACTCGTCCAGATCGTCCGTGTCCCGGGTCCGGTCAGCGGGTGTGGATGCGCCCCGTTCCCAGAAGCTGCCGGCTGACGAAAATGCGGATGCCGTGGAAGCCGGTGAGGATGCCATTGGTGTGGCAGGGCGCGCCGAATAGGCGGTGGGCGCGCCAGGTGCGCCGTACTTCTCGGCGCGGCTGCGCACCGGCGTCGCCGCCCGCGGTGTGCCGGGCGTCCCTGTCTGGCCCGCATCGAGGCGAGTGGGAGGCCGGGCGCTGCCTTCGACAGTGCGGATACCCTTCCAGTAATTGACCAGCCGGGTCAGCTCCGTATCGGATACGAATACGCCCTGAAGGCGGGACGGCGCGGCGGCATCCGGGGCCTGGAAGAGCATATCTCCGCGGCCAAGCAGCCGTTCCGCGCCGGGCTGGTCCAGGATGACGCGGCTATCTACCGAGGACGCCACGGCGAAGGCGATGCGGGCCGGGAAGTTGGCCTTGATCAGGCCGGTCACGACATCGACCGAGGGGCGCTGCGTGCTGATGATCAGGTGGATGCCAGTGGCGCGCGACATCTGCGCCAGCCGGGTCAGGACGCGCTCCGTCTCGTCCGGGGCCAGCATCATCAGGTCGGCCAGCTCGTCCACGATGACGATCAGGTAGGGCAGCGGCTTCTCATTCGGGCCGAGCATATTATTGTAGGTGAGGATGTTGCGCGCCCCGCGCTCATTGAAATACCGGTAGCGATCATCCATCTCACGCGTCACCCACTTCAGCACGCCGACGATGCGCTCCAGCTCCACCACAACTGGCGCGACAAGGTGAGGGATGCCGTTGTAGCCGGTCAACTCCACGCGCTTGGGATCGACCATGATCAACTGCATGTCGTCGGGCGTGTTCTGCAGGAGCAGACAGGCGATGATGGCGTTGACGCAGACGGACTTGCCGGAGCCGGTGGTACCGGCGATCAGAAGGTGCGGCATGGCGGTCAGGTCAGCAACGACCGGGGTGCCATCGACGCTCTGACCCAGGCCAATGCGCAATTTGGAATTGATTCGGGCGTACTCCGGGCTTTCCATCACGTCGCGCAGGCTGACCAGCGACGTTTCGCCGTTGGGGACTTCGATGCCGACGAACCCCTTGCCGGGGACCGGCGCCTCAATACGAATTGAACGGGCGGCCAGCGAGAGGGCCAGATCGTCGGCCAGGCGGGCGATAGCCTGCACTTTGACGCGGGTGCGCCGGCCGCCGCGCGCCTCCACATAATCTGGCTCGACACCGAATTGCGTGATCACCGGGCCGGGGTTCACTTCGACAACTTTGCCCGGCGCGCCGAAGCTCATCAGCGTATCTTCGATAATCCGGGCGCGATCCAGCAGCACTTCGTCGTTGATATTCTGTTCGGTGACCGGCTCCAGGATGGTGTGGAAGTCCGGCACGGTGTACTGGGGCCGGTACGGCGTCTCCGGGATAACAGGCTCGGCGTGGGCAGCCGGCGCCCCGGAGGCGGGGCGTTCCGCGGCGAAGGGCGCGGCGGATTCCTCCGCCGGCGATGTTTTGCGCTCTGGCTGTGTCCTGGCAGGTGTAGCAGGCGCCGGCGTCGCCGAAGGCGGCCTGGCCGGGGGAATGACGGGCGTTGCCGCAGGCGGGGGAGGCACTGCCGCGGATCGGACGGGCGGGCGGGTGGGCGTAACTATCGTGTCGACGGGCGGCTCATCCTGGCGGCCCGGCTGGATCGCTTCGCCTTCATCCAGGTCTACAACAGGCAGATCGTCCGGGTAGTCTGCGCTGTCCAGCGGCTCATACACTGTTTCATCTTCGTCCGCCAGGTCGTCTTCTTCCTCCGCAAACGGGTCGCCCTGGATCGGGCTGCGGCGGGCTGGCGTCAATGGTACGGCTGCAGCGCGTGAAGCCAGGCCAATGGTGCTGATCACCTCGGATGCGCCGTTGTCGTTCTCTTCTCCGTTCTCATCTTCCACATCGGGTTTGCTGGCGAAGTCGCCCATAAAGGCGGCCCGCTCCGCCGGGGACAGGCCGGCGCCAGGCGCACGATCGCCCGCCGGATGCAGGGGCCGGACGGTTACCGGGCCGGTATTGCGCGGCTGGGCCGGGCGCATGAACGTCGTGTCGAAGGTCTCATCGGTGATTGCCTCGTCCTCGTCGTAATTCTCTTTCTCGTCGAGGTCATCATCCCGATCGTCGTCCAGCGTGAACGGCGGGGCAGGTCTGGGGGCGGGCGGCGCGCTGGACGCCGGCGGCGTCGAAGGCGCCGGCGCTGGCTTCGCCGGGGTGGGGGCCTGCTTCACACCGGTGAACAGAATCTCGCTGGAGGCATCCTTCTCCTGTGAGATACGGCCGGTGTCGGAGAGCGCTGTGGACGCGTAAGGCACAGGAGGGATGAGCCGTGGCCGCACGTCGGGGGGCTGGCTGCTCACTTCCGGGCTGGTCTCGCCATCGGGCTGATCATCCCCGGCAACGGAGACAATTTCTTCTTCATCGTCGAGGTCCGTGTCCTCATCTGCCGGGGCATCCAGGTCCAGCCCCGCCGGTGGGCGGCGGATGCGCAGCGGATCGCTGCCGGGCCTGAGCGGGACCGGCCCGCTGGCGGCGGGAGCCGGGGCCTTCGTGGAACGATAGCCGGTCGATGTCGGGGCGGAAGTCGCCCGACCGGAATCGAGCGGCGGAGAGCTTTGCGCTCCGTACAGAGCAGGCTGATCGGCTGTGCTGGCCGGCACAGCCGGGACGACCTCCGCTGTATCGCGCTCCCGGCCACGATAGCGGATATAAGGCTGGGCGCGGCTCTCCTGATCGAGAGAGAGTGTCTCGGCGGCGGGGAGGGCCTTCTGACCGGCGCCGTCGCCAAGCATCACCGTGGCGGCGGGTTGAGGCAGCGATTCCACAACGGCTGCCCCGCTCAGGCCTGCCGCCAGGCTGCGCTGCGCGGCGGCGCGATCGGCGCGGCGACTGCGATAGCGGTTGACGACCGCCCGCTGTCCGCGGCCGAACAGCCGGAAAATATCGGCGAATGAGATGTCAGTGGCGACAATGAGGCCGATGCCCCACCAGCCCAGCAAGGCGATGGGCGTCCCGACTTCGCCAATGCTGCGCATGAGCAGCATATATATCTGGTGGCCGAACCATCCGCCGCCCTGGCCGGCGCGGACAGTCTGGTCCGACAGCTCGTAAAGCTGTTCTATGGAGATAACGGGCGTGGTCAGCAGGTGGATGTACTGCGCCGTTGTCAGAAAGGCGAAGTAGACGATGACCCAGCCGACGAGATGCTCGTAGTTCGCCTCCGGCGCGACATCGCCGAAATGACGCCAGAGCAGCCAGAGGCCTACACCGCCCAGGGCCAGCGGGATAGCCAGCCAGCCAATCCCGACAATCTGGTACAGCAGCTCCAGCAGGGCGCGGCTGACATCGCCCCGGTTGCTGCTGATCGCGCCCAGAGAGATGATCGCCGCGCCGATCAGGAGCGCCACGCCGGCGATGTCGAGCTTGCGATCCAGCGAGAGACCCTGATGCCTGATCTGCGGCTGCTTGCTGCGGCTGGGCAGCGGGCGCGCCTTTTTCACATCATGCGGGGTGGAAGGCCGGTCTGTCCTGCCGCTCTTTTCACTCTTCTCTCCCCGCTTGAAGGGCAGGGAGAAACTGAAGCGGGACTTGCCCTTATCCTTCTGCCCGTGCTCACCGGGCTTACCGGAAGAAGTCGCCCCCGATCGACTGACTGTGCCGGTTGCGCTGGCCCGGCTGCCCTGCGAATCGCCCCCGCGCGAAAACCGTTTTTTCAGGCTATTGAGACGGCCGCCGTCGGAACCGGATTTCTTTTCCGCTGGCTTTTTTTCTGACTTCCCCCCGCCAAAACGCCCCAGGAATCTCCCTCCTTTTTTGTCAGAAGAGGACTCTTTGGCGCCCGTAGGGGGGCTTTCTGTCCGGTGAGGAGAGGACGAGGCGTATTTGCCGGTAGAACTGGAGCCACTGCCCGTGGTAGGACGGCTGGCGCCAGAGCCGGTCCCTGTTGACCCGTAGCTGCTGCCAGTGCCATAAGTGCTGCCGGAGCCAGAGCTTCCATAGCTGCCGCCCGCGCTATAGCTGCTGCCGGAGCCGCCGTAGCTGCTGCCGCTTCCGTAGCGGCTGCTCGTGCTGCTCGAGCTGGTAGGACGGCTGGAGCCGCTTCCAAAGGACGACGTGCCGTACGAGCTGCTCCTGTACGAGGAGCTGCTGTATTTGTCTTCGCTCCCGGCTTCGTTTTCCTCCTCCTCGTCAAAGTCCTCGTCGTCGTAGTCGTCATCTTCCGAATAGAAGGGGGAGGACCTTTTTGAGGAAGACGAAGCGCCGCGATCGTCATCATCGTCGTCGTCGGAAGAACGCATGTTCCATAGGGAGGATTGTTTGTCACTCATGATATCTGGCTATCACTGATTTGATCTATATTGCCTGCCTGAATCGTTCGGGAGTACGAGCACGGGACAGATGATAATCGGCCTGGCATGAAGCAGAAGCGCCGCCTGTTTTTCTGTTATACCACACCCCCGGTTATTGCGGTAGTAGGGGAATGGTCCCGCTGCCAGCGCGCATCGGCCGGGCAGTCCGCCCGGCAAGCCCCGTGAAGGAGGCCGATCAGGGCTGGCGCAGATGGATGTAATCCAGAGCGCTCAGCGCGCGCACCTGCTCGGCGGCATGGTAAGAAGACCGCACCAGGGGGCCGCTTTCCACCCATTTGAATCCCAGTTCAGCGCCGATTTGCTTGAATTCGGCGAATTCCTCCGGGCGGTAGTAACGATCCATCGGGAGGTGCTCGCGACTTGGCTGGAGGTACTGGCCTATGGTCAGGATATCGACGCCCCACGAGGCCAGATCGCGCATCACTTCCACCACCTCATCCGGGGTCTCGCCCAGGCCGACCATGATGCCGCTTTTTGTCAGCACCAGCGGGTCGATTTGTTTGGCGTTGCGCAGGGTCGCTTCAGCCCATTCGTAGTGATCTTGCGGCTGTACCTTGCGAAACAGGCGCGGCACGGTCTCCACATTATGGTTCAGAATCTCTGGCTGGGCGTCCATCACAATTTGCAGCGCGTCCCGGCTGCCTTTGAAATCGGGGATCAGCACCTCGATGCTGCATCCGGGGTGTATCTGCCGGATACGACGGATGACCATGGCGAAGATCGGCGCGCCGCCATCCTTGCGCTCATCGCGGTTGACGCTGGTGATCACGACGTGTTGCAGGTTCATCCGCCGCACGGCTTCGGCGACGCGGTTCGGCTCCTGCCAGTCCATAGCTGTTGGCCGCCCGGTCTTGATATCACAAAAGCCGCACGAACGGGTGCAGGTATCGCCCAGCATCAGAAATGTGGAAGTCCCTGCGCCCCAGCATTCGCCGATATTGGGGCATCTGGCTTCCTCACAGACTGTGTTGAGGGCTTTGCTGCGCATCAGGGCGCGCACCCGCTCGTAGGTTTCGCCAGAGGGCGCGCGCACCTTAATCCATTCAGGCCGGCGTTGCGGCCGGTCGGAGCTGTCAGAGCTGATTGTGGTATTGGGGGTGATGACAGGGTCGGACATAAGTCTGGGACGCTTTCTTCATCGGGGAGCGGCCTGGGGCGGCCCCCCGCTACAATGCTCCGTTCTTTTCGTTTTCTTCTGACTTCTGGGCGGCCATTTCCAGCCGTTCCAGCCACCGGGGAGCATACCGCCGCACAACCAGGAAACCAATTGACAGCATGATGATGGTCCCGATGCCGGCGACGGTGATGGCGATATCCAGGTGTTGTTGCAGACGCTGCGAGATCAGGCCGGCGCCGATAGCCGCGCCGAGCATGACGTTAGGGATGCGCAGGGCGCCCAGCACCACCAGTGTGAAGAGGACGGGCGTCTCGGCGGCTCCGGCCACAAAGTAGGCCACATCGCCGGTCAGCATGTTGGCGGCAACCAGCGCCCAGGGTTGGAGCCTGATCACTCTGATCAGCCGCCAGGGAGCATCCAGCAGGTTGGGGAATCGCTCGACAATACGTTCCAGTCCCACCCGCTGCACGACCAGATAGACGATCAGGCCGCTGAGCGCGGCGGAGGCGCTGGACAGGACGGTAGTTTCCCAGAAGCCGAAGACAGCGCCGCCAATCATGTCCAGCGGGACGCCCGGCAGCCAGGGTATGAATACCTGCGCCGCGTAGAGACTGATGTACAGCAGAACCCCACCCCAGCCGGCTTTTTCGATCTGGCTTTGCAGCCTGGATTGATCGGCCAGGGCGGGCGCCAGAACGAAATACAGCCCCACAGAAAGGGCCAGGTAAATCCCGATCGCGATATAGCGCCCGCGCAGACTTCCCTCTACAGGCTGGCCTTCTGTTTGCTGGCTGGTCTCTGGCTGTTCGCTCATAATCCTCGACTCTAATCCACTGGCTGACGACAGAGCATAACACATTTCGGCGTCTTCTGTCATATTTCGCACCGCGCGGGGAGGCTTTCATTCGGGCTATACGTGCCGGGCACCGGGAGGTTGCTCCAGCGTTTCGGCGTGTTTGAAGCGCCGCCCGACACCCGGTACAATCCGGCTATCGTTTTTTGTGGCACGTAGTCAGGGAGATGGCGTGGCCAATCCTTTTGCGGCAGACCTGCTGGCATGGTTCCGGACAAACGCTGCGGACCTGCCCTGGCGTCGCGATCGCGACCCTTATCGCGTCTGGCTGGCGGAGATTATGCTCCAGCAGACACAGGTAGCCACTGTGGTCGATTACTACCTCCGCTTCCTGGCGCGATTCCCTTCTGTAGAAGCGCTGGCGGCGGCTTCGCTGGATGATGTGCTCAAGCTCTGGGAGGGGCTGGGCTATTACAGCCGGGCGCGCAATCTGCATCGCACAGCGCAGATCGTGGTCGCTGAATGGGGCGGAGTTTTCCCCCGCACTGCCGCTGAACTCCAGACGCTGCCGGGGATCGGCCGCTATACCGCCGGGGCGATTGCCAGCCTGGCTTATAATCAGGATGTCCCGGCGGTGGATGGCAATGTGATCCGGATTCTGACGCGGTTGTACAATAGTGTGGAAGATACTGCGCAGCCGGCTGCCCAGAAGCGACTGTGGACTCTGGCCGCCTCACTGGTGCCCCCCGGCGAAGCAGGCCCGTATAATGAGGCGCTTATGGAGCTGGGGCGGGTGATCTGCAAGCCGAAGGCTCCGCGCTGCGATATCTGCCCCCTGCGAGACTACTGTCAGGCGTTTGCCGCCGGGGTGCAGGACGAGCGCCCGGTCAGGCAGCGGCGGGTGGCCACGCCGCATTATGATGTGGCTGCGGGCGTTATTCATGGCGCCGGGGAATTCGCCGGCCATTTTCTGATTGCACAGCGCCCGCCCGATGGATTGCTCGGCGGGTTGTGGGAATTCCCTGGCGGCAAGCGCGAAGATGGTGAGGTGATGTCGCAGACGCTGGCGCGCGAGCTGCAGGAGGAGCTGGGTATTACAGTAGAAGTCGGCGATCTGGTGGTCCGGGTCAGGCACGCGTTCACGCACTTCAGGATTACGCTGCACGCTTATGACTGCCGTGTTGTTGAGGGCGATCCTGTGCCGGTTGAGGCGACCGCTCTGGCCTGGGTGACACTGAATGATCTGGACCGCTACGCTTTCGGTGCGGCTGACCGGCGGATCATTGCGGCGCTGCGGGAGCGTCCGCGCCGTATGTTATGAGGCTGTTTTTTCGGCTGGCGGAGGAGTATGGCTGAGCAAGCGCTCACGCTGATCCTGTTCGATATTGATGGCACGCTCCTCACTTCGGCGCATGCCGGGCGTCTTGCCGTGCGGCTGGCGCTGGAAGAGCTGTTTGGCTTCACCGGTTCGACGGAGTCGGTGGCTTTTGCCGGCAGCACCGACTGGCGGATTTTGCAGGATATCCTGCTGCCGCTCGGTTATACATCCTCCCAGGTCGCCGATCTGGTGCCGGTGTTTGCCGAAGTAGTGGCGCGCCATCTGGAAATGATCATCCCCCACCATCCAGTCCGCCCGCTGCCGGGCGCGGTGGCGCTGGTTGAGGCGCTGGTCAGCGATGATCGGGCGCGGCTGGGGCTGGTGACCGGCAATGTAGCCCAGTCCGTCCCGATCAAGCTGCGGGCCGCGGGCTTCGACCCGGCGCACTTCCCGGTAGGGGCGTTCGGCCATGAAGCGGTGGAGCGGAGCGCCCTGCCGCCGCTGGCGGTGCAGCGCGCCAGAGAGATGTGGGGCGTGGACTTCCCGCCTCAGCGCATTGTTGTAGTCGGCGACACCCCCAACGATGTGATTTGCACCCGATCGGTCGGCGGGCGGGCGATCGGGGTCCTGACCGGTCCGCTCAAGCGCGAGGCGCTGGCCGCCGAGTCGCCTTATGCCATCCTGGAAGACCTGACCGACAGCGCACGGGTGATGGCGGCGCTATTTGGGGAGGAGCAGGAACATGGTGGATGAAGCTCGCAGGCAAAAGGCCGCAGAATGGATCGCGAAAGGGCGGGCCGCGCTCAAGGCGAACGATCCCCGGTTGGCGCGGGAATATCTGCTCAAGGCGAAGGATCTCGACCCGGCCAACGCGGATATCTGGCTCTACCTGGCGGCTACGACCCGCGATCTCAAGAAGCGCAAGGCCCTGCTGGAGAGGGCGCTGTCAATCGACCCGAAGCACGCCCAGGCCCGCCAGGCGCTGGAGAAGATCAACCGGCAGATGACGCCTCACTTCGAGGGTGACGACCGGCTGCCGCCGCGACCGCCCGCCGCCGGAACAGCCAGACAGAAGCCGCCGGCTGCGCCTGCACCTGCCGCAGAAGCGCCAGTCCGACAGCCGACCGCTCCGGTCGAATCGCCGGTTGTGGAGGCGGAGCGCCATGCTGCCGGGCAGGAAGATGTTGTCCCGGGTGCGACTTCTACCGGCGCACCTCCCTCGCCAGAAGTCACGGAGGGCGTCGCCCCGCCGGCCGCAGATGTGTCTTCCACCGATGCGCCGCTGGCGGCGTTCCCCATGCCAACGGCGCGCGAGATTCTGGGCCCGCTGGAAGAGTCGCCCGCGGCTCCGCCTGCTGAGGTGGAACGCTGCCCTCGCTGTGGAGCCGTGATGCGCTCTGATACGCCGAACGGCGCGCTGCGCTGCGTCTACTGCGGTTACGGGATGGCGGAGGGCGGTGAGTCGGGGGTGGCGACAGCGCGTCTGCGCTCGGAAGAAACCTGGGCCGCTGCCCGTGAGGCGCGAGCCTGCCTGAACTGCGGGGCGATCAGCATCGTGCCGGCCGGGAAGCCAGCGGATACTACACCATGTCCTCTGTGTATGAAGATAGTCTTTGCCCCTCCTGCAGTGACCGTGCCGGTCCCGGAGGAATTTGTGCCCTTCAAGATAACGGAGGCAGAGGCCGCCGTCATTCTGGAAGGAGCGGATATTGGCGGCGGCGGGCTGCGCCGTCTGTTTGGCGGGCGGCGGGAGATATCCCGTCCCCGTGCCGTGTATATATCAATGTGGCTGTTCAGCGGGGTTGGCACGGTGGAGTACGCCTCCGCCGGCTCCGGGGCGCCAGGGGGCATGTATACGGAGACTTTCTCGGCGCTGCCGGTGCAGGCTGTCCCGCAGATGGACGCCGGGTTGTTCAGGCTGGCGGCTGATGTGCCGCTGGCCGAGGCGATTGCCTGCCAGCCGGAGAGCGTGCAAAGCGCGTTTGTCCTCCTGCCGGGGACGCCGCTTCACGCCGCTTCGGGGGAGGCGCGGGGGATGATGCTGACCGTGGCGCGGCAGCGCGCGCGCCAGCAGATGCCCGCTGGCGAAGGGGGGACGGGCCGGCTGGCCCCCGGAGAGGTTCGCGATCTGGCGGCGCGGCTGGCGCTGCTCCCGCTCTGGGTCAACGATATTTTCAGCGGCGGCCAGTTTTATACCGGCTGGGTCAGCGGCTACACCGGCCGGGTCTCCGTAAGCGGTCGCATCGGGCGGCATGGGCGATGAGGCTTGTCCATGTGCTGCCGTACTACGCGCCGGCCTGGGGGTTTGGCGGGGTAGTCCGGGCGGCTTACGGCCTGACAGTGGCGCTCGCGAAGCAGGGCCATACAGTGATTGTTGTGACGACCGACGCCGGCGATGGCGGCGCGCGTCTCCCCGAATCAGAAGCGATGGAAGGGGTTCAGGTACGGCGATGCAGGAACCGCCTTCCGGCTCTGCGCCGGTTTAATCTATCGACTCCGGCTGGCATGCGCCGTATGCTGAATGAGGCCCTGCCCGGCGCGGATATCCTCCATTTGCACGAATTCCGCACCGTTGAAAACCTGATCGCGCTGCCGCTCGCCCGTGAGATGGGCATACCCGCCGTGCTCAGCCCGCACGGCACGCTGACTCACAGGACCGGCCGCGGCGCGATCAAGCGAGGGTGGGATGCCCTCCTGGGGGCGCGGACGGCGCGGCAGATGCGGGCCGTAGCCGCCCTGACGGCGGACGAAGCGGCGGAGGCGGCGGCGCTGTGGAGCCGGTTGCATGTACCGCCGCCTTCGACCCTGGGCGTCGTCCCTAACGGCGTGAATGTGGAGGAATTCGCTGACCTGCCGCCGCGCGGTCAGTTTCGCGCGCAGTGGCATATCCCGCCGGACGCTCCCTTGATTCTGTTCCTGGGCCGGCTGCACCGGCGCAAGGGCGCTCACCATCTGCTGGACGCGCTGCCTCACCTGCCCGGCGTGTGGCTGGCCGTTGTCGGGCCGGATGAAGGGCAGATGGCCGCGCTGCGCCAACAGGCGGAACGACTCGCGGCGAGCGATCGCGTGGCTTTTACCGGCCTGCTCACCGGCCAGGCCAGACTGGCGGCCCTGGCTGATGCCGATGTGCTGACGCTCCCGGCGGTGGGGGAGGGGCTGCCCGTTGTCGCGCTGGAGGCGATGGCCGCCGGACTGCCGGTCGCCCTCAGCCGGGAATGCCACCTCCCGGAGGCGGCTGAGAGCGGGGCGGGGCTGATTCTGGAGTCGCTCAATGGGGAGGGTATCGCTTCCGCGCTGGCCCCGCTCCTGGCTGATAATGCCCGGCGGCGGCGGATGGGTGAGGCCGGGCGGGCGCTGGTGGCGGAGCGCTTCACCTGGGAGGCGGCAGCCAGCGCGATGAGCCGGCTCTATGCGGAACTGCGCTGACACAGCATTGCGTTTTCGTTTATTCTACGTCTTTGCTGTACAATGTCCTCTACTTTCACTCACTTCATGGATAAACGGCGTGTGACCGGATGTTGAAGGAATTCAGAAGCCGGATCAGCAGCGACCGCCACCTTGTTGGCCTGCTGCGCGATTCGAGCATCCTCTACGTTGCCGGGGTGATCAGCATCGGGCTGACCTTTGCTCAGCAGATCTCGACCGCGCGGATACTGGGACCGGTGGAATATGGCCTGCTCGCCGCCGTCCTGAGCAGCGCCGCCCTGATGCTACTCCTGATGGATTTTCGCTCCTGGGAAGCCGCCAACAAGCTGATTTCACGCTGCATGGCCGACCGCGATATGGATGAGGCCGCCCGCGTCTCCAGCCTGCTGATGGGCGTTGATGTCGCCTTCGGCATGTTGGGCCTCATCCTGCTGCTGCTGCTGGCGCCTGTGGTGGCGGCGGGCCTGCTCAGAATTCCGGAACTGACCTGGCTGGTCCAGCTTTACGCCCTCATCATCCCTTTTCGCCTGTTTTCCATGGGTGTCCCGACTTCGCTGCTCCGGTTATACGATCGCTTCGACTGGCTGGCGGCCAAGTCGGTGATCTACTCGGTGCTGCGCCTGGTCCTGATGACCGGCGCGGCCCTGCTCGGCCTGGGGCTGCCCGGCGTAGTGGCCGGCGCTATTGTCGGCGAAGTCGTGAATGCGGCCATGCTCTTTGTGCTGGTAGCGCTGCTGTGGCGGCGTCAGAATCCGGGCGTCACCCTTTTTCGCCTGGCTTTACCACACCGGCCCGGGAGCATTTTTCGCCTGATGGCCAGCCTGTGGACCAGCGGCTCGCTCAAGGGCTTGCAACAGGAGATCATCATCCCGTTGCTGGCGCTGCTTACGACGCCGGGTCAGGTGGGCCTGTTCCGCAGCGGGATGGACGTGGCCCAGCTTGTCCTGCGCCTGGTTGAGCCGCTCTCGATCACCATTCAGCCCAAGATCATGAAGCTGTATGAGATGGATACGTTCGCCGCGTTTATCCGGTTCATCAAGCAGTCCACCGCGTTGCTGGCTGTCGTTATCTGGCCGTTCACGATCTTCCTGATCCTGCTGGGGCCAGTTGTCATTGTCCCCTTTCTGGGCGAAGATTATGCCGGTGTGTGGCCGATCGCCAGTCTTATCTCGGCGGCTTTCGCCGTCATAGGGACCTTCTCCTGGACTCGCCCGGCTCTAGTCAGCCTGAACGCTGTGGGGTGGGAAATCATCCTCGACTTTGGGCTGCTGGTGTTGACCGCCGCAGGTATGTTCGGGCTGGCGCCGGAGCAGGGGGCGCTGGGGGCGGCAGTCGTGATAGCAGTTTGTTTCATCTTATACGTGGCGGCAGCATTGGGCATCGTTATCTGGGTTATGCGCGTACACCAAACGCGCGCGCATCAGGTCTATTCTTGAAGGGCTGTCGAGGTGACGGAAATGCGCATCTGCATGCTGTTAGACCGCTATCTGCCGGTGATCGGCGGCGCTGAAGTACTGGCGTCGCACCTGTCGCAGACACTGATCGCCTCTGGTCATCAGGTGGAGGTGATCACCCGCCGCCTGTACCGCGATTTACCCGCTCGTGACGTGGTAGAGGGTGTACCCGTCCGCCGTCTGTCGCCGGTAGGGTTGAGCCGCCTGGCGAACGCTCTGATGGTCTTTCGCATGATGGCATTTTTGCTCATGGAGGGCGGGCGCTACGACGTGTGGCACGTGCACGGCGTCGGCCCGATCGGGCTGGCGGCGCTGCTGATCGGTCCGCTGCGGCGCAGGCCGGTCTTCCTTACCCCGCTGGCATACGGGAATCTCACCCGCCGCGATCCATCTGGCATTATCCCGCCTGCCTACACCCGGCTGGTGCGCCGCTTCCTGCTGCCGGCGTGGCTGTGGAATCGCATCCTCCAGCGGGCGGCGGGCATCGGCGTGATCAGCGCCCAGATCGGCGCGGAAGCGGAAGCGCTCGGCCTCGGCGCGAAGACGATGGTCATCCCGAACGGCGTGGACCTCAGCCTGTTTCATCCGGTCTCTGCGGACCAAAAACGGCAGATAGCTGAGCAGTTGAGTCTGCCGACCGAGCATCCTCTGCTCCTTTTTGTCGGACGCCTGGTTGCTCTGAAACGGCCGGAAGTCCTGATCGATGCGCTGCCGCTACTGCTGGAACGCCATCCGGATTGCCATGTGCTGCTGGCTGGCTCCGGATCGCTGCAGGTGGACAGCGTTGAAGAGGCGCTGCGCACCCGGGTGGAAACACTGGGCGTGAGCAGTCACGTCACATTTCTGGGTGCGGTGACGAATATGGCTGCTTACTATCAGGCGGCAGACGTGTTCGTGTTTCCATCGGAGCAGGAGGGCCTGCCGGTGGCGGTGCTGGAGGCGATGGCGTCCGGCCTGCCGATCGTGGCCAGCCGGATCGCTGGCGTGACCGACCTGGTGGATGACGATACCGCCTGGCTGGTCCCGGTGGGGGATTCCGACGCGCTGGCAGAAGCTGTCGCTGATGCGCTCGCCCATCCCGATCTGGCGGCGCGCCGGGGAGAGGCTGTGTGCGCCCGGGCGGAGGCGGACTATTCGATCGGCGCGATTGCGGAGGCTTACCTCCGCCTCTACGCACGTCGGTGAGGGAGTGGATAGATTGGAAGTTAACTTATCCGCCCGGTACTCAAGAGCTACCCGACTTTACAGTATTATAACAAATTGGCGTGAGCGCGCCGATTAAAATCATGATACAATTTCCATAGTTGAGCGAAGCGGTAAGGAATCAATGCTTCTCAATCCTTTCTGAGTGAGGGTGGTACACGCCAAGGCCGGGGATACTTCCCTGGATTTTTGTCTGACTGGACCATGCCGGTCAGCCTGGTAACTTTTGAGGACGGTCTGAAAAAGCAATCAGCGGGGGTGAGGACCTATGTCGGAGAACAGCCGAACTTATCAATCGCGTCGCCTGATTCTTGTTATCGTGGGGCTGCTGGTGTTCGCAGCGATTGTCGTTGT
Organism: Aggregatilineales bacterium; assembly: GCA_029976025.1. Classification (GTDB taxonomy): domain Bacteria; phylum Chloroflexota; class Anaerolineae; order Aggregatilineales; family Ch27; genus JARKNX01. The sequence continues at coordinate 116,584 of JARKNX010000222.1, read as the reverse complement.
AGTTCCTACTGTGGTACAGCAGGTCGCTCACGCACTCACGCCAGCGACTGGCGTCTGTGATCCGGGCGGGGCGACCGTGGTGGTCGCTTCCATGAATCTTGGAGAGAGTTGGCTCTATCCGACGGTCGCAGGTACTGCCCTACCTGGTATACCACCCGGTTTTGACTGCTCAGCCAACAACTGGACACCGGGGCCTTGTCGATTTACCGCTCCTACTACGATTGGGTACGCGAGTGGTGCCCCTGTTCCGGATGGTTATCAGACCTATACCTGCCCGGTCTCTCCTAGCAGCAGCACGGTAGCCGACAATGCGCCGATGGACCCGCCCGGCGCTCCGCCGCGCGTCTGGGGCGGCCATGATACCGATCCTTCTTCGCATCTCATCGTCTACGGGCTGCCCTACGGCTTCCAGTTTTATGCCTTTTCGGGCCAGCCGCTGGGCGTTGTGGACCTCAATACGGTCGGCATCCCCGGCCCCGGCGGCATGATTACGTCGATGACGACGGACGGTTTCCGTGTCGATCTCTTCTACACCGGCGGCGACCAGCTCCGGGCTGATCTCTATGAAGGTGGCGCCCTGACTGCACAGGCGTACTTCAGCTCGCCCGGTATTGGCAGACGGGCGGGCGAAGTGCCCGGCCAGCCGGTGCCCGGATCGGGCGGCTTCGCTGTGGCCAGCGCCGCTGGCGCTATCGGGGTGAGCTGCCCGCAGAACCTGCGCCAGTATCCAAGCATGGATTCGGCGGTCCTCCTGATTGTGCCGCCCGGCTCCAGCCTGACCCTGATCGGGCGCAGCAATGACAGCTCCTGGCTGCAGGTGACTACCTCGGATGCTGTGACCGGATGGCTCTTCAACGGGCGCTGCATCAACGCCGGCGGCACGCGGCTGCAGAGTGCGCCGATTGAGATCGTGTTCGAGAATCAGCCTACTGTGGAAGAAGTGGTCCAGGCGCCCGCTCCACAGCCGATCTCCGTCCCGACACAATCGTTCGCCACGATCGGGATCACCTGTCACCAGAATATGCGCACCGGCCCGGGGATGGACTTCGCTGTCGATCGCGTCCTCCCGCCCGGGACGACGATGGATGTCGTCGGGCGCACCTATGAAGCGGCCTGGCTGCAGGTGAGCGGCAACGGCGCGAGCGGCTGGGTTTACTTCGGCGAATGCGTGGTCCCGCAGCAGGGCGATGTGACCTCGGCTCCTGTGACGATCGCGATGGGCGGCTGACGCCCAATCCGCTCTGACGTCTCTCCAATCGCCCTGTCTGACGGACGGGGCGATTTGCTTTATAATGAGGGCGCTGTGATCTGTCTGGAGAGGCCGCGCCCCGGTGCCATACGTCGCTATTCCTTCCGGCCGGATCTGGGTGGCCCGCCATGCCGGCCCGGATTCGCATTGTCCGCCCCTGCTGCTGGTGCACGGGGCCGCCGGATCGCACCTGGACTGGCCGGCGCACCTGCGCCGCCTGCGGGGCGCTGCTCTCTACCTGCCGGATCTGCCCGGACACGGGCGTAGCGCGCCTCCGGGCCGGGATCGGGTGGAAGCGTACGCCGATGATATGGCCGGGCTTCTGGATGCGCTTTCAATAGAGCGCGCCATTCTGGGCGGACACAGCATGGGCGGAGCGGTGGCGCTGACGATGGCGCTGCGCCACCCGGAGCGCGCCGCCGGGCTGCTGCTGATCGGGACGGGCGCGCGGCTGCCGATCAATCTCGCGACGTCTGGCGAGGACCCGCTGTTCGTGCTGGGATGGGCTGCCGGCAGAATGTGGGCGGAAGGGACACCGGCCCCGGCGCTTCAGCTCACGATGGAGCGGCTGGCGGCGACCGATCCGTCCGTGATTGCGGCGGACTGGCGCGCCTGCGCTCATTACGACATACAGGCGGAGCTGGGTCGTATCTCCGCGCCTGCGCTGATAATCGGCGGATCGCGCGATCGATTGACGCCGCCGGAATTGAGCCAGATGCTGGCGGATGGCCTCCCGCGCGCTGAACTGCGGATCATCGACGGCGGGGGGCATCTGGTCATGCTGGAACAGCCAGAAGTTGTCCGCGATATTGTCCAGGGATGGCTGCGTACCACTGACTTCGGATAAGCCGGCCAGGAGGGGGGATAGGCGCGGAGATGCGTAAACTGGATTTCGCCTGGCAGATATACTCCACGCTTCGCGGGCTGCCGGATGTCACGCGTCAGCGGCATATGATGGCCTACGAGGTGCGCGATGCAGTTACGGTCTATGTCCGCGCCAGCCACAGCCGGATCACAGTGCGGCGGACGATGGCGCGGCAGGTTCAGATCGAATGTGACCTGTGGCAGGCTTTTGGCTGGGAGTGGGTTGTGGACCGCGATGAAGCGGGTATCTATATCGTGCTCAAGCGCAGGCCGGTGGTGGGCGCGCTTTCCTTTGCCGCGCTGACCGTGACCGTGCCGCCGGATGCCTACCTGGCGTTCAACCTCACGCCGGGCAGCGTGCTGCTGGAAGACTTCGACGGTCGCCTGTCAGTGGCGCCGGTGAGTGATGCGGAAAGTAGCGGGGTCCGCCCGGCCGGTCCCGGGTAGGGCGATGATTTGGCAGGGGATAGATTTAGACTATAATGCCTCCTGAAGTCAGTTTCGCGCTTCTGTCTGGATAAACCTTATGGCCCGAACACTGGTAATAGCGAATCAGAAGGGCGGGGTGGGGAAGACGACCACCGTCCTTAATCTGGGTGCAGCACTGGCGGAGCAGGGCAGGAATGTCCTGCTGATTGATCTCGATCCTCAGGCCGGGCTGACGGCATCTTTCGGCATTGACACCCATGTTAATCGCCCGGGGTCTTACAGCTTCCTCACGGGGGATGGCGTATCGCTGGGGCGTGTGCTGATTCACGTGGGGGGGACCCTGGCTGTTGTCCCGGCCAGCCTTGATCTGGCGTCTATGGAAGCCCGTCTGGGGACCAGCCGCGAGGCAGTCACCCGGCTGCGCCAGGCCCTGACGCGCGGCCTCAATCCGTTTGATTACACCCTGATTGACACGCCGCCCGGGCTGGGCGTGCTGACAGCCAACGGGCTGGTTGCGGCGGATGAGGTGATCGTGCCCGTGCAGTGCCAGTATCTGGCGATGCGCGGGGTGCGCACCCTGCTGGAGACGGTCAGGCATGTGCGGGCGACCCTGAATCCGGGCCTTAAGCTGGCTGGCCTGCTGGGGACCATGTACCGGCCAGAATCGCTCCACGCCAATGAGGTCCTGGATGAAATCCGGGCAGTTTTTCCACAGGATACCTTTCGCACCGTGATTCCGGATAGTGAGGCGCTGGCCGAGGCGCCGGTCGCGGCTGTTTCTATCCTTGAGTATGCCCCCGGCGATCCGGCGGCCCAGGCGTACCGTGCCTTAGCACAGGAGATCATTATCCATGAGTGAGGCGCCGAGCGATCCACAGAATGAGGCACAGACACCGCCGCCGAGGCCGCGGGCTTCCTTGCGCGGGCGAGGATGGCAGATTCTGCGCGGCGAGGCGCCGCCGGAGGCTTACCAGATGGCTGCGCTGCCGCAGGGAGCAGACGCGCCGCCCAACCACGTGACCGATCAGATCGCGCTTGACTGGGTTGCCGCGCCAGAATCGGCTAAATTGCAGGCCAGCCCGGCCCCTGCCGGAGCGGAGATGCTCTCCGCCTCTGAAATTGAGCCACCCTTGCTGGAAGATGAGCCTGCGCCGGAAGAATGGGACTCGGACACAACCCTCCGGCTGGAGGCGCTGCCGGGCATTGAGACGCTGACCCCATCACCGCGAATTGACCCGCACGCGTACGTGCCGCACGCCGCTGTTCAGGAGCTGATTCCGTCTGAGCCAGAAGAGCTGCCCGCGCTGGCTGCTGCTGAAGGCGCGGAAGACGAGCCGACGCTGCGGGTGATGCCCGCGCCGCCGGAGGCTGCCCCGGAGGATGCCGGCATTGTGATCCGCCCGCAGGATGCCCGAATTGATGCCGCCCGGTTGATTCCGCCGGGCAGCGAACCTCTGCCGGATGGATTCTCTCCCGATCTCGATCGTATGACTCCGCCGGACCCGGAGTTGCTTACTCGCCTGGTGACCGATGACAAGCTGGAGCGTCTGTGGGGCGATATTGAGCTGCTGCAGAGCGAATTGTCCGAGCGCGTGCAGGGGAATCAGGCCCGGCTGGATGTTTACCAGCGCAACTTGCTGCAGGCCAGCACCCTGCTGTTAAATGACCGCGCCCACTACGATGATGTGCGGGCCATGCTGTATCGTATCCGGGTGCAGCTTGCTCACGATGATCAGGTCCGGCAGAGTATCAGGCGTTACAAACCGCAGATACTGATCTACCTGGCCCTGGCTGCCCTGCTGTGGCTGATTTTGATGGCGCTAGAGCCGCTGTTCAGCCGGTTCGCCGCTGATGTGCTTGGCCTGTCCGCCATCGGGTTCCTGTATCACGCCACCCTCTTTGGCATGCTGGGCGCCATTCTCAGCGCCTATTTCGCTCTGAACAAACATACGGTCCACGATCTGGATTTTGATCCGACTCACCTGTCGTGGTATCTGACGAGTCCCCTGATTGGCCTGGCTATGGGGCTGCTGACGGCGCTGCTGTTCGGGGCGATTGCGTTGTCGATCGTCGGCGGTGAGGCGATGCAGCGGGCCGGCGGGCTGTCTGCCTATCCCTTCTTGCTCTGGATCGCTTGCTTCCTGGCCGGCTTCAACCAGGATACTCTGATGAGCATGTTCCGGCGGTTGTTCAGCCTTTTGCGCGGCAGGACCGACGCTGAGGATGAGATAGAGGCCGGGTAGGCCCTGGCATTATCCGGAGTGTGAGGGCGCGGAGCGCTACTGCTGCGCTCCGCGCGCTTTTTCAGAGATAGACGCTGTTATCCGGCGTCCAGGCCGGGACGCAGACCGCCAGAAAATGGAGCGTTTCCGGCCCGTCGTTGAAAATCTGGTGCGTCATGCCAGCCGGAATGACAGCGCACTGGCCAGGCCCGAGGGGGACCGCCTCCCCGTTGACTTCCAGCCGCCCCGTCCCGCTCAGGATAGTGTAGGACTCCTCGGCTTCCGGATGGTAATGCTTCAGGGAGGCCCTGCCGGGGGGCAGCTCAATGTGGGCGATGCTGTGCCGGATCGACCCACCCGCGGCGTGCCCCACCAGCTCGTAGACCACTTCGCCATGTGAGCTGACGAGCGGCGTACAGTCATCCTGATGCCGGATATGGACCATATCTTTTTCTCCTCACGATTACCTACAGCCAGCCAGCAACAATGCGATCTACTGTGCCGTCTTCGAGCAGCTTGGCCAGCGCGGCGCTAATCGCTTCCCACAGCCGGACATTCTCTACCCGCACCGCGACGGCGTAGAGATCATGGGTGACGTACTCCGGAGCGATCGCCAGCCCGTTATGCTCCCGCAGCCACAGCCGCGCCGAGATGGCGTCCACCAGCGCGGCGTCCGCCTCGCCCGCGAGTACAGCGTCCAGCGCTACGGAGGCCGTGTCGTAGGAGGCGACAGCCAGGGCGGCCAGCCGCCGCTGCCACCGCCGCGCCTCCAGCTCGCCTTCCGTGCCGAATTCCACCGCCAGATTCCGCCCCTCCAGATCGGCCATACCGTTCAGCTCGGAGTCAGCAGGGCGCACCAGGACCTGGCCCGCATCGAAGTAGGCTGGCGTATAGCGGGCATCGCCAAAGCGCAGAGGATCGACGCGCAGGGCGGAAAACAGCGCATCTGCCTGGTCCGCGCGGAGCGAATCGTACAACCCATCGTAGCCCATATTGATGAAATGCAGCGGCACGCCCAGCTCCCGGGCGACCGCCCTGGCCAGGTCCACATCCAGGCCGGTCAGCTCTCCGCCTACGTCCAGGCCGAAAGGGGGGTAGCTGGCGTCAATCCCCACCCGCAATTCGCCATAGGGCAGCATCGGCAGGTCGGCGCGGGGAGAGATCAGGCTCCACGCCCAGCGCGCCAGCGGAGGAGCCAGCCAGATCGCCCCCAGCAGGCAGGCCACGCCCAGCAGCAGTCGCTGCGCCGGGGGTAAACGATGCAGACGCGCGATCACGGCAGCGCCATCTCCCGCCCCTGAGCATAAGCCCGCAGGTAGTCGTAGATCGGCCGGGGGCGAAAATCCGGGGTCAGAAAGGTGAAATTGTCCGGGTAACTGCGCGTAGGGGCGGGGTAGCGGAGCACCCACTGGCACAACTTTTGCACATAGGGCATATGCGCTTCGGCCCATTCGTAACTGTCGATAGTATAACGGATGCGCTGCACCGGTCGGACGGCTTTGGTCCAGCGCGGGTGATCGTTCCACCCGCTCTCGGTGACGATGATGGGCGTGTTGGCATCACCGTAGGCAACCATGATATCGTGTATCAGCTCGATTCGGCGGAAGTTGAGGACTTCCGGATCAGGCTCGGCTTCCGGAGGGAAGGTGAAGCCGTAGGTGTGCACCGCCAGTGCATCGAAGAAGCCGGCGGCGCCAGCCCGGTACATCTCCTCGATGAAGATCAGATCGTTCAACCCCCAGGGGCTGCCTTCTGGCTCCAGAGTGGGAGCCATCGGCGCAGCCAGCACAATCGCATCCGGATTCGCTTCCTTGATAGCCCGGTAGCTTTGCCGGAGCAGCTCTGTATATTCGGTCGGGCTGACCAGGCGGTAGCCCCACTCAAACGTGAGATTAGGCTCGTTCCAGACGATGATGTCGTTGACGACGCCGGCGTAGCGCCCGGCGAAGGCGGCGGCAAAACGGGCAAAATCCGGGAAACGCGCCTCTTCCAGATAGTTGAGCGTGGTGTCTCCTCCGCGCCCGGCGTCCAGAGTCCCCAGGCTGTTGGGATCTGGCTCTGGCCGCGCCCAGGCCGGCACCAGCCCCAGCCGGGCGATCACGCTCAACCCCTGGTTGGCGGCATGGGCAATGATGCGGTCGGCCTGCGTCCAGTTATAGGCGCCGGGTTCAGGTTCAAGATACGCCCAGGGGAAGAATTCCACAATCGTATCCGCCCCCATTTCGCGCACCATTTCCAGGGAGCGCTGTATCTTCCACTCCTCAACTTCATCGATCAGGCGGGTGTGCATACATAACAGGGGCTGGGTGGTCTGGACGACGCCTGGCGGCCCCATCACGGCTCGCGGCGGCGCCGGGCGCAAAGGCGCCAGCAGGACCACCGCCAGCCCCAGCCGGATGAGCCAGCCGCGCCATACCTGCCACGGCCGCCCGAAGAGACGCACTTCCTGCCAGAGGCGAGGGGCAAAAATCATAGGGATCGATCGTCGGGCCGGTCAGGGGCCATTATGAATGCGCAGCGGCGGATCATACCGGATTCAAGGGTGATGTGCTCGACACCTGCCTGACAGCTTCGTGCCCGGCGGAAGGCAAAAATCGGGCCTCAAAGAAGCCCGATCCGATCAGCGTGTGTGCCGGGATGGTCCTCAGGACTTGCCGCCTATTTCGGCGATCTGCCGCACCAGAGTCAGAATAGACAGGGTCAGCTTCATGGCGTCGCCGGTTTTGATACCTTTCGGGCTGCCCCCCTTAGTATTTTCTTCAGTGGCGCGGACATACAGATACGCGGCCAACACGCCAAGCAGCAGCCCCCCAATGATGCCGAGCAGGTAGGACTGTGTCTTCCAGTCGAGGGCGCGGGGCGCCGGGGTGACAGCGGCTGGCGCGTCAGGTCTACTCTCCATACGGGTGTTCCTCCTCCGATGGGGCCGGTTTTTGACCGCCCGTCACGATATGTTCCCAGTAAGCCAGGCGGCTTTGTAAGGCAATGACAGGTGCAGCTATGAGGGGTATTTGTTTTCGCGCCCCTTCCAGGGCGCCGATCACCGCCGTGCGGCCCCTGCCCAGTGGTGCCGCCGCCCGGCCGGCATAGAAGATCGACCACAGGGCCAGCGCCAGCAGCACGAATGTCGGAATCAGGCACAGCAACATTGTTGGCAGCAGGAAGATGAAGACGAGGGTGAAATTAGATACCGCATTGAACTGGCGGCCGCTGAGGAGGAGAATCACGAAGAGGAGGATCGCCGCCAGCGCCAGTATGACGCCCGCCATCGGCAGGACAATCTGCCGGCGGACCTGTTGCTTGTGCTGCTGCTCTGGCGTGCGCTGTGTCATATTCTCAAATCTCTGCGGCAATTCCTGTTCAGGCTACCCTGTGCATTCTACCACGAATTCTAACCAGGACACAGCGCACACCCGGTAAGTGGATGCATTTCAGATTGGGGGAATCTCTGGGAAGAAAAGACTTTGAACCGCCGGGACACAGAGGACGCAAGGAAAAGGCTTCTGTTCTTTCTTTGCGCCTCTCTACAGTTCCAGTTTTTTGCTCCCAATCTGAAATGCCCCCCCGCTACATTCACCGCGGGCCGCGATAGTGCGTATCGGAGAGCGCCCCCAGCCGCGCCGCCGCCTGTTCCGGCGTCAGATCGCGCTGGGATTCGGCCAGCATCTCGTAGCCGACCATGAACTTCTTGATTGTCGCCGACCGCAGCAGCGGGGGATAGAAGTGGGCGTGAAGCTGCCAGTGATCGTGATTGGCGCTGTCAAATGGAGCGCCGTGCCAGCCCATCGAGTAGGGGAAGGACACCTCGAATAGATTGTCGTAGCGAGTCAGCAGGCGTTTAAGTATATCCGCCAGCGCATCCCGCTCCCCTTCGTCCAGATCGAGCAGGCGTTGGACATGACGGCGGCGGGGCATCAGGAGCATCTCGAACGGCCAGACAGCCCAGTATGGCACCACGGCAAGCCAGTCGGCATTCTCCACCACGATGCGTTCGCCCTGATCCGCCTCCAGCGCCGCGTAGTCCATCAGCAGCGGCGATCCGTGCTGCTCGTAATACGCTCTCTGTTGTTGATCCTCCTTGAAGGGTTCGTTAGGCAGGCTGCTGCCCGCCCAGATCTGGCCGTGCGGGTGCGGGTTGGAGCAGCCCATGATGGCCCCTTTATTCTCGAAGACCTGCACCCAGCAGTAACGCTGGCCGAGTTCAAGCGTCTGCTCCACCCATACGTCGATCACGCGGCGGATATCCGGCAGGGCCATTTCCGGCATGGTGAGGTCGTGACGTGGTGAGAAGCAAAGTACCCGGCTGGTGCCGCGCTCCGCCTCAGCCTGCAAGAGCGGATGGGCGCTTACGCCGGAGTCGGGCGTCTCCGGAAGCAGGGCGCTGAAATCGTTGGTGAAGATGAAAGTGTTTTCGTAGACCGGATTCCGGACGCCACCCGCGCGGGAATTGCCGGGGCAGAGGTAGCAATCCGGATCGTAAGGCGGGCGGTCGTCCTGCGGCGGGCGTTCCACCTGGCCCTGCCAGGGACGCTTGGTGCGGTGAGGCGAGACCAGCACCCATTCGCCGGTGAGCGGATTGCGGCGGCGGTGCGGATGTTCCGTAGGATCGAAAGGTATAGCGGACATGGTCCTGCGCTCCTGAACAGGCGGCAAAGCGAAGAGCGACGCTCCCCGCCTTGCTGCGAAAGAAGTTGCGCTAATTGAACGCGGGCAGCCATTCGCTCCCGTGCGCCGCGATCAGATCATCCACCAGCGCCCAGATTTGTTCAAGATCCAGTTCGGCGGCGGTGTGCGGGTCCAGCATAGCGGCATGGTAGATGTGCTCGCGGTTGCCAGTCAGGGCGGCTTCCACGGTGAGCGATTGCACATTCACATTGGTCTGGATGAGGGCAGCCAGGTGCGGCGGCAGTTTGCCCACCCGGGTGGGCTGCAAGCCGTTTTTATCGACCAGACAGGGGACTTCGACACAGCAGTCCTGCGGCAGGTTGTCGATCAGGCCGTTATTTGTGACGTTGCCGTAGACAACGCGTGGGATGCCGGTTTCCATGCTGTGGATGATCAGGGAGCCGTACTCATGGCTGCGCTCCACGGCCAGCGGCTCGCCCCGATCTTCGAGCGCCTCCCGCAGCCCTTCCCAGCCGGCGATCTGCGCTTCGCAGCGGGCGATGTACTCATCCAGCGGGATGTTGTATTTGCTGATCAGATCGGGCCGATCGCGCTTGATGAACCAGGGCACGTATTCGCTGAAATGCTCGCTACTTTCGGTGACAAAATAGCCCAGCCGCTCGAATACCGCGTAGCGGACGCGGTTCCAGTCGGGCACGCGATCTTCGGTGATGACCTGCCGGATGCGTGGATAGAGGTCCTCGATCGATCCGTCGGGCTGCCGACGCTCGAAGCGGAGGTAGAAGGCCATGTGATTGATCCCGGCGCTGATGTAATTAATCTCCTCAATTGGCACGCCGATATCGTGAGCGATCTGCCCGGCTGTGCCCTGGACGCTGTGGCAGAGGCCGACCGTCCTGATCCGGGAGGCGCGATTGATAGCCCAGCAGTTCATCGCCATCGGGTTGACATAGTTGAGATGAAATACATCCGGACACAGCTCTTCCATCTCAGCGGACATTTCCAGGAAGACCGGGATAGTGCGCAGGGCGCGCATAATGCCGCCGATGCCCAGTGTGTCGGCGATGGTCTGGCGAAGGCCGTACTTCCTGGGGATTTCGAAGTCCGTCACTGTGCAGGGTTTATAGCCGCCAATCTGGAACATGGTGATGACGTAATCGGCGCCGTCGAGCGCCCGGCGGCGCTCCAGGGTCGATTCGATTTTCGCCGGCGCGTTGAGCGCCTCTGCCACTTTGTGGGCAACGACTTCCGAGGTGTGCAGCCGATCTTTATCGATATCGAACAGGGTAATAGTGGAATCGGCTAGCTCCGGGAAGCTCAAGATATCGCCCATCAGATTCTTGGCAAAGACAGTGCTGCCCGCGCCAACCAGAGTGATTTTGGGCATCATAATACTCCATATATATCCGGCGGGGTGAGGTTAACATACAGACAAACCGCATGGAGAGGGTGCCCCCTCCATGCGGGATAAGGTTTTCGCGCTGTCATCGCCGCGCCTCGTAGCAGCCGGGCCGTCTACCCCTGTACCTGCAGGCGGAAGAAGTAATTTACTTCTCTGCTGTCCGGCCAGGTTGTCGCGACCTTCAGGGTGTAATTACCCGGAGCGCCGGCCATGACTGTATACAGGGCGATCGAGCCGCCCGGCAGTTCGTATCTGTCCAGCTCACGGCTGCCATCGCTGCTGACCAGGCTGATTGCCATGGCCGCCGGCCCGCCTTCAGCGAGGTCGATGCGCAGCGTATCGCCGTCACTCACCCGGATGCGATCGCTGCCCGGGGCGGCGGGCTGTTCCACACAGGCCAGCGCGCCCGCTGCATCGGGCGTGCAGACGGCCACTCCGGAGGGCGGGAAGGTCACCGCGCCATTCACGACCACGACCTCCGGGATATCCGCGAGGCCGGCGCCGCCCGCTCCCGCGCCCGGTGGAACTGGCGTTGGGGGCGCTGTTGTGGGCAGAGCGGTAGCTACTTCAGTGGGCGGGATAGCGGTCGGCGGAGTCGTCGGCTCCACAGGCTGGGTTGTCGGTTCTACCACGACAGTGGGGGTAGGCACGACGGGCGTCTCCGTGGCTCCGGGGGTTGGTTTGCCGGGTGTAGCTTCCGGAGTATCAGTTGGCTCAGCGCTGGCTGTCGGCTCTTCGGTCGGCTGCATCAGCACTTCGGTTGGCGCGGCGGTAGCCGTCGGTTCCCTGGTCGGCTCGAGGGTGGCTGTCGGCTCCTGGGTAGGCACTTCCGCCACTTCCTGCGGCACCTGCACGGCGAATACGTAGGTCACGAAGTGAATATCGCCGTTATCGCCCGGATATTCCGCCGTCAGCCGGACACGGTGTACCCCCCCGCCCAGATCGACGGTATAGGCTGTGCTGTCCGTGTTGCCGAAATCCACCTCGACGGGTTTCCCGCTGGCATCTGTCTCGTCCAGGAAGGTGGCGTAAAAGAGGGCGGGGATGCCTGTCTCGCTGGCGACGGTGAACGTGAGCTGCTCACCGGTGGCGACGTCCACCGTAGTGGCGGGCTGCAGGTTCATCGGGTCCGGCTCGCAGCGGACATTGTTGGCCGCCTGCGGCCAGCAGTAAGTTGCCGGCAGGCCGGTATATTCCTGTTCGCCGGCGGTCATCGTAATCACCGGGCGGGCGGGCACGGCCTCCGTACTGGGCGTGTTTAACACCTGCAGATCGACGGGCGGCTCCGTCTGACCGCCGCAAGCGGCCAGCATGATCAGGATGGCAATGAAAGTTATCAACAAGGACAGGTTCTTCATAAGAAATCTCCCCCGTTATTCAGACAGCAATCCTGTATGAGCCGTCACGATTGGAGTCGGCGGTGAGCGGCCATCCATTCTACGGCAAAATCAACCAGCGGGCGCTGACGCATCAGGCGGGCTTCCCCGTACCCGACAGGGCCGCGCTGGATGTGTCCGGTAGATTCAAAGGCATCTCCGATCTGGCAGAAATCGTCGGCGTCCCAGTCAACATCGGCGTAACTCACCCAGCGGCGACCGCCTTCGCTCTGGACAGGCGCCCCCTGCTGAACGATCGTTTTGCCGGGATAGCTGGCCCGATACTCGGCGAGGTGCAGGGATGTATTGCTGCCATGTCCGACGCCGAGCAGCAGCACCCAGGCGTCCAGCTCGTACAGCCGGGCCAGCGGCGACTGGTCGCCCAGGCAGTAATCAAGGGCATGGTGAGATGTGATTGCGACGGCGTGCTTGCCCCGGGCCGCGAACGAGACCGACGGATGTCCACTGCGCAGGACACCGGCCTGCTTGCGGAAGCATTCCGCCGTGACGCCGATGCCAAAGGTCGGCGTCAGATCGGGATCGTAGGCCGGCATGGTGTCGCGAATGATCGGCCACCAGCTTTCTGGCACAGGCGGGTTTACCCAGTAGGATGGATCGGAGAGATTGCCGGAATGGGCAGGCATAACCAGAGTCCCCTCTGGACCGAGGACGGTCTCCAGCGCCTGAATAACCGCCACCGGGCCGCCGCACACCCATCCCAGACGGCTCAGGGCGGTGTGCGCCAGCACTATCATACCCGGACGCAGGCCGAGCGCAGCCAGATCGGCGACCAGTGTGGCAACGGTCACCGGGTTCTGGCCAGTCTGGCTGATCACCTGAGCTTCGCTCACCGATCGCGCTCCTGGGCCGCTTCTCCGCCGTTCGCTGGCGGCGTATACCGGTCAGAGCTGCGGAAAGGTGCCAGGGCCAGGCGCAGCGTATGGGCGTAGGCCGTCTCTCGCGATTCCAGGCCGACGGTCAGCAGCCCGATCGCCCCTTCAGCATGTTTGGAGTTCCGCCGGCCAGTCAGGCGATCTATCACGTCTCCCAACTCCATCCCTTCCTCAATCTGCGGTTTTACGTCCGGGGGCAGCATCATATGCGAGCCGCCGCCGACGCCCAGCCGGCCATCGGGCGCAATTACGGCACACCAGGCGCAGGTCATCAGCCCCAGCTCGGTTTCAATCAGGCCGCTTTCAAACCCGACGGCCAGATCGGCGCCGGTGCTGGCCAGCGCGGCGCGAGCGCGGTTGATGGCCCCGCTCCGTGTTTCCTGATCGCCGCGGGGCTGGGCCGGCACGCGTGACGGAGCCTCGACCCCCTCGAAGGTGGCGCCAGGATACAGGGGCGCCAGCACGCTGCGGGCGGCCTGCTGCTTGACCGGATTCAGAGATCCGATGACGATGTGCATGGGTTGCTCCACGTCTGGCATTGTAGCATCAGGCTGTCCCGGACGCCAACGGAGAAACCGCCTTGCTTCCGCCCGCAACTGATCCTCTCACCGGGCGCTCAAGCTGGGTTATACTTGCGACCATGAGTCATATCGGGATTGATGCTCGTTTGCTTCACTATCGCGAAGGCGGGATCGCCACTTATATTCGGCGGGTGATTGAGGCGCTGGCCGCGCTTGACAATCAGGCTGATTACACTGTGCTGTACAGTCGCAAGGATCGGCGATCGACCGCGCCCGGCCCCGGCTTCCGGCGCGCCTCGCTGTGGACGCCCTGCCACCACCGCCTGGAGCGGTGGACGCTCGCGGCGGAACTTATCCCCCGGCGGCTGGACCTGCTGCACAGCCCTGATTTCATCCCGCCGCTGGCCGGGGCACGACATTTTGTGATCACCGTGCACGATTTGAATTTTCTGCATTATCCCCGGCTCCTGACTGCCGAGAGTCGCCGCTACTATAACGGCCAGATTGCGCGGGCCGTGCGCCAGGCGGACCATATCCTGGCCGATTCAGAAGCCACCAGGGCAGACCTGATGACGATGCTCGATGTCCCGGCGGAAAAGATCAGCGTGCATCTGCTGGGGGTCGAGAGCGCCTTTCGTCCGCTGGCAGAGGAGGAGATCGCGACAGCCTGTCGTGATCTGGACGTGCCGCGCGGCAGCATCCTTTTTGTGGGGACCTTCGAGCCGCGCAAGAATGTCACCGGCCTCCTGCGAGCCTACCGGCGCCTGCGCGAGCTGCTGCCGGATGCGCCGCCGCTGGTGCTGGCTGGCCGCCGCGGCTGGCTGTTTGAGGAGATTTTCGCCAGTGTGCAGATGCTGGAGCTGAGCGAGGTTGTGCTCTGGCGGGAGGATGTGCCGCCGGCCCTGCTGCCCGGCCTGTATAATACAGCCAGCGTCCTGGCGATTCCATCTTTCTACGAGGGATTCGGTCTGACGGCGCTGGAGGCGATGGCCTGCGGCGTTCCTGTCCTGGCGTCTGACCGCAGCTCGCTCCCCGAGGTTGTGGGGGAGGCGGGCCTGCTGGTTGATCCGGACGATGTTGAGGATATCGCCCGCGGCCTTTACGCGCTGCTGACCGATGCGGCCCTGCGCCAGCGGCTGCGTTCGGATGGTCTGGCGCGGGCCGCCGGCTTCACCTGGCAGCATACGGCAGCGGTCGTCCACCGGGTATACCGGCAGGTGCTGGCTGGCTGAATGACTCAGGAGAGAGAGTCTTGCGTATTCTGTTCCTGACTTCCGAGTTTCCGTACCCCCCCTACGCCGGAGCGCCGCTGCGCAATTTTGGGCTGATCACGGGGCTGGCGGCGGAGCATGAAGTGTGGTTGCTTTCGTTCCGCGCCGGGGCGCTGCAGGAGACGATGCAGACTCCGCTGCACGCCTGTTGCAGGGAGATCAGGACCTTTCCTGTGCCAGAGCGCGGTATAGCCGACCGGCTGCGCGACCTGATCTTGAGCGAGCGGGCTGATCTGGCCTGTCGTTATGACGCGCCTGTTTTTGCCGGGCAGCTCCGCGAATGGCTGGAGGCGGTGGAGTTCGATCTGATCCAGATTGAAAATCTGGAAATGGCTGTCTTCCTGCCGATCATCAAGGCAACCCGGCCGGATGTGCCGATTCTGTACGATGCCCATAATGCCGAGTACGCGCTGCAGGAACGTATCTACCAGACGGAGCGGGGAGCGCTGTCGCGCCTGCCCGGCGCGGCGTACTCTTACGTGCAGGCGCGGCGGATCCGCCGGCTGGAATACGCAGTCTGCCGGCAGGTGGACTATATAGTGGCCGTGTCGGACACTGACGCGACTTTGCTCCGCCGGCTGGGCTGCCAGACGCCGATTGCCGTAGTGCCCAATGGCATCCTCAGCGATCGGTACGATCGTCCGGACACCGCCGGGGTGACGCTGGAGTCAGTGGCGCTGGTGTTCACAGGGAAGATGGATTACCGGCCTAACGTAGATGCAACTCTGTGGTTCGCCGAAGAAGTCCTCCCCCTGATCAGGCACGAGCTTAGCGATGCCCATTTTTACGTTGTCGGGCAGTCACCGCACCCCCGGCTTGATGTGCTGCGCGGGCGGGCCGGAATTACGCTGACTGGCCTGGTTCCGGATGTCCTTCCCTTTTTGCAGGCGGCCAGCACCTTTGTTGTTCCTCTGCGTATAGGCAGCGGGACCCGGCTGAAAGTGCTGGAGGCGATGGCGGCAGGATGCCCGATTGTATCGACGCGGACCGGCGCCGAGGGCCTGTACGTCACCGATGGGCGAGAATTATTGTTGGCTGATACGGCGAAGGAATTTGCTCAGGCGGTGGTCCGGCTGCATAGAGAGCCGGAACAGGCGCGCCAGCTTGGCCTGGAGGCGCGCCGCTTTGTCCGCGAGCGTTACGATTGGTCGGTGCTGCTGCCGCGCCTGATCCAGGTCTATAAGGAGCTGGGACTTGTCTGACCTCACCGAGCTTGCCCGCCGCAATCAGGAAGCTGCTCGCCGGATACACCAGCGAACGGCCAGGCAGCGGCTGCGCAACGTCGCTTTGCGCGGCATTGCTGCTCTGCCGGCGTGTCGGGAAGCGAGTGATCGCCAGACAATTCTATTGATCCGCCCCGATCATCTGGGGGATGTCCTGCTCACTATGCCGGCTGTACAGGCGCTGGCGCGCGGCCTGCCCCAGGCGCGCCTGGTGGCCCTGGTCGGCCCGTGGTCCGCCGGAATTGTCAGCGCCTACCCGGAGATCGCCCTGACCCTCACCCTGCCATTTCCGGGGTTCGCCCGCAATCCTGTCCGGACGTCGCCGCGCCCCTACTGGCTGGCCTGGCAATGGGCCAGGCAGGTCCGCCGCCTGCATGCTGACACCGCCATTATCTTTCGCCCCGATCACTGGTGGGGGGCTATGCTGGCGAAGCTGGCCGGCGTTCCCCGCCGCATCGGCTTCGACCTCCCGGATGTGGTCCCTTTTCTGACCGATCCTTTTCCGCTGCCGGAGGGCCACGCCGTAGAGCGCAGCATGGCGCTGGTCAGCCCCTGGGTCAGGCCGCGCCGCCGGGAGCAAATCGCGCTCCAGTTTCCGGTTGAAGAATTGGACCGGCAGGCGATCCGGCAGAAGCTGGAGGAAGCCGGGATGCCCGCGGGGGCGCCCCGGGTGATCATCCATCCTGGCGCGGGCACGGTGATTAAGCAATGGCCGATTGCGCACTGGGCGCTGGTGGCTGACCGGCTTGCGGCGGAGTGGGGGGTTCCCATCATCTTCACGGGAGGCGACCACGAAATTCAGATGGTGCGGGCTATTGTGAGTCTGATGCGCGCCCCGGCTGTTGTCATGGCCGGGGAGACCAGTCTCTTTCAACTGGCGGCGCTGGCCGAGGGGGCGCGGGTCATGCTGGGGCCAGACAGCGGACCGCTGCATCTGGCTGTGGCTGTGGGGACGCCTACCGTCCACCTGTACGGCCCGGCCGATCCGGCTGAATTCGGTCCATGGGGGCCGCCTCATCGGCACGCTGTGCTGACCTCGGCGATTGGCTGCCGCCCCTGCCGGATTCTGGACTGGCCAGGCGCCGATCCCGCCGATCACCCCTGCGTGCGCGATATCCTGCCGGAGCGTGTGATCGCCGCCGCGCTTGAGGTGACCGCCGGCACATACTAGAGTCGCCTTCCGGAGAGTTGATCAGGGAAGGGGGAGGGTGTGCGGCTCAGCCGCCCGCTCAATCTTCTGGTCCGCGCGGGAGGGCTTCGCGAGTCTCTTCGTGCCGGTAGGTGACCATCCCCGGCTTGCCGCCGCTGATTTTGCGCACATATTTGCGGCGGGTGACATCGACGCGCGCCCGGGCTTCTCCCCGCGCTGCGCTGAAGTAAGCCGCGAGTTCCGCCGCCCGCTGGATAACCGCCTCGGACACGGGACGCCCCTCCGCTTTGATAATCACATGCGCGCCCGGCACGCCGCGAGCATGAAGCCAGAGATCGTTGGCATCGCCTTTGGTGAACGTCACCTGATCGTTTTGTCGCGAATTGCGCCCGATCCAGAGGATGACCCCCTCCGGCATCACGAGCTTGAGCGGCGCCGACTTCCCCCCTTGCGGGCGCATCTGGCGAGGGCCGCGCCAGTAGCTGTCGCGCTCCAGGGCATCACGAACCTCGTCAATCTCCGGCCAACTGGCGGCGAATGCCAGATCGATCTCAAGCTGATGCAAGAAAGCCAGCTCGTTTTCTGCGGCACGTAACATAGCCGGGACATCGGCCAGAGCGCGTTTGGCTTTGTCGTAACGGGCGAAATACGCTCTGGCATTTTCCAGCGCGGAGAGCGCCGGGTCAAGCCTGATCTGCACAGACGGCCCCTCTGGATCATACTGCGCTGAAAACTCCGCGGCCCCCGGCGGGATGGTGTATTGATATGCCAGCAGCAGCTCGCCGGCCTGGCGGAGCCGGGTCAGCTCCGTCTCATCTTTGAGTGAGTCGCTCAGGGCGGTCACTTTATGCCCAACGCGGGCGATGGCTTCGCGGAGCTGTTCCTGGACCGGTTCTTTGGCCTGCGTATAGGCTTCTTCGCCAACTGGCGCTCCGTAATAAGCGGTCAGCGCCTCACTCATGGATGCAGACGGCTGCCAGCCAGGGAGATAAGCGATCGGGCGGGGGGCATAGGCCGTCACCTGCCCGTATTCGTCCCGCGTCGTCCCCGGCTGCCACGCGCGCTGCTGCAACGGGGGGAGGAGGTCCTCAAATGCCGCGAAGACGGCGCGGGCGCTGGTATCGCCCGCTTTCCGGTTGGCGATGCCCGTAGCTTGAAAGACAATCTCCCGCGCCAGCACCGGACTCAGTCCGAGGATCGCGCGCGTCAGCGTGCGCCAGGCAGGCGACTCGGAATCGGAATCCAGGCAGTCCTGGATATCTTCGAGCGCGATCAGGTCGGGCGGGAGCTTGCCCTGCTGCGGCGGCGGAGGGGTGTAGAGGTAGCCGGGCAGGCTGACCCGCACCCGGTTCTCGTGCGGCCCGACGCGCCGGATACAATCGACAATCTGGCCCTCCTGGATCAGCAGAATGTTGGCCCGCCGCTCCATCGTCTCAACAATGATCTGGCTGACTCCCTGCGGGCTGTCCACATCGAAGATGAGGATGCGCTCCCACGGCGGCTGTGTAATCCGATCGATGATGCCGCCCTCCACAAAGCGGCGCATCAGCAGCCCCAGCTGGGTGGGCCGGGGCAGGCCGCGGCGTAGCTTGCCCTCAACCAGGGTTACATGAGGCTGCGCCGGGTCAGCATCCAGCACCAGGTACTGTCGCTCGCGGCTGGCGTAGACCTCCAGGCCGATAGCGGCCTCGGTCAGATCGTAAATCTTCTGCACCCGACCGCCGGCGATTCGGGCCTGCATCTCGTCCACCAGCGCGGCGATCGTGAATACGTCGAAGTGCATGAATCCCTCAGTTCTCGCAGCGAGAGCTATGGCCTGTTACTATACCGCAGGGCCGCTGCCATTGCAGGGCGCTGCGGTGCAGCGCCACGATACGTTATAATGCGTGGCAGACGCACTTGTTCGGTGTCAGTCAACGGTGGCCAGTGGCCCCGCCGTATCACCGGGCGGTTGAGAGGGAACAGCGCAATGGACACGAATCAGATTGCTCGCATGATCGAATGGCTGGATGAAGAACGGCGGCGTGACAAGGCCATGATTGCTGCGTTGGAAGAGCGTATCCAGCAGCAGCAGGAAACCATCGCTCAGATGACACGGCGCATCAATGGTATGGAGAGCGACCAGTCCTCCCTGCGGGGCGCTTTCCTGCCCGCTGGCCGGGATGCAGAGATTCTGGAGCAGATGCGCCGTGAGGTGGGGCAACTGATGGAGCAGAGCGAAGCCAGGCGCCTTACCGCCGAGCGCGAAGCCGAGCGCCGGGCGTCGCTCTCCCGCGACAGCCTGATGCGCCCGGTGCGTGAGCTGAACGATCGCCTGGAGAAAGCCGAGCGGCAGCTTGATCAGTTGAACGCGCTGCGGGCCGAGCAGGATCGCCTGTCCGGCGGGCTTCCGTCCTTGCAGCAGAAGCTGGACGATATCAACAAGAAGCTGGAAGAGCCGGATCGCCGCATGACCTTTATCGAAGAACAACGCCGCGCTGATACCCGGCGCGTCTCCGAGCTGCAATCAGAACTGCCGGAGCTGCAGCGGCAGATTGATTCCATCCGCCCCAAGCTGGACCTGCTGGAAGAAATGACCCTGCGTAATGAGAAGCGTCTGCTGGAAGTGCAGGGCGGCGACCGCGAGCGGCGCGAACGAATTCAGCAGTTTATCGATCAGCAGACGCTTTTTATCCAGCAGCGCGACCAGCAGATTGCCGACCTGACTGGCAGAATCGGCATCTATGACGATGAGATGCAGACGTATATGCAGCGCTTTGAAAGCTGGTCGGAGGTTTACCGCAGCATGAAGCGCATTGTCGATGACTTTGAACGCATCGCAAACCGGCTGGATCTTCGAATCAACGAGGTGGCTGAGATGCAGCGGCTTTCGGAGGACCGCTTCCGCCAGGAGTGGAACGCCTGGAGCGCGGACGATCAGAAGCGCTGGAAGCAGTACAACCTGACGAATGACGATGCCTGGCGCAGCCACGACAAAGAGTTCGAAGCGCACATTAAGCGGTTGAACGAGCTGGCCGAGCAGATTCCACCGCTGCAGGAAAGCCTGGATCGGGTGTGGGGGCTGGAACGGGCGCGGTTTGCGCTATACAGGGAGAAATACCAGGCGCTGCTGGACGAATTCGACGTAAAGATGGCCTCCCGCGTGACGCCGGGGAACGGCGACGGCGCGTAGACGTAATGGGCGGGAGATACTGGAGATTGCGCGGGGCGTTCGCCAGAACGCCCTTTTTTGCCAGAACAGGATGAAGCGCGATGTATGTTATCGGCACGGCAGGGCACGTGGATCATGGCAAATCGACCCTGATCAAGGCGCTGACCGGGATTGATCCCGATCGCCTGCGGGAAGAAGTTGTGCGCGAGATGACGATTGACCTGGGCTTCGCCTGGATCAGGCTGCCCGGCGATATTCAGGTTGGCGTTGTAGACGTGCCCGGCCATCGCGACTTTATTGAAAATATGCTGGCTGGTGTAGGTGGGATCGATGCGACACTGTTCGTCGTGGCTGCCGATGAAGGCGTGATGCCCCAGACCCGTGAGCATCTGGCGATCCTCGATCTCCTGCAGATTCCCGGCGGCGTAGTCGCATTGACCAAGATCGATACGGTTGACGATCCTGAGTGGCTCGAGCTGGTGGAAGCTGAGATACACGAAATAATGCAGGGCACGGTGATGGCCGGCGCGCCGATTATCCCGGTGTCTGCGCGGACGGGGCAGGGCCTGGACGCGCTGAAGAAAGCCCTAGCAGATCTTCTGGCGGCCCGCTCGCCGCGTGTAGATCAGGGGCATCCTCGCCTGCCGATCGATCGTGTCTTCACGATGAGCGGCTTCGGCACAGTCGTGACCGGCACACTCACCGGAGGCAGTTTGGCTGTAGGGGATGCCGTAGAGCTGCGGCCCGGCGGCCTGACCGGACGGATCCGCGGCTTGCAGGCTTACAGGCAGAAGCTGGAGCGTGTCGGGCCGGGCAGCCGCGTCGCTGTCAATGTCACCGGGCTGGACAGGGACGAATGTCGCCGCGGACAGGTGCTCACCAGCCCCGGCTGGCTGCGGGAGACGGCGCTGGTGGATGTGCGCTTCCGCCATCTGCCAGATGCCAGCGTCCCCCTGCGCCATCACGCCGAGGTCAAGTTTTTCTCCGGCGCAGCCGAAGCGCTGGGGCGCGTGCGGCTGCTGGATGCGGAGGTTCTGCCGCCCGGCGCCGAAGGCTGGCTGCAAATACAACTGGAGAGTCCGCTGGCTCTGGTGCGCGGCGATCGCTTCATCCTGCGCTGCCCCTCGCCCAGCGAGACTATCGGCGGGGGAGTGGTGGTTGATCCAGCCCCCGGCCGGCGCTGGCGCCGCC
Organism: Aggregatilineales bacterium; assembly: GCA_029976025.1. Classification (GTDB taxonomy): domain Bacteria; phylum Chloroflexota; class Anaerolineae; order Aggregatilineales; family Ch27; genus JARKNX01. Next base: position 95,016 of record JARKNX010000222.1, on the reverse strand, counting down.
GCCGGCCGGAGGTGATCGCCCGTCTGGAGGTGCTGGCGCGCGGGACACCCGCCGAGCTGGTGTCGCAGGTATTGGAGCGGGCCGGCGGGCCGGTGCGGATCAAAGAAGTCCAGCAGGCGACGGGCCTGGCAGTTGACGAGGTTCAGGCGGCCCTGGCCGGGGCACAGGCTGGGGGGCTTGCCGTTGAACTGGCGGGCGGCTGGTGGATCGGGGCTCAAACCCGGCAGGCTATAAGCCGCCGTATGGAGCAGGAGCTGGCCGGATATCAGCGCGCTGAACCGCTGCGCCGCGGTATGCCGCGCGAGGCGCTGCGCAGCCGGCTCAAGCTCGAGCGTGCGGCTTTCGACCGGCTGCTGGAGGGAATAGCGGACCGGGTGGACGCCGACGCTGATCTGGTCTGGCTGAAGGGATACCGCGTCGTCCTCAGCCCCGCCCAGCAGGCCGCTGCTGAGACGCTTTTGAACGCATTTGCCGCCAACCCGTACCAGCCTCCTTCGGTCAAAGAATCGATCGCCATGGCTGGCGAGGACCTGTTGCACTATCTGGTGGAGCGGGGCGATCTGATCCTGATCTCGCCTGAAGTCGTGCTGTCCACGCCGGTATTTGAGGCAATGCTGCGCGCCGTTACCGGGGAACTGGACAGCGCCGGCTCGATTTCAGCGGCGACCCTGCGCGATCGCTTCGATACAACGCGCAAGTATGCCATCGCCTTTCTGGAATATCTGGATGCGCAGAATATCACCCGGCGCGAGGGAGATGTGCGCGTCTGGCTGCGGCGGCCCCGGGCCTGATGATCCTTGGAGTGTATTCCAGATTGGGAGTATCTCCGGGAAGAAAAGACTTTGAATCGCAGAAGCGCAGAGGACACAGAGAAAGAACAGGAGTCTTTTCTTTGCGTCCCCCGCATCTCTGCGATTCCAGTTTTTTGTCCCTAATCTGAAACGCCCTCGATCCTTATTTTCAATAGATCAATACCGGCCAACTATGATATTGTATTGAGCAGGAGGTGTTTCTATTCGCTTCGTTGCGCCGTATTGCAGTAGTAGCCGCCCGTTTGTTTAGACAGGGAGCCGGACCTTATGGCCAAGACGGACAAGACGCTGGTGACCAAAGAAGAACTTCTGGAGCGCGCCAAAAAGCCTGCTGCTGACTCAATGCGCCTGCATCCATTTTACCGGGGCAAGATTCAGACGGCTCTGCGGGCCAGCGTGCGCAGTATTGACGATCTCGCGATCTGGTATACGCCGGGGGTGGCGGCGCCGTGCCGCGCCATTGCTGCCAATCGCGAGCTGGTCTACGAATATACGAGCAAGTGGAATACCGTGGCTGTTGTCTCGGACGGCACGCGCGTGCTCGGCCTGGGCGATATTGGCCCGGAAGCCGGGCTGCCCGTGATGGAAGGGAAAGCCCTGCTGTTCAAGTATCTGGGCGGGGTGGACTGCGTCCCTATCACGCTGGATACCAAAGACCCGGACAAAATCATCGACACCGTTCTCATCATGCAGCCGGCCTTTGGTGGCATCAATCTGGAGGATATCTCCCAGCCCAAGTGCTTCCGTATCCTGGATACGTTGCGCGAGATGGCGCATATCCCGGTCTGGCATGACGACCAGCAGGGCACGGCGAGCGTCACCCTGGCTGCCATGATGAACGCGGCCAAGATTGTGGGCAAGCGGCTCTCCGACCTGCGCATTGTCTTCCTCGGGGCGGGGGCGGCCAATGTTGCGTGCACCCGCCTGCTGTTTGCTTACGGAGTGGATCCCGGCCAGTGTCTGATCGTGGACGAATTCGGCATTCTGGGCAAACACCGGCGCGATATCGCGCTGCGCAAGACGGAATTTGTCCAGCAGTGGCGGCTGTGCCAGATCACCAATGATGGCGAGCTGGAAGGCGGCATTGTGGAAGCGATGCGCGGCGCGGACGCCGTGATCGCATTCTCCGCGCCAGGCCCCGATGTCATCAAGCCGGAGTGGATACGCAGTATGGCCAAAGACTCCATCGTCATTGCCGCGGCGAACCCCATCCCGGAGATCTGGCCCTGGGAAGCGCTGGAGGCCGGCGCGGTCGTAGTCGCTACGGGCCGCTCCGATTTCCCCAACCAGGTCAATAACTCGCTGGGGTTCCCGGGCATCTTCCGTGGCGCTCTGGATGTGCGGGCGCGGACTATCACCGACGAAATGGCGATTGCCGCTGCCGAAGCGCTGGCCGATATGGTCGGCGATCGGCTGGCGCCCGATTATCTGCTGCCAACGATGGATGAGTGGGAAATCTACCCCCGCGAGGCGGCGGCGGTGGCGGCCAAAGCGGTGGAGCAAGGCGTGGCGGCGCTGCCGTGCACTTACGAAGAGGAGCTGGAACGCGCTTCATTGATGATCAGGCAGGCGCACGAGATGACGCAGATGCTCATGGATGAGGGATTCATCCCCGAACCGCCGCTGGCGGAATAGGAGGAGAGGAAGCCATGTACGATATGATCATTGTCGGCGGTGGGCCGTCCGGTCTGGCTGCTGCGGCGTACGCTATCCGTAAGCGCATGGATGCCCTGCTGATTTCTCCCGGCCTGGGCGGGCGGACGAATCGCCGGCTACTCCTGCCCTGGGTGGAAGATTACGATGTGCTGGTGGGCGAGGAGATGGTCAACCGTTTTCGTACCCAGATCGAATATCTGGATTTCTTCCGCGTTCGTACCGGCGTCGAGGCGATCGAGCCATCCAATGGTGGCTACCATGTCCGGCTCAAGGATGGCAAGGTTTACGAGACACGCACTGTATTGCTGACCACCGGGGCGGTTGGTGAGATGCTCGATGTGCCGGGTGAGCGTGAGCTGGAGATGAAAGGCCTGTGCTACAGCACGGTCACTTATGCGCCCCTTTTCATCGACCGGACGGTGATTGTGGTCGGGTGCGGCTGCCGGGCTTTGCGAGCAGTGGCGGAGCTTCAGCGTATCGCCCGCCATGTCACCCTGATCGCCCCTGTTCGCGGCGAGCTGGATACGCCGCTTGGCCATAACATTGCCGCCCAGAGCAATGTGACCATCATGGACCGTTACGAGGTGGTTGAGATTAAAGGGGATGACTATGTCAGATCGGTGATTGTGCGCAAGGATGGAGTTGTGACGGAACTGCATACGGAAGCCGTATTCATCGAAATGCAGCTCCGGCCAAACTCCGGCCTGATTGCTTCCCTGGTTGAGCTGGATGAAGAGGGATTTGTCAAGATCGATGAGATGAATCACACCAGCCGCCCCGGCATTTACGCGGCAGGGGATGTGACGACGGTGAAGTCGGATCAGATACTCATCTCAATGGGAGAGGGGGCCAAAGCCGCGCTCTCCATCTACGACGATCTGCTCGGCCAGTGCTGAGGCGCTCCCGCGCCATACAGACGGGGGCTGTGTACAGGCCCCCGCCTGTCATTACACTTCGCGGCTGACGCGCTCGATGTGCGCCCCCAGCGCGCTTAGCTTCTCCTCGACACGCTCATAGCCCCGGTCAATCTGGCGGATATTGTTGATCACGGTGCGGCCTGGCGCGGCCAGCGCGGCCAGCAGAATAGCCATCCCGGCGCGGATATCCGGGCTGGAGATGCTGGGGACGGCGTGCAGCCAGGTGGGACCGTAGACCAGGGCGCGGTGGGGGTCGCAGAGGACAATCCGCGCCCCCATGCTAATCAGTTTATCGGTGAAGTACAGCCGCCCGTCGAACATCCACTGGTGGAACAGCACCGATCCAGCCGCCTGCGTGGCGACAGTGAGGGCGATGCTCATCAGGTCAGTGGGGAAGGCCGGCCAGGGCTGGGCCTTGATCTCCGGGATGCGGCTACCGAGGTCCTTGCGGATGGTCAGGTCCTGCGCTGCCGGCACGAACAGGTCCTGCCCGCGCACTTCCCATTCGACGCCCAGCTTGCGGAACACCATAGCGATGAAATCCAGATGCTCCGGGTCAGCCTCCCGGATGGTGATCTCGCCGCCGGTCATGACAGCGGCGCCGATGAAGCTGCCGACTTCCAGATAGTCGGCGCCGATGCGGTGCTCGCAGCCGTGCAGGCGTTCGACGCCGTGGATGGTCAGGCTGTTGGAGCCGATATGCTCAATCTGCGCGCCCATGGCGTTGAGGAGATGGCAGAGATTCTGCACGTGCGGCTCGCAGGCGGCGTTGCGGATCACGGTTGTGCCCCGCGCCAGCACGGCGGCCAGCACAGCGTTTTCAGTGGCCGTGACGCTGGCCTCGTCCAGCAAGATGTTGGCGCCGTGCAGTGTGTCGGCCTCCATCACGAAGCGATCGGGCTCGACACGGACGGATACGCCCAGCTTCTCCAGAGCCAGCACGTGGGTGTCCAGCCGGCGGTGACCGATCACGTCCCCGCCCGGGATCGGCATCTCCAGGTGCCCGGTGCGGGCCAGCAGCGGGCCGGCCAGGACAATGCTGCTGCGGATCAGGCGCGCTTTCTCCGGCGGGATTTGTGACGTGTGAATGTCGGCGGCGTGCACCTGCCAGGTATGTGCATCCAGCCGGGTGATTGTCGCCCCCAGGAATTCCAGAATCTCCGCTGTGGTGCGCACATCGCCAATATCGGGCACGTTGTGCAGGATGACCGGCTCGCTGGTCAGCAGACAGGCGGGCAGCATCTTAAGTGCCGCGTTCTTGTTGCCGCTGGCGGTGATACTGCCGCGCAGGGGGTGGCCGCCTTCAATCACGAACTGTTCCATGTAGACGCTCCCTGATGTGCTGGAAATCACCTATTCAAGCAGCCGAATTACGATGCGTTCCCCTGTCTGAAGCCCCAGCGTGCGTCCGGCGCTGCCCTGGTTGATGGCGATCTCCAGTTGTCCGGCGCTGTTGATCAGGGCGATGGCTTCACCGGGCGCTGCTGCTGTGTAAGTGCGAGCTATGCCGGAAAGCGCCAGGTGGCGAAGGTAGAGGATGACTCGATCGGGAGCAAACCGCAGTGCCTGGCCCGCCGATTCCAGCCGCGGCTGGAGCACCAGATGCCCGTCCATATCCCACTTGAACAGGCCGATGCTGGTGACAATGTTGCCGAAGTGATCGATATAGATCACCTCCCCCTCGATACTGTTAGGGGTGATCAGCAGGTGAGGAGGCGGCAGGATCACCAGACGATCTGTCGCCGCACCCAGCGTATCGAGGGGAGCGCCGCACGCCAGTCGCGCCGCCGTCGGCGCGAACAGATCGCGCCCATGAAACGTCGCGGTCAGCCCTTCCGTCAGGGCCAGATATTCGTCAATGGCGACAGCCCGCCAGTGTTCCGCCTCCAGCAGGACTTCGCTGAAGACCCCGTTATCCGGGCCAACGAAGTTGAAGCCGCCACATTCGATCGCCACTGGTCGCCGCGCCGAGCCAACGCCGGGATCAACGACAGTCAGGAAGGTCGTCCTGGCCGGGAAATAACGGTACGCGGTCCAGAGCACAAAGGCCGCCTGTCGGATATTTTGAGCGGCGATCTCGTGTGTCAGATCGATGAGAGGGATGGCCGGACACAGCCGCAGAATGACGCCCTTCATCATCCCGACGTAGGCATCTTGCGTGCCGAAGTCGGTTAGCAGGGCAATGGGGGCAGGAGAGCGCATATTCATAGGATGGATTGTAACCTGACGGTGTATACCAGCCAAGATGGCAGCCTGGCAGAGTGCTACTCCATTCGCAGGCCGTCGGCCACGACGGCCCGGCTCAGCTGCCACGCCGGATACAGACCGGCCAGCAATGCCGCCAGGACAGCCACTATAAATGCCTGCGCGAAGTCCGCCGGCGCGATGGCGAGGGCCATGCTCCAGCCGAAGGAGCGCACGTTGATGACTTGAATCAGGACGATCGCCAGAATGAGGCCGATCGGGGCCGCCAGCAGGCCAGCCGCCCCGCCCATCAGGCCGGTCTGGGTGAGGATGAGCAGCCAGACCTGGCGCGGAGTCATGCCGGCGGCCCGCAGCACGGCGTACTCGCGGGCATGTTCGATCTGGAGGGACATGAGCGCGCTGAGAATGCCGATGAAGGCCACAATGATTGCCAGCCCTTGCAGAGCGGTTGTGATGGCGAAGGTGCGCTCAAAGACCTCCATAGCGGCGTCCCGGAGGCTGCGGTTACTGCGCACGATTAGATTCTGGCCGGCCAGCGTATCTTCCCGCAGGCGATCGATGACGGCGCCCAGGTCGGCGTCAGGAGTGATGAACGCTCCCAGCGACGAGACGGAGGAATCGTCGAAATAGGAGCGGTAGACGCTGTCCGCCATGGTGATGGTCCCCTGGTCAGTGGTGTAATCGTAGTACACGCCGATGACGGGGAAGGTATGCGGCCCCCGGTCGGTGAGCAGGGTGATCGCGGCCTGCTCCGGCGTGATGTCCCGGCGGTAGGCGAACGGCTCGCTGACAATCACGCCGCCGGCCTCCATGGCGGCCCAGTAGGCGCTGGCGGGCGCCTGATTCCAGACAAAGCGTCGCTCAGGGCTGATATCACGGGAGATGGCTGAGATGTTGGCCGGTGGCAGGTCCGGGTATTCCGGTGCGGTGGCGTTCACGTTGCGGACAGCGGTCACCTCCGCGATCCCTTCTGTGGCCTCCACCCGACCGATCAGCGCAGGATCCAGATCGGCGATGACCCGCGTGCCGCCGGCGGAAGGCGGAGAGATGTAGATATCGGCGCCGAGCGTGTTAGCCAGCCAGTCGCTCACTGTCAGCCGGAAGCTGCTGATCATTAGACCAACGCCGACAATGACGCTGACGGCGATAGTCAGCGCAGCGACGGCAATAGCTGTGCGGCTGAGCGAGCGCACGATATCGCGAACGGCGATCCGTCCGACTACGCCCAGCATTCGCTCCACCACCGGGGCAGTCAGGCGCATGAGGAGGATCAGGGCCAGCGGCGTCAACAGCGTGCAGCCGATGACGATCAGAAAAAGAGACGCGAATCCCATCTCGATGCTGCGAGTCGGCGCGCCCAGCAGGAGAATCCCGCTCAGGGTGAGGATGCCAGCGCCAATCGTCATCAAAGGGGTGATCCGGCGGGCGCTGTGTTCAACGTCTGACCGGCGCATAGCCCCGGCGGGTGGAGTGCGTGTGGCATCCCAGGAGGGGATAGTCGCCGCGGCGATACTGGCCAGCAGGCCAACAGCCAGACCGGTTAACAGCGTGCCCGGCTGGACCACAATTCTGGTCACGGTCACTGAAAAGTACAGGTCGCTGATGGTCTGCGCGATCAGGCCGACAACGGCCCGGCCCATGATGATGCCCAGGGCCAGCCCGAGAATTGCGCCGATGAAGCCCAGCAGCAAGGCTTCGCTCAGAATCAGGATGAATATCTGGCGGCCGGTCGTGCCCAGCGATCGCATAATGCCGATGACCGGGCGGCGTTGGACCACGCTGAAAGTGACAGTGTTGTAGATCAGGAACACCCCCACTACCAGGGCGAGCAGGCTGAGCGCCCGCAGATTCAGCTCAAAAGCCTCGGTCATCTGATTCAGGGTATTGTTGCCGGCGTCGGGCGTAGTCAGAATTGCGCCGGGTGGCAGCAGAGCGCGCAGCGCCGTCAGATCGGCATCTTCCGGCAGGATCAGGTCGATGCGTGTCAGGCTGCCCGGCTTCTGAAGGATTTCCTGGGCGGTGGCGATATCAGCCAGCAGCAGCGTATCCAGGGCCTGGGCGCTCAGCGCATCCTCGGTGGACAGCAGACCGACAATAGTGACCGGAGTTTCCCGGCCGTTCGGATACAGCAGCAGGGTATCACCCGCTTTCAGGCCGTGCGAATCGGCCAGCGTCCGGCTGATCAGGACTGTGCCAGGCATGGTCAGGAAGCGGTTGAGCGCATCGAAGCCAGTCTGGTTCTGGCTCTCTATGGAAGCCGTGGTGAGGTAGCTGCGGAACGGCGCCTCGGCGAAGGGGTCGATCCCCAGCAAGTGAAGCGGCTGCCCTCCCAGGCTGGTTGCCAGATAGGTCTCGACTACAGGGGCGCTGGCTCGCAGGCCAAGCTCTACGCGCAGCCGCGTGTACAGGTCTGACGGCAGCCCTGACGGCCCGCCGATGATCTGATGCGTGGCCCGACCGCTGACGCTCTCCGCGCTGAGCTGGAATGCCTGCCGGGCGGAGTTGTTAGCCAGGTCGATGGCTACGCCGACGGCGACGCCCATGGCGACGCCGATGACAAACAGGATGCTGTGCAGCGGGCGGCGGCTGATATGGCGGCGGGCCAGGCGGAGCATCAGGACAGGCCGGGCAATCACCGCTGTCCCTCTTTTGCCGCTCTCCCCCGCTCAGGATGCAGTTGCCCGTGGTGAACGCGACAGGTGCGATCGGCCAGCGACATGATCTCCGAGTCGTGAGTTGCCATGACCAGCGTTTTGCCGGCCTCGCGCGTCATCTCCAGCAGGAGGGCCAGCACACTCTGGCCGGTATCGGCGTCCAGGTTGCCCGTTGGCTCATCGGCCAGAATGAGCAGCGGCTCGTGCACCAGCGCCCGGGCGATGGCCACCCGCTGCTGCTGCCCCCCGCTGAGTCTGTCCGGGAAGTCGGCGGCGCGGTCGAGCAGGCCCACGCGATCCAGCACGGTCAGCGCGCGCGCTTTGCTGGCCTTCGGGCTTAGCCCGCGTAGCTCGTGCGGCAGCGTGACATTTTCCAGCACGGTCAGCGTGGGTATCAGGTTGAAGAACTGAAAGACGATCCCGATATGATCGCGGCGGAACAGAGTGCGCGCTCGTTCGTCCAGCGCGGTGATTTCCGCCCCATTGACCCGGATAGCGCCCTGATCAGGATGATCAATGCCGCTGATCAGGTTGAGCAGGGTGCTCTTGCCGCTGCCGCTGCTGCCGAGCAGGACGAAGAATTCCCCCGCTTTGATAGTCAGATCAACAGCATCCAGCACGGTGATACGGCGGCCTTCCTGGCCGTATGTTTTGGTGACCTGGCGTATCTCAACGATCCGTGTGCCATCCATCCCATTGCTGTCAGACATGCTTCAACCCCTCCTGTTGCCGGGCGAGAGGGATAAAAATGCGCTGACCGGTGCTGGCCAGCGCATTCTGAGCGCTTCAAACAGACGGATACGCGGGCAGCTTACTCGCGCCCATCGAGGCTAAGCAGGCCGGTCGGCAGCTTGGCCTTTTGATTCTTCTCTTCGTCTTTGCCGAATCTGATTGTTTCGCCGCCTTCGGTGATAGCTTCCACTGCCAGGCCGAGACTTTGCAGCTCTTTAACCAGCACGCGGAAGCTGGCCGGGATGCCCGGCTCCTCAATGGCCTCGCCCTTAACGATGGACTCATAGGTCTTGACACGACCCTGCACATCGTCCGATTTGACGGTGAGCATCTCCTGCAGGGTATGGGCCGCCCCGTATGCTTCCAGCGCCCAGACTTCCATCTCGCCGAAGCGCTGGCCGCCGAACTGGGCCTTACCGCCAAGCGGCTGCTGAGTCACCAGGCTGTACGGGCCGGTAGAACGGGCGTGGACTTTATCTTCTACCAGATGGGCCAGCTTAAGCATGTGGATATAGCCGACGGTCACCGGGCGATCAAAACGCTCGCCTGTCTTGCCGTCGTACAGCCACATCTTGCCGTAGATAGGGGCAGGCTCGCCCGTCCGCAGCATGAACTGATCAGCGTACTCTTTGAGGGCGTCGCCTTCCAGCGCTGCCGGGGCTTCTGTGCCGAGCGAACGAAGCCAGATGCGCAGTGTCACATCGCGGGTGTATAGATCGCTGTCGGTGCGTTCCTCGACGGTGTGTTTTTCTGTATTGAGCGGCATCACGCGGTCGGGATCGAATCCCTGCTCGCGGAGCCACTCGCGCAGGACAGTCCGGCGCGCATAAACGTCGTTGAGGGCCAGCATCTCCGGATCGTAGCCGGGGCGGTTGCCGAACAGGTAGTCGATATAGAGCAGACGCGCTTCGTTGTCATCACGGAGGTATTCAGTTTCGTATTGCTGCTCGACGAGCCAGGCCCAGGCCCGGTCCGTGATGATCTTCCAGGCCCGATCAATCATCCAGGCCCGCCCCAGCTCCGCTTCCAGCTCGTATTCTTCGGCCCCATCAAAGACCGGCGTCACCGCGCGGAAGCCGAGCCGGTCAGCGGCCCAGCCCAGGTGAGTCTCCAGCACCTGGCCGATGTTCATACGGCCGGGCACCCCCAGCGGGTTGAGGATAATCTCGATTGGCTCGCCATCTTCCAGGAATGGCATATCTTCGGCAGAAACAACGCGAGAAATCACGCCCTTGTTGCCGTGCCGGCCAGCCATCTTGTCGCCCTGAGTCAGTTTGCGCCGCTGAGCAACGCTGACGCGCACCATCTGATCGACGCCGGCGGGCAGGTCGCGATGCTCCTCGCGGTTGAAGATTCTGACATCGACAACCTTGCCCTTTTCGCCATGCGGCAGGCGCAGGGAGGAATCCTTGACTTCGCGGGCTTTTTCGCCAAAGATGGCTCGCAGCAGCTTCTCTTCCGGGCTGAGTTCCTTTTCACCTTTAGGGGTGATCTTGCCCACCAGAATATCGTTGGGGCCAACCTCGGCGCCGATGCGCACGATGCCGCGTTCGTCGAGATTCTTGAGCGCTTCTTCGCCGACATTGGGGATATCGTGTGTGATCTCTTCCGGCCCCAACTTGGTATCGCGCGCTTCGATCTCGTGCTTTTCGATATGAATGCTGGAGAATTTGTCATCGCGGATCAGATTCTCGCTGACGAGAAGCGCGTCCTCGTAGTTGCCACCTTCCCAGCTCAGGAATGCGCACAGAACATCGTGCCCCAGGGCCAGATTGCCGTTGATGGTGGAGGAGCTGTCAGCGATGATCTGGCCGGCGTGGACGATCTGGCCTCTGACCACGACCGGACGCTGATCGATGCAGGTGGACTGGTTGGAGCGATTGAACTTGCGCAGACGGTAGACCTTCTCGCCAGCAGCGGTCCGGAGCACAATCCGGTCGCCCTGGACGCTGGTGACCTCGCCATCCACGTCAGCAACCAGGACCTGACCGCTGTCGTAAGCGGCCTGATCCTCCATGCCAGTGCTGACAATGGGGATATCCGGCTGCAACAGAGGCACAGCCTGGCGCTGCATGTTGGAACCCATCAGAGCGCGGTTGGCGTCGTCATGCTCCAGGAACGGGATGAGCGAGGCGCTGATTCCGACGATCTGGCGTGGCGCAACGTCCATGTAGTCGATGCGCTCCGGGGTCGCGCGGAGGAATTTCTGGTTGTGGCGCGCCGCGACGCGCGGCTGGGCGAACTGATCCCGCTCATCCAGCACGGCGTTGGCCTGCGCGATGAAATAGTGGTCCTCCTCATCGGCGGAGAGATAGTGGACTTCTTCGCTGACGTAGGGGGTTACCGGGACCTCAGTGATGCCGGCCTTCTTCAGCGCCGCGATCAGCTTCCCATCAATGACGGCGCCCTCTTCCCCCAATATAGCATCGGTGGAAGGGTGCATGACATCTTCGCCGAGCAGGCGGCCGGGCAGGAGATCGCTGTCCACGGGCAGGGTGCGCTTCACCATACGATAGGGTGTCTCTACAAAGCCGTACTCGTTCACACGGGCGTAGGTAGAGAGGCGACCGATCAGGCCGATATTGGGGCCTTCGGGAGTCTCGATAGGGCAGATACGACCGTAGTGACTGTGGTGCACGTCGCGCACGTCGAAGCCGGCGCGCTCGCGCCGCAGGCCGCCCGGGCCAAGGGCGGACAGAGTGCGTTTGTGCGTCAGCTCGGCCAGGGGGTTCGTCTGATCCATGAACTGGCTGAGCTGGCTGGAACCGAAGAACTCGCGCACGGCGGCGACAATCGGGCGGATGTTAACCAGCGTCACCGGCGTGATGTTGTCGTTTTCGCGGATCGACATGCGCTCCCGAACCACGCGCTCGGTCCGGCGCATGCCGACGCGGAGCTTGTTCTGAATCAGCTCACCGACCGTTTTAACGCGACGGTTGCCCAGATGATCGATATCGTCCGGGCTGGCGGCGCCATTGTTGATCTGGATCATGCGGCGGACTAATTCCACCAGGTCCAGCTTGGTCACCGTGCGGACTGTGCGCTCGATGCGATCGTCCAGACGCAGGCGCTGGTTGAGCTTGTAGCGCCCGACGCGCTCCAGATCGTAGCGCCGCTGATCGAACAACTGGCTGACCAGATACTCGCGGGCATTATCCAGGGTGGGCGGGTCGCCGGGGCGCATACGCTTGTAGAATTCCAGCAAGGCTGCTTCGCCGATGGTATGGCCCTCTTTGACATCCCACTGCGGTTCCATCTTGATGGTCCCCGCCAGGTACTGGTGATCGGGGTCGTTGTCCGTTTCCTGATAGATGGCCAGCAGTTCTTCAGTCGTCCCGGTCTTGATCGGCGAGAGGGCGTCGTACCCATCTTCAACAGCGGCCAGAGCGCGCAGCAGGATGGTCACCGGGACAGTGCGCTTGCGGTTGAACTTGATGGTCAGATAGTCGCTCTTGCGGGTCTCGAACTCCATCCATGCGCCGCGATCGGGGATCAGTTTCGCCGTCGAGAGGGCGCGCCCGGTAGTCCGGTCCTCTTCCGCCGCGAAGTATACGCCCGGACTGCGGATGAGCTGGCTGACGACCACACGCTCCGTACCGTTGACAATGAACGTGCCTTTTTCGGTCATGAGGGGGAAATCCCCCATGAAGATATCGGAGACGGTGACTTCGTCCCCTGCTTCGCGGTTGACCAGCGCGACACGCACATACAGCGGAGCGGCGAAAGTTATATCGCGCTCGACGCAGGTTTCTTCGTCGTACTTAGGCTCGTCAAACCAGTATTTCAGGTCGAACTGCTTCGCCTCCGGGCTATTGCCGGGGAAATAGAGCTGCAGATTGCCATTGAAGCTCTCAATGGGGCTGATCTCATCAAATAACTCGCCCAGCCCTTCTTCAATGAACCAGTTAAAGGAGTTCAACTGGACTTCAATCAGGGAGGGTAACTGATGGACATCAAGCGTCCGTGCGTAACTCTTAGTATCCAGCCGCTGCCTCATGAACCAACCTCCGTATACCGCTTTTATTGATCCTGAACGGCGTGTAACACGGGTCGCAGGAGTGTCGCCGGTGTGTTTGTGTGTTGCCGATCTTGCAGGCAAACAAGCAAAAGTGGAAAATCTGCAATCTATCATTTTAGTGAGATTCGTACTCAAAGTCAAGGATTATTTTACATATTTGATAGCAGAGCGACCGGGAATATCCGGCGTCTGAAGTGCGAACGGCTGGTTAGAAGCCGGGGTGGCGGGCAGCGCCATTTTCAGAAGTTTTTTACGATTCTGACTTGCCCGATCCCGGTGTTAGCTCCTACAATCAGACAGGTGTTCGGGGGCATCACGCCGGGATAGGCCGGTATGAATCAGGGTTTCCCCCGCATCTTATGCCTCTGTCGAAAGATCACCGGAAATAAGGCCTTGAGCACCGAAGCCAGCCGACAGATTCCGACCGGCGTTATCCCCGGTGAGCATCGCTACCTGATCGGTACGCGCTCCAGTATCGCCACGCGCATTCCGCTTCCCCGGCCGACTTCTGCCAGCCCGACTCACTGGAAAATCGGCGACCTGGTCTCGTATCAGGAAGGTCTCCGCCAGTTTCAAGTGGAGAATGTGCTCCTGGGCGGGATGGGCGTCGTGTATGTGGTGACCGATACTCGCAGCGGCGACCCGTTTGTAGTCAAGGGTATCCGCGAGCAGTTTGCATTCCACCCCGGCCTGCGGGCGCGTTTCCGGCGCGAAGCGGAAGCCTGGATGGCCCTGCAAAAGCACTCCAATATCGTGCAGGCGCGCGGCTTTGAGGTCCTGGATAACCGCCCCCATATCTTTCTGGAGTACGTGTCGGGCGGCAGCCTGCGTGGGATGCTCAATCACGCTGAACAGTCGGTCTCCGATATCCTGCATCTGGCCGTTCAGATCTGCCGCGGTATGCGCTACGCCTACAGCATGGGGCTGGTCGCCCACCGCGATCTCAAGCCGGATAACATCCTGCTCACGACGGAGAATACAGCGAAAGTGACGGATTTCGGGCTGGTTAAGCTGTGGGAGGACGGCCGGAGCCTGGGCAGCTTCACCGCTCTGGAGCCGGATCAGCCCGGCGCTGAGCCACTGACCCGGCTGGACGCCCCCGGCTTCGGCACAAAAGAGTATATGCCCCCGGAGCAGTGGCGCAGCGCAGGCAACGCCGACGTGCGATCGGATATTTATTCCTTTGGCGTCATGTTGTATGAGATGCTGGCAGGCATCCGGCCTTTCTATGGCAAGACGCGGGAAGAAATTCGCGATTCCCATTTCAGGTCTACGCCGGCGCCTGTCAGCAGCCTGCGGCCTGATGTGCCGCCCTCAGTGGAAGCGCTGATCGGGCGCTGCCTGCAAAAAAATCCGGACGATCGCTTCTCCAGTTTCACCACGCTGCACCATGAACTCACCCGCATTCTGCACCAGGAATTCCGGCAGGTGATACCTCTGCCTTCCCGGGAGCAGCTTACTATCTCAGAGCTGAATGAGCGGGGTGCGGCATTCTTCAACCTGGGCAAATACAATCAGGCGCTGGCCTGTTTCAATCAGGTGGTGAAGAGCGACCCCGGCCATGAAACGGCCTGGGCCAATCGCGGCGTTACCCTGGCTGAGCTTGGTTTTTATAATGAGGCGCTGGTCAGCTTTGATCGGGCGCTGGCGATCAGGCCAGAGAGCGCCCGCATCCTGACGAACAAGGGCCTGACGCTGTTCGAGCTGGGGCGCTATCAGGAATCGGCTGTCTGTTACGATCGCGCGGTGAAGATTGATCCGCTCCTGGAGGAGGTCTGGCGTTATCGGGCGGAAGTCCTCAACGAGCTGGGCCAGTATGAGCAGGCATATTATGCCGCTCTGAAGGCGCGTCAACTGGATCCCGAGGACGAACGGTCATATTATCACGAGGCGCTGGCCCTGATACGCCTTGGCCGACTGGATATCGCGTCTGATGCTATTGTTCATTATGAGAATCGGGCGGGTGTTCTGACGTCAGGAGGGCGGTGGCTTCGCGCACTTCTGGCGCACCGGCAGGGGCAATACCAGCGCGCGCTGTTGCTCTGCGCCGCCATCCAGCCCGGCTCACCGGAATACTGGCAAGCGCTGCTGCTGGGGATGGAATGCGCTTTGACGCTGGGAGATCTGGATGAAGCTGAAGTCCTGCTGGAGCATCTGCCGACTGATTGGATGCAGGAGGAAATCCTCCACTTAATGATATCGGCGCTGCAATATTCCGGTTCGCCGCCGGCACGTCTGCTGGTTATGGCCAGCGAAACGGCGGTGCGGGCGCGCGATTTTGTGACGGCGCAGTCCTGTTATGAAAGCTGGCTGGAGCAGCGGCACACTGCCGATCAGCAGCCGGAAATAAGAACGCCAGAACTGGATATGACGATCCTGTGCGGCGCCATTCATCCTGACGCTCATCAGGCAATCGCCCAGGGCAGCCTTCTGCTACGCCTCGAGGAGTTGCGCGCGGCTGTTCGCTGCCTGTGGAAAGGGCTGGAAGAGCTGCGCGATGAGGTTCACGGCTGGCGAGATCTGGGTGAAGCCCTGAATCGTCTGGGCGAATTCTCCAAAGCCATGATTGCCTTTGGCGAGGTTGTGCGGCTGGCGCCGTCCGACGGGGCCGCCTGGCTGGCTTACGCTGAAGCGGCGGTGCGCACCAGGCAATACCGGATCGGCCTCACGGCGCTGGAAGAGGCGCATAACCTGGGTTCTGATAACACTGTATATCTCTTCCTGCAGGCGGTGGCGCTGCTGGGAATCGGGCAGTATCAGGCGGCCCTCAGGCTGTTCGATCGCACGCTCAATATGGAGGCGACCTTCGCCCTGGCCTGGTGGAACAAGCATCTGTGCCTGTGGCGACTGGGCCGCTCTAGAGATGCTAACCGCTGCCTGCATCGTGCCCGCAGTCTGGATCCCCGCCTGTGGCGCCAGCCGCCTTATCAGCCGCATCCGATCATGCTTTACCCGCTCATTCTGCCGGGGCTGCCGGCCCGTCCCTGATCTGCTCGCGGTAACAGACTCCGATTTGCCCGACTGGTTGGTTGTGCTACACTGCACTGCTACAGGAAGCGGGAGGCGGTATTTATGGCGCGTCAATTGACAATGGAACGGCTGACTACAGCGATCCTTTTCATTCTCCTGTTTGCAATGGCCGCCCGAACTCCCATTGACACCGATACGTGGTGGCATCTGCGCAGCGGGGAGTACCAGCTCCAGAATGGGACTGTTATCGGGTCCGATCTGTTCTCCCACACGGCTTATGGTCAGCCGTGGATCAACCATAGCTGGCTGTCGCAGGATGTCATGGCTCTGGTTTATCGCCTGACCGGCGGGCATGGCGAGGCAGGCGACAGCGGCAACGCCGGGCTGGCGCTGCTGACGGCGCTGCTGGCGACGGCAGGCATGGTGATGGTCTTCCGATGCAGCCCCGGGAACGTATACGTCCGGGCGTTTGCCATCGTGCTGGGGGCGGCGACAGCGGCGGTATTCTGGTCGCCGCGTCCGCAGATGTTCACCTTCCTGTTCAGCGCAGTCGTGTACTTCTTGCTGTACCTTTACAAATGGGAGCATATCGATCGGCTGTGGCTGATCCCGATCGTGGTGATGCTGTGGGGCAATATGCACGCCGGGTTTGCCATTGCCTTCATCCTGATGTTCGGCTTCCTGGTTGGCGAGGCGGTGGGGCATCTCTTTGACCCGCTCAGCGAAACCCGCATCGCGTGGAAGGGGCTGGGGAAGCTCCTGCTGGTGATGATCGTCGCAGCGGCGGCCCTGGTCATCAACCCGTTTGGGCTGGAGATGCTTAAGGTGCCTTTCGCCACCGTCAATATCGGCGTCCTGCAGAACTTCATCCAGGAGTGGGCCTCCCCTAACTTTCATGAGCAACAGACCTGGCCTTTCATCTTCCTGTTGCTGGGCTCGCTGGGATTCGCCGGGCTGAGTTCGGAGCGGATCGACTGGACGGACCTGGCCCTGATCGCCGGCACGGGCTTTCTGTCCCTCCTGGCGGGGCGCAACATTGCCCTGTTCGCCGTGGTGGCGACGCCGGTGCTCTCCCGCCATGTCAGCGTATTCCTGGCCGATCGCGGCTGGAATCTGCGGCCTTCCACCCGCGTCTCGCCCCGGATGAACCGCCTGAACTGGGCACTCCTGATCGTGATTCTGCTGGTCGGGGTGGTCAAGATCGGTTACGCCGTTGCGCCGGCAACAGTGCGCGCCGCGCAGATTGAATACCTGCCGGTGGAAGTGACGGAATACATCAATGAGGCGCGTCCGAACGGCAAGATGTTCAACAGCTATAACTGGGGCGGCTATCTGATGTTTGGCGCGCCGGAATATCCGATCTACGTGGACGGGCGTACTGACCTGTACGGGGACGAATTTTTGCGGGAATACCTGAATACCGTTTTCTTGCAGGAGGATTACGAGGTGGTCTTCGATAAATGGGGGGTGGACTGGGTCGTGATCGAAGCTGCCAGCGTCCTGTCCTCCGCGATGCGGCAGGACCCTGACTGGGTGGTGACATACGAAGACTCAATGGCCGTTGTCTTCCAGCGTGCGGAGGGGGCATGACTGTGCGCGGCGACAAACCTGCCGGCAGCCTGTCCTTGCTGCGCGACTTCCGGCTGCTGCTGTATCTCTTTGTCGGCTTCCGGCTGCTGCTCCTGATCGTTTACCAGCCGATGATCGTGAATGGCACGGAGCGCGGCCTCAGCGCCGGCGGCGATCTCAGCTATTACTACGGCCTGGGCGCGCTGAGTGACCAGGGGCTGCTGCCCTTCAGGGACTACTGGAGCGAGTTCCCGCCGATCTGGCCGGCCCTGTACGCAACGATCTACCAGCTCACTAAAACTGGCGGCGAAGGGAACTATTCCGCCTTTGCCAGTGTGATGGGCCTGATCATGGTTGTGTTTGACACGGGTAACCTGATCCTGGTCAGCCGGATTGGCGGGCGGCTGTACGGGCGCGATACCGGTCTGGCGCTGGCCTGGATTTACGCTCTGCTCCTGGCCCCGATGGTGTTTCTGTGGTGGACCTTTGAGGCTATGGTGGCGTTTACGCTGCTGCTGGCGGTGTGGTGGCTGATCGGCGAGCGCGACGCACGGTCGGCGGTTGCGGCGGGCGTCGGGGGGCTGATCAAGTTTGTGCCGCTGATCGTGCTGGGCGCGGTCTGGCGCTTCAGGACGCCGCGCCAGGCGCTGCGCTACACCGCGTTCGCGCTCGGCCTGTTCGTCCTGATCTACTGCCTGATTGTGGCAACCACCGGCTCGATGGGCGCGGCATCGCTGGTGGCCCAGTTCGGCAAATCATCGTACAGCACGGTCTGGGCGCTGCTGGACGGCAATTATACGACCGGCATCTTTGGCGCGATTGAAGGGCGGCTGGATGTTGCCAACGCCACCCGCCTGACAGGCAACCCGCCCGTAATCGCTTCGTGGCTGCGCCTGGCGATCTTTGGCGGCTTTGGCCTGTACGTTTATGCGACCGTCCGGCGGTATGACCGGCGCGGGCTAGCCGCCTTCGTGACGCTGACGCTGTTCATCTTTTTTCTGTGGGCACAGGGCTGGAGTCCCCAGTGGCTGGCCCTGATTCTCCCGCTGACTCTCGTGGTTTTTCCCAACCGGACGGCGGTGCTGGCCCTGCTGCTGCTCAGCCTGATTGCGTTCACTGAGTATCCGCTGCTGTTCATCCGGACGGGCGATTCCGGCGGAGTCGTAACCGGGGCACTGCGCGTGGTGTTTGCCGGGCTGGTGCTGGCGCGGACCGCCATCCTGATCGGGTTGAGCGCCGCGCTGGTCCTGCTGCTGCGACGGCCAGTCGAGGAAGGGCAGGGCGGTGAAACGTAAAGGAGCGATGGCGCTGCTGCTGTTGGGGCTGGTGGTGGCGCTGGCGGCTGGACTCTACATCTTCAAGAGTGCGCCCCATCCGGGCGCCAATGACTTCTATTCGCGCTGGTCAGGCGCGCGCTCTTTCTGGGTTGACAGCCTGGACCCTTACGGCGAGGAAGCCAGCCTGGCCATCCAGATCGGCATCTACGGCAGGCCAGTCACGCCGGACGAAGACCCCGGCTATTTTGCCTACCCGCTGTACACCGTCTTTTTGATCGCGCCGCTGGCCCCCCTTTCCTATGCCTGGGCGGAGGCGATCTGGCTGGCGCTGCTGATGGCGATGCTCATCGGGGCGCTGGCGCTCCTGATCGACGCCTGCCGCTGGCGGCCCGGCCCCCTCCTGCTGGGCGCGACCTTGCTGTGGACGCTGCTCTTCTACCCGGCGGCGCGCGGCATCCTGCTGGGACAGCCGGGGATTGCCGTGTACTTTCTGGAAGTCGTGACTCTGTGGGCGTTAGTCCGGGGGCGCGACGGCCTGGCCGGCGCGGCGCTGGCCTTTTCCACGGTCAAGCCGCAAATGGGTTTTCTCTTTGTCCCTTTTGTGCTGCTGTGGGCGCTGCGCAGCCGGCGCTGGCGGCTGATCGGCTGGTTCGCTGGCATATGGGGCGGGTTGATGCTGCTGTCTTTCCTGGCGCAGCCGGGCTGGTTCAGCGCATGGTGGGGCCAGCTCAGCCGCTACACTTCCTACACGGCCATTGGATCGCCGGTGTGGGTGCTGGCGCGAGTCTACCTGCCTTTTCTGGGCCAGGCTGGCGAGGCAGCCCTCACGATCGGCCTGCTGCTGATCATGGGCTGGGCCTGGTGGCGCGCCATCGCCCGGCAGCAGGCGGCAGAATTCGGCTGGGCGGCCTGCCTGACGCTGACCGTCACGCATCTGATCGCCGTGCGCACAGCGACGCCGCACTTTGTCGTGTTTATCATCCCTCTGTTGTTCTACTTCAAGGCGTTGACCGACGCTGATCCCCGCCGCGGGCCGTGGGTTGTGCTGGCGATTCAGGGGGTACTGTTGATCGGTTTGTGGGTGCTCTTCCTGACGACGGTGCAGGCCCGTTTTGAGCACCCGGCCCTGTATCTGCCGCTGCCGTTCGGGATGTTGTTCCTGCTGCTGGCGACGCGCCGGCTCTGGCTGGCTTATGCGGCACTGGCTCCGGCGGATGCCAATTCGGAGGGGGCGATTTCGTGAGCCGGCAGAAAACACTGCGCTGGCTGGTTGCGATTCTGCTGCTGGCGTTCGCGCTGCGGCTGGTGAACCTGGGCGGGCGGACGCTGTGGTATGACGAGGCTTTCGCCGTTCTGTTCGCTGAAACTGGCCTGAACGGGATGCTGTATGGCACTCTGACACCAGTGGCGGGCGGGGCCGCCGATATTCACCCGCTGCTGTACTACCTGACCCTCAACGGCTGGATACGGCTGTTCGGGCAGTCGCCGGAGATGGTGCGGCTGTACAGCGTCCTGATCGGGGTGCTCACGGTGGCCGTTGTCTACCGGCTGGCCGCCGATCTGTTTGATCGCCGGACCGGGCTGGCCGCCGCCCTGATTGCGGGGCTGGCGCCGTTCGCCATCCAATATGCGCAGGAAACGCGGATGTACGCGCTGCTGGCCCTGTTGCTGTTGCTGGCGACCTGGTGCTATCTGCGGGCGTGGCGGGGCCGGGGGAGGGGCTGGTGGCTTGCGTTCGGCGTCCTGGCCGCCCTGGCGATGTATACGCAGCAGCTTGCCGCCTTCTATTTGCTGGCGGTCGGCCTGACGCCGCTCCTCGCCCGCCGTCGGGATCGCCTGCTCCCGACGGCGTTGGCGGCGGGTATCGCCTTCTTGCTCTACCTGCCCTGGTTCATCAATCTGCCCGGTCAGTTCAGCAAGTTACAAGCCTACTACTGGGTCCCCCGGCCATCGCTCCTCCGCCCACTGCTGACACTGCGCTCTTTCACGACAGTGGCGCTGGACACCCCCGCCGGGTGGAACCTGCCGATGTTCTTTGTGGCGCTGCTGCTGGCGGTCCTCCTGTTCGTCCAGATTGGGCTGCGCTGGCGGCGGATGCGCGGGGTTGAGCGTCACGCTGTCGGGTGGATCGTCTGGCTGGCTTTCGGCTCGCTGGCGCTGCTGTGGGCGGCCTCACAGGTGTTGATGCCTGTATATCTAGATCGGGCGCTGCTGACGCAGGGTTTTTTGTTTTTCGCAGCCCTGGCCTGGCTGTTCGTGCGCGGCGGGCTGCCGGGCGCAATCCGCCTGTTCCTGGCCGGCCTGTGGCTGGTTGTGGCCGCCGCCGGGTATGTCTTTCAGGTGACCTGGCATACCTTCCCGAACCCGCCGTTCGATCAGGCAGCGACCTGGCTGGCCGGGCAGATCGAACCCGGCGACAGAATCGTCCACAGCAACAAGCTGACGGCCCTGCCCATGATCTATTACGCGCAGCAGCAAAATCAAGAGCTGCCGCAGGTTTACCTGGCCGACCGCCCCGGCAGCGGCGAGGACACGCTGGCCCGGCCAACGCAGGAGGTGCTCGGCCTCCTGGCTGAGCCGTGCATCGCCCCGGCAGCGGGCGGCGCGGAGCGCGTCTGGCTGGCGATCTTCCAGCAGGAGGAGGCCCAGTATCTGGCCATGCCGGGCGTCGAGGAGCACCCTCACCTGGCCTGGCTGCGCGATCACTACGCTGTCGAAGGCGAGGCGGTCGCTTTTGAAGACCTGCTGATCATCCCTTTCACCGGCCCCGACGCTTATGAGCCGGTCTGCGAAGCGAGGCCGGAATGAGGCCTATTCCGGGCGGGATGAAAGCTGTTCCGGGCGGAATGAGAGCCATTCCGGGCCGAGTCTGGATCGCAGCGCTGCTGTTTTTGCTGGCGATCAATCTGCCGTATGGAGCCGGGGCGCTGAACGCCCCGACCGGGGGAACCTTCACCGGCAACCCGTTCGAGCAGACGCGGGTGGATTACAACAGTCATCTGGCCCGGATTCAGCTTGGTTACCAGGGGGAATGGTCCTGGCGTATTCTGTTTACGCCGGAAGATCATCCGCCCATCCTGGCGCAAACGCTGTATATGGCGCTCGGCCATTTGGCGCGTCTGTTCGGCCTCACGCCAGTCGCGATCTACCAGATCGCCCGCAACATCTTCGCCCTGATCATGCTCCTCACGGTCTGGCTGTTTGTGGCGCACTTCCTCCGTGATGGGGCGGCCCGCTGGTGGGCATTTCTGCTGGCGCTGGTGACCGGCGGGCTGGGCTGGCTCCTGTACCTGATCATGCCGGCGCAAACGACGACGCTGGCCCCGATCGAATTCTGGCTGCTGGATGCCTATACCTTCCTGGCGGCGCTGACATTCCCTCACTTCAGCGCCGCTGTCGCCCTGCTGACCGGCTACTTTTTGCTGCTCGACTGTTGGCTGGGCGCGCCGACGTGGCGGACGGGAATCGGGCTGGCGGCGCTGCTCCTGCTGCTGGGCAACATCCAGCCTTTCGACTTGCTCCTGACCGGGGCGGCAACCGGGCTGGCGGCGCTCCGTGCCTTATGGAAGCGCCGGCTGCGCTCACGCCATGTCCTCATGCTGATCCCGGCGGCGATTGTGAGCGCCGCGACCGTGCTGTACGATTACACAGTGTTCACCAGCCACCCCGTCTGGCAGGCTTTCACCGCCCAGAATCTGACGCTGTCCCCGCCGCCGATCTACTATCTTTTCGGGTACGCCTGGCTGCTGGTTCCGGCGGCAATCGGCCTGGTCGCGGCATGGCGCGCCCGCGATGAAACGGTCCTCCTCCCGGTTATCTGGGTTGCTCTGGTTGCGGCTCTGATCTACGCGCCTCTGGTCACCCAGCGCCGCTTCCTGATGGGCGTGCAGATTCCGCTGGCTGTCCTGGGCGCGTTCGGGTTGGTCCGCGTGCGGGCCTGGTGGCAGAGGCGCGGATACTCCGCCGGGCGCTGGCGGCTGCTAATGGCGACGCTGCTGTGCTTCAGCGCGCTGTCCCATATCCTGTTTGTGGCCTCAGCGGTGGCGACCGCCAACCCGGAGGTACGCCCTCTCCTGTTCCTGACGACGGATGATCTGGAGGCGCAGGACTGGCTCCGCCGGCAGCCGCCCGATTCTGTGGTGTTGAGCGCCTTTTCCAGCGGCGGCCAGATCGCCGGCCTGACCGGCCGGCGCGTCTACCTGGGCCACTGGATCGAGACGGCGAACTTCGCCGAACGGCAAGAACAGGTGCGCGCGTTTTTCACCACAGGCGGCATGTCCGACTCCGACCGCCAGGCGCTGCTGGCTGATGGCGGAATCGACTATGTCTGGTTTGATGACGCGGCCCGCCAGCCTGGCGGCTGGGACCCTGCCGGCGCTCCGTACCTGACCCCGGTCTTCGCGTCGGATCGTGTGGTAGTCTATGAGGTGGTTCGATGAAACCGTGGAAGCCGCCGCGTTCAGCCTGGATCGGCATGGCCGCTATCGCCGTCAGTGTGGCGGCCATCATTGCCGCCGGCATTCCCGGCCCGACCTACACCGACGCCTACTACTACTACAATGCCGGCCGCCGCCTTGCTGAAGGACAGGGGCTGACCGACCCCTACGTGGCGCTGACCTACCTTAACGCGCCAGAGTCGCTGCCCGCGCCGTCGCACACCTACTGGATGCCGCTGGTCTCACTGCTGGTGGCGCTGGCGGGCGGATCATTCCGGGGGGCGCAGATAATCTTCGCGGCCTGCTGGGTGGGGATGGTTTTGCTGGCCTTCTGGCTGGGGGCGACCCTCGGCGGGCGGGCGCGTCACGCCTGGGCGGCGGGGCTGCTGACCGTCTTTTGTGGTTATTACGCGCCCTTCCTGGTGACGACCGACGCCTTCGCACTGTTCGGACTGCTGGGGGCGCTGTGTCTGCTGGCGACGGGGCTGGGACGGCTGCGCGGCGACTGGCGGCTGTACGCGCTGGCGGGCGCGCTGGCCGCTCTGGGCCACCTGACGCGAGCAGACGGCGTGCTGCTGCTGTTTGTGATTCTGGCCGTCGCTGTGACGCCCGATCGGATGCTTACGCTGCAACCCGGGAGGGCCGCCCCCCGGCGGCGGACGCTGATCTATATGGGCGCCGGTTTGCTGGCCTATCTGCTGGTCATGCTGCCCTGGTTCATCCGCAATCTCGCCGCGGTCGGCTCACCGCTGCCGATCGGCGGGACGGCCACGATCTGGCTGCGCGGATATAACGAGCTGGTCAGCTACCCCCCTTCGATGAGCGCAGCCCATTTCTGGAGCTGGGGGGCGGGCAATATCCTGCAAAGCCGCTGGGAGGCCTTCACCAGCAACCTCGGCACATTTATCGCTGTTGAAGGCCTGGTTGTGCTGGCGCCGCTGCTTCTCCTCGCTGTGGCCGGACGCTGGCGGCAGCCCATGCTGCTCCCGGTGTGGCTGTACGCCGCTTTGCTGCATCTGGCAATGACGCTTGTCTTCGCTTATCCCGGTTACCGGGGCGGGTTGTTCCATTCGGCGGCGGCGCTGCTGCCGTGGTGGATGGCGCTCGGCGTGCTCGGGCTGGACACTGCCGTGGACTGGATCGCCCGCCGGCGGCGCTCCTGGCGGCCGGAGCAGGCGAAAAGGGTGTTCACTGCCGGGGTGATCGGGCTGGCTATCCTGCTAACCGTCCTGAGCGCTGGCCGGCGATGGGGGCAGGGCAGCAGCGGGCGTTACGCGAGGGTGGCGGAAGCCCTCTTGCCGCCGGACGCCGTTGTTATGAGCAATGATCCGGCGGCGCTGTACTACGAAACTGGCCTGCCCGGCGTCGTGATCCCCGATGGCGGGCCGGAAGCAGTCCGCGCCCTGGCGGAACGTTACGGCATCACCCACGTCCTGCTGGATGAGAATCGCACTCAGCCGCTCAACGCCCTCTATGAGGGCCGCGAGCAGGTTGACTTCCTGCTGCCGGTCGCGCAGGAGTTCGACCCGCTGCTCCGCCTGTTTGCTGTCGCGCCCTGATTCACAGCGCCCTTTGCAACTGCAGGCCAAACTCCGCCGGCTCGCTCCGTTCAATGACCAGATCGGACGCCTGATGAAAGCGCATAAAATCGCGCATGGTGGCAGCGACAGCGACGATCAGCGCTTCGTCCGGCATCAGGCCGGATTCCAGATAGAGGGCGTGCAGGCGCAGCGTGCGTGACTTACGCTCCAGGGTCGGGTCGAAGCGGCCCACCAGCCGATCCCGGTACAGGATGGGCAGGCAGAAGTATCCCCAGATGCGATCGGCAGGGCGCTTATATGCCTCCAGCGCTTGCTCAAACCCCCAGAACTGCCGATCCCGCCCTTTGGGCCAGAACAGGCTGTCGAACGGGCTGAGGAAGGTCGTCCGCCCGGCTGTCAGATCGCCGTCCGCGGCGCGCTCTAGCAGCGGCAAGTTGTCGCGGTGGATGACGAAGCTGCCAGTTCTGCCGTCCGTCAGCTCGACCGCGATCTCGACCAGCGTCCCTTCGCGGATCAGAGTGTCTGCATGAGGCCGCGCTTCTGAGCGTTTCATATACTCGAGATCCGCCGCCTGCGCCGGCTGGCAGACGCCAAACGCCTTCACAGCGCGCTCCACGTAGTAGCGCTGGACTTCTTCAAGAGTTGGCTCGGCGACATCGACCCACTCAGGCAGCACGCGCTCCCGGAGATCGTAGATACGCTGGAAGCGTTCCCGGCCGGCGATCATCAGCTCCCCCCGGTTATAGAGCGCCTCCAGCGCGTGTTTGGCCGGCTTCCAGTCCCACCAGCTCTGGCGCTGCGGGCCGTCATACTCAAAGTCGGCGGCGCGGAGAGGCCCTTCCCGCTCGATACGGGCTTTCACACCCGCCATCAGTTCGGCGTTGTTCGCTTCGGAGGCCCAGCGCCAGGTCCAGTGCCCCGATTCGGACCGGTAGCGGCGCATCCGGGGTAGCCGGTAGCGGAACTCGCGCAGTGGAATGATGCAGGCGGCGTGCAGCCAGTACTCAAAGAACTGGCGATCGGTGGCAGCCCCGCCGTCACCGTAGATGAGCCGGTCGAAATCCGCCGGGTCATAGGTCCCCAGCCGGCTCCACAGCACGATATACTGGCTGCGCTGGACCTTCTGCAGCGTGTCAATCTGTACGCAGCCGAGCCGGTCAACAAGCTGCTGGATAGCTTCGGGCGTTGGTACGGGGTTGTCCGGCGCCGCCAGCCCCTGACAGTGCAGGGCTACAGCGCGGACCGCCGGCAGAGGATAAGGAGCGCGAGATGGTCTGGACATGGTCACTCCTGAAGAATCGCCGGTGCGATTTTCGACAGGCGAGAGAAACTGCTACTATCAGGTCGGGCGCAATGCTGCCCGGACGGGGGCGATACCGCCTGACCGGGAATGATAGCTTATACGGCGGAATAGCACAAATGTTCACTTCAGGGAGATGAGTGGATGACAATCAGGCGGGCGGTTGTGTGGCGCGACGCGGCTATCGTGCTGGCGGCGTTTCTCGGCGTGATGGCATATGTAGTTGGAGCGGGCGTGATGGGCGAGGCGGGATATCCGCTCGATGACGCCTGGATTCACCAGACCTATGCGCGCAGCCTGGCGCAAACCGGACAGTGGGCTTTCGTGCCGGACGTGCCTTCGGCGGGCAGCACATCGCCTTTCTACACGCTGCTCCTGAGCTTTGGCTATCGCCTGGGCGCGGCTCCCCTGCTGTGGACGACGCTGCTGGGGGCGATCACGCTAGCGGTGACCGGCCTTATGGCGGCGCGGATGGCCGAACGGCTGACCCCGGACGCGCGGCATATTGGCTGGTGGGCCGGACTGGCGACGGTCCTGGCCTGGCACCTGATCTGGGCGGCGGCCTCCGGCATGGAAACAGCCCTGTTCGCGGCGCTGACGCTCGCCCTGATAGCCCTGGCCTGGCGAGAACTGGACGCCTGTCACCGGACACAGCCGGCGATCCTGGGGCGGGGGATGATGCTGGGGCTGCTGGGGGCGGTGGCCATGTTGACGCGGCCTGAAGGGGTCGGGCTGGTTGGCCTGATTGGCCTGCTGATGTGGGCCGTCCGCCCGCAGGGAAGCTGGCGGGGCGCGCTCCTCTGGTCGGCGGGCGTAGTCCTGGGGTGGCTGATCGGATTTGTGCCGTATGCGCTGCTCAACTTGAGCCTGGGCGGCGATATCCTCCCCAATACAGCCTCGGCCAAGCAGGCCGAAAATGCCATCCTGCTGGAAATTTCGTACCCGGGGCGGCTCCTGAATCTGTTATTTCCTCTATCGGCCGGCGGTCAGCTCGCCCTGATTCCCGGCGTAGTCGCCATGATAGCGGCTGTTGTCCGGCGGGGGCGGCAGGCGCTCCTGCTGCTATTACCTGTGCTGTGGGGGGGCGCCCTCATTGCGCTGTATGCGGCCCGGCTGCCGGCGCCCTACCAGCACGGGCGGTACGTGATTCCGGCGCTGCCCTTCTTCCTCCTGTACGGCGTTGCCGGGACAGCCCTGATCGTCCGCCGGGGGGCATCTTCGATGGGCGGCCGGGTGGTCGGCCGGGCGCTGGCCCTGACCGCGCTGATCCTGTTCCTCCTGTTCTGGCCTGTCGGCCTTCAGCAATTCGCCCGCGATGTGCAGATTATTCAGAGCGAGATGGTGGCGGCGGCGCTCTGGGTGGCTGATCATCTGCCTCCGGATGATTTGCTGGCTGTGCACGATATCGGCGCGCTGGGGTATTTCGCGCCCCGCCCGATACTGGACCTGGCCGGGCTGGTCAGCCCGGAGGTTATCCCGATCATCCGCGATCCGGACGCATTGTGGGCGTTGATGGAAGCGCGCGATGTGCGCTACCTGATGGCGCTGCCCGATCAGATACCCGGCCAGAATCCCGCCGATCCCCGTCTGTGCCACAGAGTGTTCATCACAGATGGCGAATGGTCACAGGCCGCCGGCGGCGCGAATATGGCCGTATATACGCTGCCTCGCGATGGGCAGTGCCCGTGATGCAATTCCGACGAACGGACATCCTGTTCGTCAGTTGACCGGCCCGGGTTAGCTGTTGCCGTTTGGCGCCTCGGTCCAGGTGCGCAGCCCGAACCGGCTGAGGTAGACCGGGATGTTCTGGTACAGGGTATTGGCCGCCTCGATCTCCCGGATCATTGCCCGCTTCTGATGCGACAACGGCCCGCACAGCAGAGTCACCGAGCCGCCTTCGCCCCCGGCGCCGTTGACCTTCCAGCCGATCGCGCCATATTCCCTGGCGATGGAAATAATCTGCTGGGCATCCTGGCTCACCAGGGCTGGATTCAGCCGTGTCTGGGCTTCGGTATTTTCGACCATTGCCTCGCCGAGCGCCTTGAAATCTCCGGCGTAGAGCGCATCGCGCGATTTCTCGGCTGTTACGCGCAAATCCTGAAGCTGTTTGCAGTCGGGGCCGGCGTCTTCCAGCTCCCGAATCACTTTCTCATGCACCTGCGACGAATCGTGCGTCCTGCCCAGATAGATCAGGGCCAGCCGTCGCTCCAGCTCCCACCAGGTGGTGTTGGGGACGAAAATCTGCGAGACCGAAGCGCGCGGATAGCTCTCCATCTCAATATAGTTGATCCCGCCGTAGGCCGAGCACAACTGATCCTGAATGCCGGACTGCCGCTTGAGCATGTGGGTTTCCACCTTGTGGGCGGTGTAGGCGATCTCATGGGGAGTCATGCGGCCCGGCGTCAGGTGATCCAGCGCGCCGACCAGGGCTACGGTGACCGCAGCGGAAGTCCCTGTAGAGGCGCCGGCTGGCGCTTCAGAAAAGATGGTCACCTGAAAGCTCTTATCCTTGGGGACTTTCATCAGCTCGATGGTGGCTTCCAGGAGAGGGTGACGATCCCAGCCCTCCGTCTCCGGGTGCATCACGTATCGCTCACCGTAATTTTCGGCGTAAATCACAATTCGTTCCTGCTCACCCCGGTAGGGGAAGACCTCGATCTGAACCTCTACGTAAGGATAGACGCCGATATTGAAGATCTTGCCCCGTTCGGCGAACCAGGTATCCGTCCAGCCGCCGTTGTCACAGATGCGGATCGGCGCGACGCTGTTGATCACGGTCAGCGGTATCTGCTCTTTATCGGTCATAGTGATTGGTCCTCATCTGGGGGGATAACCACAGTGCGGTGTCTATTGTAACGTCTGGCGCAAACGGCGGGTAGCCAGCTCATGGGCCGCTCCAGCGCATGACGGCCATACGCTGCCGACCTCCGCCAGCGAACAGGTTAACCAGCCGCGAGAGACGCCGGTAGTATGGCGGCATCTCCGCCGGCTGAAGGAGGACGAAGCCGAAACGGACGTAATACGAGGTCAGCCTGGTCCGGCAGGTCAGGTACAGCGGCGGTGTGGAGTCCTGTAACAGAGCGCGGACAAGCGCTGTGCCAATACCCTGCCCCTGCCGTGAGGGGATTACGGCGAGGGAGGCCAGCTCTCGCGTGTCATCGCCGTGGGGCTTGATCTGACCGATGCCGACGATCTGGCTCTCTTCCTCGGCCACGATGAAGCGGCGCCAATCGAGATTCAGCGGGTTGATATGGACCTCATGAACGATCCGGCGGATTGTGTCCCGGTCTGACTCGCGAGCAGGGCGCAGAATCATGGCCATGTCCTGTGCTGGCCCTCCCATTCCGGACGCAGCATCCCGAAGAGGAGCATGTCGTGACGTCGGCCGCCGCGATGCAGAAATTCGCGGAAAACGCCTTCCTGCTGGAAGCCCAGCTTCTGAAACATACGGATGGAGGCGGTGTTATAGCTGAAGATCGTTGCCGAGATACGGTGCAGATTCAGCTCCTCAAAAGCCAGGCGAAGCCCCAGCCGACACGCTTCGGAACCGTAGCCCTGGCCGCGATAGGCCGATTGGCCGATGCCGATACCCAGCCCGCCGACCTGATGAATCCACTCGATGCCGTCCAATTCCAGATATCCGATCGGGGCATCGCTCTCCAACAGCCTGATCGCAAAAACAAAGTCGCGCAGAGACTTCTGCGCTTCGCGGATTTCTTCCTTGAGGGAATCGGCGGTTCGGGGGACGGCCGGGCGAGAGTCCCAGAGCTGAAGGAATTCCGCATCCTGATACCAGGATGCGGCAACCTCAATATCTGCTTCCGTCATGGCGGCCAGGCGGACGCGCTCACCGCGCAGCAGATTGATGGGGAAGGGCATAGACTTTTCCTCAGGGCGTTGCATCTGATTTCCAGTATATCCCGATCTCCCCCCGCCGGCTGCCAAACAAAACCGGCAGGATATTGCTCCTGCCGGTTGCTGCGGGGAGGACAGGATTCGAACCTGCGTACCGCTTTAAGACGGTAAACCGCTTAGCAGGCGGCCCCAATCAACCACTCTGGCACCTCCCCAGTATAAAGTTGGGTTGCGGAGGGAGAGGGATTCGAACCCCCGGAGACCTTACGGCCTCAACGGTTTTCAAGACCGCCGCAATCAACCACTCTGCCATCCCTCCAGGCAGCGGCGACTCCCTTCACCGCGCGGCTAGTATAGCATGCCGCTGGAGGATGGTCAATCCTGCTATCGGAGCGTTATTGCGCCGGTTCAGCCGGCGCAAACCCGGCGCTTATAGACACCGTCAGGCGGCCTGTGGTAGACTATCAACAGTGGCACTTGAAACTCCAATTGGGGTGAAGTGGGGGCGGCTAGCAATGGACATGGAGAAAACCAAGGTCCTGTACATTGAGAACGAACAGGAAATGATAGACCTGGTCAGGCTCATCCTGAGCAAGCAGGGGATTGAAGTCTCCGGCGCTGGCGGTGGGAAGGCCGGGCTGGCTGTTGTCCGCCAACTTAAGCCTGATCTGGTGCTGCTGGACCTGATGATGCCCGATATGGACGGCTGGGAAGTCTACCAGCAGATGAAGGCCGATCCTGAACTCAGCCATATCCCGGTGATTGTTGTGACAGCCAAAGCACAAAGCATTGACAAGGTGCTGGGCCTGCATATTGCCAAAGTAGATGATTATATCACCAAGCCCTTCGGCCCCTCGGAACTTTCTGGCAGCGTGGAACGCGTTCTGCGCAAACATGCGGCATCTCAGAAAACGGTGCAGGAGGGCAAAGCCGGGTCGGGCCGTTAGACCGGCTGCCACCAGGCTGATCCCGGTTGTCAGGCAATTGTGGGTATCATAAAGGGCGCCATGCGGGCGTCCTTTTTATTTTCGAAATTGCCCCTGTCATGCTACTATGATCCCATGCGTGATCAAGAGAATGGCGCTAACGGCTGTTGAATGGGGGAGTGACTTATGATTTGCCGAAAATCTGCATTCTGGTTCTTCCTGTTTCTGGTCATTCTGGTCGCTGGTCAGGGCCTGGCGCAGCCCGCCCTGGCTGCCCCGGCTCTGCAGGCGAATTTGCTGCAAAATCCCGGCTTTGAAGACCCTTTTGTCCCCTTTCAGGGTGATACAACCCGGATGGTCGCCAACGGCTGGTCGGCCTGGAATGTGCCACAGCGGACTGGCGATGAGGGCTTTCGCAACCTTAAGCCGGAATATCAGCCTGCCAGCGCCAGCAATCCCGCCCGTGTCCTGGAAGGAAGCAACGCGCAGGAGTACTTCAGCTTCTTCGCCACACATACGGGGGGGCTTTTTCAGCAGGTGACTGTGCCGGCCGGTTCCAGCCTTGAGTTCAGCGCCTTTGTCTATGTATGGTCTTCCAGCGGGGATGATCCCAACCGGAGCACGGACCCCGGCCGGGTACAGGTGCAGGTTGGCATCGACCCGAACGGCGGCACAGACGGCGAAAGCGACCGGATCATCTGGTCGCTGCCGCTCGAATTCTACGATCAGTATCAGCAGATTCGGGTTTCAGCGCAGAATGTGGGCAGCCGGGTCACTGTGTTCGTGCGCACATCGTTCGACCTCCCGCAGAAGAATAATAATATCTATGTCGATCAGGCGGCACTTGTAGTCACGGCGGCGCCGGCGACCAGCACCCCGACCGTCCCTCCGGCGCCGTCTGCAACGCCGACCGTGGCTTCGCCGCTGCCGGGCCTGCCTACTCCGACGCAAGAAGTGCAGGGGACTGAACAGCCGCCCTCGCTGGCGACGCCGACGCCGGCCCTGACCGATCCGGACTTCCCTTACTTCGTCCGTTATACGGTAGTTGCCGGCGATACTGTCAGCGATCTGGCTATAAGATACGGAAGCTCAATTGCCGCGATCATTGGAGCCAATGGGCTGAACGCGAACGGGCTGATCTTCGTTGGCCAGGAATTGATCATTCCGGTCTCGCAGCCGGTCCCTCCCACGCCGTTCCCGACACCGCTTCCGACGCAAATCGGGATCATACCTACCAACACGCCGGCTGGCCCGGCCCCGACCCCGGCCCCGGCTCCCACCGTCGCGCCGCCGCCCAGCGAGTTCACAACCTACATTGTGCAGCCGGGGGATGCGTTGAGTCGTATCGCCACGCGCTTCAATACGACGGTGGCGACGCTGGTCCAGTTGAACGGTATTGTCAACCCCAATCTCATTCTGGTCGGGCAGGCGCTTAAGGTGCCTTCCGCCGGCCCGGGGACGTCGCCTCAGCCCCAGCCCCCCGCGCCTCCCGCGCCCCCTGCGCCGCCGCCTCAGCCGCGCACCCATGTCGTTCAGCGGGGGGAGAATCTGTTCCGCATCTCGTTGCGTTACGGGGTGACGGTGGATGCTCTGGCGCGGGCGAATAACATTGCCAATGTCAACTGGGTATACGTGGGTCAGGTGTTGGCAATCCCATGAGTCCGGGCGAGAAGAACTGGCGTGTCTTGCGCAAGGAGGATGGCTCCGTCCTCCTTGCGCGCCTCAAATGGTGCCAGAGCTACTGGTGCCGGTTCAGGGGGCTGATGTTTCGCGGTTCCCTGCCGGAAGATGAGGGGCTGCTGTTTGTCTACCCGCGGGAAAGCCGGGCGGAGACCAGCATCCACATGCTGTTTGTGTGGTTCTCCATTGCCGTCATCTGGCTGGATTCGCAGGGGGTTGTGGTGGATAAGAGCCTGGCTAAACCGTGGCGGCCCATGTATGCGCCCGCCCGGCCGGCCCGGTATTTTATCGAGGGCGTCCCAACCCTGCTGGATCGTGTTATGATTGGCGACCGTCTGACATGGGATGAGACGGCGGAGCCATAATGCGTCGGTGGGTTCTTTTAGCGCTCGGCATCGTATTCTGGATCGGGCTGGCCCCTGATCCGCTTCTGGCCCAGGGCGGAAGCAGCGATGGCAGAACGACGATCCATGTCGTACAGCGCGGCGAAACGCTGTACCGGATCGCGCTGGCCTATGGCACATCAGTTGAAGCCATTGCGCAGACCAACGGCATGTCCGATACGACCAATATCCAGGTTGGTCAGCGGCTGGTGATCCCCAGCTCTATGGTCAATGCGATGGTATCGACTGCCGGGAGGCATGTCGTTCAGCCGGGCGAATCGCTGGCCCATATCGCGCTGCGCTATGGCAGTACGAAAGAACTTGTGTCCGCCCTCAACAGCATCGTCAATCCTGCTCGCCTCTACGTCGGGCAGGTGCTTGATGTCAGCGAAACCACACCGGGCCGGCCTCCGCTGACGCATGGGTACACCCATGTCGTCCAGCCGGAAGATACGCTGTACCGGATCGCGCTGCGCTATAATGCCAGGGTAGACGATGTCCTGCTGGCTAACGGACTGTCATCTCCGGCGCTGATTTTCCCCGGCCAGCAGCTCCTGATCCCCGGCCCTGATGCGCCCGCCTTGCAGGAACTGCCCGCCCCGCTGACGGAACTCACGCTGATGCCGCTGCCGGCAGAAGTGGGGCGCACGTTCCGCCTGCGGGTTGTCAGCTACGAGCCAGTCACACCTGGCGGGACTTTTCTGGACCGCCCGCTGCGCTTCGCTCCTCAGCCTGACGGCCTCACCTTCGATGCCCTGATCGGCGTTCAGGCTATGACGCCGGTCGGGCGCTACCCGTTGACCCTTACCATCGTCGATGATAGCGGGGTCGCGATCACCTTTGAGACGGTCCTCTACGTGGCTGACGGCGGCTATGCCAGCGAAGCGCTCACGGTGTCTGATGAGCTGCTGGACCCGGAGGTGGACAGCGCTGAAATTGCGTTCGTCGCCGGCCTGGTCAGCGAGTTCACCCCGGAACGCTACTTTGACGGCCCGATGGGGCTGCCGGCGGCGGCCCCGGTCACGTCCCCGTTCGGCACGCGGCGATCCTACAACGGCAGCGCCTACAATCGATTCCATACCGGGACGGATTTTGGCGGCCCGCCGGGATCGTCGATCTACGCCCCGGCTGCCGGTCGTGTCGTGTTCTCAGGGCCCCGGGAGATTCACGGCCTCTTCACGGTGATTGATCATGGATGGGGGATTTATACGGCTTACGCCCACCAGGCGGAGAGTCGTGTCCAGCCGGGCCAGATGGTCAGCGCGGGCGAGGTGATCGGCACGATTGGCAACAGCGGCCGTTCGACCGGCCCTCATCTTCACTGGGAAGTCTGGGTCAACGGGGTGGAGACTGACGGGCTTCAGTGGACACGCCTGAGCTTCCCCTGATTGGCCGGCACCCTTCCTGCTTATTCCGGCTGGCAGACTGCTCCTGACGCCTGAATACCTGTGGGTTAGTCGCTTTGCCAGCCGGCAGAGGCGGAATTGCGGCGCTGCGCGGGGATTGTTATAATGCCGCCGCCGCTGGAATGATCTTCCGGCGCGGCGGCAGATCGCGACTCTGGGGCTGGAATTGGCCGCCGGAGTGCATTACAATCACCGGCAAACCCGAGCCAGAACAGACAGGTTCCATGTCACAGGAGACTCTTTTGCGATGAAGATTGCCCTGCAAATTATCCAGATCGTTATTTCTATCGCCCTGATTGCGCTGGTCGTCCTGCAGGCCAAGGGCGGCGGCCTGGGCAGCCTGTTCGGCAGCCAGGGTGGCGCGATCACCAAGACCAGGCGTGGTCTGGAGAAGACTTTGTTCCAGCTTACGGTGGTACTGGCGATTGCCTTCCTGAGTGTGGCAATAATCACCGTCGCATTTTTCGGGTGATCGTTCTGCCCGGTCAGGCTGGATCGGGTCTGACCGGGCGCGGATGAGGCAATTGATGGGGGGTGTTTTGCGCAGGCAGAACACCCCTTTGTTTCATTTAGTGCTGGTTCGGGCAGCATGCCCACGGCCGGTTATAAGGGAAGGAAAATCTGCATGCTGAAAGGACTTCGGTGGCCGCTTCTCCTGCTGGTCGGGGCGATCATCCTGTTCGGAGCCGCCATCCTCCTGCAGCCTGAACCTGCTGACCCTACGGAGGCGACTGCCCCGAGCGCGACGCAGCCGCCCGCCGCCCCGGACAGCGCGCCGACTCCGCTCCCGCCGCAAGATAACCCGACCCCCGTTGTATTTCGCGAGGGGGTGGTCGGGTCTGTTGAGCGGCTCAACCCGCTGTTCGTATCGCTGAATCCGGTCGATCGCGATATCGCCAGCCTTATCTTCGAGGGCCTGGTCGGGATTAACGCTTACGGTGAGTATGTGCCGGCGCTGGCACATGACTGGACCATCAGCAGCGACAGCACCGATATAGTGCTGCGGCTGCGGCCGGATGTGCTCTGGCAGGATGGCATCCCATTCACATCGGCGGATGTGGCGGTGACTGTTGCGCTCCTGCAAGCGCCGGACAGCCCGCTGCCGTCCGCGCTCACCGAATTCTGGCGCACAGTCGAGCTGGACTTGCTGGATGAGCATACGGTGCGCTTCCGCCTGGCCCAGCCGCTGGCCTCTTTTCTGGATTATCTGCGCATTGGCATCCTGCCCGCCCATATCTTCGATGGCCTGTCACCATCGCAGCTTCCCGACCATCCGTTCAATCTCGCGCCGGTGGGGACCGGTCCCTACCAGCTTGAGCGGCTGACTGGCGACGAGAGAGGCGTGACCAGCGTCAGCCTGCGGGTGGCGCCGGCCTATCGCCAGCGCTCCGACGGCCAGATCGGGTATGAACTGGAGCGGGTTATCTTCCGGATGTATGACAGCCAGAGCGCTGCGCTGGAAGCCCTGCGAACGGGCGAGATCGATGCGCTGGGCGGCGTTTCCAGCGCCGACCTGAGCGTCCTCCAGCAGAATAACGCTATTCAGACGTATATCGCGCTCGCCCCTACGGTCAGCATGATATTGTTCAACTGGGAAAGCTCGCACACCCAGGCTTTTCGCGACCAGCGGGTTCGGCTGGCTCTGGTGGAGGGCGCTGACCGCGCCGGGCTGGTGAATCGTCATTTCAGCGGCCAGGCGGTGCCCGCGGACAGCCCGCTGATTCCTGGCTCATGGGCTTATGCCGGTCCGATATCCTGGCCCGATTTTGATCCGATACGGGCGATGAATGCGCTATCACAGGTCACATTTGTGACGCCAGAACCGACTCCGGAGGTCGATGCAACGCCGCTGTCGGAGGCTGCAGACAGCACGCCGGTGCCTACGGAAGAGCCGCCCGCTTATGACTTCCGCCTGCTTGGCAGCGACAATCCGGCTCAGGCGGCCCTGCTCGAGGACCTTGCCGGCCAGTGGCGCCAGCTTGGGCTGAACGTGAGTACGGAGATTGTGCCATCCAGCGTGCTCCTCGAGCGCCTGAACAGCGGCGATTTCGACACAGCGCTGGTAGAGCTGACATACAGCCCGAGCGCCGACCCGGACCCTTACGTTTTCTGGCATCAGGGGCAGTCGCCCGATGGCCAGAACTACGCCGCGGTGAATGATCGGCGGTCCAGTGAGTTGCTGGAACGCGCCCGTCGCGACCCCAACGGTATTCACCGCCGGGAATACTACGCCGATTTTCAGCGAGTTTTCGCCAACCGGGTACTGGCTATGCCTCTCTATTACCCGGTCTACATATATGCCGTCTCACCGGGCCTGGCGGGCGTAGAGCTTGGCTATCTGAGCACGTTCACCGATCGCTTCGGGACCATCGCCGGCTGGCGACGGGAGTTCCCGTGATATTCGATGATGATACGCTGCGGGCCAGAGGCGTGCCCGACAGGAGTCGGCCTGCTCTCCTGCTCTGACGGCGCGCCGGAGTGGCGAAACGCGCCGCCCGGTATTACAAATGCTCAGTTGCCAACAGGGGATCGGGCGTTATAATAGTTCAATTGTTCTTCAGTCTCACTCCATCCTCGATGGAAAGTTCCCGACCGTATGGAGGCAGTGCACTTGCTTGGGCGTCAGACGCTAACCTCTCATTATTGGACCGACTCACTGCAGATCACCGATGCTGATGTCGAACACCTTTTCAGCATTATGTTGGAAGGTGAAACACCGCTCGATTCACTCACAATGGCCCGTCTGTTAATCGAAGATCATGTTCGCCAGGAAGAAGCTCGCTGGCGCAAGCGCCTGGCGGAAGGGGAGTTGTTCCAGCCCAAAAACCAGTACCAGGTAGGGCAGAAGCTCCTGTTCCCCGCGCTCGGATTTTCTACCGGGAAGGTTATCGCCACACGCCCCGGCTCAAATCCTGAACATGGGACCTTCACAGTCATTGAGGTGCAGTTTGAGGATGGTGTGCGGCGCGAGTTCGCCAGTATGCTGGCGTCTGAACACAAGCTGAACCTGGATAATGGAAATGGGGATATGCCGCTGGATCAGCTTCTGCAGCCGGTTGATGTGCCCGCCCTGCAGCGGGAATATGAGCGGCAGGTACAGCGGAAGCTGGATGCGCGACTGCAGGAAGAACCGGACGCCGTCTACGCGGCAGGGCTGTGGTTTGTCCGGTCGCTCTTGCCAAAAGTGACCCAGGGGCACACCAACCTGGCGGAGGCGCTGCTGGACATGAATGGCGGCGGCCCCCTGCCGGCGGAAGATATCCTTTCCATCCTGGATCTGCCCGGAGAGATTAATCCCACTCTGCAGGCGTTTGCCCTGAATCATGCGCTCTATCATGACGGCCGGTTCGACGAAGTTGGGCCGTCTGGCCTGGTACGCTGGTACCTGCGCCGTCTGGAGCCGGAAGAGGTGCGCCACACCCCCGAACGTCTGGTTTACGATCCGATCCGTTACGATCCTGACCTGCTGTCGCCCGAATCGGTCGCCCTGGAGATTGAGATCGGCGACGAGTGTTCCCCGCTCCCGATTCCGGAAGATACGCCTGAACAGGTCACGCTGACGCTGATTTATCCGCACCGGCGGGCCGGGACGCTGCCGCTGACGCCCGCCCTGTCGACGATGTTCCCGACGGCGCTGGAGGCAGAACGCATCCTGATTACGTTCGTGGACGGCCAGACCGGTGACGAATACCGGGGCTGGGTGGTGCGATCCGGGCGATACGTGTTCGGCCTGGACCGTTTTTACCGCAAACATAAGTTGCCGATCGGCGTCTACGTGCATGTCCGCCGCACGGAAGACCCGGGCCGCTTCGTTGTTGATTTCGATGCTTACCGCCCCCGCACAGAATGGATCACGATGGTGGAGCCTCAGGCCGGTCACATCGGCTTTCAGAGTTCGCGGCGATCCATTGGGGCGGCTTATGATGATCTGATGGCGCTGGGGGCTGATGATCTGGAGCGTGTGGATGCCCTGTGGCGGGCGACCCGCGATCAACGGCGCAGTCTGCTGCAGACGATTCGCGATATCCTGCCGGAACTGGCTCGCCTTAACCCGCAGTCTGCTGTGCATGCCAAGACGCTTTACAGCGCCGTCAATGTGGTGCGCCGCTGCCCGCCGGGGCCTATCCTGGCGGCGCTGGAATCCCAGCCAGAATTTGAGCCGGTTGGCGGCCATTACTGGCGTTACAGCAAGGGCGCATCGTGATCGTGGATTCCTGTGCTGGATATTTTTGTTGAGGACAGCCCTATGACTTCCGGTATCGGCAGCCGGCGTGTAAAGCCAACTCTGAATACCAAATTTCACATTGACTATGAGTGGTGGAATCGCTCCGGGCAGGACTTGCGCGTGAACATGATCAGCGAGCTGCTGCCCGAACAAAGCCCGTACTTTGCCACGCACGAAATTGGTGACCAGTCGGATTGGATTGACCCGGAGACTGCCGAGGTGCACCGGGTAGACGCCCTCCTGATGGCCCTGCAGGAAGCGGCAAAGACCCCCACCTATTTCCAGACTTCGCTGGTGAATGCCGTATTCAGGGTATTTCTGACCAATGGCAATGTTCCTCTAAGCCCTGTGGAATTGTCGCAGAAGATCGGGCGTCCGGCGGAGGCGATCCTCCGGACGCTCAGCGGGAACGTCGTCTACAAAGGGATTCGACCCTACATCACGTCCTGATCGTGGTGACTGCGTGGCCGGCCAGCACCGTCTGCGCCTTGACGCCGGTTCGTGGCCTCTCTACAATACGGTCATATCAGCCCCCTTAGCTCAGCGGATAGAGCAGCTGCCTTCTAAGCAGTTGGTCGAGGGTTCGAGTCCTTCAGGGGGCGCTGTGATCTAAAACCACCTGCTGTTCATGCAGGTGGTTTTGCTTTGCCGCGGGATGCCTATGACATGATCTCCTGATAGACCTTTTCGGTCTCGGTGGAGGGCTTGCGTTTGAGCGCTTTAAACCCGGCGAGCATATTCTGGTAGTGCGCGGCGGCTTCGCTGCGCCGGCCCATTTCGGCGAATAGCTGCATCACCCGGCGGTGCAGGTCCTCGCGCGAAAAATCTTCGCTCAGCGCGCGCTGGTACAGGCGCAGGGCGGGTTCCGCGGCGCCTTTTTCATAGCGCATCTGGGCCATGCGGGTGATGGCTTCCATATAGCCGGTAAGGAAATCCGCCCGGCGAGCAGCGATCCACGGGACTTCATGACCTTGCAGGAAAGGCCCCCGGTAGAGATCGATCGCTTGCTGCCAGTACTGGCTTCTCTTTTCTTCAGGCGCCGTTCGCCCGTTCACCAGCGCGCCGACAAAATCGACCACATCATGGAATACGGCCAGCCCGGGGTTGATGCGGTAGAAACCGCCATCGTGGACGAGGATATCTTCTCCGAGCGCCTTATGCAGACGGCGTTTAGTGACATGGAACACATTCACCGCCTGCTCCAGGTCCAGCTCCGGCCAGAAAGCCTGGCAGATTTCTGAGCGAGTCACTGTGGGACGATCCAGAGCAAAGAAGAACAGCAGGCGCGGGAGATGTCCTTCCCAGGAAGTGATCAGCTCATTGTTCAGGGAGACGAAGCCAGGCCCCAGCGCCACAACATCCAGACGTGGGCCGCCCTTTCGACCGCGATGGCCGTAAAAATCATCGGCAATCAGGTGTTCATCCTTGAGCAGCGCAGCTTGCCCGCGCGCAATCAGAGATATCCAGGGCAGCCGGGGAAGGGTGCGGCTGTTGATCACCAGCCGGCCGTGGGCTGGCAGCAGGGGGACCAACTGTTCGATGAAGCGCTGTATATCATCGGCGCTATCCGAACGATCGTATTCGTCCAGGATGAATACGAAGGGCTGGTCGGTCCATTCTCGCAGGTCAGCCGCCAGAGCCCCCAGCCACCGCTCCATGTCTCCTTCGCCGATGTGGCCCGGTGTAAGATTCAGGTTGTGTCCGAAGGTCGGATGCTGGTCGGAAAGATCGTGCAGCAACCCGGCCAGGAAAGCCGGCACGCTGGTATCATCAGCTCCCAGCGCATAATACAGTGACCGGGCGGCCGGATCGTTGGCCAGCCTGGCCACCAGGACGGAGCGATATTTGCTGTCCGGATGCAGGAGGATGATGCTGGCATTAGAGGCATATTGATTGAATACGTCATAGCTACCAGGGAATTTGCCGTGGATAGTCATGAGCGATCTCTTTTCGGCCATATCGGGCTGCGTCATATAAGTAGTATACGAAACCTGACGCTGTAAGACAACTATGACGTTAAGGGGTTAGTAATTGGCATTTGCCATAATTCTTTACACAGAATATACCGCCGTCCGGGCGGGGGCTCTTGCATACAGGCGGTGTATTCGTTTTGACATGGCGTGCGCCCGCGCTTACAATCAGATCAGGCCTTTCCAGAATATTGAGAGCGTGTATAAAGCCCATGTCGAAATTGACAAAGCTGGTTCAATCATTATTGCTGCTGGCCGGGACGGCTATTGCCGCCATTATCGGGTGGCTTCTGTGGCAGTTCCTGCGGCAGGAAGAAGAGACGGAGGAGGCGACGCTGTCTACCGCGGCGTTGTCTTCTGAGATGCAGATTCCGCTGCCGTACGAGCCTGAAGCTGACGAAGGGGGATCATCTGATGCGCAGGGTGGCGGGGACGATCTGACGCGAATCGCCGGGATCGGGCCGCGCTACGCCGAGGGGCTGAGGCAGGCGGGCATTACATCCTTCAGCCAGCTCAGCCGGCACAGCCCGGATGATCTGGCGGCTCTGCTGCGCCTTCAGGGGGTGCGTGTCACAGGCGACCGCATCCGGCAGGATGATTGGATTGGGCAGGCGGCGCGCCTGTCATCGGGCGGGGA
Source organism: Aggregatilineales bacterium (assembly GCA_029976025.1). Taxonomy (GTDB): domain Bacteria; phylum Chloroflexota; class Anaerolineae; order Aggregatilineales; family Ch27; genus JARKNX01. The sequence goes on along the minus strand of JARKNX010000222.1, from coordinate 53,847 downwards.
GAGCTAGCGTGGCAGCACGTCCCACAAAAATCGATCTGGATCAGACTGCCGGTGAGCTGCGCATTGTCTGGTCCGATGGCCGAACGTGCGTTTACCCGGTGGCTCACCTGCGAGAAGCCTGCCCCTGCGCCGAGTGTCGGGGCGGACATGCGTTTATGAGCCGGGAATACGATCCGGCACATATCCTGGCCCTGACGCCTGCGCGTCAGGCTCGTGTCGAACGGGTGGACAGGGTCGGCAATTACGCCCTGCAGTTTTCCTGGGATGATGGGCATCACGCCGGTATCTATACCTGGGATTATCTGTACCGGCTGTGCCCGCCTGAGGCGGCGGAGTAGCGACACCGATCCGGCTATAGACGAAAAAGCGGGGAGACAGAGCACCCCGCTTATTTTGATCCATCTGGCGCGCTAGAGATAGTCCTTGAGGTGATGCTGCACGGCGTAAGCGGCGGCTTCTGCCCGGTTAGAGACATTCAGCTTGCTCAGGATGTTGCTCACATAATTCCGGACTGTCCCCTCGCCCAGGAAGAGCGCCTGAGCGATTTCGCGGTTGGTCTTGCCTTCGGATACCAGATTGAGGACCTGCATTTCCTGCGCGGTAAGCTCGGTGAAAGCCTCCGCTTCTTCCTGCCGTTTGGCCCGGCGGACTTCATCCAGCACGCGCTTGGTGACGCTGGGGTCGAGCACGACTTCATCCCGATTCACGGCTTCAATCGCCTGGATCAGGCTCTGCCCGTCAATCTGTTTGAGGAGGTAGGTTTCAGCGCCGGCGCGCAGGGCGGAGAAAAGCATCTCGTCTTCCTCGTAGGAAGTCAACATAATGATCTTGATCTCCGGATGCTTTTGCTTGATGGCGGCACAGGCCTCAATCCCGCTGGCGCCCGGCAGGCGGATATCCATCAGGATCACGTCCGGCAGATACATATCCGCTTTATCAATGGCCTCTTTGGCGGTGCGCGCCTCAGCTACAATTTCGAAGCCCCCTTTGTGGGTGAGCAGATCTCGGAGGCCAAGGCGGACGACTTCGTGATCATCCACGATCATGATGCGCTGTTCTGGCATAAGTTTCCCTGTTCAGACCTGTTCCGGGGGGACGGCGAATGATGATCGCGTTTTCCTGAAACAGATGCATGATTTTCGACTGTTGTGGTAATTATAGCGCAACCGGGAGGTTTTCCGATAATCCAGCCGGCGAAGAAGCTGCCCGGCCCGGCTGGTGTTGTGGCGGCAGGCCTTCTCGCTTGCATCCCGGTGGAGGCTGATGTAACGTTGACTCGTCGTCACTGGCGTGCTGCGCTGCGAGACTCATACATGCCGGGCGGGAGAATCCGCATCCCGCGGAACTGGTTATTGCGGTAACGGCCCTGATAGTGTGTTCTGACAATATTTCTTAATCCGCATCGCCCCATATCAGGAGTTCACATGTATCATGCGCTTCGTTATATTGTCAGAACATTGTACCGGTTCACTATCCTCTGGGTAGTGGATGCCATCTCCCTTGTTGTCGCGAGCACCATCCTGACCGGCATCACCATCACAGGCGGGTTTTCGGCTGCCGCCGCTGCCGCCCTGATGCTGAGCATGGTCAACCTGCTGATCCGCCCTCTGATTCTGCTCCTGGCGCTGCCACTGGGGTTCTTTGTGACCTTCGTCGCCGGCTTGCTGGTAAACGGATTTGTTCTGCTCATCGCGAGCAATTTGCTGCCAGACTTCCAGGTGGAGGGGCTGTTGACGGCAATTGCAGGCGGCCTGGTCTTCGCCTCTGTCAACACTGTAATCACCGGTGTTCTGACGATTACCGATGACGATTCGTTTTATCAGGGCATTGTGGAAAGGCTTGCCCGCCGGCAAACCTTCAGAGGGGCCGCTGATCCCGGCGTCGGCCTGGTTATGCTGGAGATTGATGGCCTGAGCTATCAGCATATTCAGACAGCTGTCAACGAAGGATATATGCCGACAGTCAGGGAGATGATAGAAGAGGATGGCTATGTCCTCTCTCGTATCGACTGCGGGCTGCCCTCGCAGACCTCCGCCTGTCAGGCCGGCATTATGTTCGGCGACAATTATGATATCCCCTCATTCCGCTGGTATGACAAGAGTTTACAAAAGCTGTTTGTCTCCAGCAGGGATGCGTCGGCGATTAATGAGCGATATGCCAGGGGACACGGCCTCATGCGCGGCGGATCAAGCATCAACAATATGCTCAATGGCGATGCGGAGAAGTCCGTTCTGACCCTGTCTAACCTGACTACGGAGACCAGAGAAGAACGCAGACGCCGTGCAGAAGATATTTATCTTCTGGCGCTCAATCCCTATTTCCTCATGCGGACGATTGTATTATTCCTGAGCGATGCCCTCCGCGAAGTCTGGGAATATCAACAGGACAGGCGCCGCAAGATCAGCCCGCTGCTGAACCGGATGCGCCGTTACTATCCTTTTGTTCGCGCGGCTACAACAGTCCTCATGCGGGATATTGCGGCGTATCTTATCACGCTTGATATTGCCCGCGGTGCGCCGTCACTCTATATGACGTGGCCGGGCTACGACGAGGTAGCGCACCATTCCGGGCCGTCTTCCCGACATGCTTTGCGCACGCTGCGATCCTACGACGGCGTTATTGAGCACGTCCGCCGCCATATTGATCGGGCGCCCCGGCCTTACGATCTCATTCTCCTCTCCGATCACGGCCAGTCATTCGGCTCCACATTCCTGCAGCGCTACGGCTATACGCTCAGGGAGTTTATAGAGAGGCAGTTGCCAGCAGGCACAACCGTGTCCCACACCTCCGGCGGCGACGATGGCATGATTGCCGTGGCCGCTATGGCGGGTGAGCTAGATAACATTCAGCAGCAGGGCGTGGGCGGCAATATCGGCAACGCGGTCGTGAAGCAGGCGCGGAAGGCTTCCAGCCGCTCGATTGAGATACAAATCCCGGAGGAGCCGATTGGGCCGACTCAGGTGACTGTCTGTGGAAGCGGCAATATCGCCCAGGTCTACTTCGATCTTCATCCGCGCAAGATCACGATGAACGAGCTTAGCGCTGCTTACCCGGGCATGGTGGATGCCGTTGTCCAGCATGAAGGAGTCGGGTTTGTTGTCGCCTACGATGATGATGGGACGCCAGTTGCGCTCAGCAAGAACGGGACGCGCAATCTGCATACCGGCGCGGTCAGCGGGGATGATCCCTTCCAGCCCTACGGAGATACTGATCTCCGCGCCTGGCAGGTGCGGCGTATTGCCGACTTTCCTCATTCCGGCGATCTGATCGTCAACAGCACCCTCTATCCGGATGGCACTGTGGCCGCGATGGAAGAGTTGATCGGCAGCCACGGCGGCCTGGGCGGCCGGCAGACTGATGCTTTCATGTTGCACCCGGGTGATATGAAAGTGCCGCCGACAAAGTGTTCTACTGATGTCTTCTCTATTCTTAATGCGCGGCGCGGGATGGCGCCGGCTGAGAAACAGGAGAAGGCCGCGGCAGAGACGGTGGATGACTGGGCATTCTCTACACTGAACAGGGGGATCAGGCAGCTCGATAGATGGCTGCCGCTGGCGTTCCGCGCGCTGTTCCTCGATCGTAAGGCCTACAAAGCCGTAACGTCTGATCCATATATGACCGGCCCGGCCCTCCTGATCGGATTGTCAGGTTCTGTCCTGGCGGCGGTTATCACGGCGCGCAGCGGCGATGTCCCGGTGATCGGGCTGCTTCTCCAGCGGGTTGCAGTGTGGCTGGTGACAATACTGGTTATGCTGGACGCCGGACGTATCCTGAGGGGCAGGGCGAACTTCTCGATGATGTTCCGCGGCGTCGGTTTCGCCCACACGGCGTTTGTTCTCGATCTTCTGACGCTCATTCCGCGGGTTGCGCCGCTTGCCCGCCTGATCGCCCTGCTGTGGGCATTCTTCACAGTCTGGATTGCCGCGTCAGAGGCTCATGCATTGCGGGGCTGGCGCAGTCTGGTGCTGCCAGTGGTGTTCCTGCTGACCTTCGTGGTGAGTATTGCGCTGCTGCGCTCCCTTTTTGTGGGCGCTGCGTTTACCCTGTACTCACTGGAGCAGAGTCTGGGGCTGGTCCCGTGGTGATGCCGGCGACCTGATTTGTCAAGCGATAGATGTTCGAATTTTTGATAGGGAGGAGGAGACCTTGGCTGAGATAACACCCCTGACACAACGCGCAGCATGGCGGGCGCTCACAGCGCATTACGAGCAGATAAAAGCGCTTCACCTCAGGACGTTGTTCGCCCAGGACCCCCGGCGCGGCGAACGCTTTGTCGCCGAAGGCGCCGGCCTGTACCTGGATTATTCGAAGCATCGTGTCACTGACGAGACGCTGCGGCTGTTGTTGAGCCTCGCTCACGAATGCGACCTGCGCGGGCATATCGACGCCATGTTCCGGGGCGACAAAATCAATATCACCGAAGGCCGCGCCGTCCTGCATGTGGCGCTCCGCGCGCCGCGCGACGCTGCGATCTTCGTCGATGGCAACAATGTCGTGCCGGAAGTTCACGCCGTGCTGGACCGGATGTCCAGCTTCGCCGGGCGCGTGCGAAGTGGCGAATGGAAGGGCTTCACTGGCAGGCCGATTCGCAATGTCATCAACATTGGCATCGGCGGATCGGACCTCGGCCCGGTCATGGCGTACGAAGCCCTGCGCCATTATGCCACGCGCGATCTGGTTTTTCGCTTTGTGTCCAACGTGGATGGCACTGATTTCGCTGAAGCCACCCACGATCTGGATGCGGCGGAGACGCTGATCATCGTATCGTCCAAGACGTTCACAACGCTGGAAACGATGACCAACGCGCGCACCGCCCGCGAATGGGCGCTGGCGACCCTGAAAGATGAAGCCGCTATCGCCCGCCATTTCGTGGCTGTATCCACCAACGAGGCCGAAGTATCCCGATTTGGCATCGACACAGCCAATATGTTTGGCTTCTGGGACTGGGTCGGCGGGCGTTATTCGATGGATTCGGCGATCGGGTTGTCCACCATGCTGGCGATTGGGCCGGAAAACTTCCGGCTGCTGCTGGCCGGCTTCCATGAGATGGATGAGCACTACCGCACCACACCTTTTGAGCGGAACTTGCCGGTGTTGATGGGGTTGCTATCGCTCTGGTATAACAACTTCTTCGGCGCTGCGACAGTGGCTGTCCTGCCGTACGATCAGTATCTGAGGCGGTTCCCCGCTTACCTCCAGCAGTTGACGATGGAGAGCAACGGCAAGAGCGTCACGCTCGACGGGACGGTTATCGCCGATTACCAGACGGGGCCGATCTACTGGGGCGAGCCGGGGACTAACGGCCAGCATTCCTTCTACCAGTTGATTCACCAGGGCACCAGGCTGATCCCGTGCGATTTTATTGGCTTCGGGCGTTCGCTTAACCCGCTGGGCCAGCACCACGATCTGCTGGTGTCCAATATCTTCGCCCAGGCGGAGGCGCTGGCGTTCGGCAAGACGGCGGAGGAAGTTGAGGTGGATGGCGTCCCGGCCTGGCTCGTGCCGCATCGCACATTTGAAGGGAACCGGCCCAGCAGCGTGATTCTGGCCGAGCAGCTTACGCCGCAGGTGCTGGGCGCTCTGGTCGCGCTGTACGAGCACAGCGTCTACACCCAGGGCGTCCTGTGGAACATCAATCCCTTCGACCAGTGGGGCGTCGAGCTGGGCAAGGTGCTGGCGATGCGCATCATCCCTGAGCTGGAGAGCGCGTCTCCCCCCGATCTCAAACATGACAGCTCCACCAACGCGCTGATCCGGCGGTATCGCGCGATGCGCGGCAGGAGTTGATGCCGGGGCTGCGCCGGCCAGTTATGTGCTGTTTGCGCCAGTCCGTACGATGGCTTTTTGAAACTCTCACCGGGAGGTGAATCCTATGGCTATTCATCCACTTGCCGGCAAGCCGGCGCCCGCTGAAATGCTGATTGATGTTGCCCAACTGGAAAATGCTTACTACACAAACCGCCCGAACCTCGACGATCCGGCTACGCTTGTGGCGTTCGGCACAAGCGGACACCGCGGCTCCTCACTGACAGGCAGTTTCACCGAAGCGCATATCCTCGCCATCACGCAGGCTATCTGCGACTACCGCCGCGCCAACCAGATTAGCGGTCCCCTGTATATGGGCCAGGATACTCATGCGCTGTCTGTCGTCGCGCAGCGGACTGCGCTGGAGGTGTTGGCGGCCAACGGGGTGGAGGCGTTTATCCAGAGTGACGGCGGTTTCACCCCTACGCCGGCTATCTCGCGCGCTATTCTGGTTTATAACCGGGGGCGTACAGAGGGGCTGGCTGATGGCATCGTCATCACGCCGTCGCACAATCCGCCCGCCGACGGCGGCTTCAAATACAACCCGCCCGAAGGTGGACCGGCCGACACCGCCATCACGCAGTGGATTCAGGATCGCGCCAATAATTTGCTTCGCGAGGGGAATCGCAGTGTAGTTCGTGTCCCCTACGAGGCCGCATTACAGGCGGCGAACATCCACGCCATGGATTTCGTTGGTCCCTATGTGGATGACCTCGCCAGCGTGATCGACATGGCGGCTATCCGTGAGGCGGGGATCAGGATCGGCGTCGATCCACTGGGCGGCGCGGCGGCCGCTTACTGGGAGCCAATCGCCCGGCGGTACGGCCTCAATATCACGGTTGTCAACCCGAAGACTGACCCGACCTTCAGCTTCATGACGGTTGACCACGACGGCAAAATCCGTATGGACTGCTCCAGCCCCTATGCCATGGCGGGGCTGGTGAAGCTGAAGGATCAGTTCGATATCGCCTGGGGCAACGATCCGGATGCCGACCGGCACGGCATTGTCACCCGTTCGCTGGGCCTGTTGAACCCGAACCATTATCTGGCTGTGTCTATCCAGTATCTCTTGCAGCACCGCCCTCTGTGGCCGGCGTCGGCGGGCATCGGCAAGACGCTCGTGAGCAGCAGCCTGATCGATCGGGTGGTGGCTGATCTGGGCCGCAAGCTGGTTGAGGTGCCGGTCGGGTTCAAGTGGCTCGCGCCGGGGTTGTACGACAGCTCATTTGGCTTTGGCGGGGAGGAGAGCGCCGGGGCGAGCTTCCTGCGGCTGGACGGCACTGTCTGGACGACAGACAAGGATGGCCCGATCATGGGCCTGCTGGCCGCTGAGATGACGGCGCGCACCGGGCGCGATCCGGGCGAGCTTTACCAGGCGATCGCCTCCCGATTCGGGACGCCATACTACACTCGTATCGACGCCCCGGCGACGCCGGACGAAAAGCGCGCCCTGGAGAAGCTCTCGCCCGAGGCCGTCACCGCCAGCGAGATGGCTGGCGATCCCATTGTCGCCCGCCTGACGCGCGCGCCCGGCAATAACGCCCCTATCGGGGGGCTGAAGGTGGTGACGGAATACGGCTGGTTCGCCGCCCGCCCCTCCGGCACGGAGAACATCTACAAGCTGTATGCGGAGAGCCTCAAGAGCGAGGCGCATTTGCAGGCGATTGTTGAGGAAGCGAAGGCAATCGTCAGCCGGGCGCTGGCCCAGTGACGCCCTGAAGACAGCCGATCTGGCAGTGGGAGGTAAGACGCTGCCGGGCGGCGGACGCTGGGGGGACTGGCTGAAAGAGGCCGAAGAGAGAGGAAAAAACGCCGCCGACTGATCGGTCGGCGGCGTCTTCATCAGTAGCGGGGGCAGGATTCGAACCTGCGACCTCCGGGTTATGAGCCCGACGAGCTGCCACTGCTCTACCCCGCATCAGTGTGGGACAGTATACTGGTCGGGCAGGGGGTTGTCAATGGTTGTTTACGATTTGCGCCCGGCGTTAATCTCCGCCTCAGATTTGTTCGCCTCGAGGGGCATATTATCGCGTTCCGATCTTGCCAAAGGCCAATCTGGTGTGTATACTCTTTTTATCTTCACTCCGGGGCGTTAGCTCAGTTGGCTAGAGCACTCGGTTGACATCCGAGAGGTCAGAGGTTCAAGTCCTCTACGTCCCACAAAAAAGACTGCCACCCTGAAAGCGGCAGTCTTTTTTCATTTTACGGCAGCACTGACTGCCGGCAAGCGTGGGGCAAACGCTTAGCTTTCGACGATCTCGACCGATGTCAAACGATCGCCCGGCTCTGTTTCCCGGGGATCGCGCAGACGGATCGCCATCACGGTATCCATCCCTTCAATCACCTGGCCGAAGACAGCGTGTTTGCCATTCAGGTGGGGGGTGGGGACGTGGGTGATGAAGAACTGGCTCCCGTTTGTGTTGGGGCCAGCATTGGCCATGCTCAGGATGCCGGGTTTATCGTGCCGCAGGGCCAGCGCCCCTGGCTCGTCGTCAAAGCGGTAGCCGGGGCCGCCGGTCCCGGTACCCAGGGGACAGCCGCCCTGAACCATGAAATCCTTGATCACCCGGTGAAAGGTAGTGCCGTTATAAAAGCCTTCGCGGGCCAAAAAGACGAAATTGTTCACCGTGCGCGGGGCTTTGTCCGCAAAGAGCGCTATTTTGAAATCTCCCTTTTCCGTATGAAAGATCGCGGTGTACTTCCTGGCTGGGTCGATTGTCATAGGGGGCGGCGCTTTATAGGTCTTTCCCACTGTTTCTTCTCCTGACTATTATCCATAGCGTATACGACAGATACTGCCTTATTGTACTCTGGTCGTTCTCTTGCTGCATATTTCCGCATTGCCTTCGTCCCGGTAAGGCTTTCTCCGGGCTTTATCGCGACGTTTGGCCGCCCGCCAGCGTCGTTTGACCCTGCCGGCGGGCGGCGCTACAATCCGATCCTGGTGAGGGCAGTGCTGCCAACATTCAGGAGATTCATGGATGACCCAAGGGCTTTATTTTGAAGAATTGCCGCTGGGATGGTCGCTTTCCACAAAGGGACGCACCATTACCGACGCCGACGTCGTGCGCTTTGCTGGCCTCTCTGGTGACTTCAACCCCCTTCATATGGATGCTGTCTACGCCGCTAATTCCGAATTCAAGCAGCGCGTGGCGCACGGCGCGCTGGGGCTGAGCATCGCCACAGGGCTGGCCTACCAGGAGGGATTTCTGGAAGGGACTGTGATCGCCTTTCTGGAGCTGGAATGGAAGTACAGCCTGCCGATTTACCTGGGCGATACCATCCACGTCGATCTGAAGCTGGTTGAACTGAAGCCTATGCCTCGCCTGGGCGGTGGCAAGATTGTCCTGGATGTCAAGCTCATGAATCAGGACGGCAAAGCTGTTCAGAAGGGCGTCTGGACACTTCTGGTACGCAGCCGTCCGGAGGGAACAACCTAGCCGGGCGGAAAAGATGCGCAGACACATTGGCTGCCATCTGACCCGCGAACCTGATTGCCGGATGGGAGACGGTTATGGTCGTATTCCTTCTGCAGAGAGCTGGCCTGCTGCTGGTGATCCTGCTGCTGGCGGCGTCATGTGCGGGCGGCGGCGGTATCCCCGCCACATTGACACAGCAGGCTGTAAACCTGACTGAACAGGCGAATATGCTGGCTGTCCAGGAGGATGAGCTGATCACCGCCCGGGACTGGGCGGAGAGCGCCCGCGTCACCCTGACGGCCTGGCCGCAGAACGCGGTAGCGACCCAGAACGCTTTACTGGACGCCGGGGCTACTGTGCAGGCGCGCTCAGTGCAGCAGGCCGTGACGCAGGCTGTCAGTACAGCGCGGGCTGTCCAGGCGACTATTCAGGCTAACGCAGTTTCGCAGGTGGAAGCGATCGCGGCGACCGATCTCGCCGCCCAGATCGCAACTGTGGACGCGGCGAGCAGCGATCTGGCTACGGCTATGGCCGATCGTGATCGTTTCTACGCGACAGCCACGGAGGCCGCCCGGAATTACACAATCGAGATGCAGGGCTGGCAGGCGGCGGGGACGCTGGCGGCCGTGGATTTTGCCACGCAACTGGCCGGCGCTGCCGCTGAAGCGGCTGCCCGGTCGGAGGCATTGGCCGCGCTGGCTGTTACGGCGACTGCGGATGTCGGCAGCGCCGCGACCGAGGTGGCTGCTCTGAACACACAGATTGCGGCTCAGGCTGAATCCATGCAGACTCTGGCCGCGGCACGGGAAAGCGCCGAAGGCGCGGCGACTGAGCAGATGGCGTCGCTGGCGATCGAGGCGGCCCGGTCACAGGAACTGATGGCGACCGCTACGATGCAGGTCGCGATCCTGGCCGCGCAGGCGGCCCGGCTTGATCAGATGGCCGGCACGCAGGCCGCCGACCTGGCCGCGATCTCTATGGAGCGCGATCGGCTGATCGCCCAGGGGACGGAACAGGCGGAGCGTCACAGCGCCGAGATGGCGCTGCTTAACGCCGTCATCGAGACGCAGGCTGCCGTCTTTGCCACGATACAGATTCCCCCTCCGCCAACGCTGACCGCGTCCTCCACGCCGACTGGCACCCCTCCCCCTACGGAGACACCGACGCCGACGGCATCGAGCACGCCGACGGCATCAGCGACTCTGACGGCGTCAACAACGCCGACGGCGTCGAACACGCCGACGGCGTCAAACACGCCGACAGCGTCAGCGACGATCACACCCACCTTTACCCTGACAACATCGGCAACGCCGACAGTGACGCCATCCCTCACGCCTTCGCTGACCCTGACGGCGTCAACAACGCCGACGGCATCGAGCACGCCGACGGCCTCCCCGACACCATCCGTCACGCCGACTCCGATTCTATGCTGGGTATTTGTGGAAAATCCGCGCGGGGTGAATATACGGACGGAACCCCGCTCTGATGCCCCGATCGCGCTGTCAGCGCCAGAGCGTACAGTGATGACTGTTCTCAATATCCTCCACGATGCTCAGGGGGGCGTCTGGTATTATGTCCGGGGGCAGTTCGCCGATGGGACATCCTATGAGGGCTGGGTGTCCCGCAGTGTGGTGGTGCAACTGACGGCGTGCCCGAACTGGTGATTGCCGCGCCGCTATCCCGGCCGGCGCCCGATCACCATGGTGCTGAAGTTGAAGGGCCACGGCGCGACCCGCTTGAGCAGCCGGCCCATCCGTTCGGCGAAGGGAGATGTCCGGTAGTATCCGGGCGCGCGAAATGGGCTGCCCAGCCCCCAGAGGGTGAAATCGTGCGCGGTCGGGACAACTTCCAGAACTTCAAAGCCTGCTGCTTGCGTTTCGCGAACCAGATCGTGCTGCGTATAGGTGCTTTCGTAGAAATCGTCCTGCGTCAGCTTACTCTGACCCTGGACGCGCCGCCGCCATTGAACCAGGCGCCAGATGAGATTAGGGTAGGGGATGGTCAGGACCAGTATTCCGCCGGGGCGCAGCACCCGACAGGCCTCGCGCAGGGCCGGCTGCATGCCGTGCTCAAAGTGTTCCAGGACGCCGAAAGACAGGTAGCCAGCCAGAGAACCAGTTGCGTAAGGGAGCGCATGGACATCGCCCGCCTGGAGAATCAGCGATGGGTCAGATTGTCGCGCTTTTTGCAGGGCGTTCACGGCGTAATCCATCCCAATCACCCGGTAGCCGCGCTGGCGCAGGACCATGACGACTGTGCTCAGCCCACATCCGGCCTCCAGGATCACGCCGTCGCGCGGCAGATACCGGGTGTAGGCATCCATGACTTCCCGGCTTCGGGCATAGGTCAGGGCCTGCAGTTCCACTTCTACGGTGGCCTGATCCCAGATATCTTCCCACGCTTTCCGGGTTGAATCGTACATAGCTTATATGTCCCTTGCAGACGCTGCGAGCCAGCGCCCCGTCCGTGTATCCAGACGATACGCCCGCCCATTGTACCCCTGCAGCGGGGCGATGCCTATCCTTTAATCGGAGGCTGGTGATCCAGCCAGCATCTGGATTTTACGCTGGACGAGTCAATCTGCTATACTGCAGACAGCGCGATGATTGGTATAAATACAGGCGAATCATCTGTGACTACTCTCCCCGCTTTAGCGAGGAGCTTCTCAGGATACGCACGGCCCAATGGCCCACATTATGTCCCAAAGGTTCAGCCCAGGCCCGAAAGAGTTTCTTACTTCGGCGTTGAACGTTTTATATTGGGGGAAGCTCCCGACAACTGCATACGCTCAGTTGTTAAAGTGCCGCGTTGAGCATGTGCTGAGCTATTATCCTGCTGTCACCTGTTGTCCAATCGCATTATGTTTGTTTTGGCGCAGAAGTGCCGATGTGAAAGGAGGTAAACGCCATTCCCCGCCGGGTTAAGACCCGGTGCCTTCTGGCGTAAATTCTATGGAATACTTCACCCCGTCGGAGTCCCCTATTCACGAGACACAGCGCCTGCCGGTCGCGCCCCCCCGGCAGATCATTGGTCGAAATCAGGTGCTGGGCCAGGCCTTCACCCAGATTCGGGCTAATGGGGCGGTCCTTCTGCATGGCCCGGGCGGTGTAGGGAAGTCTGCTCTGGCGGCGACGCTCGCTTCCGCCTTTACGACTTTTCCCGGGGGGGTGCTGTGGTGGTCGGTGGACCGCGACTCGCTGGAACAGATGATCGTGCGGGTGGGGCGGGCCTTCGCTGAGCGGAACATCACCGGTGCAGCAGATCCGCTGGCGCAGGCTGATCTGGCGCGGACTGTCCTTACCCGGGATCACAAACCCCTGATCGTGATCGATGGCCCGCTCGATCAGGATGTAGCGCGCGAATTTGTGCGCAAGATCGCGGCGGGCGTGCCGCTGATTATGACGGCGGAGCAGACCGTTGCCGGCCCCTGGGTTCCTTTCGCAATTGGAAATTTGCCGGAAGAGGATGCGGTCTCTCTGTTCATTCAGGCGGCGCACCTGGAACAGGTGTCGGCTCTGATGCGGGCGGATATTCAGGGCGTGTGTAATGCGCTGGAGGGGCTGCCGCTGGCGATTGTGCTGGCCGGGCGCCATGTCCTGGCGACTGAACAGACGCCGGGCGAATTCCTGGGGGCGCTGACCAGCGCCAGCCTCGGCAGTAGCCTGCCCGGCCTGCATACGATATTCCACCAGCTCCCCGACGCCATGCAGGGTATCCTGCTGACTATGGGGGCTACTTTTGCCGGCCAGGCGTCAACGACGCTGCTGGAATATCTGCAGTTTCTGGAGACAGAGACGGTCACCCGGGTGATGAATATGCTGGTGACGCGCGGGCTGGTGCAGCGGTTGCCCGCCTACACGGCTATACAGAGCTTCCAGATGCACCCGGTGGTGCATCATTACATGTATGAGTGGCTGCGCGATACTGAGCGCCTGGAATCGACCGTGGAACGTGTGGTGGAGGGGATTCTCGCTTACGCTGAGCAGTATGGCCATGGGACCCTCGAGGCGCGGGCTAACCTCGTTGTTGAAATGCCGAATATCCGGGGCCTGGCCCGTTTTGCGGGCGAGCGCGGTGATGTCGTAACCCTTCAGCGGCTGATCGCGGTGCTCGAAGAGGCTTTTGGGTCCACGGATGCGTATGGATATGAGCTGCATGTGCTGCGACAACTGGCCGAAGGGGAAACCGAAACCGGGGCCGTGGCCCAACCGGTGGAACCTGCCCCCGCCTTTCTCCCCCCGGAACCGGCTCCCGCGCCGGAAGAATTACAAATGTCGCCCGTGGAACAGCTCCCCCTGATGCCGGAAAGCGATGTTCAATACGATACTTCGCCGATTGAGGTCGTGTCGGAGAAGCCGGCTGTCGAGCGCCGCCCCCCGGAACGGATTGTTGCAGCCGAAGAAGGAACGCGATCTGTGAGCGCCGTGCTGGCCGATTTGCTTCGCGCCAGCCAGGTGGCCCGCGAGGCCGGAAATCGTCAGGAGCTGGCCCGCGCCCTCAGCATGCTCGGTCAGGTCTGGATGGAGCAGGGTCGGCGCGATCAGGCTGAGGCCGCGTATGCCGAAGCGCTCTCAATTTTTGAGGAGGTCGGGGACTCCAGCAGCCTGCTGCCGGTGCTGGAATCGCTGGCCAGCCTGGCTCTCGATGCTGGCGATCTGGAGAAGGCCCTGATCTACACAACGCGGGCCGAGAATCAGGCGGCGCAGGGGGATGATCCGATCCGGCAGGGGCATCTTCTGGCGCTTCTGGGCGATATTCGCCTGGAGCTTGGCGAGTATGACGAGGCGGTGGAGACTTATGTCCGGGCTATTGAAACGCTGCAGAGCGCTAACGACATGATAGGCCTGGGAGTCGTGCAGACCAAGCTGGGCATCGCCCATCTCGATCATGAGGACTTCACCCGGGCAGTGGCTATGCTCAGCGCGGCTCTGGATATCTTCCGGTCGGAGGAGCGCCTGGATTATCAGGAGCGTGTCCTGGGCAGTCTGGGCACGGCTTACGGCAGTCTGGGGCAGTGGCAGGATGCCGTTTCGTGTCATCAGGGGGCGCTGGCTATCGCCCGCGATCTGGACGATCTGGAGGATCAGGAACGGCAGCTTGCTAACCTGGCCTATATTGCCCAGGCTCAGGGCGATCGGGAAGGGGTGATCGCTTCTTTTCGGGCGGCGCTGGACCTGGCCTACCGGAGTGACAATCTGGAGTGGAAGATTCGCTACCTCGACGCGCTGGGCCGCCTGTTGATGGACGATGTGACCCAGGTGGGGATGGCGGTGATGTGTCTGGAAGAAGCCGAAGCCCTGGCCCCGGATGAGGAGCGTATGCGCTGGCTGCAGCGAGCGCGGAAGCGGCGCGAGCGCGTGCAGAGCGCTGCGGAGTCGCAGGCCGCCTTGCCGGAGAGTATCGCTGCCTGGGCCGCTGACGAGTCAGGATAGGGTTGCCCGCCAGAAGGCGAGTTTCTCCCGGGAGCATATAACCTTCGCGGCTGGCCCGAAGGTGGGTGAGATCAGCCCTGTCTTTCGCCCGGAACGAACGCCGGCCGCGCCGCTGAGCAGAGATGCCGCAGCAAAGAAAGCGAGGATGGCCCCGGTCCCGACCTCCGAAACTTCGAAGCGGCGTCCGATATACAGGACGACAAACGGGAAGATGAGGGCGCTGCCCGTGATCCGCGATACAGGCCGCTACTGATGCGCGTGCCCGGCCTCGGAATCTGGCGCGTCCTGTAACAGTTGGACGGCGTGGGGCAGGGCTGGCAGGATGACAGCCAGATTCTCGCGGACCGCTCTGGGGCTGCCCGGCAGGTTGACGATCAGTGTGCGCCCGCGGATGCCGGCGACGCCCCGGCTGAGCATGGCATGGGGTGTCTTGCTCAGACTGGCGGCGCGCATGGCCTCCGCCAGGCCCGGCGCCTCGCGCTCGATGACAGAGCGCGTCGCTTCCGGGGTGATATCGCGCGGAGCGAAGCCCGTCCCGCCGGTGGTCAGGATGATATCCGCCGCCCCGCCGTCCGCCCAGGCAATCAATCGGGCGCTGATCTGATCCTGTTCGTCGGGCGCAATATCCGTCTGAACGATGGCGGCGTCAGGCAGCGCATGGGCGATCATCCCGGCAATCAGCGAGCCGCTGGAATCCTCCCGCTCTCCATGAAAACTACGATCGCTGATAACGAGAATGGCGATGCGCATAGCCTTTGCCTTTTCTGGCTGCGTCAGCGCGGATATACACTGCGGGCGGGGAAACTTCCCGCCCGCAGTCAGAGTGACAACCTGGCCTCAGTCTTCGTCTTCATCCACAACGAAGGACTGCCAGGGGCCGTGCATCCCATCTTCGGTGACGCCATAAAAGACGCGCAAGCCCTGCGGCGTCTTCTGCACCAGATCATAGCGCACGGCGCCGCCGCGTTTGTGGCGCTTCCAGAGGCCGTAGGTATCGTGCCAGGTGACTTTGGAGGCGTCCACCGGGTTGCTCTCTTTTTCGGAGATAGCGTAATGCCACAGCCGCCGCGCCGAGGAGCGGGTCACGTTTTTCACGATATTGCCGTTGCGCAGATCGCGCATCATATGGAACTGCTTGCCGTTGCGCTGTTCCGTGCCGAGCACCTCGACGCCCGTTTTAGGCGCCATGCTGTCCTGTTGCGCTTCATCTGCCGGGGCGGGGGACTCTGGCTCAGCCGGCGGGGATGTGGCCTGCAGCGCGGGCGAGACGGTTGACAGCTCGGCGGAATGGCGGCTCAGCACCAGGCGGACAATTTCATCGCGCACGGCCAGTGTGCTTTCGGCTTCGTCGCGCACGTAGATCTTATTTTCGTCGATGGCGTAAGGCGGGTCGTCCCCTTTGGGGACCTGAATCCGCACAATAGTCTGGCCCTGCGTCTGCTGGGCGTCAATCTCCGCGTTCAGGGGCGGGGTAAGCCGCTGCCCGATTTCGGCATGCAGCATCTGGATAACCTTATCGGCCCCCTGTATCCCGGTGAGGGGCTGTTTGGGGTTCGGGCTGGCGCCGATATAAATCGTGCCGCCATTGGTATTGGCCATAGCGCAGACATCGGCCACAATCTCATACAGCAGCCCGCCGCGGCGGGTTACTTTATCGTGGAATGCCTGCACAATGCTGGGACCCTGATCGCGCGCCGCCTGAATGAAATCGTACGGTTTGCGGTTGATGACATAGGGCCGGGTGCGGGCGAAGTCATTGCCTTCGAACATTTCCAGCAGCGGCTCAAACGCCAGGCGGGGCAGGAGCACCTCAGTGACCCGATCCCCAACGCCCAGATTCTGATTGCGGCCGGCGGTCTGATCGGCGTTGATGCGGTGCGAATCGGAACCCTGGATACAGCGCATCCGGCGCGGATATTCCGGCTTGCTGCCGTCGAAGAAGCGCTGCGACGAGCCGCGCCCGCGCCGATCCAGATCGGTAAGCTCCAGGGCGTGCAGATGCGGGTCCTGCGTATAGGCGATTTTGGTCTGTCCGCCGAAATCGAAGCCGCGCATAGCCACGCCGTGACTGGAATTGGCGTGGGCGGCAATCACAATCCCGCCGGCCTGATGAATCAGACGGTAGGCAGTCAGCACGTCGGCGGAGGCGCCCACAATCGAGCTGCCCTGGCTGAGGGCCTCGGCAGGCACATTGAGGCTGAGCAAAATGTGCTCCAGCTCGCGCACTGTCGTCTTGGGGGAGAAGATACCCAGGATATGAAACCCGAACGTAGCGGTAAATTCAAAGCCCGGCAGGACCAGGATTTTATCCAGCAGCCGCCTGTACTCCGCCAGCAGGCGTAATTCATCCGGTGTTGCGCGATCCAGCTCCTTGAGGTAGTTCAGCTTTTCAATTTCGTCCATCATCGCCTGGTAGCCGCCCACAGTGTTGTGGTCGGTGAAAGCGATAATGTCCAGATTCCTGGCTTCTGCTTTATGCAAGATGTCGAGGTATGTCGCCTCGCGATCCTGAAAGTCCTTAGAAGCAGGGGTGTGAATATGCAGGTCCATCAGGAACCAGTGCATTTGTTTTGGTTTTTGTTTGGCGGCCACTAGGCCTCTCTCTCCATCGAAGTTTTGTTTGTGATCGTTTCGCTGTTGGCCGCGTACAGCCTGCTCACTTCAGCAGACTGTTCAGGGTAGGGGCCAGTGCGGATGGCTCCAGCGGCTTGATCAGGAACAGCGAAGCGCCAGCTTGCAGGGCTTCTCGTTCCACGTTCATGCCAGAAGCCATCACGATAGGCGTGCTGGTGAAGGCCGGGTCGGCCCGCAGGGCGCGCACAACCTCCGGCCCGTCCATATCGGCCAGGTGATAGTCGATCAGGAAGATATCAGGGCGTGTCTCGCGGGCGCGCGACAGGGTATCGCCACCCCGGCCCACCAGGATAACCTCAAAGCCGTCCAGCGAAAGCAGCGTTTGCAGCAGCGAAACGGTCGTTCGATCGTCATCAACAATCATCACTTTGGGCAAGGTTTTTCTCTCCTGGTTCTGCTACTTCGTCTTCCTGGTACGACCCGGGCTTTTCTGTGAATGTTCAGGCGCTGTCTCCGGGAGCAGCGCTGCTGCCAGAACCTCATCAATGGTGCTGACCAGAATGAAATGCATGGACTGCCGTATTTCCTCCGGCAGATCGTCGAGATCCTGTTCGTTGCGCCGGGGCAGGATCACGGTGTCCAGGCCGCCGCGGTGAGCGGCCAGAACTTTGGCTTTGATCCCTCCAACTGGCAGCACTTTGCCGCGCAGGGTAATCTCGCCAGTCATGGCGATATTGGGCCGGACAACTCGCCCGGTCAGCAGGGAAGCGAGCGCCGTCGCCATTGTCACGCCGGCGGAAGGGCCGTCCTTGGGGACAGCGCCCGCCGGCACGTGGAGATGGATGTCGTTTTTCTCGAAAAAGTCCGGCTGCAGGCCCAGACTCTGCACGCGCGATCGAATGTAGCTCAGCGCAGCCCGGGCGCTTTCCTGCATCACATCCCCGAGTTGGCCGGTCAACTGAAAGCCTTTGCCGCCGGCCATGCTGGCCGCTTCGACAAAGAGCACATCACCCCCCATCGGGGTGAAGGCCAGGCCGGTCGCGACACCCGGCTGGTCGGTCCGATCCTCGATCTCCATCTGGTAGTTGAACTGCGGCTTGCCCAGCAGCTCGCGCACAGCATTCTCTTCGATAACCCGCCCCGCTCCGTTACCCTGCTCGTGGTTAGGGTTCTCGGCCACTCTGGTAGCGATCTTGCGAGCAATCTGGCCGATCTGGCGTTCCAGCTCGCGCACGCCGGCTTCGCGCGTGTAATACCGGATGATCTTCTGCAAGGATTCTTCAGTGAAGCGCACTTCTTCCGGCAGAAGGCCGTTTTCGCGAATCTGGCGCGGCACCAGATATCTCAGCGCAATCTGCACTTTCTCCTGCTCGATATAGCCATTAAGCGTGATGATTTCCATACGATCGCGCAGCGGGCCGGGGATAGGCTCCAGCTCGTTGGCCGTCGTGATGAACAGGACTTCAGAGAGATCGAACGCGACATCCACATAATGGTCGCGAAATTCGTGATTCTGCTCCGGATCAAGGACCTCCAGCAAGGCCGAAGCCGGATCGCCGCGGAAGTCACGGCCCAGCTTATCCACCTCATCCAGCATCACCACCGGATTACGGCTCTCCACCCGCCGCAGCGTCTGGATAATGCGTCCGGGCATGGCGCCAATGTAGGTCCGCCGGAAGCCGCGAATTTCAGCTTCGTCGCGGATGCCCCCCAGACTCATGCGGATGAACTTGCGGCCCATTGCCCGGGCTATAGACGAGCCGAGCGATGTCTTGCCCACGCCGGGCGGCCCCACGAAGCACAAAATGGCGCCCTCACGATCGCGATGAACCATATCTGTGACAGGCTGGAACTGCTCAGCCCGATCGGCTCGCAATTTGCGAACGGCCAGGTATTCCAGAATACGGGCCTTGATATCCTCCAGGCCGTAATGATCGGCTTCCAACACCTCGCGGGCGTGGGCGATATCCAGATTGTCATCGGTACGCTTATCCCAGGGGAGGTTCACCAGCCAGTCCAGATACGTGCGGATGACGCCGTATTCAGCGGCAGCGGTGGGCAATTTTGCCATCCGGTCCAGCTCGCGGCGCGCTTCTTTTTCCGCCTCCTCGGTCATGCCCGCCGCATCGATTCTGGTCCGGAATTCTTCGATCTCGACCTGCTGCTCATCTGCCTCGCCCAGCTCACGCTGGATAGCCTTGAGCTGTTCGCGCAGGAAATACTCCCGCTGCACCTTTTCCATCTCGGACTGTGCCTGCGACTGGATCTCCCGGCCCAGCTCCAGGACCTCCAGCTCCTTGTTCAGGATGTTCATCAATCGACGGAACTTATCCTTCACGTCGTCGATTTCCAGCACTTCCTGACCGTCTTTGAGGTCCATCCGGATATAAGTCGCGATAGCATAGGCCAGATTGAGCGGATCGTCCATATTCAGCGTGGACGAGATCAGCTCAGCGGGGATGCTGGGGACAAGCTCGGCCAGCCGGGTGAACTGCTCAACCACGGTCCTCGCCAGGGCTTCAACTTCGATGTTCGTGGTGATGCGTTCCGGGTGGCGGCTGATCTGAGCGACGAGGTAAGGCTCGATCTCCGTATATTCGTCAATCCTGATCCGGGCAAGGCCCTGCACCAGCAGCCGGATCGTGCCGTCGGGCGCGCGGAACAGCCGGTGCACGGTAGCCACCGTGCCTACATCGTAGATCTCGCCCGGGTTGGGCGATTCATTTTCCGGGTCGTGCGCAGCGACCAGCCCGATCAGGCGGTCCTTGCCGGCAATATCGTCGATCAGGCGGACGGAGCGCGGCTGGCCTATTGTCAGCGGGATAGCTGTGTGCGGGTACATCACTACGCCGCGCAGAGGCAGGATGGGCAGACTCTCCGGAATCTGAAGGTCGTCCCTCGTCTCCTCCAGAGGCGTCTCGGTCTTGATGTCGATGGGCTGTTCTGTACTGGCTGGCTCAACCGGCACGTCCGGTTGTTCCTGGATATCCGCTGGAGGAAGACTCTTCTTTCGGGCCATAAGTCAGTCGTACCGATTCTCGTCCGTAGGGTTGATGCTCAGGCGGATCATCCGCGGCTCGGCCTGAGGAAGTTCAATACGCAGGAGGCCATCACGATAAAGCGCCGTCACCTGATCGCGTTGCACCTTCCACGGTATCTGAATCTCGGCGCGAAAAACGCCTCGCTGGATCTCCATCTGCTGGTAAGCTCCGTTGGAGATCTGAGCAATCTGCTGACGCGTGCCGCTTACGGTTAACAGGTGACTGTGCAGGACGACCTCAAAATCGTTTTCACGCAGCCCGGCAATTTCCATCAGAATAACCAGACGGTTATCGGCGTAAAATATGTCCGTTGGAGGGCGCCAGGTGGAAAAATATCTCACGAAGATGGGCTGCCAGCGGGTGCGATCCAGTGATACTTCCGGATGTCCCGTTTCGCGCTTCTGCCGGCCGCTGCCAGTACCCCTCACCGTTGCTCTGCTCATAGCATCATCAACCATCACATCGCTATTCATCTGGCGATTTTACCACACTGCGGCGGATGGCTCAATTAGCGTTGTGCAAGAATTCCCCGGACAATGCCGGTGCCTTTCAGTGTTGTTAAAATAGAAGCGTGAATGAGCAGGACGAGCCTGTAGTGTGCCATTGCCAGATGAAGGGCAGGCGTGATGCCAGAAGATGAACTGCTGCCGGGCAAGCTGCCGCGCGAATTGTTAGCCTCTTTGCTCGGTTCTATACCCCCTGCGCCACGCGTCGTGGTCGGGCCTCGTGTCGGAGAAGATGCCGCCGTAATCGATATGGGGGCGTACTATCTGGTCGCCAAAGCGGACCCGATCACTTTTGCGTCTGACGAGATTGGCTGGTACGCCGTGCAGGTTAACGTCAACGATCTGGCGACTATGGGCGCTACCCCGCGCTGGTTTCTGGCGACGGTCCTGCTGCCGGCCGGGCAGGCTGATATTGCCATGGCCGGGCGTATCTTCGACCAGATCATGGCGGCCTGCGCGGCGCTGGAAATCGCCCTGGTGGGGGGGCATACCGAGATTACACATGGCCTGACCCGGCCCATCGTCATGGGCACACTGCTGGGCGAGGTGGAGAAAAGCCGGCTGGTGAGCACAGCGGGGGCCGTGCCGGGCGATGTGATTTTGCTGACCAAAGGGTTCCCCATCGAAGCGACGGCGATCATCGCACGGGAGAAAAGGAGCGAACTGGAAGGCCGGCTGGGGTCTTCTTTCCTCGACAGGGCAGCGGGTTTCCTTTACGATCCCGGAATTAGCGTGCTCAGGGACGCCCGAATTGCGATGGGCGCGGGCGGGGTCACCAGTATGCACGATCCCACCGAAGGGGGTGTTGCAACTGCGCTGTGGGAGCTTTCAGAAGCCAGCGGCCACCGGCTGGAGATTACGATTGAAGCCTGGCCGGTGCTGCCAGAAGGCCAGTTATTGTGCGATCTATACGGATTAGATCCGCTCGGCGCTATTGCTTCAGGCGCCCTCCTGCTGACTGTCCGCCCGGAAAGCGAACCGGCTGTCCGCGCTGCTTTGCAGCAGGCCGGTATCCTGGTTCATACGCTTGGCCGGGTTATGGATGGCCCGCCCGGCGTATTCCTGCATGGTGAGCTGCTCCCCTGTCCGCCGCGCGATGAGATCGCCCGGCTGTTCGGGTGACACAGCGAAAGAACCTTTACAGAGACCGCCAAACATGGTATAAAACGGCCAACCTGCCGTGCGCGTGATGCCGCACTCAAGTTTTGAGCCAACACTCCCAACGAGGGGTGTCTGCATCTGCCGGGATAAGCGTTAGGCTTCGGCCAAGGCTGACACTGCCAGTGCGATACCCACCTGCGAAAGCAGGTTCAAAACGGGCTGCACACGGCATGGCGGGTCCCTTTGAAAACGAAACCCCTCCACGAGCGGAGGGGTTTTTGTTTCCTGATATTTGCCGTTCAGGGGCGGGTGTGATTGTCGCCGATGACGATCCACTTGTAGGTTGTCAGCTCCTCCAGGCCCATCGGGCCGCGCGCATGCAGCTTCTGCGTGCTGATGGCGATCTCCGCGCCCAGGCCCAGTTGGCCGCCGTCAGTGAAGCGTGTTGAGGCGTTGACATACACCACCGCCGAATCAACTTCATTCAGGAAGTGCGCGACAGCCTTCGGATCGGTGGAGAGGATGCCGTCGGAATGGGCGGTGCTGTGCGCCTGAATGTGGGCGATAGCTGTATCGAGATCCGGGACAACGCGAATCCCCAGGATTAGGGATAGCCACTCGGTATCCCAGTCTTCATCACCGGCCGGCTTCACCTGCTCATGCGGCCCCAGGATAGCGGCGGCACGCTCATCGGCGCGAAATTCGACTCCATCCTCGGCCAGCCGCCGGACAACAGCGGGCACGAATTCCGCTGCGATTGACTCCTGTACAAGGACGGTATCCAGCGCGTTACAGACTGTGGGACGCTGGACTTTGGCGTTCTGGATGACCTTTACGGCGGCGGGCAGATCGGCAGTCTCATCCACATACAGGTGGCAGATGCCGATACCGCCGGTGATGACGGGGATAGTGCTTTGTTCGCGGCACAGAGTATGCAGCTTATTGCCGCCGCGCGGGATGATCATGTCCACGTAATCACTCAGCCGCAGCAGCTCGGTCACGTAGCGGCGGTCAGGATCGTCGATGAACTGCACGCAGTCCAGCGGTAAACCGGCCTCAGCAAGCGCGCCGCGGATAACTTCAACCAGGGCCGAATTACTGCGCAGCGTCTCAGAACCGCCGCGCAGGATGACGGCGTTGCCTGTCTTGAGGGCTAACGAGGCGACATCGACGGTCACATTAGGGCGCGACTCATAGATGACGCCAAGGACGCCAACAGGCACGCGCCGTTTGCGAATCTGGAGGCCATTAGACAGCGTCCTGAAGTCAGTCTCGCGCCCGACTGGATCGGGCAGTTCGGCTACGCGGCGCAGATCGGCGGTGATGCCGGACAGCCGTCCGTGCAGGTCCAGCCGGTCGATCATGGCCGGGGTCAGCCCCTGCGCCCTGGCGTCAGCGATATCAGCGGCATTGGCAGCCAGGATAGCATCCTGATGGGCATCAATGGCTTCGGCCATTGCCAGCAAAGCGGCGTTCTTGACCTGTGTCTCTACGGATGCCAGAGTGCGCGCGGCTGCCCTGGCCCTGAGTCCGATTTCCTGTAAATTGAGGCTCATGGCTTCCTCGTTTCAAGCGGAGGGTCACTCCATCAATACCATGTTGTCGCGGTGAACGGCCTCATCACCGTAAGTGTAGCCCAGGATGTCGATGATGCTCTGCGATCGATGACCGCACAAACTGAGCATCTCTTTGCTGGTGTAGTTCACCAGCCCCTTAGCCAGGGGAGAACCGTTCATGGCTGCGATCAGCACAACAGCTCCGCGCTCAAAGTCCCCCCTGACGCCGCGCACACCAACCGGCAGCAGGCTGGCCCCCCCCTTGCGCAGCATGCTGACCGCCCCTTCATCGACCTGCAAGGTCCCCTGAGCGCGTTCGGCCAACAGCCAGCGTTTTCGGCTTTCCAGATGGTCCACTGTGGGCAGGAAGGTGGTGCCCAGCGCTTCGCCCTGGAGCAGGCGCAGCAAGACGTCCGGCTGCTGGCCGCTGGCGATCACGGTGCGAGTCCCGGAGCGTGTGGCAAGCTGCGCGGCCTGAATTTTAGTCTGCATCCCACCCGTGCCGAGGCCGGGTTTTTTGAGCGTGCCGCCGGCCCGGGCAATCACGTCATGATCGATCGCCCGGACCTCACTAATCAGTTGGGCTTCATGGTCGAGTGCCGGATCGCGGTCGTACAACCCCTCCCGATCAGTCAGCAGAATCAGGAGGTCAGCATCCAGCAGGACGGCGATCTGGGCCGACAGGTTGTCGTTATCGCCGAATTTGATCTCCTGCACGGCGACGGTGTCGTTTTCATTGATGATCGGGACAATGCCGTAGTCGAGCAGGGTGCTCAGGGTGTTGCGCGCATTCAGGTAGCGCGTGCGGTGAGCGAAATCATCGTGGGTAAGCAGAATCTGGGCGATCTTGACATCGTACAGGCCGAATAGCGTGCCGTAAATTTCCATCAGATGACTCTGCCCGACTGCGGCGAGCATCTGCTTGACCGGGAGATGGTTGGGCAGTTCCGGGTAGTTCAACAGTTCGCGCCCGGCGGCCATAGCCGCTGATGTCACGAATACAATCCGGTGCCCGGCCCGCCGCAGCAGGACTATCTGTCGCACCAGTTCCAGAATAGAGGGGCGTGACAGGCGGTCGGAACCGCCAGTGAGGGTACTCGTGCCGATCTTGACGACAATGGTTTGAGGAGCGAGATCGTTCATGGAGGTAATGATACCCCTTGAATGGTCGGTGACACCAATGCTTTTTATGAAATTCTATTGTATGCTTTGGGGCAAGGACATGGTATAATGAGGTTGCAAGACCCCCCGGGGATGACAGGCTTCGACGGGGAGCGATGGGGGCCGTGCTGCAAGCCGAGCGGCGCTAACTCGTAAATCTGGCGCAAACCATTAAGTGCCAACCGCACTTACTCACCCGCTATGGCTATGGCCGCGTAAGCGGTGCCATGCTGTAGCTGATTACCTCTACAGGTAATCCGTCCGCCTCCTCCGTCTCTGACCGGGGGGCAGGTGGGCGACACCAAAGTCAGAGTGCGCGTCCGCGACGCCGATACCCGGGCGCAAAGGCCCATCGGCTGGCCCGAGGTGTACCCTGTTGGCCGGGGCTACCAACGGCGAGAAAGAAAAGGCCGACTACGCTTGTAGACGTGCGGTTTCGTCCTCTTCGGACCCGGGTTCGAGTCCCGGCATCTCCACAGATAGCATAAGGCGGCTGCCACATTGACAGCCGCCTTGCGCTTTATATTGCGCGGGTGGAATTACAGGACGACGACCTGCCCGACTGATTGCCGATCAATCCAGTTGGCGAGGAAAGGATAGCGGAAATCCCGACCGTTATAGGTGTTATAGGCGGCGATGATGGCTGTGACGATCATCGCGAAGGGCACCAGAATCATCGCCAGCACGAACAGGATGTACAACAGGATGAACAGGAGCACGAACGGGATGCCGATCAGGACGATGCTGGCGACTGCCGAGATTGTAATCGCCACGCCGAAGATAATTGTCCCAACGATCAGCAGGGCGATCCAGCCGACGGTAGCCATGATCTGCGCCGCGAACGACTGCAAGGCATGGAATGCCACAAATTCGGATTTATTGCGCAGAGCCATGTAGATCACCAGCGGAATAAAGGCTACCAGCAGGGCCATCCACGGATTGGTGAAGATCGCTGTGCCGACTGTGAACAGATAGCTCAGGTGCGCCATAGACGCCCACAGGCGCTCATCGCTGTCCAGCCCCGCAACCGTCGACGTATGCGCGCGCCAGTCAACGCTGTTTAGCTTATGCGTCCAGGAGCCTGTCGGGGCGCTGGCCATCTCATCGGCTCGCTTGCGCCTGGCCGCCGTCTCGCGGTTGCCGTAGTACTTCTCCTCGTATTCCAGGACGATATCCCGACTCAGGCGTTCTTCCTCTTCCGCCCGGCGGAGCGCCTCCGCCGCCGCCGCGCGAGGATCGCGATCAGCAGATGTCACGTTCACGCGTACCGGGATAGGGGTGGGGCTATCAGCATTCATATTGTCTGCGCCATCATTCGCCGGGCGGTCGAAGAATTCGTTACGAATAGTCATGTTGCGCTCCTGTAGGTCTGTTTCAATAAATCCCTGCTGACAGTCTATACGCACCTGGTGGATCAGAGTTGCGCCATGCCTGACAGACCCATTGCGAAACTGCGGTATACTCGCACGCTTGACCGTACCCTGCACGCGCACACCCATTGAGGGCGCTATGCTTACTTTCCTGGGCGAGGATTTCACTCTCACCAAGCGGCATCTCGGTCTGATCCTGCTGGCACTGGGCATCGTGTCCCTGATTGGCGTATTGAGCGTCGATCCCCTGGCCGAGCTGATGCACCGCCTGGGTCGCGATGTACTTGCACCGGATCGACAGGGCGGCATTGGGCCGGTGCAACTGCTGGTGATGGGGCTGAGCGCGCTTATAACCCTGCTGGGACTCAGTTTGATTCCGCTGGGCGGGACGCCTGTTATCGGAAAGGTGGAACGGGCAAAGCCGGCGGCTCTGCCG
This sequence comes from Aggregatilineales bacterium, assembly GCA_029976025.1. Lineage (GTDB taxonomy): Bacteria > Chloroflexota > Anaerolineae > Aggregatilineales > Ch27 > JARKNX01. Next base: position 27,446 of record JARKNX010000222.1, on the reverse strand, counting down.
CATCCCTGGGGGCGGGTGATGCGCACGCTGCTGTGGGTGGTGCTGGCTGCGCTGCTCTTCTACCTGGTGATTTATGTCGTCTACGCCGTTCATATCATCCAGTTCCCCTTTGACTATGACCAGGGGGAAGGGTTCGAGCTGGTCGACACCATCATGTTCAGCCAGTTCCGGTGGCCCTACCAGAATACGGAAGTTTACCCGTTCTATTCCTCCAATTACCCGCCCCTGTTTCATATCGTCGCCGCCCCGTTTGTCTGGCTGTTTGGCGGCGCTTACTGGTACGGGCGGCTGCTGGTCTTCCTGGGGACGCTTATCACCGCCGCGGCAATCGGTTATGCGGTTTACCGCGAGGAACCTGACTACCTCATCGCGGCCATCAGCGGGTTGACTTTCCTGGCTTCCAACTATATCTACCACATCGGCCCTCTGTTCCGGCAGCATCTGTTCATGGTGATGTTTGAGATTCTGGCCGTGGTTGTGCTGGCCCACGTTCCAGCGCTGGCGGACAGCCGTCAGCAGCGCCGGCGGCTGGCGATAGGCATTGCGCTCCTGCTGGCGGCGGGCTACACCAAGCAGCACGCCGTCTTCACCTGCCTGGCCGCTTTCGCCTATCTGTTCCTCTGGAATCCGCGCCGCGCCCTGATCTGGGGGGCGTTATTTGCCCTGATTGGGGGGGTGATCTTCCTGTGGATCGATCGATCTACCGGGGGGCAGTGGTGGCTCAACGCGATCACGGCCAATTTCAACCCGTTCATCCCGGGGCAGTTCCTGGGATTGCTGCGGCAGTGGTTTGGCCTGCATGGCATCCTGATTTTGATGGCTGGATTGCTTGTGCTTTATGAGTTTTATCTGGGGCATATCAGCCTGTACAGCATCTGGTTCATCGCGGCTCTGCTGAGCACTGTATTAGCCGGCAAATGGGGGGCGGGGGATAGCTACTTTGCGACGACCATTGCGGCTGCCTGTATCCTGAGCGGCATCTTCGCGGCGCGGACCGTCCGGGGGGCCTGGCGCTGGCCGGGCGATCATCCCCCCCGGTTATTCCGGCCGGTGGCGATCTGGCTCGCGGCGCGGCGGGCGGCCGCCCTGGGCCTGGCCGCGGTGATGATCCCGGCTCTGTACCTGCTGTACGCGGCGGCGGTGTTTCATATGCCGACCGAAGGGACTGTGCTTGGCCCCCTCAGCCGGGCGCTTGGCGTTACGCCGAACACCAGCTTTGCATTCTACGATTCCGCCGGCTGGACCACCGGCTATGCGGTTCTGGGCCATCTGCCTACCGGGGACGATATTGCCGCCGGTCAGGCTCTGGTGGCGATTGTGGCGGAAGGGGACACGCCCGCCCTCAGCGAAGATGCCGGCTTCAGCCTGCTCGCCGGCAAGGATGTCATCGGCAACCCTACCCAGCTTCTGAATCTGTATAAAAACCGGGTGTATGACCCGACCGCTCTGACTGACCTGATAGAAGAGCAGGCTTTTCACGCTCTGATTCTCCGCGCTCTGTTCTATCCCGATCCGATACTGCACGCCATGGATGCCGCCTATGATCCGGAACAGGCGATTGCCCTGAATGGTTTTTATTATCAGGTGTTGCGGCCCGACCCGACCTGGCCGGGCCGCCGCGCCCTGCGCGACGCTATCTGGACGCTCCAGCCGGGGCAGTCTGTAGAGGGCGTGGTACTGCCGCCGGTGGAGGGGATTGAAGACTGGCTGGATGCGGAATTTATCCGTACCGGCTGGTCCGCCGAGAATTGGGCAGACAGTCGGAACCGTTACGAGCGTGAAAATGAGCGGGCGACAGCGTGGGTGGAAGAGATGCCCGGCGCGGGTGAGGAAGTGCGGGTCCGGCTGGAGGCCGCGCCGGCCGCCCCCGCCGATTAATCTCACCGCAGAATCAGAACGGCCCCACCTGATGAGCAGGGCCGGCTGCTGGGGAGGTAGGATTCGAACCTACGGTACACGGTTCCAAAGACCGGTGCCTTGCCGCTTGGCCACTCCCCATTATTACGCCGCTCATTCTACCACAGGACCGGGGTGGAACCAAGATGTTTGCTGGCCCGAATTCTTAAGGCGGCGCGCCTGCAGTGGGAGAATGCCGCCCGGATTTCACGTTTCGCCCGCCGGTTATGTGGCATCCGGACGGCATCTCTATTATGATATAGAAAGTCTTATTTCTGGGAATGTTGATTTTCTGGCCGAAAGGATTGGCTGATGCCTGCGATTGGTGAAAAAGCCCCGGATTTCGCGCTTCCTAATCAGGATGGCCGGATAGTGCATCTGAGCGACTTTCGCGGTAAGAAGGTGCTGCTGTTTGCGTACCCCAAAGCGGGGACCAGCGGCTGCACTGCGCAAGCCTGCGGGCTGCGCGACAACTTCCCTCGTTTTGAGGGCGTGAACGCGGTGGTGCTTGGCCTCAGCCCGGACACTCCTGCCAGCCTGCTCAAGTGGAAGAAGGCGGAGAATCTGCCGTACGATCTGCTTTCGGATACTGAGCATCAGGTGCTTGATGAATGGGGCGTCTGGGGCGAAAAATCCATGTATGGCAAGACGTATATGGGGGTAATTCGCTCCCACTGGATCATCGATGAGACCGGCACAGTGGTTGATGCTCAGATTAAGGTCAGCCCACAGGAGAGCGTCCAACGTGCAGTGGAGTTCCTGACTGGATAGCTGCGCCAGCGGTCCGTGATGGAACGAAAATTGACAGGGCTGCAGCGCCCGTGCTATGCTTTCCAGATGGGTTGTGTGTATGCAGATCCGGGGAAAGTGGCTGCCTGTGAATGCTACCCCATCCTTTTTGGTCCAGCATCGGCGGTTGATTAACGCTGTACTGTTGACGGTCATTCTGGCGACGCTGCCCTGTTATTGCGTTGGCGCGATGCTGCTGGGGCTGGCACCGCAAGGGCGGGGTGGCCCGGCTACTGTGGCGCCGACGGCTACGCTGGCTATTGACAGTGGGACGCCGACTGCGACATTCACCCTGCCGCCTACCATCACCCCCCTGGCTCCCGGATTGTCTCCCACGTTCACGCCCGTGATCGGGGGGACCCTCGCGACGCCGGGGCAGTTTTACCCGCCGGCGGTGACCAATACGCCAATCGTCATCGTCATCACAGCAACACCGACTGTGACACCCAGTTTGACGCTGACGCCAATCATCATTCTGACCAGCACTCCTGCGCCAACTTTGACTCCAACGTTCACGCTGCCGCCGCCGCCGACCAACACCCTGGCGCCGCCCCCGACGGATACCTGGCCGCCACCGCCGACCGATGTGCCGCCGCCCACTGATGTGCCGTTGCCTACGCCGACGATGGAAGTAAGCGGCGGTTGAATCTGCGATCTGGGATTTCGCCTGTTTACGCTGAGGAGGAGCTTTTGGAGCTAAAAGAGCATTTGACTCGATTGTGCCAGGCGCACGGCCCGTCAGGGCATGAAGGGCCGATTCGGGAACTCCTGATGGCCGACTGGGCTGCGATCACGGATGACCTGACGGTTGACGCGCTCGGTAACCTGATCGGCGCTAAGTGGGGCACGTCTCTCCATGAACCCCGCCGCCGTATCATGCTGGCCGCCCACATGGATGAGATCGGCATGATGGTCCGCGAAGTGACGGGCGCCTTCGTGCGCGTGCGCAATATCGGCGGCGTTGACGGGCGGGTGATGCTGGGCCAGCCGGTGCTGGTTCATGGCAAACGCCCGCTGCCGGGCGTTGTCGCCGCCACCCCGCCGCACATTTTGTCGGAGAAAGAGCGCGAGATATACCCGGCGGTGGATGACCTGACCGTAGATGTCGGCATGACGGCGGATGATCTGGCCGATCTGGTGCGTGTAGGCGATCTGGTCACGGTTGATGTGCCGGTTCTGGAGCTGATGGGCGATCGCCTGGCCGGCAAAGCGTTTGACGATCGCGCCTGTGTGGCGGCGCTGACCGTCTGCCTGCAGGAGCTTCAGAAGCGCCACCATCTGTGGGATGTACTGGCGGTGGCTACGGTGCAGGAAGAAGTCGGCCTTCGCGGCGCCAGGGTGGCGGCCCATTCCCTGAACCCCGATATCGCCATTGCGCTGGATGTGACGTTTGCTATCCAGCCGGGCGTTGGCGATACGGAGGGCGGCTTCAACATTGGCGGCGGCCCCACACTCGGCCTGGGGGCGAACTTCCACCCCCGGCTGCACGACCGCTTACAGGAGGCAGCGAAGCGGCTGGAGATGACGATCAATGTGGACCCGGCTCCGGGCCGGAGCGGGACCGACGCCTGGGCGATCCAGGTCGCCCGGCAGGGCATCCCGACCGCGCTGATCAGCGTGCCTTTGCGCAATATGCACTCGCCAGTCGAAATTGTGGATCTCAACGATATCAGACGCGCCGGCCGGTTGCTGGCGGAATTCATCACCGGCCTTGAGGATGACTTTCTGACCACTATTGCCTGGGAGAATCCGCTCAGTGAAGCCGAAGAGAGGGAGGCGTAACGATGTTGCTTAAAGAACTCTCCGAAGCTATTGGCGTCTCCGGGGCTGAAGATGAAGTGCGCGACGTGATCCTGAAGGCGATACAGGGCTATGTTGAGGATATCCGGATTGACCCGATGGGCAGTATCCTGGCGGTCAAACGGGGCAGTAACCGCCGCCGCAAAGCCCTGCGGGTTATGGTAGCGGCGCACATGGATGAAGTCGGCTTCATGGTCATGGGTATAGAGGCGAGTGGGGCGATCCGGGTTGCTCCGGTAGGCGGCTTTGACCCGCGCCTCTTGCCCGGCCTGCGCGTTGTTATCGGCAAAGATCGCGTGCCCGCTGTCTTTGACTGGAAGCCCATCCATCTCAACCGCGAGCAAAGCGTCGTGCCGCTGGACCGGCTCCGGCTGGATATTGGCGCTACTTCCAAAGAGCAGGCCAACGGCAGGGTCAGGCTCGGCGATCGGGCGACTTTTGACACGCGCTATCGCGAGCAGGGGCGGTTCGCTTTCGGCAAGGCGTTTGACGATCGCGCCGGGTGCGCCGTGCTGATTGATCTGCTTCAGGGCGACCCGCTGCCTTACGATCTGCATGTGGCCTTCACGGTACAGGAAGAAGTGGGGTTGCGCGGCGCGCTGGTGGCGGCGCAGACTATCAAGCCGGATGTAGCCTTCATTCTGGAAGGCACAACAGCCCACGACCTGCCGCCTGTGGATGACGATCCGGAGACGCCGCAGGTCAGCCCTTCGACAGAACTGGGCAAGGGGCCAGCGCTGACCCTGGCTGATAACACGATCATTGTCGATCGCCGTCTGCTCACGCATCTGCGTAAAACGGCGGAGGCCGCGGGCATCCCATACCAGTACCGGCGCTCAATGGCCGGCGGGACCGACGCTGGCGCCGTATTCCTGGCCAATGGCGGCATCCCTGCCGCGGTGATTTCTACGCCGTGCCGCTATATTCATGGCCCCACGGCTGTTTGCCGTCTGGATGATCTGGAGAATGTCGCCCGGCTGCTTCGGGCTGCTCTTGAGCGCCTGACCCCGACCGTGATGGCGCGCCCTGCCGAAATGGAGTAGAGAGATCGCCATGAAAGATATCATCAAGAAACTGGTTGAAGCCTGGGGGCCTAGCGGTTTTGAGCATCATGTTCGCGCGCTCATTCGTGAGGAAGTGACCGGCCTTGTGGATGAGATACGCACCGATGCGGTGGGCAATCTGATCTGCCGGATGGGCAGCGGCGGGCCAAAGGTCATGGTCGCGGCTCATATGGATGAGATCGGTCTGATGCTGACTTATCAGGATGACCAGGGGTACTTCCGCTTCAATCCGCTGGGAGGGGTCTTTCCAGAAACGCTGACAGGTCACCGGGTGCTTTTCGAGAACGGCGTGAGCGGCGTCCTGCACCGGGAAGGGCCGTCCCGCCGGTCTGATGCGCCGGGCCTGAACGAATTCTACATCGATGCCAGCGATGGCCGGGGAGGCTCAGCCGGTGTGGAGGTAGGGGACGCGTGTGCGTTCTTCCGCCCGTATGAGGAGCGGGGCAATCGTATCATCGCCAAGAGCATGGATGACCGTATCGGCTGCGCGGTGGCTGTCGAAGCCATTCGCCGCCTGCATAAAGATAAGAAGGGCGTGGCTAACGAAGTGCACTTCGTCTTTACGGTGCAGGAAGAGGTCGGCCTCCGCGGCGCCGCTACCTCCGCTTTTGGCGTCGCTCCCGATCTCGGCATTGCGGTGGATATCACCGTATCGGGCGATACACCCCGGCCTTCCACCCGTCTGGATGTGAAGCTGGGCAGGGGGACTGCTATCAAGATGCAGGATGTCGGGCTGATTGTGCCCCCTGCGGTCAGGAAGCTGATGATCGATACGGCGGAAGCGAACAAGATACCGTATCAGCGCGAGCTACTCGCGGCCGGCTCCACAGATGCTGCGGCGATCAGCCTGGCCGGGTCTGGCGCTCCTGCCGGTTGTATCAGCATCCCGACCCGTTTCGTGCATACAACCAGCGAGACGGTAGACATGGTAGATGTCCAGGCCAGTGTGGACCTGCTGGTTGCGCTCCTCAAGAAGCCGGTTGATCTCCAGTAGATGTTGTCCAGAAGGCCCCGATCAACAGATGGTCGGGGCTTTTTTTTGTCATCCTCTGTCCATAAAACTGTCGTAGGCATTTTTCAGATCATCCGCCCCGAGCGCCTGTCCGTCCAGGGTGAATGAGCCAAGCATGGCTTGCCAGACAGGCTCCAGAGCGGGCCAGCCAGCGGCATTTGTCTGGGTGCCAATCAGGACGAAGCGGCGCCGATCCTCTGTGATGACTGTTACCTGCACACCGGCGAGGGCGCCATCCTCACTCCGCCAGGGGAAGATCGCGGCGTCGTGTCCGCCCCACTGGAAGGGCAGAGCTTCATCTGTCCCCGGCACTGAATTCGGCGCTACGAAACCGAATTCTTCTCCGCGCAGCAAGAAGCGTTGCATGGCGATCGGCGCCAACACTTCCGGAAGCTCTTCCAGCTCCAGCGAGCGCGTTAGCGCGATAAAGATCTGGACACTAGTGGTGACTTCTTTCGGCGAGGCCGGATCGGACTGATATACGGTCAGGGATTGGCCGCGTTCCTCAACCTGCCAGCCGTCAGGATATCCCAGGCTGATCGTCGTGCCGAGGAAGTCTTTGGAGGCTGTGTTCGCCAGAGCTGCTGTAGCTGCTGCTAACGGTGTGGCCGTAGGTGGGAGAGTGGCGGTCGGCAAAGCTGCCGGGGAGGCAAGCTCCACACCGGTGAGGTTCTCAACGCCGCTGCAAGCGGAGAGCAGGATAACGACCAGGAGCAGGAAAGGGCGTGTAATTCTCGGAAGCATTGGCGGCGTTACCTTCCTGTGAACGAGAGAAGCGCTCCGGGGCTGTTCTGTGATGTCTGTGCCTGTGGAGGACCAGTGGAGCATGGCTTGCAGTTTAGCGCCTGTGGTATCATTTAACCAGAGCAGGGTGTCAGGAGTGTTAGCGAGGAATTCCCGGGGAGTGTCAGCGATGGCTTCTAATGTGGAGGGCTTAATTCGGGAAGGGATTGCGGCGTATAAGGCAGGACGCAAGGATGAGGCGCTCAAACTGCTGACAAAAGCAACTGAACTGGATGAGCAGAATGAAGAAGCATGGCTCTGGCTGAGCGCTGTAGTCGATAATGTCGAGAACCAGCAAATCTGCCTGGAAAATGTGGTGGCGATTAACCCCAAGAATACGCGCGCCCTGCAAGGGCTGGAAATGATCCGCAAGAAGGCCGCCAGCCGCCAGCCGCCGGCTCATCCATCTCCAGCCACGCGGTCGTCGGGTCAATCTCCGTTTGATCTCAATGCGCCGATATCCGGCGCCGCGTCGATTGATGGAGGTCCTCTCCGCTCCGATCCACTGGTCGCGCCTCCGGCTCCCGGGGGGTACCACGGCAGCGGGCGCCAGGTTGATCTGCCGTCGGCAGAAGAATACGATGCCTGGGTGGATGGATTGAATCTGCGCGGCGCGGAGAGTGTCCCGGCCAGGGCCGCTCCGATTGCCAGCGATCCGTTCAGCTTTGAGAATGGCCCGTTCCAGCAGGCCGATCTGGACGGCGAACAATTTGTGGATTCAGGCTTGCCCTTCGATGCGGGTGAGAGCGATTACTTCGCGCCTGACATAGTCAGCCCGGCTGCCGAATATTCGCCTGCGGCGCGCTCCGGCCCGAAGGTGAACCCGTTTGATCTGCCCCAGTCGAGCAGCGCTTTCACCGACACCTATGAGACGGTCGCAGAGGAGCCGGACTTCGATTCATTTGCTGAAATAACTTCCGGCTCTTTCAGCAGCGCTACTCCCTTTGCCGCGAGCAGCGCCACTATGGAGGATGTTCAGGACGAAAGCCAGTTGATCCGCTTTCTCGAGTACATCCCGCCTGAGATCAAGGCGACTCATCTGCCGGGGCAGGGACCGGCCTACCCGCGCGGCCTGGTCATTGGCCTGGCTGCTGTGGGCGGGGGGATTGTGTTGTCGCTCCTGGTGCTGGCAGGCCAGTTGCTTGCTCGCTAAAGGGAAATCTGCTCTATGACTCACTCTCCGGCTGCGCAACCCGGCCTTCTGGCCAGGTTGGCTGATCGTCGATTCATCTGGCTCAGCGTGATTGTTCTGGTGGGCGCGACGCTGATCATCGCTGTGACGGCCCCGGCGGAGCGGACGCTGGGCGGGGATAATGCCCGCCTGGTCTATTTTCATGGGGCGTTGGTCTGGGCTTCCATCGTGAGCTGGCTGCTGGCCGGGTTGTTCGGGGCGATCGGGATTGGGGCGGACCTGATCTGGCATCGGCAGCGGCTGCATCTGGTCAGCCGGGCGCTGGGCCGCGTGGCTTTGCTGTGGTGGGCGCTGTACATCCCGGTCAGCATTCTGGCCGCCAACGCTACCTGGGCGAACAATTCCTGGAATCTGACCTTCCTGATGGAGCCACGCTTCAAAGTAGCGTTCCAGGCTATCGCCATCATGCTGCTGGTGCAGGCATTCCAGCTTGTCTTGCATGAGAAGTCATGGGTCGCCAGCGTGACCAACCTGATTGTTATGTTCTTTATGCTCATCCAGTTTGGCGCGGCTGACCTCGTGCTGCATCCTCCCGCGCCTATACGCGATACAGAATCGCTGCGCATCCAGTTAGCATTTGGATCGATGCTTGTCTTGCTGTTGCTTGCCGGTTTTCAGATGGCGCGGCTGGCGCTGCCCAGAGCGTGATCTGACTCCTGCACCGCTGATTTTCCCCTGCTGTTTGCTTCGCCAGGGACTGTATGGCGCATACGTCTCCTCCGCCCGAACCGCTGCTGACCCCCCGTAATGTGCTGCTGGCTCTGGGGGTGATGCTGCTTCTGGCCGGCTGTTACTGGCTGACGTACAGCGGGTTGCCCATCAGCAATGATGAACTCCTCCTTTTCGACGGCGTGCAGGGGATGGTGCGGCGGGGCAATACGCAGATTACGACGATGCTGGATCAGCGCACCATCCGCGACTATGACATCGGTCAGCAGCCGCATATGCCGCTGGTGGATGCTGAGCCGATGCAGATGGCGCTGGCGACGCCGCTGTTCGCTCTGGCGGAGCGCCTGCCCGGCGTGGGGATGATGCACGCTGTGTGGTTGTTCAATATCCTGGTCTGCGCTGCTACGGGGGCTGTGTTCTTCCTGTTTGCACGGGCGCTGGCCTACTCTGCATCCGTCAGCCTGGCCGCCGCGCTCATTCTTGGTCTGGGCACTCTGGTCTGGCCTTACAGCAAGCTGTTCTTCCGTGAGCCGCTGGCGATGTTCCTGTTGTTCAGCGCGGCGCTGTGTCTGGAACGGTGGCGGCGATTGCGCTGGCGGCGGGCGGGGTGGGGATGGCTGATCGGCTTCGCCATACTGTTCCTGATGGCCCTGCTGACTAAAGAAGCTGCGCTGTTCAGCATCCCCGTCTTTGTCCTGCTGATCTGGCCCGAATCCGCCGGCCGCCTGAACCGGCGGCAGGTGCTGCGCCTCCTGCTGATCGGGGCTGCTGTTGCACTGCTGATTGTGGTGTCGATTCTGCTGCTGAACAGGATATTTCTGGCGCGCTACAATGTGATCATCCGCCTGGCAGAGATGCAGGGGAAGCTGCCATTTATGCTTTACGCCCTGCTCAGCTATCTGTTCAGCCCGGGGCGTAGCCTGATCGCTTTTGCGCCGGTGTTATTGCTCGGCCTCCCCGGAATCTGGATGCTGCTGCGCCATCAGCGGGTACGGCAGGGGCTGGTGCCGCTTGTAGCTGCAGGTGTCTACATCGCGGGCTACGCAGTCTTGCGGCATGAGAACTGGTTCGCTGGATTGAGCTGGGGACCGCGTTACCTGATGCCGGTCACGCCGTTCGCTATGCTGGCCGTCCTGCCTGCTCTGGAGGCGGCGGCCGGGCCGCGCGCTTCTCGATTAGCCCGGGCCGGCGCTATGGGCATCGTCGCCCTCAGCATCTGGGCGCAGCTCAACGGCGTCCTGATCCGCCAGCCCGCTTACTTCGCCGAGCTGAGCCGACGGGGAGTGATTGCCTGGGAAGGCGGCGTGTGGATTCCTGAGCATACGCCGCTCGTGGTAACGCCGTCTTTGCTGGCATCTAACACGCTTGATTTCGCCTGGGTGCGGGCTTCATCGGCGGGGCTGTGGCTGCCTCTGGGCGCGGGAGTGTTGCTGGCGTCTGGGGGGATTCTGGCATGGGCGGGGCTGCGGCGCGCGCTGGCCTGGCGCGCAGTGCTGCTGGCCGGTGGAGCCGCGCTGATCGTCACCCCTGTCGTGTTTTACAGCGGGCTGCGCAGCATCTACGCCGATCCGGGCTATATGGGCGATTTTGCCGCGCTGCACGACCTTGTCGAAGAGATGAACACGGCGGTCCCGCCGGAAGACATTGTAGTGCTTTCCAGCCCGGAGTACCGCCTCTATGTAATGAATTCCTACCGCGGCCGGTCGCTGGTTTATACGTTGCCGCTTTCCCCCGGCGAGCAACCCAGCCCGGCTCAGCCGCCCCGCGTCACCAGCACCAATCCCGACGCCCTGATCGAGCCGCGCCATACTATCTTCCTCGATAACCTGCCGGAATATACGGGACGGGTATGGATACTGGAGAACAGCGGGCCGTTCACGGGCTATACAGTGCGGCCAGTAGAATGGTATATGGCCCGACATTATTTCCCGACCCGGGTCATCGAAACAGACCAGACAGCGCGCCTGATCGCTTTTGACGTGAATGCCTGCGCCCCGATGGAACAGGCTATGCGCTGGCCGGAACATCTGATAGAGGCCACTTTTGGGGAGAATATAGACCTGGTTGGCGTCGATCTGCCGCCGGCGCGGATACGTGAAGGCCCGTATGCGGGGCCTGGCCCGTCCCGAACTGCGTACCGCCCGGGAGAGACGATCCCCCTGTCGCTGCTGTGGCGGGCGCGGCAGACGCCTGCGCTGGATTATAACGTCGGCGTGTTTCTGATCGGGCCGGAGGGGACGGCGGTTGAACAGCACGGCCCGCCTCAGTGGGCGTTCAGGCCGATGAATACCTGGCGCCCGGGCGAGACTGTGCGCGACAATCGCGGCCTGGAGCTGCCGCCCGACCTGCCGGACGGGATATACGAGATCTGGGTTAACGTCTACGATTGGCGAACGGGCGAGCCTTTGCCCGTGAGTGGGGCGGACCGCACCGTGGATGGCCGGGCTGCTCGCCTGGGGACCGTCACAATTGAACGGTAAAGGATGCCATTACTGGGTCTGGAGAGATGTAGCCTCGACCTCAGCCGATGAAGATGCAGCCGGCTTTTCGGCGGGGCGATGCGCTGTCGGAAGCTCGTGGAGGGTGCGCGGTTTAGGCGGCGGAGGCTGTTCGGCGGACGCCCCCATCATGCGCCGGATCGCCTGCAATTCTTCAGGAGAGATATCGACTTCGCTCTTGCCGAAAGCCTGGTCAAAAGCCATCTGGTGAAAGAGGGTCAGGCCGGCCATATTAGGCAGTGCGATGCCGTGACCGGCGCCCGCTTCCGAGCGATCCTCGCCGCGCATCAGGAGGATGCTGGCCCCGAGGATAGCCACGCCCACCCACTGGGCAAGGGTCAGACGATCGCCCAGGAAGATGAAAGCCAGCAGCAGAGTCGCCCCGATCTCGGTCATAGCGAGCGTTGTTGTTTGCAGGCCGCCCAGCGCCTTGACGCCGATGAACATGGTCAGGCGGGCCAGGGCAGTCGTGATGCCCAGCGCGATGATCGCCGACCAGGCTTGCGGCGTGACGGACCACACCGGATTGTAGAATCCGTAAGCCAGGCGAGCCATGATCACGATTACGGCCATCGTGGTCAGGGAGTAGATCGTTACCGTCCGGGCTGGCATCTCATACAGGACGCGCTGGCTGAGCAGGACAGTGCCCGCAAACATGATGGCATTCCCCAGCATCAGGCCCACCCCCAGCCAGTTGATGGTAGTGGCTGAGAGTCCAGTGATCAGCAGGATGGCGAACAGGGCCATGCCGACGCGCACCAGCGTGCGGGTGGTGATTTGCTGCCCGGCGATTCGGGCCAGGACCACGGCGAAGATCACGTAAGTGCCATTGAGGAGCTGGGCTGTGCTGGCGTCGAGCAGGCTCAGGCCAGAGTAGTACATCAGCGAGCCAATGCCATTCACCGCCCCGACGACAACGCAGCCCAGCAGGCCTGCCGGATAGATATAGAGATATCTGCGCCAGAGGATTGCGTAGAATGCCCACAGGATCGCCGCCGCGATCAGCGTGCGCAGAGCCGCGACCGTGAATGGGTCGGAGCCGCCCTGGTACGCCAGCTTGCCAAACAGCGGGGCCGAACCCAGAAAGACCGGAGACATGAAAGACAGAATAAAGACAAGACGGCTGGCGAATTTCATCGTTCTCCACGCACGTATTGGTAGGCCCGACAACCGTTGGCGCCAGGAGCCTGTAGACGCATCGGGGTCTTGCGTCACAGAAAGATCGGCCGGAGGCTGGCTCATCGTCAAGCCCATGTTATTCCCGGTGCCTATCATTATGTGAAATATGCACTTTGTCTGCAAGAGGCCTGAAGTCCGGTATACGCTGCCGGAGCGGCTTTGTTCCGGAGAACGTCAGACCCCCATGCCGGGCTTGTGTGGTATCCTAGCCAGTATGCCTGTGACTGTTCCCGATAGGACCTGTGATGACCATACTTCTATACCAGACAGACAGCTATCTTCGCGAATTTGAGGCTATTGTCACTGGTGTTGACCCGGCAGAGCACGGGGTTATTCTGGATCGCACGATTTTTTACCCCGGCGGCGGCGGTCAGCCATTTGACAGTGGCACGTTGGCCGATGGTGGCGAGCAGTATGAGGTTGTCAAAGTGAAGAAGGTGGGCGGCGATGTCCTGCATATTTTGGAAGGCGAGCGCCTGCCGGCCGCTGGCGCGGCGGTGCGGGGGACTTTGAACTGGGAGCACCGCTACCAGTTGATGCGGACACACACGGCGATGCATATCCTGTGCGGTGTGGTCTGGCGGGACTACGGAGCCAGCGTTACCGGCGGCAATATGGAGCCTCTCAGAGGCCGCATGGATTTCGAATTTGAGCGGCTATCTACAGATCTGGTGCGGGAGATTGAGGACAAGATCAACGTGGAAGTGGCGGCGAACCGCCCTGTCAGGGTGGCCAGCCTGCCGCGCGAAGAGGCGTTCGCCATCCCCGATCTGATTCGCACCAAGATTAACCTGCTGCCGGAGGGGATTACCGAAGTGCGCATCGTGGAGATCGAGGGGCTTGATCTGCAGGCCGACGGCGGCACCCACGTGGCGCGAACCGGCGAAGTCGGGCCGCTCCGGATCCCGCATCACACCAGCAAGGGGGGTATCAATAAGCGCCTTTACGTTGAACTTCAGGCGCACCCTTCATGATCAAAGATGCGCAGATGCTGCCGCCGATTGAGTCGGACGAACATCTGGAAGCGTATGGCCTTTATCGCCAGATACGGCAGGGCGAACAGACCCGGATTCAGGAATACTGGACTCTGCATACCCTGCCCGATAGCGCCGCTGTCTGGCGCAGCCAGCTTCTGTTTGATGGCGTGGCGCCGATCTCGGCGTGTTATCTCCTGCGCGATCCGGCGGGCCGCCCGGTGCAGATGGTCTTTTACTGGCGCTGGCCGGAAGGTGGCGACGACCTGATCGAGTATCGTTTTGCGCCGCGCTATATGACTGTTCTCCATCAGGATCAGCAGCAGGAGATGATCCTGCCGGCCCACTTCGAGGTGTATGGCTGGCACACGATCACGGAGCATTTGCTCTGGATGCAGTATGACTACCAGCGGGCCGGTCAGCAGACGTTCACCCTGATCTGTCCCGGCATCCAGCACGGCGCCCTCTGGCCTGCAACGATCAGGATGCAGGCGGCGCTGATCCGGCGCGAAATTATGCCCGGCCCGGGCGGCCCGCATCAGGCTGCTGCTTTTGCTCTGGAAGTGGCAGATATGGGAGGGCAGACTCTACACTTCGACGAGTATGGCGTTCCGCTGCGGTGGACCTTGCCGGAGGAAAACCTCATAGTTGAACTGATAGAGTATGCGCGTATGCGTTAGGGCAGGGGGAGTGTTGTGGGGCGAATAGTCAGATGGCTGGGGTGGAATCATGCAGTGGCGCTGTTCCTGCTGATAGGGCTGACCGGGACTATCAGCCTGATGCTCCAGGCCGTTGGCCCGGAAGTGCCCTGGGTTATCCCGGTTCAGAATCTCCTGCTGCTGATCATGATCTTCGGATCGGCGGGCGTAATCATCAACCGGATTGATTCTCTTCAACGCCGGACTCTGCTGATTTTCATCGGGCCGCTGCTGATTGGCCTGGCGCTGGCCGTCTTCCTGCCGCAGGCGGCGTTGTGGTTTCTGGGGGCCGGGGTGGGATGGCTGTTTGTCGCGCAGCTTCTCATCCGACGCAATGTGCGGCGGGAATATCAGGACGCCATCCGCCACCTGCGCAAGAGCGAGTACGATCAGGCGATTGACATCCTGAATAAACTGGTTCAAGCTGAGCCGGAGGACACCGGACATCTGCGCTTCCGGGGCGATCTGCACCGGCTGAAAGGCGCCTTTAACCGCGCGATCCGGGACTACCGGCGCATCACCGAGCTGGAGCCGCAGTCCAGCCTGGGTTATAACGGCCTGGCGGAGATATACCTTCAGCAGCAGCAGTATTCGGAGGCTCTGGAGTTCGCCCGGCAGGCTTACCGGCTGGAGCCGGATCAGTGGGTAATACCCTATAATCTGGGTATGATCGAGGATCGGCTGAGCCTCTGGGCCGATTCGGCAGAGCATTTGCAGGAGGCGCTCAACGCCGGTGTGCCGGACAGCCGGCACCGCTTGCTGATTCACCTCTGGATGGCGCGGGCCGCGGCAAGGATGGATCATCCGGAGGAGGCTGAGCTGCATCTGGAGAAGCTGAGGAAAGAAAAACGCGGCTTGCAGGAGTGGCAGACCGTTTTTCAGAGCGATCAGGCGCAAACCCTGCGGGCTGTGCTGGCGGCGGATGTGGCCCTGGCTCAGCAGATAACTCAGGGAGCCGGGCCGGAGGCCCTTGCCAACCGCCGCAGCGACGAGGAGGCATGATATGGCGCGTCGCTTCAGGCCGATTCTGGTGCGGATCCCGCCTGCGCTGGCGATTGTGGGGGTGCTGCTCTTCATCGGCGGGATTTTCGGGCAGTATCTGATTAACCGGCAGAGTCCACTCGAGGAAAGCGAGCCGTCGGGTCTGACGTTGCTGGCGCTCCTGGGGCTGGCGCTGGCTGTGGCGATGTTCCTGGTCTGGTTTGTGACAACAGGGCTGCAGTTAGGTGCACAGGCGCGGCGCCAGGGATCGGGCTATGGTGAGGCATACCGCCTGATTGAAGCCTTCAAGTTTGATGAGGCTATCCCTCTGCTGGAACAGTCCATTCAAGAGGGCAAAGAGACGGTGGATGTGCTGATGCTGCTTGCCAGCGTTTACGCCTATGCCGGCCGACTGGCTGAGGCGCAGCAGGCTGCCGATCGAGCCGTGGTGCTGTACCCCGAAGAATCAGCGGCTTATGTCACGCTCAGCACGATCTATCGCATACAGGCGGTATACGATGCGGCGGCTGAAGCGCTCCGCCAGGCGGCTGAACTGGAGCCAGATTCCGCCGCAATCTGGGCTGAACTGGGATTCATGGAGTTGTACGCCGGGGAAGATGCCGACGCCGTGGAAGCCTTTGAGAGGGCAAGTCGCTACCCCATGCCAGCGATGTATGCCGTCCGGGTGTACTATCACCTGATCAGCGTGTACGCCGAACGGGGAGATGCTCATCGAGCAGCCCGGACCGCCGCCAGGATGGTGAGCGCGCGGGAGGGGCTGGCGAGTTGGAAGTCCGGCCTGACGGCGTTGGAGGGCACTTCGTACGGCCAGCGGCTGGCTCGTGAGATCGAAGAAATCGAGAGCGCCCTGTACGAAGCCGATTCGGCGCACACGGGATGAGGCCCGCTCAACAGTGAGGATCGAGACAGTATGACCTGGCGTGATTACCTGCGCGCTGCCTGGCGCGATCTTCCACCGGGCTGGCGCCGCCTGCTGGTGGCGCTGGCGATGGCGGCGCTGGGCCTGGTGCTGCTGACTTTTGTTCTGCCGCCTGAGTTGCAAATCTGGCCTGTCCTGGCTCTTTTTGCATTGTTTGTGGCGGTACAGGCCGCGATTCTGTGGCGCATGTGGCGGCAGAGTCCGGCTGTGCGCCGGGCGCAGCGGCTGTACCTGAGCGGCCAGTTTGAAGAAGCAGCCCGCGCCCTGGAAGAAGATCGCCTGACCCACAGGCAGGATGTGGCGCGCGACACGCTGCTCGGGAACGTATATCGCCAGTTGGGCCGCCTGCCTGAGAGCGAAACGATCCTGAGCGAAGCAGTCGAAGCCGATCCGGGAGCGCCGTACTCAGCCTATGGTCTGGGGCGCACCCTGCTGGTGATGGGGCATTTCGACGAAGCGGCGACATGGATAGCCCGGGCGCTGCGCGACGGCGGCCAGCCAACTATCGCTGCTGACCTGGGTTACGCCCTGTATCTTGCGGGGAAGCCTGAGGCGGCTGTACAGGCGCTTGAGCGTGCCGCAGCGCTGGAGCTGGAGCCGCATCGCGCGTTGATGGCCGCCTACCTGAACTGGCGGTGTGGAGATGGCGCTGAGGCGGAGCTTCTGCGCCGGCGTCTGGCAAGGTACGAATCCGGACTCGCGGTATGGCAGGCTGAGGCGGAACGTTTTGGGCATACGCCTTATGGCGCTGCGCTACAGACAGATATGACAGCGATACAGGGACTTCTGGAGGAAGAGCCGTTATGAGCGAACAGGGCAAAGGGAGCGGCCGGCGCAGCCCACTGTTGCGCTGGATTCTGCTGCTGGTCGGGATTGTCGTGGCCGTCGTGGTCGTGGCTGTTATCGCCTACTCCGCTTTTCAGTCATCGCGTAATATGCCTATTTCGGTTGTGATATATCCGGACGCGCGGCAGGTCGCCAATACCCAGCTTGCGACCGGCCATGATCGGCTGCGTTATGTGAGCACCAGCCCGGCTGAGGAAGTTGGGCAGTTCTATGTCCAGCAGCTTGGCGGCGAGAACTGCACCCGCCTGGATAATTCCGGAGGGGAGGCTTCGGCGCCCGCTTTTGCCTACCGCTGCATGGTCGATGGCTCTTCGTTCTTCGTGACACAGTACACCCTGGTCATCGTCCAGCCGGGCACGGGCGATTTCGCTGGCCAGACCCTGATTGACATGGAGCGCGTCTGGGGGCAATGAGAAACCGCTATGGCCGATGAAGGAAAAGACGCGCCGGGATGGCCTTCCCGGATTCCGCTGTGGCTGGCTATCATAGCGGCTGGCGCTGTCGTAATCGCGGCGATCCTGATTATCTCGCGCATTGTGGGGCCGCTGGCTGCGCTCCTTTCTCCGGCGGAGCCTCCGTTCTTCGCGCCGGCGACATTGCTGGAGCACCGCGAGCAGGGATACGGCGCGGGAGAGTGGCTGTACGCCACCCAGGTCTCCGGTTGCGATGTGTATGACTGGTATAGCGAACGGGCCACCCTGTGCACGCTTTCGCCGCTGGTCGACTGCCGCCCGAACAGCAGCGGGCTGCCGCCGCTTGAAGGGGCTTACAGCGTAGGGTACTGCCAGGGCAGCGTGACGTTCGGAGAATTTTCGCTGGATTGGGACATTTTTATCCATGACGGTTATAATGGATCGGATGGTCGCACCCGCTATCTATTGACGGGCGAAGTGGACTGGATCAGTCAGCAGTAAGGCTGGTTTTTGATCCTGTCGCAAAGGAGATGTCACCTTATGGCGATGTGGTGTCAACCCTCGCCTGGCTCGATTGGTGTGCAGGGCGGATGGTGATTGCGGCAATCTGAGTTGTGAGTTGGCCTTAGACACACCACGGAGTGGCGAGATGTTCAAGCCTGTTTCAGCAAAAGTATCTATCCCGACAGTTGAAAACGAAATTCTGGAATTCTGGCGCTTGAACCATGTCTTTGAGCGCACAATGCAGGAACGTATCGACGGCCCCCGGTACGTGTTCTACGAGGGTCCGCCGACGGCGAACGGCCAGCCCGGCACGCACCATGTCATTTCCCGTGCGTTCAAGGATATGTTCCCGCGCTACAAGACCATGAACGGGTACTATGTCCTCCGCAAGGGCGGATGGGATACCCACGGACTGCCGGTTGAAATTGAAGTCGAGAAAGAGCTTGGCCTGCACGACAAGCGCGAGGTCGAAGCCTACGGGGTGGCGGCTTTCAACGAAAAGTGCCGCCAGAGCGTTTTTCGTTACATCAACGAATGGGAGAAACTCAGCGAGCGCATGGCTTACTGGGTCAGCCTGGACGATGCTTACGTCACGCTGGCCAATGACTATATCCAGTCGGTCTGGTGGATTCTGCGCCAGTTCTGGGATAAGAAGCTGCTGTACCGGGGCAAGAAGGTTGTCCCCTACTGCGCCCGCTGCGGCACACCGTTGAGCAGCCATGAAGTGGCGCAGGGCTACAAGGATGTGGCCGACCCCAGCATCTTCGTGCGCTTTCCGCTGCGCGATGAACCGGGGACATACTTCCTGGTCTGGACGACGACGCCGTGGACCCTGCCGGGCAATGTAGCGCTGGCCGTCGGCGCGAATGTGGATTATGTCCTGGTGGAAGGCCCGGCGGGGGATGGCAGCACCGAGCGGCTGATCCTGGCTGAGACGCTGCTCTCCTCGGCGCTGCACAACCCGGAGTCCTACCGTGTGATAGGGCGCTACAAAGGGCGCGATCTGGTGGGCAAGCATTACAGCCCGCTGTACACCTTCCTGCCGGTTGAAGGGGACTACGCCTATGTCGTCAGCGGCGATTTCGTCAGCACGACGGACGGCTCTGGCATCGTGCATATTGCTCCGGCGTTCGGCCAGGACGATATGGATACCGGGCTGGCGCATAACCTGCCGGTGCTGCAAACCGTCCGGCCTGACGGCACGTTCATCGACTCCGTGACGCCCTGGCGCGGCATGTGGGTTAAAGAGGCCGACCCCCTGGTCATTCAGGAGCTGCGCGGGCGCGGCCTGATGTACAAAGTGGAGCGCTACGAGCACAGCTACCCGTTCTGCTGGCGCTGCGACTCGCCGCTGCTCTACTACGCCCGCGATACCTGGTTTATCCGGACGACGGCTTATCGCGACAAGCTCATCGAGCTGAATAACACCATCAACTGGGTCCCGGAGCATATTCGCGAAGGGCGCTTTGGAAACTGGCTGGAGGATGTCAAGGACTGGGCGCTGGGCCGCGAGCGTTACTGGGGCACACCGCTGCCGGTCTGGGTGTGCGACCACTGCGGGCATATGCTGTGCGTGGGGGGCGTGGAGGAGCTATCCCGCCTGAGCGGTGTGGATCAAAGCCGCCTGGACCTGCACCGGCCTTATGTGGATGAGGTGCACTGGGCCTGCCGCGAATGCAATGGCCGCGGCACGATGTACCGTGTGCCAGAGCTGATCGATGTCTGGTTCGACTCTGGCTCGATGCCGGTCGCCCAGTGGGGGTATCCCTACTACAACCAGGAGATGTTCCACGATCAGTATCCCGCCGATTACATCTGCGAGGCGGTTGATCAGACGCGCGGCTGGTTCTACAGCCTGCACGCTATCGCCAGCATGCTCTTTGAGCAGGTCTCCTTCCGCAATGTGATCTGCCTGGGTCATATTCTGGATGTCAACGGCCAGAAGATGTCCAAGAGCCGGAAGGAGACGTTTGTCGAACCCTGGCAGGTGTTCGATAAGTACGGGGCTGATGCCTTCCGCTGGTATATGTACACCTCCGGCCCGCCCGGTGAGCCGCGCCGCTTCAGCATGGATATGGTCGGCGAGGTCGTGACCAAATTCTGGATGACGTTGTGGAATACCTACAGTTTCTTCGTCACCTATGCCAACCTGGACGGCTGGACACCGCAACAGCCCGCGCCGGCTTTGCCGGATCGCGATCCGCTGGATCGCTGGATTCTGGCTGAGCTGCATACCCTGATCAGGCAGGTGACGCAGGCCCTGGAAACGTATGATGCGCCGGGGGCGACGCGCCCGATTCAGGCTTTCGTGGATGAACTCAGCAACTGGTATGTCCGGCTGTCGCGCCGCCGCTTCTGGAAGACTGAAGACGATAGCGACAAACTGAGCGCCTACGCTACGCTGTACGAGTGCCTGACAACAGTGGCCTACCTGCTGGCGCCGGCGATGCCGTTCATGGCCGAAATACTCTACCGCAATCTGGTCGCGGGCAGCGATTCCAGCCTGCCGGCCAGTGTGCATCTGGCCCGGTGGCCGGCCTGGGATGAAACAGCCATCGACACTGATCTGCTGGATGCCATGAGCCTGGCCCAGCGGCTGGTCAGCCTGGGCCGCGCCGCGCGCGAGAGCGCCAATCTGCGCGTGCGACAGCCGCTCGCCGAGGCTGCATTTGCTGTTCGCTTCCCGGCTGAACGGGAAAGCCTGGCCGCGCTCACCGGCCTGATCGCCAGTGAGTTGAATGTTAAAACGGTGAAAGTGCTTGACAATTCATCGGATGTCGTTTCTTACAGCCTCAATCCGCTGCCAGCCAAGCTGGGCAAGAAGTTTGGCAAGGACTTCCCGCGCGTGCAGAAGACCCTGAGGGAAGGAAGCCCGGAGGCTGTCACGGCCTGGGCGCAGATGCTGGATCGCGGCGAGACGATCGTGCTGACTCTTGATGATCAGGTTTTTGAGATTGCCCCGGATGAATGTGAAGTCAAGCAAGGGGCCGCGGAGGGCTTCGCCATCGCCGAAGAGGGCGGCTACCTGGCTGCGCTCAATACGGCGCTTAGCGACGATCTGGTTCTTGAGGGCCTGGCCCGGGAGATTGTCCGCCGCGTTCAAATAATGCGCCGCGACGCCGACTTCGAGATCAGCGATCGCGTGGCAATCACTTACGCAGGCTCCCCCACGCTGATTACAGCGGTCAAGGCTTATGCCGGCTATATCAGCAGCGAGACGCTGGCCAGCGATCTGACCAACGCTGATCCAGTGAGCGGCGCTTTCGCCCAGGAGTTTGCCATTGATGAGGAGACGGTCACTATTGGTATTCGGAAAGCGGGCTGACCTTCGCGGCAAAGCGGGCGGCGTGATTGCTGCGCGCTGTGCGGTCTGCTATCTGTAGGATAAAAAAGGGATGCGCCTGTGCGGGCATCCCTTTTTATATTTGGCGCTGCCGGATTATCAGGCCGGGCTGGGGGCAGCCCCGAGCGCTGCCGGCGCATCGCCTTCGGTGACGCCCGTCTTGGCCGTTTCGCTGGAAGGGCGGGCCGGCGGTTTGTACGGATCGTGAGCGGGCACCGCTTTGCCCTCGCCCATGATCTCCAGGAACTCCTCCTGGTTAACAGTCTCAGTTTCCAGCAGGCGCTCCACCAGCCTGTCCAGGGTGGCGCGATTCTCATTCAGGAGGATTTTAACCCGCTCGTATTCCTCGCTGACGATCAGACTGACTTCCTTATCGATCTCTTCAGCAACATGCTCGCTGTAGTCCCGCTGTTCGCCGATTTCGCGGCCCAGGAAAACAAGCTCGTCCTTCTGGCCGAAGATGATTGGGCCGAGTTTGTGACTCATGCCGTAACGCTTGACCATGGCGCGGGCAATCTTGGTGATCTGGTCCAGATCGCTCATGGCGCCGGTCGTGATCTCCCCAAACACAATCTCTTCTGCAGCGCGACCGCCCAGCGCGCCAGCGATCCGATCGCGCAGATGGCTGGCGGTGACGTAGTTGATATCTTCGTCGGGCATGTTCCAGGTCACACCGCCGGCCATGCCGCGCGGCACGATGGTGACCTTGCGCACCGGATCGCTGTGCGGGAGCAGGTGAAAGGCGACGGCATGTCCGGCCTCATGGTAGGCCACCAGCCGTCGTTCGCGTTCGGTGATGACGCGGCTCTTGCGCTCCGGCCCCAGGATGACCCGCTCAATGGCCTCTTCGAAGTCGCGCTGGCCGATGCTCTTCTTATTCTTGCGGGCGGCGACGATGGCTGCTTCGTTAACCAGATTCTCCAGATTGGCGCCAACGAATCCCGGTGTGGACTTGGCCAATGCATTCAGGTCCACATCGCTCGCCAGCGGCTTGCCTTTGACATGGACTTTCAGGATAGCTTCGCGACCGCGCACATCGGGCCGGTCCAGGATTACCTGGCGGTCGAAGCGCCCGGGGCGGAGCAGGGCCGGGTCCAGAATATCGGGGCGGTTGGTAGCGGCTATCACGATCACGTTGGTGTCGGTGTCGAAGCCGTCCATCTCCACCAGAATCTGGTTGAGCGTTTGCTCGCGCTCGTCGTGGCTGCCGCCCAGGCCCGCACCGCGATGCCGACCTACGGCGTCGATTTCATCCACAAAAACGATACACGGGCTGTGCCGCTTGGCCTGTTCAAACAGATCGCGGACGCGGCTGGCGCCGACGCCGACGAACATCTCAACAAACTCCGAGCCGGAGATGCTGAAGAACGGCACCCCTGCCTCCCCGGCGACCGCCTTGGCCAGCAGAGTTTTGCCGGTGCCGGGGCTGCCCACCAGGAGGACGCCTTTGGGGATACGCGCGCCCAGTTGGATGAATTTCTCCGGCTCCTTCAGGAATTCCACGACTTCGCGGAGTTCCTCTTTCGCTTCGTCAACGCCGGCGACATCGTCGAAGGTGACGGTTGGCTGATCGCTGTTGAACATCCGGGCGCGGCTCTTGCCGAACGAAATAGCCTGGTTGTTGCTCCCCTGCGCCTGACGAAGCATCAGGTAGATAAAGCCGCCCAGAAGCAGCAGAGGCAGGATGTTGATCAGGATGGCCAGCCATGCCCCCAGATTGCTGCCGGCTTCATTGGTGAACTCAACCGCCCGGAGATTCTCCGGGGTCGCCCCCAGGGCAAGCAACTGCTCCGGTGCGGGTTGGCTGGGGTCCTTGCGGGTAGTAGAAACATTGCCATTGTAATAGTGGAGAGTCATCTCGTTGTCAGCGACTGTGATGCTCTTCACCTGCCCGGCATTTACATCGCTGGCCGCCTGAGTCATGGAGATTTCGTTGGCTTTGCTGCCACTCCCCCAGAAACTCAGCATAATGATCAGAATGGCAATCCCCACCAGGGCATAGACGATTACATTACGATACCGAAAACTGTTCACTAACAAATTCCTCCGCCACAGCTCATTGGGGTGACCTGGGGTGTATTTCGTTCAGGCTTGCTGCGCCCCGGGGATAGTGGGACGCACGGGTTGCCTCAAGCAAGAAAAAACGACCGGCGTATCGGTATTCGCCAACATTAATTATACAGTCCCGGGAACAAAACACAATGATGAGGCGCGTCAGCGATAGGCGGCCAGCAGGGTCAGCACCAGCGGGATCAGCCCCAGTATGGCTACCAGGGCCAGGATAGCCAGAAACAGGGTGACCAGATTGCTGGTCTGTTCTTCTTTCCTGTCGGCGAGCGTCCGGCGGGCCGGTTGGGGCGCCGTGGCATAAAGGGGGGTGCCCACCGGCTGCATTGAAGGAGTGGTCTGATACGGCGCCGGTTGCGGGGTGGCGCCCGGGTAAGGAGTCTGTTGAGACGGCCCCGGCACAACAGGCTGCTGCGCGGCAACGGTTGCCGCGGGGTGTCCGGGCAGGGCGGCAGGTGGCGCGATGGAGGCCACCCCGGCTACTGTTGGCGGCGCGCCGGACACAGGCGCGCGCACCGGTGAGCTGATATCGCCGGTGGTTTGATGCCCTTGCTTCTGATAGCTGATCAGGATACGGCCCAGTTGATCGGCAGTGCGGTAGCGCGAAGCTGGCTCTTTGGACATCACCTTGAGGATGATCTGTTCCAATTGTGCCGGAACCGACGGATTGAATTCGGTCACGCGCGGCGGCGGCTCTTTGATATGCGCCAGGGCTAGCTCCTGCTGGTCGGCGCCGATAAAAGGCAGCCGCCCGGTCAGCATCTCAAACAGCACAATGCCAATCGAATAAACATCAGAAGCGGGGGTGGGCCGCTCGCCCTGGGCCTGTTCCGGGGAGAAGTAATGCGGGCTGCCCCATACCACCTTCTGGCGCTCACCGATGGCAGCATCGGATAGCGCCTGAGCAATGCCAAAGTCGGTTACTTTGACCAGATCGCCTTCTGCGACCAGCACGTTTTGCGGCTTGACATCGGCGTGGACAAGCCCGGAGCGGTGCGCGTAGCCGACCCCGGCGCAAATCTGTATCGCCAGATTCAGGGCGCGCCCGACGCTGAACGGGGCCTCCGCGCGGATCAGCTTCTTGAGGTCCTGCCCATCCACAAACTCCATGACGATATAGTGCGTGTTGCGGTCCTGACCGACATCATGCACGGTGACGATATTAGGATGGGTGAGGCGGGCGACGTTCTGTGCTTCGTTCTGAAAGCGGGTCAGGAAGGAGGGATCAGTGATCAGGCTGGGGCGCAAAATCTTGATCGCAACCGGGCGCTTGAGGACCTGGTCAAAGGCCCTGTAAATGACCGCCATGCCGCCCGATCCCTGCTGCGAAACCAGACGGTAACGATTGTTGAGAAGCGTCTCTTGAGTGCTCATAACCAGGCCCACTGCCAGTTCCAGTTACTGTGCTCCGCCGAAATGAATTCTACCCGTATTTTGCTTAATCTGCATGAGATTCGTCCAGAAGGGTGCGATTCTGATCTTTTGCACATCATAATCCAGCCTTTTGCCATATCCGGAAAAGAGGATTCTGGCTTGCAGTATGGTATAATCGCTCCGGTCATTGCCCCGGAAGGGTAAGGCTGTAGCAGGCCCTGTGCGAAGGAAGTAATTTCACACTGGCGCGAACGTTGCTCCCGTTATCTGGCGTAGCGTGGGAGATTCAAATAACCACCCGCGGTTATATGGAAAGGAAAGAGTATGTCTAAGAAGTGGGTCTACCTCTTTGAAGAGGGTAACGCGTCAATGCGCGACTTGCTCGGCGGCAAAGGCTCGGGCCTGGCTGAGATGACCTCGCTGGGACTCCCGGTGCCGCCCGGCTTCACGTGCACGACTGAAGCCTGCCTGGCGTATCTGGGCAACAACAACCAGCTTCCGGGAGGGCTGTGGGAGCAGGTTCTGGAGGGCATGGAAGTCCTCAACAAGAAGATGGGGCGTCGATTCGCCGACCCGTCCGACCCGTTGCTGGTTTCGGTCCGTTCCGGCGCCAAATTCTCGATGCCTGGCATGATGGATACCATCCTCAACCTGGGCCTGAATGACCAGACCGTGACAATTGTGGCCGCGAAGGCCGGCGATCGCTTTGCCTGGGATTCCTACCGCCGCCTGGTGCAGATGTTCGGCGATGTCGTGCTGGGCGTCCACAGCAGCCGCTTTGAGGAGATCATCAAGTCTGTCAAGGCTGAAGAAGGCGTCAAGAACGATACTGACGTCTCTCCGGCGGGCTGGCAGAAGGCCGTTAAGCAGTTCGAGGACCTGATCGCGAAGGAAGGCGAGCGCGAATTCCCACAGGACCCCTGGGAGCAGCTCAAGCTGGCGATCGAAGCCGTGTTCAAGTCCTGGAACGGCAAGCGCGCTATTGACTACCGCAACGCGACCAATATCCCCCACAACCTCGGCACCGCTGTCAACATCCAGTGCATGGTCTTCGGCAATGTCGGCGAAGACTCTGGCTCTGGTGTAGCTTTCACCCGCAATCCCGCCAACGGTGAGAACGACTTCTACGGGGAGTACCTGTTTAACGCGCAGGGCGAAGATGTCGTCTCCGGCGCCCGTACGCCCACCGAAGTCCACAAGCTCAAAGAAGAAGCTCCGGAAGCCTTCAATAAGCTGATGGAAGTCTCCAGCATCCTGGAGAAGCACTACCAGGATATGCAGGACATGGAGTTCACCATCGAAAACGGCATACTCTACATGCTCCAGACCCGTAACGGCAAGCGCACTGCCGCCGCCGCGGTCAAGATTGCCGTGGACATGGTGGAAGAGGGCCTGATCACCAAGGAGCAGGCTGTCTCCCGTATTGAGGCCTTCCAGATTGATCAGCTCATGCACCCGCGCTTTGATGATGCTGTCCGCAAGGCGGCGACCCGGCTGGCCAAGGGCCTGAACGCTTCTCCGGGTGCGGCGGTTGGCCAGGTCTACCTGGACGCGGATACCGCTGAGAAGATGGCGAAGGAAGAGGGCAAGAAGGTTATCCTTGTCCGGCCGGAGACTACGCCTGATGACGTGCACGGCATGCTGGCCTCCAAGGGTATCCTGACCCAGCACGGCGGCGCGACCAGCCATGCGGCTGTAGTTGCTCGCCAGCTCGGCATCCCCTGCGTGGCCGGCTGTGAAGATATCAAGATCGATCTTGCCAAGCGCCAGTTCACCGTGGCCGGCCATGTCATTAAGGAAGGGGACACTGTCTCCCTGGATGGCTCAACCGGTGAGGTGTTCCTGGGCGCGCTGGCGACCGTATCTCCGTCGTTTGCGGACCAGCCCTATCTGAACACCATCCTGAAGTGGGCGGATGAGATCCGCCGGCTGCAGGTGTGGGCCAACGCCGACGATCCGGAGCAGGCACGCCGCGCTCGCAGCTACGGCGCGCAGGGTATTGGCCTGTGCCGTACCGAGCATATGTTCCTTGGCGATCGCACCGAGAAGTTCCAGGAAGCGATTCTGGCCGAGACCGATGAAGAATTCCAGCGCGTCCTGGATGAGGTGCTCCTGCCCCTGCAGCGTGAGGACTTCTACGGCATCTTCAAGGAGATGGATGGCCTGCCCGTTATCATCCGTCTGCTCGATCCGCCGCTGCATGAGTTCATGCCTTCCGCGCTTGAACTGACCAGGGAAGTCGCTCTTCTTGAAGGCGCCGGCAAGACCAACACTCCGGAGTATGCTGAGAAGACGCATCTGCTGTCTGTCGTGACCGACCTGAGCGAATTCAACCCGATGCTCGGCCTGCGCGGCTGCCGCCTGGGCATCACCATGCCCGGCCTGAACAAGATGCAGGTGCGCGCGATCTTCGAGGCTGCCTGC
>JARKNX010000144.1 GCA_029976025.1 Aggregatilineales bacterium | reverse complement strand
AGGGCTTGCAGCGGATCAGCGCCCAGAGCGCCAGCATCACGGCCCTGCTGGAGCCGGTCAGCGGCGTGTTGATCGGCCTGCTGGTCTACCACGAGGCGCTGTCGCCCTTCGGGCTGGTCGGCGTGGCGCTGATCCTGGGGGCGATCTACCTGATCTCGCGCCCGGCCAGGTAAGGACGTGGGCCGGGAAGATCAGGCACAGGGCACGGATGCGCGTGGATTCAGGGCCGTGGGATGACTCAGGGGGATGCCCCGTGACGACGCCGGACGAGTTCTTCTCGGATAAAGCCCTGGCCAAGCAGCTGTATGAAGCGGTTCGCCAGGCGATCGCGTCCCTTGGCGAAGCGGGTATCCGGGTCGGCAAGAGCCAGATCGCCTTCCGGCGGCGGATCGCCTTCGCCTGGGTCTGGATGCCCGGCCAGTACCTCACCGGACGCCCCACCGCGCCGCTGGTGCTCAGCGTGGGCTTGCGCCGGCGCGCCGAGTCGCCGCGCTGGAAGCAGGTCGTGGAATCGGCTCCCGGCCGGTTTACTCACCATCTGGAGCTGTATGCCGTGCCGGATGTCGACGCGGAAGTGCGCGCCTGGCTGCGCGAAGCCTGGGAAGCGGCGGAATAGGTTGTGGCTCTTGGCTCTCGGCTTTTCGCTGTTAGCCAAAAGCTAAAAGCCAACAGCCAAAAGCGCCTGTCCCTAAAAAGCAGCAAGCCCGCCGGAGCGGGCTGTGCGCCTGTCAGAGGTTCGGGGGGACAGACATTCAAGGCGGGGGGAGTACCCTGAACATCTTTACCTCTGACGTTCAATTTGACTGCATCCATAGGATGCCAGACTCAGCTTAGGCGAGACTGAACGCCAGCTTAGAATCGGATGAGAAAGGGCGGTCCGGCCTGGAGCGAGGCCGCCCGTTGGCCGTCTAGTAGGTCGTCTTGTCCAGCCAGTCCAGCATGACCTGGGCCGCCAGGCCCATGTTCCCGATGGCGCAGTGATGGGCGGCCCCATCCGCCTCGGTGAACAGGCGGCCGGTGATCGAGCGCGCGTGGGTCAGCGCCTTCCACTGCTTGTGGTAGAGCACCGGCGGTTGGAACGTGTCCTTTTCCCCGCCCAACAGCAGGACGTCCTGGTCGACCAGCTCCGAGTGCAGGAATTCCTTGTTCATGGCCAGCTCCCAGCGCACGACATCCAGCACGTCTTCTTTCTGAATGATGTAGAGCGTGTGGTTGATGACGTGTTCCATCATCGGGATCCTCATCTTCTTGCGAACCCCGAAGCGCATCAGCCCTTCCCACTTCATCATCAGGTTGACCAGCATGCGGGAAGATCCGCTGGCGCTTTCCATCCAGTCGAGCAGCGGCGGAAAGACGATGACCCGGCTGATCCGCTTTTCGAAGGCCGCCGCGCGCAGGCACCAGTAGCCGCCCATCGAAACGCCCAGGATCGCCACGCCGGACAGGTTGAAGTGATCCAGAATGGCTTTGGTCGGCTTCTCCCAGGCATGGTCGAAGGGCAGGTGATGCTTGCGCAGCGCCCCGCCCTGACCCGGCCCCTCGAACGCGTAGACTTCGTAGCCGCCTTCCGCGAGCTGCTTCCAGAGGCCGTAGAACTCCTCGATGAACGAGTCGAAGCCGCCGTGGGCGACCACGATCCCCTTGCGAGGGCCGGTTGGCGCCAGGCGCAGCACGGGCAGGGCGCCTTCGCCGTAGGGGACCTCGTGCCGTTCGATGGAGTCCCCCTTGATCGCCTCGTAAAAAACGTGGATGAAGCGGTCGTAGAGGGGGAGCTTGTCCGGGTCCGCCGGGTTGGTCAGGAATTCCGCCGCGCGATAGTAGGCAGCGGCGTTCTTGAGCCTGCCCTCGGTCACGGCCTCTTTGGCCAGGGCGACAAAGGTGTTTTTGTAATCCGCGTTGGTTTTGATGGCCGCCGCAGCCTGCTTGAGATCGTCCAGCCGGGCGAAGCCCTCCGAGTACCAGCGATTGAGCTGCAAATTGTAGAAGTT
>JARKNX010000137.1 GCA_029976025.1 Aggregatilineales bacterium | reverse complement strand
CAGGCCGTGCTGCCCGGCTTCCCGCTGGTGATGCATGGCTCATCGTCCGTCCCGCAGGAGGAGGTGCTGCGCATCAATGACGCCGGTGGCAAGCTCGATCCTTCTGCCAAGGGTGTGGACGAAAACACGTTCGTCAAGGCTGTTGCGCTGGGCGTGACCAAAGTCAATATCGACACCGACGGCCGGCTGGTGTGGACGCGCGTCCACCGCGAATTCTTCCGCGATAAGCCGGAAGTCTTCGACTTCCGCAAACCGGGCGAAATCTATGTGAAGGAATATGCGGATTTCATCGCCCACAAGAATCAGAAGCTCGGCTCTGCCGGTCAGCTTGCGCTGGTCCGCCAGGAGCTGGGTCTGTAAGGCGGGGTAAAACCTGCCGGCTGCGGCGCGGCCTCTGGCAGTGACGGGGCGGCGCAAAATCTGAGCTGCAAACAGAGATGCGGGGACACCGCGGGAGCTTCTTCCCCTCCCGGTGCCCCCGTGTCTCGTTGATCGGGCTGTTCAGGCTGGCTGTGGATGCTGGCCCCGGCGACGCATCAGGCCCAGGACGCGCGGCATGAGCGTCTCGTAGGCCCAGTACAGCGGTGAGTTGGGGACGTAATCCCAGGCGCCCAGGTGGCGGACGACTTCTCCGCCGAAGCCGCGCTTGAACTCATATACGCCCCACATCCGGTCGGAGTCATTAAACACATCCGGCGCGCCCCGGAAGTCATAGACGGGGTAGCCCCGCGCCTGTGCCCACTGAATTGCCGCCCACTGCAGGGCGTAATTGGGCATCCGCTGGCGCTCCTCGCTGCTGGAAGCGCCGTAAAAATACCAGCACTTCTGGCCGAAGTGCAGCAGAATTACATGGGCGAGGGGCGTCCCCTCAAATTCGGCGATCAGGGCGTGAGCCATGTCCGCCGCCATGAAGGTCCCCCAGGCATCGCGGTAGTAGTCCAGCGGACGGATCAGAAAACCGTCCCGCTCACCGGTGATGCGATATAGATCGTAAAGCAGAGGCAGATCGTCAGACGTGCCGGGACGGATGGTGACGCCCTTCTTTTCAGCGGCGCGGACCTTGCGGCGGGTGGACTGGTGCATGGACATCAGGAGATCGTCAGCGGGCCGGGTCAGGTCCAGCGTGATGGTGTTGCGGAACTGCGGCTGGCTGGCGGAAAATCGCCAGCCGCGCTGGTGGAGGATGCTGCTCACCGCCAGGCCGGCGCGATCATCCCGGGCATCCGGCTCGCCGGGTATTCCAACCCCCGCCGGGACTTCCGGATCGATCTTGAGCCAGATAGCGCCCCGGCGGCGGGCGAGGTGCTGAAGCGCCTCGATAACGGCGGCGACCAGGCTGATCTTCGTGTAGTCGAGAGCGGGGCCGCCGGGCACATATATCACGCGCAAGGGGCCGATCTGGCGGGTGAGCAGCAGCGCCGCCGCTGCGACCTGTCCTGCCCGCATGAAAGCCAGATGTTCCGGAGTCCAGCCCGTCGTGCGCCGCTTGAACTCCCCCCATTCCCATGTTTGCAGGATATTGGCGCAGGGCAAAGGACGCAGCAGGGCATTCCAGGTGTCGCGATCGGCGATGGTCTGGATGTCCAGCGGCGAGTACGGGGCAGGGCGCTCAACGGGCATGGCTGTCTCGCTCCCTGAGCCGGGAATATTGCGCATAAAGGGTGTAGACCGCGGGGCTGTAGCAATAGTCCCAGGCGGGCATGCGCCGCACCACCTGGCCGCCCCAGCCGCGCTTGGTCCGGTACACTCCCCACAGGCCGTCGCTCCGGCTCTCAAACTGCGCTTCGAGCGCGGCTTCGTCTTCATCCGGCACGCCCCACAGATCGTACACGGCACAGCCCCGCTCCCGCGCCCACTGTATAGCTGCCCACTGAGCCGCGTAAGTGGGCATGCGATTCCGCTCCTCGTTAGTAGACGCGCCGAACAGGTACCAGGCGGCGCGCCCAAGCGCAAACGCCATGATCCCGGCCAGGTCGCGCCCGCCATACGACGCCAGGAACAGAGCCGCCCGGCCTGACGGCGCGAACAGGGAGTAGGCCTGAGCGTAGTAGGCCGGGGTGTGTGTGCCGAAGCCGTCCCGCGCGCCGGTGATAGCCATCATATCGCCGAAGCCGGGCAGGTCAGCCGGTGTGCCCCGCCGCACGACAACTTCCTTCTTTTCGCTGAGGCGGATGTTGTAGCGCGTCTTCTGCTTCATCCGTGCCAGGATTGTCGCTTCGTCCGGCGCCAGATCAAGCACGATAGTGCGCGGGGGTTGAATGGTGTGGACGGCGGGCCGGCATCCGGCGGCCCGGAGCGCGGACTGCGCCGCCCCCTCCCAGACTGAAGCCTGATCAGGCATGCCGATTGCGTCGGGCGCTTCGACCTTCAGCCAGCGGGCGCTGTGCCGCCGCGCCGCCGCGTGGATAGCCTCCCACAGCGGGGCCAGGCGCTCCGGCTGCTCCCACCACTCGGATGGAGCGAGCGGCCCTTTGGGGATATAAGCCATGGTCCCCAGCCGCAAGGGCAGCGGGCGGAAGAGGAGCTGCGCCCCGGCGACTATCGCGCCGTTCCCGTCGATCAGGGCGACACGTTCGGCGCTCCAGCCGAACGCGCTCTTGAGCACGCCCCAGGCCGGGGTCTGCAATACGTGAGCCTGTTCGTGGGCCGCCACAAACGTATCCCAGGCCGCCGGGATCGGCGCTATCGCGGTGTACTCACGCCTCATAACCGGAGGGACTCCAATCTCATCGCGCGGTCAGTAGCAAGGTTGCCGGCGCAGAAAGCCAGATCTGCCGTCAGGAGTATACCCGATCTGGCGGGCGACCGTGGAAGCGATGTCGGAGCGCGCCCCTGGCCAGCTCATGCTGATCGTCTGTTTGTCGGGCAATTTACATTTTGTGTTGTATTGTGCTTGGGGCTATAATCATCGCCGTCAGGGGGGTGTCTGGCAAAACGGCGTGGGGGAAACCTGATATAGCTTGTCATATCCAGGTCGCAATGCTATACTAGCGACGTTTGTCACAAGCAACATGCCGGCAAATCTTCACCTACCCTCTTACCAGCCGAGTGATCGCCCTAGGAGCCAGGATCGATGGATCTGATGGATCTTAACGAGTGGGCCTTTATCGGAGTTTTCCTTGTTATCGCCGCTCTTCTGCCAATTGTCCCGATAGCTATGGGGCGATTGTTAGGGCCGCGCAAGCCGAACCCCGTCAAGACGGATACCTACGAGTGCGGCATTGAGACGGTCGGCGATACCTGGATCCAGTTCAAGATTCAGTATTACATCTTTGCCCTGGTGTTCCTTGCCTTTGATGTCGAGGCAGTGTTTTTGTTCCCCTGGGCGGTTGCTTACGGTGGGCTGGGCTTCTTCGCATTTGTGGAAATTCTGATCTTCCTCGCGCTGCTGTCGCTGGCCCTGATTTATGTCTGGCGCAAGGGCGCGCTGAAGTGGACGTGATCGATACCGAAGAATGGCCGTCAGGCAGTATGCTAACGGCCATTCTTGCCGTTTAGGGGAGCGCGTATGCTACGAGATGCGTTGATACAGGCTGGCATGGTTCCCGGGCTGGCGTCTTTTCTGGATATCCTCCTTGGGGTGATCGTGGCAGCCAGTTTTGGCATGGTCTGGGTCCTGATCGGCATCTGGATCGAGCGTAAGGCTGCGGCTCGTATTCAGAACCGGGTGGGGCCGAACCGGGTGGGGCCGTTCGGGCTGATCCAGAATATCGCGGATGCGGCTAAACTGCTGACCAAGGAAATCATCATCCCGCGCAACGCCGACCGCCTGGTGTACTTTATTGCGCCAGTCCTCGCCGTAGCCGCTGTAATCCTGATCGCCGCTGTCATCCCGTTTTCCTCAGTCGTGATCGGCACCGATTTGAGCATCGGCATCCTGTATGTCATTGCGGTGGCTTCGTTCGGCACGCTGGCCATCATCATGGCCGGCTGGGGCAGCAACAACAAGTATGCGCTGCTGGGGGCGTTCCGCTCGGCCGCCCAGCTTGTCGCCTACGAAGTGCCCATGGTGCTGGCGATCCTGATCCCGGTCATGATTGCCGGGACGCTGAGCATGCAGGGGCTGGTGCAGTCCCAGCATATCTGGTACATCTTCGTCGTGCCAGTATCCGCCGTGCTGTTCCTGATCTCAACCCAGGCGGAAAATGGGCGCGCGCCGTTCGACCTGCTGGAAGCGGAAAGTGAGCTGGTTGCCGGGTACAACACGGAGTACAGCGGCATGGCCTGGGCGATGTTCTACCTGGGCGAGTTCATGCACGCCTTCTTCAATGCCCTTATCTTCGCCGTGATCTTCCTGGGCGGGTGGCGCGGCCCCGGGGCGGAGGCGCTCCCCATTCTGGGTTTCTTCTACCTCATGGGCAAGGCGATCCTGGTGTATCTGGTGACGATCTGGCTGCGGCTGACCGTCCCCCGCGTACGTATTGATCAGCTCCTTGACTTCAACTGGAAGATCATGGTGCCGCTGGCGCTGGTGAATCTGGCAGCCATGGCCTTCCTGTTCAAGCTGGTCCCGCCCCCCAATTTCGAAGCTGCTCAGGCCATCGCCAGCGGGGAGTTCGAGGCAGCCGGCGGCATCTACCGCCTGCTAGGGCCGGAGTTCATGGCAACGCTGCCGCAGGCTGGAGTTATGCTGCTGGGCAATATCGTGCTGCTTGTGGGGTTTGCGGCGGCGCTGCGCTGGTGGAGCCGACGCGGCCGGCGGGTGGAAAGTCTGGTCGATGAGACGGACTACACCGTCGAACCGGTTACGGCCAAGTAGCGGGGGTGCGGATGAACATTTCTGTTGAGCTTGTCGTGTTTTTGATCTTTGCGGCCATCGCCACTGCCGGAGCGCTGGGCGTTGTGCTGGCCCGCAACCTCTTTCGGTCTGCCCTGTGGCTGATGTTGAGCTTATTTGGCGTGGCCGGGTTGTTTGTGCTGCTGCTGGCCCCCTTCCTGGCGGCGGTGCAGGTGCTGATCTACATCGGCGGCATCGCTGTCCTGATTATCTTCGCCGTCATGCTGACGCGCGGGATGGTCCGCTCCAGGCGGGTCTGGAATCAGCAGTGGGACCTGGCCGCTATTGTTTCCCTGGCCTTTCTGATTTTGATGGTGTATGTCATTGTTCAGGTGGCCCAGATGGAAGGC
>JARKNX010000130.1 GCA_029976025.1 Aggregatilineales bacterium | reverse complement strand
GACACTGACTTCCTCGGCTGGCTGGCAGCGGAACGCCGCTTTGCGAACTTCCCTGTGATGCTGGACAGCGCGCTTGCGCCCGACCTCCAGGCTGTGGATGAAGACTGCCAGACGGCGACAGAAGAAGTGCTCTCTGAGGATTTTTACCGGCTCTATGTCGGCTACGGAGACATGCTGGTGCCGCCCTGGGAAAGCGTCTACCGGAATGAAGATCACGAACTCTTCGACATCCATACCTTACAGGTGCGTGAAGCGTATGCCCGGCATGGCATGGAGTTCGTAGAGAAGAATAAGGCACCAGAAGACTCGATGGCTATCGAGCTGGAGTTTATGCAGCTCTTATGTGACCGCTTGCTTATCGCGCTTGAGCGTGATGATCCTCGGGCGGAACGTATTCTGGTCGAGGACCAGTTGAGCTTCCTGGAGCAACATCTGTTGGCCTGGACGCCTGAATTTTTGGCCCGCAGTCAAAAGTACGCCCAGACATCCTTCTATCGGAGCCTCGCTGGAATCTTACTGGGCTTCCTGCGATGGGACCAGGGAACTCTGCATGAACTTCTGGCCCTGCTACCAGAAAATGCAGAACTGGATGTCTATGCGGACCAGCCCTGATGTAAAGACAGGCTTTCAGTAACTCGCACATGAATTGGATAAGGCGAGCGCTCAGTCAGCTCCCTTCTATATGAAAGTGAGATGATAATGTCCAGAACATCCATCCCTGTTTTGAGCCTCATTCTGATTGCCGTGCTGGCACTGGCAGCCTGCGGTGAGGCGCCAACGGCCACACCCCTGCCCACTAATACGCCTGCTCCAACGGACACCCCTGCTCCGACCCGTACGCCTGCTCCCACAGTCGATACAGCGAGTTTGCCGCTGGCAGATCTCCAGGCGACTGCGACTGCCCTGGAGGAGAAGCTGGCATATGCTCATAGTGCGGCTGAAGTAGCTTCATCTGCCGCCGAAGAGAATGCTGCTGCGCAGGATATTAGCCGGTATGAAAACCAGATCGCTCAAATCAATGAGCTGATCGCCAGCGCAGGCGGCGGCGCGAGCGAAGAGCTAACTCTGACGCTGGTCGGCGCGATCGATGAGGCGCGTGACTGGGATTGGGCTGAGATTGAAGCAGTGGGGACTAAGACCGCGACCGTGGCCGGGCCGCGCGATAGCGATCCGGAAGCCGAATACACCGGTGTCGGCCTGGCGGCTTTCCTGGAGGCGGCGGGCCTTGGCGAAGATGCGGCTACCCTGAAGGCGACGGCTGCCGACGGCTTCAATGTGGAAATCGATCTGGCGGCTGTTAAGGACTGCGAAGACTGCATGCTCGTCCTGGTGGAAGACGGCGGTCTGCGTCTGGTCATGCCCGGTTTTGCCAGCCGCGAATGGGTCCAGGACCTCGTCAGCCTGGAAGCTAAATAAGCAGCCGGAGGGATCATCCGGGGCTTATGCCTGGGCCGACTCGGAACATCACCGGCCTGTATGGTCAGGGGTTCCGGGCGGTCCGGGGCCGTGCTGGACATTTGATGGACTGTCTGGCTCGTGATACGACCGGGCACGCAAACAGAGTCCGGATTACGAGCCGTGCAGTGTTCCGAAAGACTCGGGGGGCTGTGTTGCCTGCCATTCCGGCGGACACACAATGGTGTATTCGGAGTGGCAGGCAGACCCCTCATAATGGCTGCTATCGCCCGGGCAGCGCGCAGATGGCCGCAGCCGCACCCTGATTGTTGTGCATTTGTTCACAATGCGATATCATCGATATTGCAGCACGACATGCCGACCTTGACAACTGAATACGATTCTCCGAGTCTGTAAATGTCCCTGGCTTACCGTCGGGACAACCTAAGACCTTCTCGTTATGGTAACAGACCGACCCGTAAGGGCTACCCTCTGGGGTAGGAGGGTACAGGCGGAAACACCTGTGCCTCCCGTATTTGGAAAGGAGAAAGAGCGCCTGCCGGTTGCGGTCCGTTCGTAACCCCGGACTGTCTCAGGCAAGCCTCCCCCGTATGGCCATCCTTCTGGAACAACAATCACTCGATACCCCGGCGGCGGATTCGCCGCCCCTGGCCCCTGTGCTCCAGGTGGATCGGTTAACCGCTCGTCTGGGCGGAATCCCCGCCCTGGACGAAGTATCTCTGGCCGTACCCCCCGGCGAATTTGTGCTGATCAGCGGGCCTTCCGGGAGCGGAAAGAGCACGCTGGCCAAAGCGATCTGTGGCATCATTCCACATGCTGTTGCGGCGGAAATTAGCGGTCACGTCAACGTCGCCGGGCTGGACACGCAGGAGCGTCCACTGGCGGAGATCAGCCAGAAAGTGGGCATTGTCTTTCAGAATCCGGGCGCGCAGCTCTTCCACCTGCGTGTAGAAGATGAGGTGGCTTTTGGACCCCGGAATCTGGATTTGCCGGAAGAAGAAGTGCAGGCCCGGGCAGCATGGGCGCTGTCTGCCACCGGGCTGGCGGCCGTCGCTGACCGGAAACCGGCCGAACTCTCCGGCGGGCAGAAGCAGCTCGTAGCTATTGCCGCAGTGCTTGCCATGCGCCCGCAGGTCCTCGTCCTGGATGAGCCAACAGCCTCTCTTGATCCTCCCAATGTTGACCGCGTAATCGATACGCTGCTCAGGCTTCGTCGCGAATACGGCATCACAATCGTCATGATTGAACACCGCCTGGCGCCCGCCATTGAACATGCTGACCGCGTGCTGTTGATGGATGCGGGGCGAATCGTGTTCGACGGCAGCCCGCAGACGGTCTTTGAGGATCGTGCGCGATGTGATGCACTGGGCCTTCGCCGCCCGGCTTTGCACCGTTTCCCCCCGTGGGAGGAACTGAGCGGTCCGCTGCCCGATGCAACAGGTGAGCCGCTGCTTTCAGTGGATGACGTGTGGGCGGGCTACAGAGGGCATGATGTCCTGCGGGGGGTCAATCTGGCGCTCTCTCCGCACGATTTTGTGGCCCTGGTCGGTCCGAACGGAGCGGGCAAATCAACATTGGCGCTGGTGATCGCCGGGCTGCGCAAGCCGCGCCACGGCCAGGTCCGGTTTGCGGATGGCCACCGGCCCAGGCCCGGGCTGGACGTCGCCCTCTTATTTCAGAATGCTGCCGATCAGCTATTCACCGATTCGGTGGACGAAGAAGTGGCCTTTGGCCCGCGCAACTACAGGCGCTTTCAGCCCACAGATCATGCCCAGGTGATGCGCGAAGCCGATCTGGAAGCTCTGGCGATGCGGCGGCCTATGCATCTCTCCGTCGGTCAACAGCAGCGCACGGCGCTCGGCGCCTGCCTGGCATTGCATCCCCGGCTGGTCATCCTGGATGAGCCAACGCTGGGGCAGGACTGGGGGCATTTGCAACGCCTGATGGATTTTCTGTGTCACCTGAACGCTGCCGGGACAGCAGTCCTCCTGATTTCGCATGATTACAAACTCGTACATCGCTACGCCAGAAGGATCCTCCGCATAGAGGAAGGGCGCATCACGCCGCACTAGCTGCTGGCAGCGCCGGGAGGCTCCGGGCAAATGCTGCACCACCTGCCGGGGAGGAAGCAGATATGAAGCTCACTACACGCGAACTGGTTATGCTGGCCGTATTTGGCGTTCTATGGGGAATCGTGGAGATCAGCCTGGGGACGGTGCTCAAATCTCTGAATATCCCCTTCAGCGGTGTGGTCCTGGGCGGCATCGGGCTGTCAATCGTCATGATCGGGCGGGTGTTTGTCCCGCGCCGCGGAGCCTCCCTGTTTATCGGGGTGATCGCCATGCTCCTCAAGCTGTTCAGCCTGGGCGGCGTCGTGATTGGCCCCATGATTGGCATCTTCAGCGAGGCGCTGATTGTCGAGCTGGTGCTCTCCCTGGGGGGGCAGCCACGCCGGACGTTATTTATGCTGGCCGGCGCGCTTGGCGTGCTGTGGTCCCTGGTGCAGCCTTTTGTGACCGGGCCGCTGATCTTTGGCGTCTCACTGGTTGAGACCTGGGGCAACATGATCAACCAGGGCAGCAGCGCGCTGGGGTTAGATTCCGGGGCGGTGCTTGTTATCGTTATTGTCCTCATTGCCATCCGCCTGTTCATTGGGGCGGCGGCTGGCTGGTTTAGCTGGGATGTAGGCCATGAGCTTCAAAAGCGGCTGGGACGGCCTTCTCAACCGCTTCAGCAGTCTTCGTGATCCTGTGCTGCAGATCTTGAAAGGCAAGCTGACATCATGAAACGCATCGCTTTCCTGCTGGTCCTGTCTCTTCTTCTGGCTGCCTGCGCCAGCAATACCCCCTCCTCGCCTGCCGCTGACTCGGCCGCCGCCAATGTGCTGACCGTGACAGATGGCGAGACTCAGCATACCTTCACGGCTGACGAACTGCGCGCGCTCCCACAGACCGAAGCCGATTTGAACGGCGAAACTTACCAGGGGGTGACCCTCAAGGCTATCCTGGAGGCCGCGGGAGCAGCTACAGAGGGGGTAACGGCCATTAAGGCCGTGGCAACCGATGGGTTTGTCTCCACCTACGATTCGTCCGTGTTCGGCCGTGACGATGTCATCCTGGCGTATTCGCGCGGCGGCGGGTCTCTGGCTGATAACGAAGCTCCCTTCCGCATGGTTGTGCCGGGCGCGGAGAACAGGATGCAGGCCCGGATGGTGCTTGAGTTGCGGGTGGAACGCTGATGGAAAGATCGCGCGCGCGGACGGTCTCAGTCGTTGCAGCGGCTGAGACGTCCCTCCTCGGAACTTACGGGCATCTGGCGGTCTTCATGTGGCTGCTGGGGCTGGCAATGCTGGCCCCGGCGGCGCGCCTGCCGCTGACAGTAGCCTTTTGCGGCCTGATAGCGGCTGTGGTTTATCCCGGCGCGCTGCGGCATATCCTGCGTTTGCGCTACCTGATATGGATGTTTCTGTTGATCGCACCGGCCGTCTTTTTCCTGGGGGAGCGGGATGCCGTATTCGCCGGGGTGGCCTACTCTACAGAAGGCCTGCAGATGGCGGGGCAGATGGCGATGCGCTTCGTGGTCACGCTCGTCGCCATACAGGGCTTCACCAGCGTGGTGGAGGTTACGGCGCTGGCCGGGATGCTGGAGCGTTTCGGGCTGCGCGGCCTGGGATTTTCGCTGGGCGTGGCGCTGAACCTGCTGCCGGGCATCCAGCAGTCCAGTTACCACGCCTGGCATGCTCTCAGGATGCGCGGCGGGCTGCGCCGGCAGTGGTGGCGCGGCTTACAGCTTCTGGTCATGACCATCGTAACCAACGCGCTCAAACACGCGGAGGATGTCGCCCTGGCGGCGGAGATGCGGGCGTTTTGCCCCGAAAAATCGCGTCCGATGCCTGTGCGGCGCGGCAGGCTGGACTGGGCGCCTGCGGTGCTGGGGCTGGCTTCGCTGCTCTTTCTGATCGTGATTTGATCCGGCCGGCAATACCGGCGAAAGGGACGGCGCATGGCGATCCCTGTAGTTACTGTGGTGGGGCGATCCGGCGCGGGCAAGACGACCCTGTTAGAAAAGCTCATTGCCGAACTGACCCGGCGCGGCTACGCCGTGGGGACAGTCAAGCACCACTCTCATGCCGGGTTCGATATTGACCGGCCCGGCAAGGATAGCTGGCGGCATGCGCAGGCCGGCAGCCGGCATGTCGTCGTAGCCGCGCCTGACAGAATCGCTTCCTACCGGCTGCTGGAGCGCGAGCTGGAGCTGGACGAGATTATTGCTGACTTCGTCGGGGTGGATATCATCCTGGTGGAAGGCTACCGGCAGGCGAACCGGCCCGCGCTGGAGGTAGTCCGGGCGGCTAACACGCTGGAGATGGTCAGCAGCCCCGACCAGCGGTTCGCGGTGGCCGCCGATGTCCCGCTTGATGTTGATGTCCCGCAGTTCCACCTCGATGATGTCGAGGCCATCGCCGATTTGATCGAGACGAAGTATCTGGCTGCAGAAGCCAGATAGGCGCTGCCGGCGGGGTAAATACATTCCGTTTGGGTGTCTGGTGCAGCGGTGACGCGGACTCTTCGACAAAACACGCTGTACATAGTGGACAGGGGGCACGGTTTACGACTATACTAATCGTAAATCGGAATCAGCAGAGCTATAAAACGCTACACTAAGCTATGCCAGTCAACCCTGAGGAACTGCGCGAAATCCCCGCTTTTCGTGATCTGCCAGTGGGGCAGGTGCAGAGCGTCGCCGCTTTGATGGTGCGCCGCCACTTTGCGCCCGGTCAGATTATCTTTGTTGAAGGCGAGAAGTCCGGCTCGCTGTGGTTTGTCTTTGAAGGGCATGTCAGGATTATTAAAGAATCTTCAAACGGCCGCCTGCAGGGGTTATGCCTGATGACCCGGGGCAAGTGCTTTGGCGGCTGTCCTCTGTTCGATCTGGATAACAACCCGGCGACCGCCCAGGCGCTCGACAGCGCGATCCTGTTTGTCCTGCCCGGGGGCGCGGTTGAGCATCTGCGCCAGCATAACCCCGACCTTGTCAAAGCGCTGCTGCACATCTACAGCCAGCGGCTGGGACATCTTGCCCGCGTGAGCGAAGTGCTGGGGTCGTGGTCTGTCTCGGAACGCATCAATGATTGCCTGCTCACTTATGCGAGGCATCCTGCCCGGCAGCAGTCTGTTGTCGAGCTGACTCATGAGAAACTTGCTGCGCTGTCCGGCACGGTGCGTGAGGTCGTCACACGCCACCTGAATCTGCTGGAAAGACAGGGGATTATCCGTATTGAAAGCGGACATATCGTCATCCTGAACGCGGATGCGCTGCTCCCTCCCTGCGCCTGGGAAAGACAGCAATCGGCCGTATGACGTGATTTAAGTCACATCCTCAGAATTCGCATTCCCCTAAAGTAGCGGTATGGTAAACCATCAAGCAGCGGCGTGTCATGATGGTCAGTGTTGAGTTATTTTCCAGATGCCAACCTATTGCAGGACTCAGCCCGCGCACACAGCGCTGTATTGCCGAAAAGGCGACATTGATCGAGTATGCCCAGGGCAATAATCTGTATGTGCAGGGCGATCCGCCCAGCGCGCTGTACCTGCTTCAATCCGGGCATGTGAAGCTGCACCGCCAATCGAGAGACAGGTGCCAGATACTCGCGCTGCTGGCTCCGGGTGATTGCCTGGGCGCGGAATCCCTGCCCACTGGCGCTATGAGTCCCTACACCGCAACCGCGCTCACGCCAGTCTCAGCGGTAACCTTGCCGCCTGACATTCTGCAATCCCTGCTCGATGAGCATCCCGATTTTCAGGAGGCCTTCCTCCGCCTTATCACCGAGCGGCTCAAGCAGTTCGTCTCGCTCGTGCACGATCTCGCGTTCCGCGATGTTACCTCCCGTCTGGCGATGGTCCTGGTCGCGCGGGCGGAGGTCGAAGGCACAGTGCACGACGAGGGTATCCTCGTTGACCGCCTGCTTTCGCAGCAGGAATACGGCGAAATGGTCGGCACGGTGCGCGAGGTGGTCTACCGGTCTTTCAAGCGTTTTGAGGATCGCGGGCTGGTTCGCCTGACACGCGACAGCATCCTCATTCGCGATCTCGAAGCGCTGCGCGCCATTGCCTTGCTGGAAGCGCGTTAGTCCTCCCTTCATGTGACTTGAGTCACATCACGCCTGAATATTCTGCTTCATCATAAATATACAAACGCCCTGTCTGCGCGCAGTGCGGAATAGATTCTTGCAGGTCTTCAGATCAAGGAAGCGGAAGGCGATGATCCCACAACGATACCCCCTCAAGCTGTTGTTCACCGGAGCCGTAATCCTGACCACGATTGTCCTGGCTGTTGTGATCTCGTCGCGCGCCGTCACCAGCGCACAGGGAGGCGCTTCGGACTGGCAGACCATAGCCGCTGAGCGAGGTCTGACCGACGCCGATATGCGCGCGGCGGCCATGACTTACACGCCCAGCGGCGTGATGGACGAATACGTCATGTTCGCATCCGCCGGGCAGGGCGGACAGGTCCTGGCAATCGGCATGCCATCAATGCGCTTGCTCCGCCTGATTGCTGTCTTCACGCCTGAATCGTGGCAGGGCTACGGTTACGGTGCGGGGCATGAGGTGCTGGAGCAGGGCTTTATTGATGGGCAGGAAATTCTGTGGGGCGATTCACACCACCCCGCCCTGAGCGAAACTAACGGCGAATACGACGGCAACTGGCTGTTCATTGGCGACAAGGCCAATGGGCGCGTCGCCGTCATTGACCTGCGCGATTTTGAG
Source organism: Aggregatilineales bacterium (assembly GCA_029976025.1). Taxonomy (GTDB): domain Bacteria; phylum Chloroflexota; class Anaerolineae; order Aggregatilineales; family Ch27; genus JARKNX01. The sequence continues at coordinate 84,190 of JARKNX010000130.1, read as the reverse complement.
ACGAAGCAAATCGTGCACAACCCCGCGTTCCTCAACGATCACGGCGGCACATTCGTCACCCCTAATACCGAGTACATTGTGGAAGGTGGCCAATACGGGCTGCCGCTGGGCGGGGAATACGCCCCCATCTCCGACTATGAGAGCGCGTACAGCGGCATGATCACGTTCTGGCGCTTCAACAGCGAGATCGGGCGTATTGACTACGATCAGTCGTTCGCGATGGAGCTGCCGCCTTACTGGCAGGACCTGTGCGACGCTGGCAAGGGCATTTCGGAAGGCTGGGTCTTCTGCAACTCATTCAATACCGAAATGGCGACTGGCGGCATCGAGAGCGGCAACCCGCCGTTCGAAGCGGGGGCGAGCCGTGGGGCAGTTGACTACCTGCACATCATCAACCTGGATGCGGCAGAAGAGGTCTTCCTGAACGGCGGCGCGGTGGATATCAACGGCTTCAACGTGATCCCGCTGGAGACCGTCATTGCCAACAACCTGCTCTACCTTGCGCCGGAGCCGCGCAGCCCGCACGGCGCCGATGTGACACCCGGCGGCGAATTTGTCGTGGTGGGCGGCAAGCTGGACCCGCACGTGTCGATCTACAGCTTCCAGCGCATCCAGGACGCCATCGCCGCGGGGCCGACCGAGACCGATGTGTTCGGCATACCGGTGCTGTCCTTTGAGAGCGTGCTGGAAGCGCAGGTTGAGGTTGGCCTCGGCCCGCTGCATACCGTCTTCGACAATCAGGGCTATGCTTACACCAGCCTGTTCCTTGACAGCGCCGTGGCCCGCTGGAGCATTGGCGCGGAAGGGTATCGCCCGCAGGATGGGTGGACCCTGATCAACCGGACGCCGGTGCAGTACAACGTGGGTCACCTGGCCGCCGCGGAAGGCGATACGGCCTCCCCGGATGGGCGCTATCTGGTGGCGCTCAACAAGTGGTCTGTCGATCGTTTCCTGAGCACCGGCCCTCTGCTGCCGCAGAACCTCCAGCTCATTGATATCTCTCAGCCCGGCGATTTCACCCAGGTCCTTTACGACATGCCGATCACGGGTGCAGAGCCGCACTACGCCCAGATCATCCGGGCGGACAAGCTGCATGCCTGGGAAGTCTATCCGGAAGTTGGCTGGAATCCGCTCACACAGTCCGTTGATCCGAACGCCGTCACGCAGGGGACGGAAGGCGTCACCCGCGACGGCAATAACGTAACCGTGCGGATGACCGCTGTGCGCAGCCACATGACGCCCGAACATATCGAAATTCAGGAAGGCGATCATGTGACGTGGACAATCACCAATGTCGAGCGCGCCCGTGACGCGACGCACGGTCTGGCTATTCCGTTCTACAATATCAACCTGAGTATCGAGCCGGGCGAGTCTATCACCTTTGAGTTCGACGCAATTCGCCCCGGTGTGTTCAGCTTCTACTGCACGGAATTCTGCTCTGCGCTTCACCTCGAGATGATGGGATACATGATGGTTCAGCCCAGGTAGGCGCAGCAGAACAGTCGGGTGACAGGGGGGCTTCCTCCTGTCACCCGGCCCAAAGACGCACAAGGAATCCAGGATGACGACAAGCTCGATCTCCACCTCAAATTCTGCCAGCGTAGAAAGCAGCGCATCGGAGGCATCAGCCCGCCGGATGACGCGGCTTTCTCAAGTTTTTCTCCTGACCGCCGCCGTGCTGCTGCTCGTTTCCATCAGCCAGCCGTACTGGGGCCTCATCCTGCACGCGCCGCAGTACCCCGGCGGCCTGCAAATGCGCGTTTTCGTCAACCAGATGACGGGGGACGCGGATCCTCGCCTGGATGAGGTGCGGGAAATCGACACCCTGAACCACTACATCGGCATGAAATCGCTTTACGATGCCGCACAACTCGAGCAGGCGATTGCCATCCCGGCGGTCATTCTCATGGCGGGGGCGCTGGTTGTCGCCGCAGTGCTGTGGCAGCGACGCCTGATATGGCTCCTGACCCTCCCCGCGCTGGGATTCTCGTTTATCTTCCTCGCCGATCTGGCGTTCTGGATGACCTATTACGGACAGAACCTCGATCCGGAAGCCCCGCTTTCCAGCGCTATTCATCCCTTCACACCGCCGATTCTTGGCGAAGGCGTGATCGGCCAGTTTCGTACCGTGGCCTATGTGGATACGGGCTGGTTCATTGTGACGGCGGGAGCCGGGCTGATCGCCGTGACGCTGGTGGTGCGGCTGCTCAGGAACAGGGCCTCCAAAGGCTGAGTTGAGATGTCCATGCCTCCTTCAGCGCATCACAGGCCGGTCATTGTCGCCGTTCTGCTCGTGCTGCTGGCAGTGTATTTTGCGCCTGCCTGCGCCCAGAGCAACCTTATCGTCAGCCCGGACGGCCCGTATACCACGATTGAAGCCGCGCTCGCGGCGGCGGCGGTGGGCGACACTATTGAAGTGCATGGCGGCGTCTATCCCGCCCCGCTTATCGTGGATAAATCCGTCACTCTGCTGGGGGTTGACCAGCCGGTTATCGACGGCCAGGGCGCCGGCAGTCTGGTCCTGATCCGGGCGCCTGAGGCCGTATTCAGCGGCTTCACCGTGCGCAGCAGCGGGCAGAGCCTGTCGCACGAAGATACGGGCATCGTCGTCCAGGGGGCAAATGTTGTCGTCCGGGACAACGTGCTGGAAGACGTGCTGTTCGGCATTTACTTCGCCAACGCATCCGGCGGCATCGCTCAGAACAATATCATCCGCGGCAAGGCGCTGGAGGAAAGCGTGCGCGGCGACGGCGTGCGCGTATGGTACAGCGATAACGTGCAGCTCCTGGACAACGATGTGATGTTCGGGCGTGATATGCTTATCTGGTACGCCGACAACATCACCATCCGCGGCAACACCATCCACAACAACCGCTATGGGCTGCATTTCATGTACAACAAAAGCGCGGTTGTAGAGGACAACATAATCGAAGATAACACTGTGGGCGCGTATATGATGTACTCCGCCGATCTGGTGATGGCGAGAAATCAGTTTCTCAATAATCGCGGGGTGAGCGGGTATGGCGTAGCGCTCAAGGATATGGACGGCGCTCATATAACTGAAAATATGTTTGTTAGCAATGTCGTCGGCGTTTACCTCGACAACTCCCCGGCCCTGTACGATGTCTACAATACCTTCAGCGATAATTTCGTCGCTTACAACGATATCGGCCTGATGGGGCTTCCATCCCTGCGGCACAACATCTTCCAGGACAACGGCTTTGTCGAGAATCTCCAGCAGATCGCTGTCCAGGGCCGCGGAAGCCTGTTGAACAATCAGTGGAGCGCGGACGGGGTCGGCAATTACTGGAGCAACTACGTTGGCTACGACCGCGACAACGACGGGATCGGCGATATGCCGTTCCGCGCCGAGAAACTTTTTGAGAGCCTGACTGACAGCAGTCCGGCGCTGCGGCTGTTTCTGTTCAGCCCGGCCAGCCAGGCTATTGACTTTGCAGCCGCGGCATTCCCATCGCTCCGGCCTGATCCGAAGGCTATTGATGAAGCGCCGCAGATGCAATATGCGATGCCCGCCGCCATGACGAGCGAGCACCGCCCTGTTTCGGCGCCACTGCTGGCTGTTGCCCTGCTCATGATCGGGGTGGGGGCGCTGCTCTGTGTGCTGGGGCTGAATCCCTCCAGGCGAGCGCGCTCATCTCCCGACGCCTCAAAGATAATTCACGCCAATACATAGAGGTTCGCCATGATAATCGCCAGGAATCTGACCAAACGTTATGGCAAGCTCACCGCCCTCGATGATGTCTCCTTCACCATACAGGCCGGCGAATCGGTCGCCCTGTGGGGGGCGAACGGCGCGGGCAAGACGACCGCCCTGCGCTGTCTGCTGGGCATCCACGGCTTTGAAGGCGAGCTGAGCATCAACGGCGTCGATGTTCGCAAGCACGGCAAAGCGGCGCGCGCGGCGATTGGTTATGTCCCCCAGGAGACAATATTCTACGATATGAGCGTGCTGGAGACGCTGGATTTCTACGCGCACCTCAAAAAAGCGAAGGTGGAGCGTATCGCTGCGGTGCTGGAACAGGTCCAGTTAGGGGGGCACAGCGCCAAGCGAGTCAATGCGCTCTCAGGGGGTATGAAGCAGCGGCTGGCCTTAGCCGTGGCGCTGCTGGCAGACCCGCCGGTGCTGATCCTGGACGAGCCAACCGCCAACCTCGACGTGCAGGCGCAGCGCGATTTCGTCCACACCGTCCAGAGCCTCAACCAGGCGGGGAAGACGGTCGTCTTTTCGTCGCACCGCCTCGATGAAGTTATCGCGCTCGGCAGCCGGGTGCTCGTCCTGACCGACGGCCGGCTGGCCCTGGAATGCCCGCCGCGCGAACTGGCGCAGCGATTGGGGCTGCATCGCTGGCTGCGCATCTGGGTGCCGGAGGATCAGCGCGAAGCCACGATCGCGCTGTTTGACCGGGAAGGCTACACCTACATGCCCAACGGCCGCAGCGTGTACGTGCAGATCAGCCACGGCGGGAAGCTGGCTCCCCTGCGCTCTCTGGAGCTGGCAAACGTCACGATCGAAGATTTTGATCTGATAGAAGGTGAGCTTATCGTTCAGGATGAACGCCATGATTGATCTCGCCAATATCCGCGCGCTGGCTGCGAAAGAGCTGCGCGATGCCCTGCGCAACCGCTGGTTTATCGTGTTCACCGTGGCCTTCGCCGGCCTGGCCCTGGCCCTTTCGGCCTTCACGCAGCCGAGCGGCATGCAGATGCGCGCGATGAGCTTCAGCCGCACCGCCGCCAGCCTGGTCAACCTTGTGCTGCTGTTTGTGCCGCTGATCGGGCTGACACTGGGTTCCGCCAATCTGGCGGGCGATCGCGAGACCGGGGCGCTGACCTACCTGCTGGCACAACCTGTGAGCCGGACCGAAGTTCTGGTCGGCAAGTATCTGGGGCTTGCCGGGGCGCTGCTGGCGACGCTGATGCTCGGGTATGGCGCGGCCGGCGTGACTATGGCGCTGCAAGGGAGCATCCAGGATGCGGGGCGTTACCTCCTGACGGCCCTGCTGGCCTATCTGGTCGGGTTAGCCATGCTCAGCCTCGGCTTTCTGTTGTCCACACTGGCGCGGAAGACGGCGGTGGCGCTGGGCGGCGCGCTGTTCCTGTGGCTGTTCTTTGTCTTCATCGGCGATCTGGGTATTATGGGGACCACGGTCTCGATGCACCTGCCTATCGGGACAGTTTTCCTGATCGCCATCATCAACCCGTTGCAGATGTTCAAGATAGCGTCCATCCTGATCTTGCAAGCCAGCCTGGATGTCCTGGGGCCGGCCGGCTTATACGCAACTGATCAGTTCGGCGGGGCGCTGCTGCCGATGCTCCTGCTCGGGCTGCTCCTCTGGATAGTCCTGCCGCTGCTGGCGGCTATATTTCTTTTCTCTCATCAGGAGGGCCTCATTCTGAAGGCGCGTGCGTAATGAAGATTTCGCGAATAGTGTTGAGTCTATTTGTGCTCATTCTGTTTCTGGCCGCCTGCAGCCAGCAGGATACGCCGCCGCCGACCCCTGCTGATGTGGAACTGTCGTTGCGCGCCGAGCCGGACAGGCTGGCGGTCGGCGAAACCACGCTGATTGTCAGCCTGAAGAAGGCGGATGGAACCCCGATTGATGGGGCGGCCCTCCGGATTCATGGGGATATGGATCATGAAGGCATGGCGCCCGTCATTCGCGAGGTCAGCGAAAGCGTCGGCGGTGAGTACCACGTGCCGTTTGAATGGACAATGGGCGGCGGCTGGATTGTGACGGTCACGGCGCAGCTTCCGAATAATGGCGGCGAGATCAGCCAGACCTTCGATTTCTTTGTCGAGGCGATTTCCAGCGAGAGCATTATTAACCACGGCCATGAAGAGGCTGCTCCGATGGGGGAGCGGCCCGCCGATTCCGATATCCGGATCGGCTATCAGGTTGAGCCTGATCCGGCGCGGCTTGGCGACGCGGTCATCACGCTCACCGTGACAGACGCCGCTGGAGCACCTGTCGCTGATGCCAGCGTTGAGGTGACCGCCGATATGGCGCATCCGGGTATGGCGCCTGTATCGGGCGTGGGTGAGCATACCTCCGACGGGCGGTACACCGTGCCGCTGCGCTGGACGATGGCGGGCGAGTGGCTTGTCCACGTCCACGTTACACTGGCGGATGGCAGCCAGCACGAACAGGGCTTCCCGCAGCATGTAGAGACAGATTAAAATCCTGCTGGTATTTCATCAGCATGCCGATCGGGTTATACTGAAGTGCCGTCATACCCCGATCGTCTCAGCTATATCACAGCACCAGGCAATTCTATGGAGTAGGCCATGTCAGAACAGCATCAGCCGGATATTGACGAGATTCTCAACCTGAGATTCGCAGTGCTTATCTTTATCCTCATCCTGGGGGTGCTCGCAGCCGAGGTTTTCTCAAATAGTCCCCGGGCCTGGCCTGCTTCGGACGCCACGCAAGAGGTCGCGCTGGTGGAGCCAACGCAGACAGACGTCCCTCCGACGACAACGCCGCCTCCCATGCCTACGCCTACGTTCACTTCCACCCCCGCGCCCACGAGTACGCCGCTCCCGCCGGCCACTGCAACCCCGCTGCCGGCAACCAGCACGCCGGAGAGCGTCAGCAATGCGGGCGCGGCGGAGATAACCGGCGCCGGTTACGATCCTGCACTGGTGGAGCGCGGCGAGCAGCTCTTTTTACTCTGCGCGGCATGTCACGGCGCCGATGCGCGCGGCCTGCCTAACCTGGGGAAAGACCTGGTCGATAGCGACTTTGTCGCCTCGCAGACGGATGATGAGCTGACGCAGTTCATCATCACCGGACGGCCGATCTGGGACCCGCTGAATACAACCGGCATCGACATGCCAGGGCGGGGCGGCAATCCGGCGCTGACTACCGAGGAGATTCAGGCGATCATCGCCTACATCCGCACGCTTGCGGCGGAGAACAGCGGGCAGGGCGAGGCCGTTCCTGTTGACAGCACCCCCGTTGCTGACGCTTCTGCCAATAACGCTCCCGCTCCCGCCGCCGACGGCGCTTCAACCGCTTACGATCCGGCCCTGATCGCGGCCGGTCAGGCATTGTTCCCGCAGTGCGCCGCCTGTCATGGGGCCGATGCGCGGGGGCTTCCTAACCTTGGCAAGAACCTGGTTGATAGCGAATTTGTTGCCGGGCTTACTGATCAGGAGCTGCTGGAGTTCGTGCGGACGGGCCGGCCGATCTGGGATCCGCTCAACACGACAGGCATTGATATGCCCGGCAGGGGCGGTAACCCGGCGCTCACGGATGACGACATCCTCGCCATCATCGCGTATGTCCGGTCGCTTGCCGCCAGCAGCGGATGACGGCGCGCCGATCTGGCCGGGCTTCAATCTGGCAGATATGAAAGATACCCGACAGGGTGCTGCCGAGGGAGCGATTCTGCTCCCGCTCGACCTGTCGGGTATCCCGGCTCACGAACATTTACGCCCGGGCATGACCTCTTTCTCTTGACTCTCTCAGAAATTCGATGCCTAATAGAACCATAGGCGCGCAAGGCGCCATTGTGTCCGGATCTGGTCTATCTGGCGAAGTTGTCATCGGGTTTTTACCTGCTCTATTGTTGTGCTGGCGGCTGCGTCAAGGCTGGATATTACCGTTTGAGAGACCCCATGCCATCGCTGGAAGCTGCTCTTGTAAGCAATAAGTTTATCAATCGCCTCACTGTTTTTCTGTCCGTGCTGGTTGTGCTGTTGTGTGTGGCACATCTCGTCTTCCTGGTCTTCATCCCTGACAGCCCGTACTTTCTCCAGTTTCAATTTGATGTAGATCGGGAAGGCAACTGGGCGACCTGGTTCAACAGCACGCTGGACCTGATCGCGGGCGGCGCGGCGCTGTTCATTGCGTGGCTGCACTGGATGCGCAAGGAACGTTCCCGGACAATCGGCTGGTTTCTGGCCGCGACCATTCTCATCTACCTGAGCATGGATGATGCGGCGCAGATTCACGACCGGCTGGCTGTTTTCATCAGCTCAATTATTGATTCGCTGGGCATCACGACGCCGATCATCCAGAAATTCAAAGAACGGATGTGGATCGTGGTGCTGGGCGTCCCCGGAATAATCGCCGCCCTGATTATGCTGCGCTTCATTACGCGCGACGTATGGCATACTCCGCGCGCCCGCTGGCTTATCCTTATTGGCTTCCTGCTGCTGGTCAGCAACCCGATCACGGAAGCAATCGAAACCGCGATTATCTACTCCGCCGGTTATGGCAGCGCATTCCCGGGAGAAGAAATCTTCAAGGCCGAGCATTACGACATATGGCAGCAGCTCCAGTGGGCGACTGTCACCCAGGAAGCGACGGAAATGCTGGCGGTTGTGCTGTTCACGGCCGGATTTCTTTATGCGGGGCAGCCGCTGGTCAGCCAGGGAGGCGCGCCTGCGCCGGGCATAGCAAACAGCGGGACGGCGCAGGTTCCGCCGCCGTCCCGGGACGAAGGTTGAACCGGGCAAGGAAGGGCGAGCCTCTTCCCTGTATTCACTTCAGCATCGGTATCTTGATCCCGTGCCGCTTCGCCGCCGCGATTGCCTCCGGATAGCCGGCGTCGGCGTGGCGGGCGATGCCCATGCCGGGGTCGGTGGTCAGGACGCGCTCCAGCCGGCGGGCCGCTTCTGGCGTGCCATCGGCCACGATCACCTGCCCGGCGTGCTGGCTATAGCCGATACCCACCCCGCCGCCATGATGGAAGCTCACCCATGTCGCCCCACCAACAGCGTTGATCAGGGCGTTGAGGATGGCCCAGTCGCTGATCGCGTCGGAGCCGTCGCGCATGCCCTCTGTCTCGCGGTTGGGGCTGGCAACGGAGCCGGCATCCAGATGATCGCGCCCGATCACGATCGGGGCGCGAAGTTCCCCGCGGGCCACCATCTCGTTGAAGGCCAGGCCCGCCCGCGCCCGTTCCCCGTAGCCCAGCCAGCAGATACGCGCCGGCAGGCCCTGAAACTCAAAGCCTTCCTCGGCCATGGTGATCCAGCGACGCAGATGGTCGTCTTCCGGGAAAAGTTCCAGGATGCGCGCATCGGTGCGGAGGATATCCTCCGGGTCGCCGCTGAGCGCCGCCCAGCGGAATGGCCCCTTGCCCTCGCAGAACAGGGGGCGGATATAAGCCGGGACAAAGCCGGGATAATCGAAGGCATTCTTCACACCCGCATCAAAAGCGCGCTGGCGCAGATTGTTGCCGTAGTCGAAGACGACCGCCCCGCGCGCCTGCATATCCAGCATGGCCTGGCAGTGGGCGGCCATGCTCGCCATGCTGCGACGGTTGTACTCCTCCGGGTCGCGCTCACGAAGCTCAGCGGCGGCGGCGAAAGTCATGCCGTTAGGGATGTAGGACAGGGGGTCGTGGGCTGAGGTCTGGTCAGTGACCACATCGGGGGTGATGCCCATCGCCACCAGCCGCGGCAGGATGTCGGCGGCGTTGCCCAGCAGGCCGATCGACTTCGGCGTGCCGGCCCGAATCGCCGCTTCTACGCGGGCCAGCGCCTCTTCCAGATCGTCGGTGTGCTCGTCCAGGTAGCGCGTGCGCAGGCGGCGCTCGATCATCTGCGGGTCGATCTCCACGATCAGGGCCACGCCTTCGTTCATGGTGACCGCGCGCGGCTGCGCCCCGCCCATCTCGCCCAGCCCGGAGGTCAGCACGAACCGCCCCTTGAGCGACCCCCAGCCCTGCTGGCGGGCCAGGCTGCCGAATGTCTCGTAGGTCCCCTGCACGATGCCCTGTGTGCCGATATAGATCCATGAGCCGGCGGTCATCTGCCCGTACATGATCAGGCCCTGGCGCTCCAGCTCATCGAAGTGAGCCTGGGTCGCCCAGTGGGGGACCAGGTTGCTGTTGGCGATCAGAACGCGCGGCGCATCGGAATGGCTGCGGAAGACGGCCACCGGCTTGCCGCTCTGGATGAGGAGCGTCTCGTCGTTTTCCAGGTCGCGCAGCGCGGCCACGATGGCGTCGAAGCATTCCCAGTTGCGGGCGGCGCGGCCCCGGCCCCCGTAGACGATCAGGTGAGCGGGGTCGCGGGCCACGTCCGGGTCCAGGTTGTTCATCAGCATACGCAGAGCAGCTTCCTGCCCCCAGCCCTTACAGGTAATTGTTGTGCCGCGTGGGGCGCGAACTTCGCGGATCATGGGAAGTCCTTTCGTCTTCGGTCAGCGGTATACATAAATGCCGTACCCGGTCAGGTCGGATCAGCTATGGCTCACTTCGTTCTTCTGCCCCGGGCCGTTGTGATATGTTTGCCCTCACTTTTCATAGCATACCAGCCTCTTGAGCAAACTCAAATACAGCGTGACGAAACCGAAACGCCGCAGTGAATCAGCGGCCTGCTGCCGGGGATATCTCTTTCATCAGGCAGCAAAAACTCCAGACGGTGTGAAGAGGGGGGAACACACAGCCTGGAGCTTTTTGAGGGGAAACCGCTCCGTTAGAAGCAGTTTCACAGGCACAGGGCGGGCCGGAGCGCGCCCCGCGCCTGGCTGATGATTATAGGACAGAGCGCGCCGTAATGCCACCCGAAATAGTCCGGGGCGGTCAAAGCAGCTCCATCTAAGCCCGCTGTCCGCACCCGGCTGGGGGACTTGCCCGGCGCAGCCGGCAGAGACGGATCAGCCATCAACTGTCATATCTGGCGGGGAAAAGTGGAGATCGGCGAGGACCGGCAGGTGATCCGACCCGGCTTCCGGCCCAACCCAGGCGGCAACCGTGCTCAGGTCCGCCGTGTGCCAGATGTAATCCGAGCGCACCAGCAGCGGGAAGTCCGGCCAGCCGATAATACGGCGCGCCGGCCAGGTCAGGCCGAAACTCCAGCCCGCCGCGCGGAACGAATCGATCAGGCCGGCGCGGGTCAGCAGCGCATACTCGTCGCTCTGGTCGGTGATATTCAGGTCTCCCAGCAGGAGCGCCGGCCCTCCGGCTGATGCCAGCGCCGCCAGGTTGCCAATCTCGGCCATCATCTCAGGGTGGGGCCGAAAGCCGCGCCGGCTGATTCCTGGCGATGGCGGATGGGCCACAAGCACGGTCAGTGGCTGCCCGTCAATATCCAGGATGGCCCGCAAATGGGGCCGCTGTTCGGTGTCCAGGAGGAAAACAGCGGTGTCGAGCAGGGGATACCGGCTGAGCAGGGCCAGGCCAGAAGTGGCATGAAGCGCCTCGTAGTAGGTGTAGTGATAGGGGTAGCCGCTGCCTTCCAGCGCTTTCGCCTGCGCTTCGGCGACTTCCACCAGCCCGACAATATCGGCGTCCGCCCTGTCCAGCGCCTCCAGCAGTTGCCCCGGCTCGGTGAAACTGCCGTTGACGTTGTAGCTCATCACGCGCAGGGTGGGAGCTTCGGAAGCCGGCGGGCGGGGCAGGAACAGCTCGCCGTACAGCGCGGCAAAGGTTAGCGCCCCCGCGCCGCTCAGCAGGATCAGCGCCCGCTTCCGCCGCCAGAGCGCCAGCGGCAGGATAGCCAGGGCGGGCAGCAGCAGCCAGGGGGTGAGCGCGGCGGCCATCGCCACCGGCCACAGGCGCGTCCCGGTCAGGAGGCGCAGAATCAGGAAGATCACGACTCCGGCGCAGTAGGCGTAGAAGGGCAGCCATGCCAGCCAGATTATCCCGTTGCGCAGGCGCCTGAGCCACAACAGCCCGATCATGAACCTCCTTTGTATGCTGTCTCTGTCGGGCGGGATGCGCCCCCGCCCGCTTTATTCCTCGGCAGATCTGGGCCGCGGACAAAAAGGCAGGCCGGAAACAGCAAGCTGGCCTGCCATACTCTTTCGCGGATGGCCTACAGATCGTAAAGCTCACCATACTTCTGGCCCAGGTAGGCCAGGTAAGGCTGCGCCGATATCGGCTCCCCGGTGACCCGCTCGAACAGCTCCGCGGGCATGTACTTGCGCCCGTGCCGGTAGATGTTCTCCTGCAGCCAGCCGAGCAACGTCCCGAATTCGCCGCGGGCGATTTCGGCGGGGATGTCCGGGTGCGCCTCCACAGCTTTGTTGAAGAACGGCACGCTCATCAGGTTGCCCAGCGAATAGGTGGGGAAGTAGCCGATGGCGCCGCCCGACCAGTGCACATCCTGCAGGATGCCCAGCCGGTTGTTGGGCGGCGTGATGCCCAGATACTGCTCATATTTAGCGTTCCAGGCGTCCGGGGCGTCATCGACGCTCAACCGGCCTTCCAGCAGATCGTTCTCGATCTCGAAGCGGATGATGATGTGCATGTTGTAGGTCACTTCATCCGCCTCAACCCGGATCAGAGATGGCTCCACGCGGTTGATGGCGCGGTAGAAGCTGTCCTGGTCGGTATCGGTCAGCGCCTCCGGGAACAGCGCCCTGAGGGTCGGATAGTAATGCTGCCAGAACGCGCGGCTGCGCCCGACCAGATTCTCCCACAGGCGCGACTGGCTCTCATGGATACCCAGCGACGTGCCGCCTTCCAGGATCGTGCCGGCAATGGAAGGCCCGCTGCCCTGTTCGTACATGGCGTGCCCGCTCTCATGAATCGTCCCGAACAGCGCGCTCGGCAGCCAGTTAGCCTCATAGCGGGTGGTGATGCGGATATCGCCCGTGCCGAAACCGGTCGTGAATGGATGGACGGAGACATCCAGGCGCCCGCGCGTGAAGTCGTAGCCGATCTGCTCGGCGACCTGGCGGCTGAACTGCTTCTGCTTCTCCAGGTCGTATTCGCGGCGGAGCACGCTCCCGTCGGCGCGATCGCGCTGGCTGGCGATGGCCCGGATCATAGGAATCTGGACGGCCTTAAGCTCTTCAAAGAGCCGGGCGACCACGGCGGTTTTCATGCCCGGCTCGAACTGATCGATCAGGGCGTCATAGATGCGGTCCTGGTAGCCGAGCGCCTCCGCCACCTGAAGGGTGAGATCGAGCACCTGGCTCAGCCAGGGCTTGAAGGCCGCGTAGTCATCGTTGGCGCGGGCCGTCGCCCAGGCTTCGTAGGCCAGCGAGGTGACGCGGGTCAGCTCCGCCACCAGAGGCGTCGGGAGGCGCGTCGCCAGATCGTAGTCATGGCGCACCACGCGCAGCAGAGCGGCGTCGTCGGAATCGTAATCGAGTTCGGCGGATTGCGTTTCGGCGGTTTCCAGCAGGCGGCCCGTTTCTTCCGCCGTGAACAGCTCATGGCTGAGCCTGGAAAGCGTCTCCAACTGGGCTGCGCGGTAGATGGCGCCGCCGGGCGGCATGTTCACCTGTTGATCCCAGCCGAGCACAGCCGCCGACAATTTGAGGTTATGTACCTCGTTCAAACGTTGTTTGAGGGTGTTAAGCGGTTCCACAGGGTCCCCATTTCTGATCTGTGCAGGTCACGGTCAAAAGCCTACCCAACAACCCGGCGGATGACAAGTCAGGGGGCAGGAAGGGGGGAGAAAGCCGGGGGCGGGCAGCATGGGCTGACTGGCTTCGCTCCGATTTGATGAAACACGACGCGGGCTGCACCTGGCCCGCTCCCGCGCCCCCTGTTTCCTCTACCGCCCACTCCCGGCTGCCTGTTCCCCGCTTTCCACCTCCCAGGTGACCCACGCCGATCGTGCTGGATCCACCCCGGCGGCCAGCGGCAGCAGGATACGCTCGACATCGGCCAGCGCTTCGGCCTGCACCAGTTGGCGGCGAATCTCCGCCGCGCCGGGCACATCCAGCCGGTAGCGAGTGTAGTGCTTGCGCAGCTCGAGGATCGCGATTGGCTCCGGCAGGGCCAGGGTTTGCACGGCCAGCCGGGTGTGGTGCAGGGCGATAGCCGCCCGTTCGGCCGGATCGGGCAGGGGGAGCGGCTCCCCGGTGCGGAGCTCGTGCTCAATCTGGCGAAAGAGCCACGGCGCTCCGCGCGCCGCCCGCCCGATCATGACTCCGTCACAGCCGGTCTCGGCCAGCATCCGCGCGGCGTCGGCGGCGGTGATAACATCGCCATTGCCAAGCACGGGGATGCCCACCGCTTCTTTCACCTGCCGGATTATGCTCCAGTCAGCCTGCCCGGCGAAAGCCTGCCGGGCGTAGCGGGCGTGCACCGCGATCAGGCGGACGCCGGCGGCCTCAGCAGCGCGGGCAAATTCGATCGCCGTCGGGTGACCGGGATCCCATCCGCTGCGCACCTGGACCGTGACCGGCACAGCCACCGCCTGTACGACAGCTTCCACCACCCGCGCCGCCGTCTCCACGTCCCGCAGCAGGGCGGCGCCGGAGCCGCGTCCGGCCAGCTTGGGCACCCAGCAGCCCATATTGATATCGACAATAGTCGCCCCGCGATCCACCACCGATCGGGCCGCATCGGCAATCACGGCGGGATCGCTGCCGTAAAGCTGCACTGAGACTGGCTGCTCGTCCTCCGACCAGGTGAATAGCTCAAAGGTCTTGCGGTTGCCGTAGTGGATAGCCTGGCTGCTGATCAGCTCCGTATAGAGCAGGCCGCATCCGCCCAGCAGCCGGACCAGGTGGCGGTAAGCGTAATCGGTGTAGCCGGCCATCGGGGCGAGCGCCAGCGGCGACTCGATCGTGAAGCGGCCCAGGGTCAGTGGCCGGAGCGTGGCCGGGGTGAAGGGTGTGATGGAAGCGGTCATGAGGCCCTGTGTAACTTGACTGGCAGGCGGCCAGTATACCGGATGGCAGCCCGAATCAAAAGAGGCGTCCCCACAGCAGGAGGACGCCCCTTCGAGTCAGGAATGCGAAGGCTACGGGATGATCAGCATCGTGCCAGCCGGGATATTGTTGGGGTTGGCGATGTGGTTGATGTTGATCAGGGCTTGCAGGTTGACGTTATACCAGAGGGATACCTGATACAGCGTCTGCCCGGGCAGGAGCACATGCAGCCGTGTGCCGGGCGGGAAGGGCGTTGTCGGCGGCGGAGCGGGCGGAGGGGCGGGCTGGGCCGGGATGCAGCCGGGGACGATCAGCCGCTGCCCGGCGTAGATGCGGTTGGGGTTCACCAGGTTATTGGCCGAGATCATAGACGCCATGCTGACGCCCAGACGGCGCGAGATGTTGAAGAGTGTATCGCCCCACTGGACGATGTACGTGCATGCTGAACCGCCCGGAGGCGCGGGCGCGACCGGGGGCGCCGGCACAACCGGTATTGGCGATCCACCGTTGCGCTGGATGCACTCGGTCAGGCTGAAGCTCTTGGAGCCAGGCTGGGGAGCCAGATTGCCGTTACTGCCGCTGATGGTGACGTTGTTGCCGTTCCGGCTGAAGGTCATGCCGTACCCCATATTCAGCGTGCCGCCGTAAGGGCTGACGCCCAGCGCCGTAGCCAGCGACAGCCGGTTGAGCAGGCGGCCGTCCCCCCGGTACACATCGATCAGGTCGTGATGGCAGTAGATTGTATAATACTCCGCCGGGTGCGGGTTCAGCCGCCCATCATCCTGGGCGGCGGCGGGCAGAGCTGGCAACAAAAGAACCAGTACGGCCACAATAAGACCGAAGCTGATCGGGAATATTCTATTTTTTCTGAGTTTCATAGCCTCCGTCCGTTTCATACCACAAATCTACCCGGCGAACCGCTGCATCTTCATTGTAAGGCGGTTCACTAAGTCTGTTGTTTGTCTTCCGTATGGGTTAAGGTCTAATTCTCTAACAGGCCCGGCAGGCCCATGAAAGCTGCACCGGGATCCGGCATGGGACAGGCCGGCTGGCTCGACAGCCCCGCTTGCCCTGGGAAGACGCCGGCGGGCCGGGTATAATCACACGGAGAAGGTTGAAAATACAGTCAGGATAGCGCCGCATGACCCTCCAACATCCCGCTTGCTGGGGCAATTGCTCCAGCCCGGCCCCCCTGATCTTT
Source organism: Aggregatilineales bacterium (assembly GCA_029976025.1). Classification (GTDB taxonomy): domain Bacteria; phylum Chloroflexota; class Anaerolineae; order Aggregatilineales; family Ch27; genus JARKNX01. The sequence continues at coordinate 68,398 of JARKNX010000130.1, read as the reverse complement.
CCACTCCGTGTCAGGTGAGCGCCGCCATGCCCTCCAAGCGCCACTTCCGCCCGGAGCTGGATCTCGAAGCCTACCGCGAGCCGCTGCTCACCATTTTGCAAACGCTGCTGGATGCGCCGGAGATCAACCGGCAGACAATCCACAACGCCCTGACCCGCTGCCCCAAGGACGGCGTCGGCTTCTTCAGGCGGGAGGATATCGTCCGCGCCTACCGGCATTACGCCGGGACTCATGGCCTGCCGCCGTTCGACCCGGCGGTGCTGGAACGCATCCGGCTCAAGCCGACCCGCACCGTCTCCGGTGTGACGCCGGTCACCATCCTGACCAAGCCCTATCCATGCCCCGGGGAGTGCATCTTCTGCCCCAGCGACGTGCGTATGCCCAAGAGCTACCTCTCCCGCGAGCCGGGCGCCATGCGCGCGGAGCAGAACAGCTTTGATCCGTACCTGCAGACCGTCACCCGCCTGTACTCGTACCACATTAACGGCCACCCGACGGATAAGATCGAGCTGATCATCCTGGGCGGGACCTGGTCGTTTTACCCGGAAACCTACCAGATCTGGTTCATCCGGCGGGCCTTTGACGCGCTGAATGACTTCGGCCAGAGTCCGGAGCTTGCCCGGGCCCGCGCCGCCGAGGTCGAGGCCGCCCTGCGGGAGGGTTCGCAGCTCCACCCCGATAACAACACATCTTCCGTCAGCCTTGACGGCGCCGATCTGGAGCGCACCTACAACCAGGTCGTGCAGGATATCTACCGGGCCGAGATGGAACGCTCCCGACGGGAGGCGCGAGCTGTGACCGGCGGATTGCGTCCGCGCACGCCGCTGGATGAGTTTGCCACGTGGGCAGAGCTGGCCGAAGCGCAGCAGATCAACGAGACGGCAGCGTGCCGCTGTGTGGGGCTGGTCGTGGAAACCCGGCCCGATCACATTGACCCGGAGGAGGTGCTGCGCATCCGGCGGCTGGGCGGCACCAAAGTCCAGATCGGCATCCAGAGCCTGAACGATGACGTGCTGCGGCTGAACCGGCGCGGGCACGACGTGGCCGCCACCCGGCGGGCGATTGGCCTGCTGCGGGCGGCGGGCTTCAAAATCCATGCCCACTGGATGCCCAACCTGTACGGCTCTGACCCGGAGGCCGATCGGGCCGACTACGCCCGCCTGTTCGCCGACCCGGCTATCCGCCCGGACGAGCTTAAGCTCTATCCCTGCTCACTGATCGAAAGCGCCGAGCTGATGCGCCACTACCGGGACGGCTCCTGGCGGCCTTATACGCATGACGAGCTGCTCGACCTGCTGGCGGAGTGCTTCCTGCAGACGCCGGAATACTGCCGGCTGACCCGCGTTGTGCGCGATATCCCCTCCACCGATATCCTGACCGGCAACCGGATCACCAACTTCCGCGAGCTGGTGGAAGGCGCGCTGGCGGCGCGGGGACTGCGCGGGCCGGACATCCGCGCCCGCGAGGTGCGCGGGCGGCAGATCGGCCCGGACGATCTGCGGCTGGATGAGCTGTGGTATGACACCAGCACGGGGCAGGAAGTCTTTTTGCAGCAGATTACGGCGGCGCGGGAGATTGCCGGCTTCCTGCGGCTGAGCCTGCCGGCCGGTGACCCGCTTGTGGACGAGCTGGCCGGGGCGGCCATGATCCGCGAGGTGCACGTCTACGGGCAGTCAGTCGGCATCGGCGAGTCGATGCCGGGCAAAGCCCAGCATATCGGCCTGGGCACGACCCTGATCGAGCGGGCGGCGACGATTGCCAGCGAGCATGGCTACGCCCGGCTGGCCGTGATCTCCTCAGTCGGCACGCGGGAATACTACCGGCGGCGCGGCTTCGCCGACGGCGCGCTATACCAGATTCGCCCCTTAACCCAGGCCGCTCCTCGTTAGCTCGCGGCTCGCCCGCCCATCCAGAAGCGCCGCCGGTGGTATGCAGCGCCCGGAAATATGCCCGAGGGTTAGCAGGCGGCCCGGCTAATGGGACCGCCGCTGCGCCGTCCCCCCCGGCGGGTTGCTTTGCAATTCTTTTTTTGACGCATTTCTAATGTCCCGTTGATGTTGTTCTTATGTCGGCGCAGTATCACATAAGCATAAACATGATGCCCAGGGAGACTGAGCAGGAGGATAACATAATGTCACTGGTACGTTGGAACCCTATTCGTGAGCTGCAGGAAATGAATAATGCGATGGACCGCTTCTTCGATGATCCGCTGACCCGCCGCTTCTTCCGCGAGGAGCGTGAGCACCTGTGGCGGATGCCTATGGACGCTTACATGACCGAGGACGCCATCGTGATCAAGATGGAGCTGCCCGGCGTGAACAAAGACGATGTCAACATCACTCTGGAGAACGGCGTCCTGACGATCAGCGGCGAGATGCGCCCGCGCGAGGAAAGCCGCGAGTACTCCGTCCAGGAGCGCTTCCATGGCCGGTTTGAGCGGGTGCTCTCCATTGGCTCGCCGGTCAACATCAGCAAGGCCGAGGCGGTGTTCGAGAATGGCGTGCTGACCCTGACCCTGCCCAAGACGGAAGAAGTCAAGCCGCGCAAGATCGCCATCAAGAGCAAGTAATCTCCGCCCTTTTTCAGCAAAGGCGTCCGCTGCCGGACGCCTTTGCGCTTTATATGGAATGTAATCGGGCGCAAGATGAGCACTCGTTGAATATCCGGCCCCACCTTACCCCGGCTACCCGCCGCTCATTTTTATGGGGCTTTCTCCCCATCGACCATCCGGCCCATCAGGATCTGTAATTTGCCATAGGTCTCGTACCAGCTTATCCGGCTGAGGCCCTGCTTCTCGCGCAGCAGGTCCGGTTCCATGCCGGCCATCAGATCGCGCAGGGCGCTGGACCAGCGCAGGACGACGAAGGACAGCAAAAAGTCCGTGATCCCGGCGGCGATGCCCACGTCCTTGAGCACATATTCCAGGTTGCGCGGCGTGCAGTCGAACAGGACCGGCTTGCCGTCGCGGCGGGGCTGGTACTGCTCCAGATATTCGTCCATCAACGGCGGCAGGTCGCGCTCCAGCGGGATGTCGCGCTCCTTGTAGCGCGTGCGGGGCGAGTCGTGGCGCACCTTGAGCACTGGCGCCGCTGCTGTCCGGTCGATATCTTCCGGGACCAGGGCCATCGCCTCTCCCTTTTTGATGCCGGTATCCAGCAGCAGCCGGACCAGGAAGTCCGGACGGGCGTCCGGCTTATGAGCGGTGCGGAGGTGCGCCGTCTGGGCCAGGACGGCGCGAATCTGCTCCGGCGTCAGGACGTGCGGCAGAGGGGCCTGACCTGACCGCTGGAGCAGGGTTTTGGCCGGGTTAGCGTTCAGCACTTCCACCGTGTAGAGATATTCGAAGAACACTTTGAGCGTGGTCACACGGCGGGCGTAGCTCTTCTGGCTGTAGGGGATGCCCCGCCCGTGTTCGATCCAGTCCAGGTAGCGGTTGAGGACGTCTGTGGTCAGCGCCCCGAGCGGGGTGTCCCGCCCGGCGAACTCCATGAGCAGGTTGAGATCGGACGTGAAGGCGATGAGGGTATTGCGGGTCTTGCCCTGCCGGCGGAGATACTGCTGGAACGGCGTGATCGCCAGATAGAGCGGGCTTTCCCGCGTCAGGGGCGGGTTGAGGCCGTCTTCGGTCGGGATCAGCGGGAGCTGGCGGGCGTCGGTCATGGGGTGTCCCTCCTGAGCCAGACAAACATCCGTTCTATTCTACCATAGCAGACCCGGGGACGCCGGTCAACTCTGATACATCGGGGGCAAGGGGCTTAAGCCCTCTGTCGGGCGGGCTTTTCAGCGCCGCCCGCGCCAGCTCCACACGACGAAGCCGGTAACCAGCACTGCGCCCGGCAGGAAGAGCACCGTCAGGGCGAAGAGGCGGTTGAGCGTCTCATCGGTCACAGCGATCGGCAGCCGGGTGGGATCGTTGACCGGCTCGATCTCCACCTGTTCGAAGAATTCGGTCAGCCAGGCCAGAGCGTCGGTGTAGAAGTAGCGGTTGCCGAACAGGCCGATATTGGCGTTGCGCAGAAAGTCGGCGTCGCCGGTGAGCACGATCCGCCCGCCGGTATCGGCGTTTTCCGCCACCGCCGCCAGCCCCAGCGGGCCGGGGTGATCGCCAGCATCGCGCTCAAACCGGGCCTGGCTCCAGATCATGTCCAGATTGGTCTCGCCAAAGGCGTCGTTGGAGGTGATCAGGATGGGGTTGCGTCCGACTCGCGCCAGCGCCTCCGGCTGGTTTTCGTAGGGCACGCCGTCAATCGAGCGCGCCGCGAAGAACACGACCGGCAGCGCCTCGCTGAGCCGCGCCGTGACCGGGTGGTCGATAATCTGCGTGCTGAGGACGTTGACCGGGCTTTGATAGCTGTTGACCTCGTCTACGACCAGGTCATCCTGCGGGATCAGGCCCCAGACGTCGCGCAGGTAGGCTCGCAGCGGGTCGGCTGCGTCCAGCGAGACTTCTTCCGGCGCAATCGGCGCGTTAGCGGCCAGGAACATCCCGCCGCCGCGATCCAGATAGGCGGCCAGCGCATCGACCTCGGCCTGGGTGAAGCGGTTGCGCGGCCCGGCGATCATGACAGCAGTGGCATCTTCCGGGACGCCTGCGGCCAGCACGCCCGGACTGAGCGTGTCGGTCAGGATGCCCTGCGCGGCCAGCCCGTCGTAGATGCCGGATATGCTGTCGTAGGTCGCCTCCCCGGTAGCTGGCTCGCCGTGGCCGGTCGTGAAGTACACCTTGAACTGCCCCGCTGCCATCAGCCGCAGGAGGGCGTTGGCGACGCCGCGCTCCTGCGCCGCGCCCAGACTCACCTCCTCGATGGCGCTCAGGTCCGGCCCGCCGGTCCCCGGGTCCAGATAGGTCAGGTAGGCGGAGCCGTCCACCCTCGAGCCGAAGGCATTTGCCATCAGCGGATCGGCGGTCGGGTCGATATAAGCGACGCTGAACAGGCCGTTGCTGGCCGCTTCAAACAGGTGGAAGATGGCGTCGTCATGGTCGCGCAGCGCCAGCGTTTGCGGCGAATAGAACCCGGTCAGCCGCACCGGTCGATCCAGCCGGGCCAGGACGTCCAGCACCGGCGGGCTGAGGGTGAAGCTCTGCGGCAGGGTCATATCCAGCGCGATCTGACTCCCGGCTACGGCCGTATACAGGGCGATCACGGCGGCGATCAGCACCAGCACCAGCAGCAGACTCCCCAGCAGATGACGAGCCTGCGGCCCTGTGATCCGGTCCCGCGCTTCGCCGGGGGCGAAAAAGACCCAGGCCGCTCCGCCGGCCAGGGCGACCAGGAGGGCCGCCCAGCCCGCCGGCGCCATGCCCCGATTCCAGAGGAGCAGCGCCAGCGCAATCAGGAAGGCGATAGCACCAACCAGGCCGCCCAGCCGGCTGGCTCCCTGGCGCGTGATGACGATTCGGTCGTCGCGGCTCATGTGCGCCACCTCCTGGCCCCTACGATCTGAATCGTGATCAGCAGCATAACCGCCGTCAGGCCGATATAAAAGACGGCGTCCTCCGGGCGGAAGATGCCCAGCAGAAACGATGTGGAGAGGTGGCCGCGCAGGCTGAGCGTCCGCACGAACTCCGCCGCCTCCACGCTGATCCCGGCGAACAAGATGCCGATTGAATCGGCCAGCCAGAGCAAAAAGAGCGCCGCCATGCTCAGGAAGCCGGCCACGATCTGGTTCTCCGTCAGGGCGGAGAAAAGCAACCCGACCGAGAGGATGCTGCCGCCGTACAGCCACAGGCCGATCGTGCCGGCGATCATGGCGCCGATATCGGGGTTGCCCAGCGCGATCAGGAGGATCGGGTACACCAGCGTCGCCAGCAGCAGCAGTGTGTAATAGGCCCACGCGCCGAGAAACTTGCCGAATACGACGGCGCCATCCTGAACAGGCAGGGTCAGCAGCAGCTCGATCGTGCCCTCGCGCGTTTCTTCCGCCAGCAGGCGCATCGTCAGCAGAGGAGCCAGGAAGATCATGACGAAGGCGAAGAAGCCCTGGATTACAGAGCCGTCCGCCGGGGCCAGGCCGCTGCGCGCCCGCAGATCAGAGGTGAAGGTGATGCCGGTCAGGAACAGGACAGCGAAGGCGACCAGATAGGCGATTGGTGAGGTGAAGTACTGGCGCATCTCGCGCTTAAAGACGACCCACATCAGCGCCTCCTTTTGATGGTGCGACTGGAGGCCGTGAACTCCAGGAAGATATCTTCCAGCGTCGCCCCCCAGGGGCGCATCTCCAGCACCCGCCATCCGGCGCGGACAGCTTCCCCGGCTACGGCGGCGCGGGCGTCCATCCCTTTGACCATCTGGACCACGAAGCCGCCGCTTTCTGACTCTACACCGGCCACGCCAGCCACATCCCCCAGCACGCGCCGGACCTGCTTCAACTCCGGCGCGTTCGCCAGCCGCAGGTATACCCGTCCCCCGCGCTGGAGCGAGTCGCGCAGCGCGTCCGGCGCGCCTTCGGCCACGATCCGCCCGCCGGCGATGATCAGGACGCGGTCGCAGACCTGCTCCGCCTCAGACAGGATGTGGGTGCTGAACAGGACCGTCCGGTCCGCCGCACCCAGCCCGCGCACCAGATCGCGCACCTCGATCACCTGATGCGGGTCCAGGCCGATAGTCGGCTCATCCAGAATCAGGATGGGCGGGCTGTGCACCAGGGCCTGAGCCAGGCCGACGCGCTGGCGCATCCCTTTGGACAGGCTGCGGATCAGGCTGCCGGCGCGCTCGGTCATGCCGACCTGGGCCAGCGCCTCGTCCACCCGTGCCCGGCGGCTGGCTACGCCGCGCAGATCAGCCACGAAATTCACCATCTCGCGCACGGTCATATCGGGGTAGAGCGGCACGGTCTCCGGCAGGTAGCCGGTATGGCGGCGGGCTTCCAGCGAATCTTCCATCACGTCAACGCCAGCTATCCGCACCGTCCCCGATGTGGGGGGGATATAGCCAGTCAGGACGCGCATGGTCGTCGTCTTACCCGCGCCGTTCGGCCCCAGGAAGCCGACAATCTCGCCGGGGCGCGCCTGGAAGCTGATGTCATCCACCGCCACGAACTGTCCATAGCGGCGGGTCAGGTTGCGTACTTCGATCATCAATGGCTCCGGAATCGATCGTGGTCAGGTGTCCACATCTGTCGCCAATCCTAATCCGGGGCGGGCGGGCGGTCAAGTTAGGCGGGTCCCTGCTGGCGAGTCAGGTCGAGCTTCATGAAGATCTCGCGGGCCATAAACGCTTCCGGACCGTCGAAGTAAGGCGCTGTATGCTCAAAGCCCACCGACTGGTAGAGCGATTGCGCTTCCTTCAGGACATCGGCGGTGCTCAGGATCATGGCTGCGTAGCCGGCCTGGCGCGCTTCTGCAATCAACCCTTCCAGGAGTATCCGCCCGACGTGTTGACGCCGAAACCGGGGCCGCACCCACAGCCGCTTCACCTCACAGACACCCGCGCTGAATTTGTGGAAGGCCACACAACCCGCGCTCTCCCCTTCAACCTGCGCCAGCAGCAGCCGCCCGGCCGGGGGCGCGTAGTCGCCCGGCAGCCCGGCCAGCTCCTGCCGGTAGCCGGCCACGGTCGGGACTTCGTTGAGATCGGCTACATTGGTGTCAACTTCAGTGCGCAAAAATTCGAAGTATTCCAGAAACAGCTCTCTGACCTGCTGGATTTGCGTTCCGGTTGTTGCCTGTACAAGGGTTGTCATAGCGCCTGACCCCTCGCGACTGGTGAGAATAGCGACCCCCGGGCGGGGACCCTCCGCAGCGTCACAGCGGCTCCTTGAAGTCATAAATGCCGTCGCGGCGGACCCAGCGCCGGCCGCACGTATCTGCCAGGCAGATTAGCTCATCCGGCCCAGCGGCCTCCAGATCGCCGCCGCAGACCGGGCAGCGGAAAGCCAGCGGCTGGTCGATGTCGCCGGCTGGCCCCTGCTGGCCCGGCCAGTCCGGGCGCGCTTCGTTGGCGCTGAAAACGCTCGGCGAGTACAGCGGCGCCCAGGTCTGGACCGCGCCGTCCATCGCCGCCAGCGCCCCGCCCGGGATCACCCGCTTCAGCGCCCCCAGCCGGAAGTACGACACTGCCAGCCGCCGCCGCACATCAAAACCGGATTCGCGCATGACCATGAGCATATAGGCCGGGTGAAAGTTGAAGTTCAGCGGGATCAGCTCCACCGGCTCCAGGCTGCCGGGATTCCACGCCTGCCGGCCTGCCGCCCGGCGAAGAATCGCTTTGAGGTTGCGCTTGTTGGCGTATTCCAGGATGAAGGCCGCGCCCGGCGCCAGGACCTGCCGGATGTTCGCCAGAGCCAGCGGCACATCGGCCAGGTGGTGGATCACCCGGATCATGGTGGCGATATCGAACTGCCCGGGTTGAAATGGCATATGGTAGATATCCGCGGCCACATAGGTGTAATGGTCGTCGCCGAGGCGCGCCCGCGCCCGCGCCAGCATCGTTCGGGAGTAATCCAGCAGGACCACGTGTCCGTACCGGTCAAGCTCCGACGTCAGGCGGCCATACCCGGCGCCGATCTCCAGGGCGCGCCGCCCGGTTACCGGCAGGAGCCGCCGCAGGGCGATCCGCTCGACGCGATCTTCGTAATCGCGCCCCTGACCCTGCCAGAAGTCGGCTTCGTAACCGGAGCCTTCGTAATCACAGATGGGGGGGGATAACGGCTGCTGGGTCATGGCACCTGCTTCGGTCGGCTGTCCTGCTCATTCGCGCAGCGCTCAAGCATAACACAGCCGGCGTTGGCTGGCACGGGACACTTCCCCCGGGGCGGGGAGCAGGAAGCGGACGATCGGCAGCCAGCGGCGGAGGCCGGGTTGATCGCTCGTTGGACGCCCGGCCCGCAACTCCGTTCGGCCCGGCAGGGGGCTTAAGCCCCCTGCTCCTGGCGCCACTACGCCGGCTACCTGTCCCCGTTTTTCCCCGCCCCTTGCGGCACAGGCTGCCCGGCACTAGGGCGCGGTGGGCGTGATGATGCCCAGGTCCGCCGGCGGCGTGGCGTCAACAGGCGTTTCTTCTGTAGCCGCTGGCTCCGGGACAGCCTCGGTCTCTCCGGTCGCTCCTGACGCGCCGGGGTAGGCCATGCTCGGGGAGTCCGGGCCGACCATGTCGCTGCCCGCCGGGATGATCCCCGCCGGGCCGATCATGCCGTAGGGGATGTAGATGCCGTCCGGCGCGCCGGGGGCCACATCCCAGGCCGCCAGGCCGCCGGGCACAGTCCCCGTGCTCTGGCCGGGCTGGGGCGGCATATCCGCCGGCCAGTTGTAGCCGTCGCCCGCCGTGCGGGAGAAGCCCGGCCAGGGGTACTGGCTGCCCCGGGTGGGAGCCAGCAGATCAGGCCCGCGCCCGGCCAGGACCGCGCTGAGGAAGTCCATGCCCTGCTGGCTATTGCTGGGCAGGTTATCCAGGATACGCACGAACGGCTCCAGCAGCCCGCGCAGATTCTGGAAGGCGTCGTGGAGCTGTGTTTCTTCCAGCGGGATCACCGCCCGTACGTCCAGACTGATCGGCAGCATAGTGTCCACCGGCACGTCCAGGTCCAGCGTCACCGGGAGCAGCATACCGGCCGGCAGGTTGAGGCTGACTGTGCCGTTGATCGTGCCGCCGCCGCCAGGCAGGTTGAAGCTGGCGTTGGCCCGCAGCGGAACATCCGATGTCAGCACGACATTGGTGTTCTGTTCCAGCGGCAGGATGAATCGCACCGGGATTGTCTCCCGCACCGGGATCACACGGTCAATAGTGGCTTTGTCCAGGCCGACAAAGCTGGAATACAGCCCGTCGATCAGCGGTTCGGCAATCCCATTCTTGATCTGGAATATCAGCGATCCCACAACGAGCAGGACAATCACCAGAACCAGATTGACGATGAACGAAAACAGAATGGCGAAGGTCTTGAAGCTCCCCCAGAAGGATTTAAGCACCTGCATGGCCGTGCGCTCCCGATGAGAGATACCGTCGAGGGTACCAGGATGGTTGCTGGTCCAATCATAGCATTGTCCGCCGAACCCGGCCAACAGAGCAAGAGACCTCGCGGCAGGGGAAGGGGGCGCTGAGGGCATGGCCTGCCGGCTGGCGGCCGAATCCCCCGATCACAGTCTCGATCTGCGCTGCTCCCGTTACATCCTTATGAGGGGTGTGAAGCGGAAGGGCTGCTGCGGCTTCTTTGCCCTTTGCACGCGATATTCGCTATCTGTTCCCGGCTCACTAATGCTCTCTGATCTGGCTTGACACAGATATAAAATCGATGTTTAATGAGATCGAAGCGTTTCGATACTGCTCCTCAGATATTGCCGATGGCCGTAACCATCAAGCACGTGGCCCAACGCGCGGGCGTTTCCATGTCCACTGTCTCGCATGTGCTGAATGGCACGCACTACGTGAGTCCGGAGCTGACCGCGCGCGTCCTGCAGGCTGTGAATGAAACGGGTTACGAGTTGAATCCGGTGGCCCGCCGCCTCGCCGGCGGCCGCGCCCGGATCGTCGGCCTGTTCACTCCTGAGCTTCGGATTGACAATAATTATGTGATGCAGATTTTGAGCGGCGTCGATGAAGTTCTGGCAGATGCCGAATATGATCTGTTTATCCAGAGCGTGCACCTCCGCAAGAACAACGCCTCTCCAACAATCGGCGGCATGATTCGGGCGATAACCGACGGCCTGCTCATCCTGCTGCCGCAGGACCCGGAAGGCTTCACCGCCAGGCTGCGGCAGCGAAAATTCCCCTACGTTGTCATCGATGAGGTGGGGTCCGGCGATATTGGCCCGACCGTCACCGCCGCTAACTGGCGTGGGGCTTATGATGCCGTGTCTTACCTGCTGGATCTGGGCCATCGCCGCATTGGCTTCATCGAGGGACGGCCGTACATGAGCAGTTCCCGAACGCGCCGCGAAGGTTATGAAGCGGCCCTCTCCGACCGCGGCATTACGCCCGATCCGGCGCTCGTGGCCTGCGGCTCCTTCACCCGGCAGGGGGGGCACGAGGCGGCGGAAGTATTGCTCCGGCTGCCCGATCGGCCCACCGCCATTTTCGCGGCCAACGATCGTTCCGCGCTGGGGGCCATTGACGCGGCTCGTATGGCTGACCTGCAAATTCCTGCAGATCTGTCGGTGATAGGTTTTGATGACACCGATATTTGTTTGTTTGCCGATCCCAGGCTGACTACCGTCCGCCAGCCCCTGAGTGAGTTTGGGCGCGCCGCGTCCCGGCTGCTGCTTACTTATATCGACAATCCGGACGCGTCTGTGGAACACCTGGTGCTGCCTACAGAGTTGATCATTCGCGAGTCTTGCGCTCCGCCACGCCGGTGATCACCACAGGTGAGAAGGCATGTCGCGGCCGCATCGCAGACCTGTTAAAGGAGGAGAAAGGAGGCACTATCGACAGCAAAACGGGTGGATTTTGTCTTGCAGCCGATTGTCTGAGATGGCGTATTAAGGAGACCCCCATGCGCAAGTTAGTTGTTTTCACCTTGCTGGCTGTGATGGTTGCCGGCCTCGCGCCGGTGGCTGCCCAGGGACCGCATATCACGCTCTGGCATATTCAGACCTCCGGAGTCGGGCCGGAGTTAATTCAGCAGGCAGTTGATCGGTATATGGCGGCTAACCCCGGCGTGAGTGTAGAGGTTGTGCCGCTGCAAAATGACCCGTTCAAACTGCAGATCCGCACGGCGATGGGCGCCGGCGATCCGCCCTGCGTCTTCCCCTCCTGGGGTGGCGGCCCGCTGTACGAATATGAGCAGGCCGGGCAGGTGATCGACCTGACCGACTACATGATGGCCGACAACTATGTCGAGCACTTCCTGCCAGCTTCCCTGAGCAACGTGACCTTCGACGACAAGATCTGGGGCGTGCCGGTGGAGAATACGGCCGTGGCCGTCTTCTACTACAACAAGGATATCTTTGGGCGGTATAACCTGGAACCCCCCACGACCTGGGACGAACTGGTGGCTGTGTCTCAGACGCTGATCGACAACGGTGTGGTGCCGTTCTCCCTGGCCAACAAGACCAAGTGGACAAGCTCCATGTACTACATGTACCTGGTCGACCGGATCGGCGGACCCGAGATCTTCCAGGCGGCCGCCAACCGGCTGCCCGGCGGCACCTTTGAGGACCCGGCGTTCGTCCAGGCCGGTGAGATGATCCAGGACCTAGTGGAGATGGGCGCCTTCATCGAGGGCTTCAACAACCTCGACTATGACACCGGCCAATCCCGCATGCCAGTATATGCTGGAGAGGCGGCTATGGAGTTGATGGGCACCTGGGAGATCGCTAACTTCAAAGCTGAGAACCCGGAATTCTATGAAAGCTCGCTCGGCTTCTTCGCTTTCCCGGCGGTTGAAGATGGGGTCGGTGACCCGTCTAACGTTGTCGGCACGGTGGGCGATAACTACTATCACATCTCTGCCACCTGCGAGTACCCCGACGAAGCCTTTGAGCTGATCACCTACCTGATCGACGACGAGTCAGTTGCGTTGCGTGTCGAAGCCGGGCGCATCCCGCCGGTGGTCGGTGTCTCCGAGATGCTCGAAGACCCGATCCTGCAGCAGGTGATGGCCATGGTGGAAAACGCCGCCAGCGTGCAGCTCTGGTACGACCAGTACCTCCCGCCGGAGCTTGGCGAGGTGCACAAGGATACGATGCAGGCGCTCTTCGGGCTGGAGATAACCCCGGAGGAGGCTGCCGCTATGCAGGAAGAGGCTGTCGCTGAGTACTTTGGCCGGTAAGCCATCTGAATGCCCGTAATAAAGAGGGGCGGACTCTGCACCGGGTCCGCCCCGGACCAGTCAAGGAGAGATTCCCGTGGCTTCTGCAGCAGCGCGACGCCAAGATATCAACCCCGTACGCAAATGGCTGCGGTGGAACGAATACACGCCGACCCTCGTTCTCTTCCTGTTCCCGACCGTCTTGTTTATGGTCGTTTTCGTGATCTGGCCGATTATTTCTTCGTTCCAGTTGAGCTTCTACGACTGGAACGGGATTGATCCTACACGGAAGTTTATCGGGCTTGAGAACTGGGCACGCCTGCTGAATGACAACGTTTTCTGGCGCGCCTTCGGCAACAATCTGACCGTCGTCGTGCTGTCAATCGCGGTCCAGATGCCGATCGGCATGGCCCTGGCTATTCTGCTGGAGCGCGGCGGGCGTCGCTTCAATATCTTCAAGACGATCTACTTCTTCCCGCTGTTGATGTCCTCAGTGGCGGTCGGTATCCTCTTCAAATATATTTACGACCCTTCTTTTGGCGCGGTGAACGGCTTGCTGAAAGCAATTGGCCTGGAGACGCTGAAGCGCAACTGGCTGAGCGACCCCGGCATCGTGCTTTACTCCGTGATCGCCGTGATTTGCTGGCAGTACATCCCCTTCTACATGATCCTTTTCCTGGCCGCGCTATCCGGCATTTCAGAGGAATTGCGCGACGCGGCGCTGATCGATGGCGCCACAGACCGGCAGTACTACCTGAAAATTGCCATCCCCCTCATCCGGGGGACAGTGCGCACGGCTGTTTTGCTCTCCCTGATCGGCTCTCTGAAATACTTTGACCTGATCTGGGTGATGACGGAGGGAGGGCCGTCGAACGCTTCTGAGCTGATGGCGACCTATATGTACAAAAAGGCCTTCCCGTCGTTCAAAATGGGGTACGGCAGCACAGTTGCGATGGCGCTGTTCCTCATCGTCATGGGGATCGCGGTGGTGTCATTCTATTTCTCCCGCCGCTTGGAGACCGAGGTATAGGCCATGACCATGCGCGGCATCCTGCGAAATCTGGCTCTGATTATCTTCGCCGTCGCCTGGCTGCTGATCGCCGGCATCCCGTTCTACTTCATGGCGCTCACGGGCCTCAAAGAGCGCTTTGAGTTGTTTTCCGGCGGGTCGGTGTTCGCTTTCCCGCAGGCCCCGACCCTGGCTAATTTCGAGGACATCCTTTCCTCCGGCACATTTTTCCAGTTCCTGTTCAACAGTGTGCTGGTTGTGGCCGTCTCGGTGGGGCTTATTTTGCTGTTCAGCGCGATGGCCTCTTACGTGTTTGCGCGGCTCACATTCCGGCTGAACCGCCCCCTGTTCATGCTGATCATCGCCGGGCTGGTCATCCCCCTGCATGTCACCCTGATCCCGGTCTATCTGTTCACGCGCTCGATCGGGCTGTACGACACGCTGTGGGCGCTGGTCGGGCCTTACGTAGCTTTCAACCTGCCGCTTTCCATCTTCATCCTGACGGAGTTCATGCGCCAGATCCCCCGCGAGATGGAAGAGGCGGCGCGTATCGACGGGAGCACCCCGATCGGGACATTCTTCCGCATCATGCTGCCGCTCTCCCGGCCCGGCCTGGCCACGCTGGCGATTTATAATGCCGTGATCCTGTGGAACGAGTTCGTGTTCGCCTTTGTGCTCATCATCACGCCCAAAAATCGCACGCTGCCCCTGGCGATCTGGCAGTACCAGGGCGAGTATGCGATGAACATCCCGGCTATCATGGCGGTCCTGACGCTTTCCGCCCTGCCGCTGATCGTTGTTTACATCCTCGGGCAGGAGCGTGTGACCAGAGGCATGATGGCCGGCGCGCTGAAATGACCCTGTACTTGCCGGACAACCAGGAGGAGTTCTATGGCTGAAGCCGTTTATCGCGACGCTGAACGCTCGCTTGACACCCGTGTGGCCGACCTGATATCGCGTATGACCCTGGATGAGAAGCTGGCTCAACTGGGCAGTCTGTGGGTCTATGAGCTGTTCGAGAAGTTCACATTCTCCGAACAAAAAGCCGCTGCCCTGCTCCAGCATGGGATCGGGCATATCACGCGCGTAGCTGGCGCCAGCAATGTCCGGCCGAGGGCCAGCGCGGAGCTGGCGAATACGATCCAGAAATACCTGCTGGAGCATACCCGTCTGGGCATCCCGGCTGTTGTGCATGAGGAGACGTGCAGCGGCTACCTGGCCCTGGGCGCGACCTGCTTCCCGCAGATCATCGGCGTGGCCAGCACCTGGGAGCCGGAGCTGGTGGCGCGCATGGCCGACATCATCCGCGAGCAGGTGCGGGCGGCGGGCGGCCACCATGCGCTGGCGCCGGTCCTGGATATTGTGCGCGACCCGCGCTGGGGGCGCGTGGAGGAGACGTTCGGAGAGGACCCCTACCTCACCTCCTGCATGGGCACAGCTTATGTCCGGGGGCTGCAGGGCGACGATCTGGGCACGGGTATCGTCGCCACCGGCAAGCACTTTCTGGGCTATGGCGTGACCGAGGGCGGCATGAACTGGGCGCCGGCTCACCTGGGCCAGCGCGAGATTCTGGAGATCTTCCTCACCCCGTTCGAAGCGGCTATCAAGGAAGCCGGGATGGCCTCGGTCATGAATGCCTACCATGAGATCGACGGTATCCCCTGCGCCAGCTCGCGCGAAGTCTTCACTGATTTGCTGCGCGGAGAACTGGGCTTCGACGGCGTCGTTGTCTCCGACTACTTCGCCATTCATATGCTGGAAGCCTACCACCATGTGGCTGCCGACAGGAGTATGGCTGCTGCCATAGCCCTGAACGCCGGCATTGACATCGAGCTGCCCAGCACGGAGTGCTACGGAGAGCCGCTGCGGCGGGCGCTGGAAGCGGGCCAGATCGGCATCGAGGCCGTGGATGAGGCCGTCCGCCGGAGCCTGATGATCAAGTTCCGGCTGGGGCTGTTCGAGCGCCCTTATGTCGATGCTGAGCTGACGGTCCGCGTTTTTGATACGCCCGAACAGCGGGAGGTCGCCCGCGAGATCGCCCGGAAATCAATCGTACTGCTTAAGAACGAGGGCGGGTTGCTGCCGCTGCCCAAAGCGGGTTCAATCGCCGTGATCGGCCCCAACGCCGCCAGTGAGCGCAACCTGATGGGCGACTATTCTTATCCGGCGCACGTTGAATCGCTCGCCGATATGAAAGCCAACGATCCGTTCGGCACGCCGGTGCCGGATGCGGTGGAGCTTATCGAAGTATCCGTGCCCACAGTCAGCGTGCTGGAGGGCCTCCGCCGCGCCGCGCCGGAGGCGACCATCCGCTACGCCAGGGGGTGCGATGTCCTGGATGCTTCACAGGACGGTTTTGCGGAAGCCGTCGCTGCGGCGGCCGCCGCTGATGTTGCCGTGGTCGTGGTAGGCGATAAGGCTGGCCTGACCGACGACTGCACCAGCGGCGAAGCCCGTGACCGCGCCGAGCTGGGCCTGCCGGGCGTGCAGCAGCAGTTGGTGGAGGCGGTCGCCGCGACCGGTAAGCCGGTGGTTGTAGTGCTGGTCAACGGCCGCCCGCTCACGCTGCCCTGGATCGTGGAGCATATCCCGGCGATTCTGGAGGCGTGGCTGCCGGGTGAAGAGGGGGGCAACGCTGTTGCCGATGTGTTGTTCGGAGACGCGAATCCGGGCGGCAAGCTGCCGATGAGCTTCCCCAGGGCTGTCGGGCAGATCCCCACGTTTTACAATCACCGCCCCTCTGGTGGACGCTCACACTGGAAAGAGCATTATGTCGAGACCAACGTTAAGCCGCAGTATCCGTTCGGTTACGGCCTGAGCTATACCACCTTCGCTTTTGATAATCTGCGCCTCAGCCGGGAAGCAGCCGCGCCCGGTCAGGTTGTCGATATCAGCGTCGATGTGACCAATACCGGCTCCCGGGCCGGGGAAGAGGTCGTCCAGCTTTATGTGCACGATGTGTTCTCCGCTATCACGCGCCCGGTCAAAGAGCTGAAGGGCTTTCAGCGCGTCGGGCTGGCCCCCGGCGAGCGCCGGACGGTGACCTTCCATCTGGCGGTTAACCAGCTTGGTTTCTACGATCGCGCCATGGACTTTGTGGTAGAGCCGGGCACGATCGAGATCATGGTCGGCAACTCATCCCGCGATATTCACTGCACAGGGAGCTTTGAGATTGTCGGGGAGGTCACGCCTCTGACGACGCAAAAGGTCTACTTCTGCCCGGTCAGCGTGGAATAAGCGGCGCAGGGTGATGGCCCGGCAGATGAGCTGGACTGCCGGGCCTGTACGGCCATGTGCAGCGTATTGCGGATAGCGCGTGCACAGGCTGACGCAGCCACGGAGCGAGTCATGACTTCTTATCAGCGCATCCATGTAGTCATCAACCCGGCAGCGGGCGGGGATGTCCCTGTCCTCAGCATCCTCAACGATGTCCTGGGCAAGCGCGATGTGGAATGGGATGTCTCAATCACCCATAAAGCGGGGGACTGCACGCGATTGGCCCGGGAGGCCGCCGAATCCGGGGTTGATGTGGTGGCGGCTTACGGCGGCGATGGCACGATTAACGAGGCCGCCGCTGGCCTGGCCGGGACAGGCGTCCCGCTGATGATCTTGCCGGGCGGCACAAACAATGTGCTGGCTTCCGAATTTGATATCCCCGCGGCAATTCCTGAAGCGGTTGAGCAGCTTTTCAGCCGCGAGCCGCGCCCGGTGGACCTGGCCCTGGTGCGCAAGCCGGAGGAGCGGAATGGCCGCTACTACATGATGCGGGCCGAGATCGGGATCACGGCTCAGATGAACGAGGAGACCACGCGCGAGCTTAAGAATCAGTGGGGGACGCTGGCCTACTTAATCGGATCGGTCCGGGCGCTGGGCAAGCTGGAGCGGGTGCGCTTCCACCTGGAGGTGGACGGCGCGCGACACGTCGCTCACGGTGTGAGCTGCCAGATTGCCAATACAGGCCGGCTGAATTCCAGAACGGAGCTTAAATACGCCCCCGATGTGGCCGCTGATGACGGGCTGCTGGACCTGTTCGTGTACGATGTTGAAGGCAGCGAGGAGGGGAGCGTGGCGGAGATCGTCGGTCGGACCCTCCTGCACCTGGACAGCGCCTGGCATGCCGCTCACTGGCGGGGCCGGGAGTTCCAGATCACGACTCCGGCGCCAACCGCCGTCTGGTGCGATGGCGAGCCATTCGGCGTCACCCCCATAGTTATTGAGGTCGTCCCCGACGTGCTGCACGTTATGTCCCTGCCGGCGGAGGGTTAGCCGTTCGCCGTATCCACGCGGTGGACGGTCACCGGGCCAAATGGCGAGCGCACCTCGTGCTGCTCGATCCGGATGATTTCCAGATCGCCTGGCTCGCCCAGCGTGGTGAAATGCCGCTGGAGGGCCAGGCCCAGCCCCGGGGCCAGTATTAGCACGCCCATCACCAGCACCAGTATGGTGGGGAAGCGCTCCAGCTTTTTCTCCAGGCTGCTTTCCGCCCCGGCCAGCCCCAGCAGGGCCGCCAGCGTAGCCAGCGTGCCGGTCGTCAGCAGGTTAGTGCCGCAGTTGGGGTGGATAGCCAGATCATGCTGCCCGGCCCGCATCCGTGACAGGGCTTCCCGCGCCGCCCGCTCCACTTCCGGGGTGGGCACACTGCCGTAGAGAAAGAAGCCGCCGTTATCGCTGCGCCCGGCCAGGCGCAGGCCGCCGTGACTCCGGGTCAGGATGTGGATGGTGGCATGTTCCAGCCCGTGATTGCGCCGGACCCGTCTGACGATGGGCAGGCTGAGCACAGGTCTGGCGAGGGTGGCAAGATCGGCAATAACGCCCATGGTGATCGCTCCGCTAAGTGTCGTCTGTCGCTGATAGTTCCGTCTGTATTTATCCGGCCTGGTGCGCGCCCCGATTACGGAACCCAGACAGGGGCCGCCCCGCCGCCGGATGAGATCTTGCGCGCCTCGCCGCCGTCGGCCGGTATCAGATAGATTTCATCCTCGCCGGTTTCGTCGCTGGTGAAAGTCACCAGCCGCCCATCCGGACTCCATGTGCCGCCCCAGTCAAAGCCGGGGCCGTCATACAGAAGGCGCTCGTTGCGCCCGCTGGCATCCATCACCCACAGCCCGGCCCGGCCTTCGCCTGGACGGTTGAAGAGGATGCTCCGCCCATCCGGACTGTAGGTCGGCGCCCAGTCCCTCCCGTCGCCGTCGAAGAGCGTGATTTGCAGGTCGTTTTGCAGGTCCAGACGCCTGATCGCGCCGGTTGTCGGATCATTCACAGCCCAGGCGTGGTAGACGATGTACCGCCCGTCAGGCGACATGGAGGGGTGCTCGTCGCGGGTGTCGTCTTCGGTAAGCTGCGTCAGATTTGTGCCGTCCCGGTCAACGCGGTAGAGATCGAAGTCGCCGTTGAATTGCAGGTCAGAAGCGAAGAGGATAGCCGCGCCATCGGATGTCCAGGCCGGCGTGCGATCCTCCGCTTCGTTGCTGGTCACGGCCACCGCGCTGGCCTCACACTCCGCGTTGCTGTTGGGCGAATTCACGCAGGCCAGGTCCAGCACATAAATATCGTAATCGCCATCGCGGTCGCTCATGAAGGCGACCAGGCGGCCGTCAGGCGAGACGGCGGGATACATATCCTCGGCATCGTTGTTTGTGATGGGCTGTTCCAGGCCGGTCGCCAGGTCCAGCAAATACAGTTCCGTATCTCCGTCATCGCGCCGGGCGTGAAATACGATCTGCCCGCCGGTGTGGGAGAGCGCCTCCAGCGGGTCCACTGTCGGCAGGGCCGAAGCCGTCTGCGTCATCGCCACCGCGGCGGGATGCAGCGCGCCCAGCGGCGGGATGATGGTGACCTGCGCGCCGCCGGATTCGGTCGGCGTGGCCGATTCTACCGGCGAGGGGGTTGGCTCTTCCTGGCCGCTCAGCATCGACGCCGCCAGCACAGCCACCGCCAGCATGAGGAAGATGAGCAGGCCGATGACCATGCCCAGCAGGGCGTTGACCCACCAGGGGCGCGGGCGGCGCACCCGACGCCGGCGGAAGCCGGCGCCCTCAGAGGGCGGGGGCTGGCCCGGCACGACCGGGGCCACGCGCATGCTGCTGGGCGGGGTGGGCGGCGCCTCGGATACGGCGGACCGGCCCGGGTCGGCATGAATGGGGGCGGAGACATAAACCTGCTCGGCCCCTTCCGACCGGCGATGCGCCTCAGTGAGATCGATCGGCTTGGTCTGGGCCGTGCTTTCAACCGTCTCAGCCGGAGAAACGTGAAGCGCTTTTTGCAGCGCCGCGGCCAGGTCCGCCGCCGTCTGGAAGCGCTCCGCCCGGTTTTTAGCCAGCCCGCGCTGAAGCACCTGATCCATGGCCGGGGACAGGGCCGGGTTGTACTGCCGGGCGGAAGGCACCGGCGCGGTGACGTGCATTACAGCGATGCCGTAGGGCGTATCCGATTCGTAGGGGCGGCTGCCGGTGAGCATCTCGAAAGCCAGCACCGCCAGCCCGTAGACATCGCTCCGCCCATCCAGCTTGAGGCCCTGCGCCTGTTCCGGACTCATATAAGCGGGGGTGCCGACCACGCCTTCAGTCGTGATCTTGCTGCCGCCGGTCAGGCTGGCGATGCCGAAATCGGTCAGGTAGGCGTCGCCGGTTTCGTCCAGCAGGATATTGCTCGGTTTCAGGTCGCGGTGCAGGACGCCTTTGGAGTGCGCGTAATCCAGCCCGTCGGCGATCTGACTGATAATACGGACGGCGGTAGCATAAGCCAGCGGCCCCTGCGCCAGCAGGTCATCCACATTGCCGGAGTCCATGTAGCGCATGACAATATACGGCATTTCGTCCAGCTCGCCGTAGTCATGGACGGGGACGATAGCGCGGTGTTCCAGTTTGGCGACGATATCGACCTCGCGGGCGAAGCGCGCCCGGAATGTATCGTCGTGCACGAACTGGCGAGGCAGAATCTTGACGGCCACAATGCGGTTCATGGAGACCTGGCGCGCTCTATAGACTACGGCCATGCCGCCGCGTCCGATCTCGTCCAGGATTTCGTAGCCGCCGAACTGCTGGCCGGCGAGCTGGTCAGCCATAAGTGTGTTCTGCCTTTGGGGCGACCGGCGTCAATTACAGAATACGGGGGATTATAGCCGCGAAAGGCGATAGGGAAAATATCAGGCTGGCTTCAGGTTCACGAGGCTGCGGGGGCGCGGGCGGCCCTCCATCTCTGCGGAGCGCGAAGCGGAGGCGTTGACGCTCCCTGCCAGGTCTGCTACACTTTTGTGCGGTGAGGGGCAGTGGCGAAATGGCAAACGCAGCAGACTTAAAATCTGCCGGTTCTACCTTGTGGGTTCGACTCCCACCTGCCCTATAACTGAGCTACCGTCTGCGCCGGCAGACGGTTTTTTATGTTCACAGAAGGCAGGGCAGCCGCCCGCCGGTTGCGCTACAATTCGGGATGCTCGCGCCGGATTAAGCCAGATGGGATGAGAGCCTGATCATGCGTCGCTCGCTTGTAATTGTACTGGGGATCGTCTTCGGCCTGACAGCCGCTCTGACTGTTGTCTATGTCCTGACTGGCGTCGTTCAGTCTGTCGAGTCGGCGCCGCGCCTCACGCCGGTATCTGTCACCGCCGATACGACGCACGATCCTGCCCTGGCGATCGCTTCGCCTGTCCCTACGATGGCCCTGGCCGGCGCGGTGAACGTGGCAGCGGCGGCCCCTTCCAGCACGCCTGTCCCGGCGGCCACAGAATTGCCGACTCAGACCGCCACGCCGTCAACGACGCCGACGCCCACAATTGCGGCTTCGCCGACCGTGCCCACGATCACATATGTGATTGTGGCGGGCGATACACTGTACAGCATTGCCGCCCGCTACGGCGTGACAGTCGATGACATTCTGGCGTTGAACGCGCCGATCAATCCCAATCTGCTCCAGCAGGGCCAGCAGTTAATCATCCCCATCCCGGCGGCCATTGTCGAAGCGACGGCTACCGCCGCCCGGCTGGCTACCGCCGTGATGGAAGCGCAAACGCCCGGCAGCCATGTTGCTGAAGACCTGGGCATTACCCTGCCGACCCCAACTATCACCCCGACCATGCCGCCCTGGCCGCAGTATATCAACGGCATCGATCTCTTCGGCTACCTGCTGATCATGCCCGATGATGTGCGGGCCAATGTGCGGGAAATCTACCGGCGCGGGCGGGCGCTTGGCCGGGACGAACACGCCTTCTCCAAGCTGGGCGACAGCACCATCGAGAACCCGCACTTCCTGGCTCGCTACGATTCCGGGCCGTATACGATGGGCGACTTCGCCTTCCTGCAGCCGACTATTGACTTCTTCCGGGGGTCATTCGCGCGGGATAGTGTGGCCGTCCAGCGCGGCCTGAATTCGTGGGTGGTGTTTGATCCGATGTGGGCACGGGACCCGGCGTGCCCGCCGGGGGACGGGCCGCTGGCCTGCGAGATCGCGCTGCACAACCCGGCGGCCATCTTCATCCGCCTGGGGACGAATGATCGCGACTCGGCGGGGTTCGAAGCTAACCTGCGCGAGATCATCCAGTACACCCTGGATCAGGGTGTGATCCCTATGCTGGGGACGAAAGCCGACCAGCGCGCCGGCACAGGGCTGAACAACGATATCGTGCGCCGGCTGGCCGACGAGTACGATGTCCCGCTGTGGGACTTCGACCGGGTGGCCGGGACGCTGCCTGGCCGCGGCCTGACAGTGGACAATATGCATCTGGAGACTTTCTACTCGCACGATTATTCATGGCCGGGGGCCATGACGCGGGGCTATGCCGTGCACAACCTGCTGGCGCTGATGGTCCTGGACCAGGTGCGGCAGGAGATGCTGGCGGTTGACGCCGCCGACGGGGCGTAGCGCCGATCGGGGCTTGCGTGAGCCTGTAAGAAACGCCGGGATAAACGCCTCCACTCTGTTATAGATGTACTTTACGCCCGGGCGGCAGCTTTCTGGCGGCCTGCAACGCCCCCGAAGCGGAGAGGGCTGTTGCACTGTGACTTCGAAATATGCTAATGTTTGATCGAAGCCAGCTATCACAGGTTTAGCTGGATGCTCAACGGAATTCGTGGGATGGTATGAACCCTGACGACCAGTTGCAGGACGCGCTGCAAGCGATCCTCCATGCGACTACAGACGGCATCATCGTGACTGATGCCGATGGCTGTATCTGGCTGCTCAACCAGCCGGCCCGTTTCCTGTTCGCGCGCCGCACTAACGATGTAATCGGAGTGCCGCTTGCCGAAGCGCCGTTGGATGCTGCCCTCCGCTCGCGAATATCGCAGGTGTTGGAGATGGAGCGCGCCCATCCTGCCGGCACAACGACCCTCTTTGACGCTACGCTGGATAACGGACGGACCTGCTCATTGAGCATTACCGCCCTGAATCATGGGGCCGGATACGGCTGGGTCGTGGTGGCGCGGGATATCCGGCGCTTGCAGGAAGCGGAACAACAGCGGATGGACTTTGTCCGGTCGGCGGCGCACGATCTGCGCAACCCGCTCAGCGTCACCCTGAGCACGCTGGTGCTGCTCCGCGAAGAGCTGGAGCCGGCCAACAACCCGATGGTGCTCGATCTGTTCGATATTGCGCTCAGCGCCCTGACGCGGCTGCACGCCCTTCTGGAGGATGCAGTCGGCCTGGAGGCGCTGCAAACGGGCAGTGAATTTGACAGCAGCGGGGTACGCCGCGCGATCGCGCCGATTCTGAGCGCGGCGGTGCATGCCACCGGAGCAACAACCGGTTCTTCCGGGCAGAGCATTCACGTGGACCTGGCAGAGCCGCTGCCTGATGCTGCCGTGGATGCCGCGTGGCTTCAGCGGGCGGTGGAGAATCTGCTGCTCAATGCCAGCGAACGGAGCGGGGAGGGCGGGCAGATCGCGCTGCGGGGCTTTGTGCAGGGAGACGAGCTGATCATTGAGGTGGAAGATGACGGGCCGGCAATCCCGCCGGAGTTACAGAGCCGGCTGTTCGATCGCTTCTTCCGCCTGCCGCCAGGCCTGGATGACCTCAAAGGCGGCGGCCTGGGGCTGGCCCTGGTCCGGGCGGTGGCGGAAGCGCATCACGGGCGCGTATTTATCCGCTGCAATTCCACGCAGGGGGCTGCGTTCGGGCTGGCTCTGCCAGCGGGGTAAACTGTGGCACTCATTCCGCCAGCAGGCGTCTGACGTCTTCCAGCAGTTTTTTGGATGTGACCGGCTTGGTGAGGTAGCCCTGCACATCCGGGTGGATTCCCTGCGACACAAAATAGCTTTGCGTATACGCCGTCAGCAGGATGATCGGGGTGCGCCTCCCGGTTTCGGCTTCGCGCTGGCGCAGCTCTTCCAGCACCTCAAACCCGGTCACCTCCGGCATCGCCAGATCGAGCAAAATCAGGTCGGGATGCGCGCTGGCATAGAGCGCCAGCGCGTCCTCGCCGCTATAGGCTGAGAGTGCGTTATAGCCATCCCGCTTCAGGATCGCCGTGATCAGGGTTACAATCCCCGGGTCATCATCTACCACCAGAATACGGTGAGCCGCCATCCACCCCATCCTCTAGCGCCCATACCGGCTCAATCTTACACAGCGACTGAAGATGGTGCAAGCGATCCAGTTACAAAAGTACAGGCAGCTTCTGGTAAGCGATCTGTACAGCCAGAATATAGATTCAGGGCAGGTCGATGATGCACTCTCCCGCGCTGGTCTGGCAGATTCCCAGGCGCCTGCCGTTGTTGAATACGCTAAATTGTCCCGCTGTCCAGACAGTTTCGCTGTCTTCGACGGTGACCCATGACTGGCGGACGCGACATCCCGACGGCCTGGGCTGGCTGGTTATCCCGTAACGCCACACTTGCAGGCAGTCGGCAGCCGGGAGCTGGCTCAGCGGGGCGGTGCTGGCCGCTGTGTTCCAGATCTGGGCGGAGAGTGTGCGACTTCCATCGCTCAGGGAGAGGCCGTACAGATTGAGGGGCTGCTCCCCGGCGTTGAGCAGGGACAGGCTGTTGGCGTCGTAGATCAGGCGGATCTGCCCGGCGACTGGAGCTGCGCCGTCCCCCGCCCCGGTTAGCGCGGGAGCAGCTTCGACGAAGAAAGAGCACCCGGCAGTCGGGACGCGGCAGTCAGCCGCCAGATGGCCGCGATCGGTGAAGACCAGCAGCGGCGCAGGGCGATCATCCCCGGTGTTATACCAGAAAGCGCCAACGCGATTGACCCGCTGTATCACCAGCGTGCCGGTGCACTGTTCCGGCGGCGCCAGCGCGCTCCCTTCCACCATATAGAGATAACACGTGCCCATCCCTGCCTGGTGGAGGCCGTCAAAAGCCCCGGAGAGCGTGAAGCTGTACGGCGGCGCTTCGGGCTTCAGGGCCAGGATGTGGAAGCTGGACAGGGTGACGCCCGCCCCGGTCGCGTTTGCCAGCAGCGCCAGCATATCCGGGCCGCGCTCAAGTACCTGTATATCGGCGCCGGGGTGCGGCGAGGCCGCGCTGCCCGCCGGCGGCGCGGCAGGGGCGGGCGAGGGCACGTAGTAGGGCGGCGGCGTCAGCCCGGCCAGATACCCCGGCAGCGGGAATATATCAGTCTCCAGATTGACCGCTGTGGTCACGGTCTGGCTGCCGTCGGTGTACTCCACATAGAAGGTATCGCCGCTCACCTCCTGCGGCACGGGCAGAGTCCGCTGCCAGGGCTGCCAGTCCGTCAGGGGCGTCTGGTCAGTATCCAGCAGGCGAACCCCGGTGATAGCGGTCAGGGCGCCAGCGGCCCGCGCGCCTGAGTAGGTATCCCGCGTCAGGTAGAGGGTCTGCCTGTCCGGGTGAATCATGGCCGGCAGGACGTTCGGACGCCCGCCTAGCTCGACGACGAACACCGTGCCGTTCGGGTAAGGCATGGCCGCCACGCCGATCTCGCGGTAGTTGGGGTTGGTCACCGCCCGGCGGTGGATATCCGAGTTTTTCCACCAGTTGATACCCTGCTGGACGGTGTGCTGGGCGACGATGATCTCCTCCAGGCTGACGCGGGATGGAATCCTGTAGTACGGCCACTGATACGGATACCAGAGGGCGCGGACGCGCGGACCTTCTGCTGTGACTCCGTCGTGAAGCCGGTCCGGCAGGTGATCCTGCAGCAGCAGGTATTGAAGCTGGAAGGAAGCCAGCGCCGTCAGCGTCGGGTTGGGGCGGAACGGCGCCAGGCCTTCCTGCAGGCGCCACTCGTTGAGCGCGGCCAGCATGTCAAAGGCGGTCGGCCCGGACGATGTCTGGGCCTGAACGGGAGCCGGAACGGCCATTCCGGCAGCGCCGAGCACGATCACGGCCGCGAAGGCGGCAGCCAGCACGCGGGTACTCCACAAACGGTAGCTCATGAGGGGGAATCTTCTGAACGGGTCGCACAGCGGCAGGACGGAACAGCATCAATTCTGGAGGTAATTATACCATTAACGTCTTATTTAGAGCTAAAGATGGTGAGCACGAAACGTACCGGGGAGCGCCGCCGCGCTTATTGAATCGCTTTGCAGGATCGGGCGAACGCTGTAATGCGGGCGGCTGTGTCCGCCAGCAGCGGATTGCCATGCCCGAAGCACACCGCCGCCGGCTGCAGGGCCGCGATGCGGGCGATTGACTCGTGCACGTCGTCCATATCGGTCGAGACGGCGCGGAACGGCCCGCTCAGGCCGGTGAAGTGCATGATGGCGTCGCCGCAGAACAGGAGCCGCCGCTCCGGGTGCCAGTAGACGGTATGGCCAGGGGTGTGGCCGGGCATGATCAGCGCCTGCAGGCCGCCCAGAACCTCCGGCAACATCTCGCCATCCTCGACTGTCCGATCGACGGTGATGCCTTTGAGGAATGAATCGCCGCGGCTGCCGGCGCGCATCAGCCGCGCCCTGAGGGGGAGCGTCTCCACCGGCGGATACTGAAGGGGCTGCTGACCCTCCAGTATCGGGCGTTCTGCGTCCGACGCGATGACCTGGGCGCCCGTTTGCGCCTTGAGCCGGGGCAGGCCGCCGACGTGATCGAAGTGACCGTGCGTGACCAGAATGCGCCTGACCTCGTCCGGGCGCCGGCCCGCGGCGGCAAGCTGGCGCAGGATGCGCTCCGCCGCCAGGGTCAGGCCGGCGTCAACCAGGGTCAGGCCGTCGGCGTCTTCCAGCAGATAGACCCGCCCGACCGGCAGCCCGGTGAATGTCCACACCCCGGGGAGAATCGCTTTCATAGCAGCTCGCCCTCAAATCAATATGTGCGCGGCGCCTTACGCCTCACTATCGCGGACAATCACCCCGGCAGGGCCTGGCGCAGGATGCGCAGGAAGTTGCCGCCCATAATGCCCTCGATATCGGCTTCCCGGTAGCCCCGGTCGCGCAAGGCGTCAGCAATCCGGAGCAGGTCGCTCACAGTGTCAATCCCCTCCGGAATTTCATCGGCGCCGAAGCCGCCGTCAATATCCGTGCCGATGCCGGAATGGCTGGCGCTGCCGGTGACCTGACAGACGTGATCGATAGCGACAACCACCACGTCGAGCGGCGTCTCCGCTTTGGGCAGGCCGCGATGCCAGCGCTCGCTGAGGAAGCGGTTGTACAGCACCACGCCCATCACGCCGTCGTGTTCCGCCATGCGCCGTATCTGCGTATCCGTCAGGTTGCGGTGGTGATTCCAGCAGCGGGTCGGGTTGCTGTGGCTGGCGATGACCGGGCCGGGGTAGCGATCCAGCGCTTCGAAGTAGCCCTCTTCAGTGGTATGGCTGAGGTCCAGAATCAGGTTGAAGCCGGCCATCACATCCAGCAGTTCGCGGCCCAGATCGGTCAGCGGACCGGGCCGCCACGTACCGCCAGCGTAACGAGTCGCCGACCACGCCGGGCCGATGATCCGCACGCCGCGCTCCACCCATTCTTCAAGCTGGCGCGGCTCCAGAATCGGGTCCGCCCCTTCCATCAGCAGCACCAGCCCGACCTGATGATCGGCCAGCGTCGTCCCGTCCTCCCAGGTCGCCAGAACAGCGTCCAGCTCGGCTCCGGTGCGGATCAGGCGGACCCGCCTGTCTTCGTCGGCCAGCCGCTGGTAGTAGTCCCACTGGCGGAGGGCCGCCCGGTAGGCTTCCTGCGGGGTGTCGTAACTGCAGCGCTTATCTGGCGTGAACTCCGACCAGTTCGGCTCGACGAACAGCGTGGCAAAAATAACTGCCAGACGCCCCAGCAAGGCGTCTGGCAGCCCGTTAGCCGCCGGCCCGCGGACCAGGCCAGCCTGCGCTTCGGAGCGCCGGATTTCCCAGGCGCTCCGCGTGTACGAACGGTCGAACTGGAGGGCGTTGTAGGCGATATCCTGATGCGCGTCAAGGATGATCACGCCAGCTCGCTTCCTATCCTGCCATGAGGCCCTGAATGTAGGCGCGAATATCGCCCGACCAGCCCGAACCCCAGCTTGGCGGGGTGCCGTTGAAAGTCACAGTGGGGGTCCCGGTCACATTGGGGTACTGCTGGTTGAGCGCGGCGAACAGGCTGTTGGCCTGGTCGATCCGCGTGCCGGTATCGGCGGAGGTGAGGCAGGCGTTGAAAGCGTCCATGTCCAGCCCCAGTTGTTCCGCCGCGGAGCGCAGGTTGCTGATCCCGAAGGCGTTGTTGCCAAACTGCTCCAGATAGCTGAACAGAATGTCGTGCATTTCCCAGAACCGGCCCTGATCCCAGGCGCAGAACGCCGCCGCCGAGGCCGGCATAGAGAATGAGTTGGTGATCGGGATGTAGATCAGGCGCACTTCGCCCGCCGCGATATCGCTCAGGATATTCTGGACCTGCGTATCGTGGAAGTTGGCGCAGTGCGGGCAGCCAAAAGAGGAATACTCACGGATCACCATTGGCGCGTCGGGGGAGCCAAGCTGGGGCAGCCCTTCCTCGCTGGTGCCGGGAGTGTAATTCGCGTAGGTGCTGCTTTCGGCGATTGCGGATGCCGTTTGCTGGGCGCCGACACCCTGCTGCGTGATCAGGATGATCACGAAGATCGCCAGAACGGCGACTACAACAATGCCGATCAGGATATAAAGCTGCTGACGCCGTTTCTGTTCCGCATCCCGCTGAACTTTGCGTTTGCGCGTAGCCGACGTATCTGACATGATAATTCTCCTTGCGTAACCGCTCGTACGTTGTATGAAAGGACAGAGTGATGTTCGTCCGGGCGGGCCTGTTCCAATCCGGCCAGGTTCCGTTATATCTGTCTATTGCCCCCGGGCCAAATCCTCAAAGCCACTTCTCCAGCACAGCCGGCAGGTCGGCCAGCTTCTCCAGCGTCGCGTCTGGCGTAATAGTCAGCCCGCGCTGGTGTGAGGCCGGCCATTCCGCGCTGGACAGCCATATCCCGCGCATCCCGGCCTGTTGTGCCCCGTAAATATCAAAATATAGATGGTCGCCGATATAAGCCGCCTCCTCCGGTTGCAGATCGAGCGCCTCCAGCGCCATCTGGAACGCGGCAGCCCGCGGCTTCCAGATGCCCACATCGGCGGAAAAGAACGCACACTCCAGGTAGGGCATCATCCCCCAGCGGGCCAGGTCCTGCAAGTGATAGACCCCCGGCCACGCCGTATTGCTGAACAATCCCAGCCGCAGCCCGCGCTCATGCAGCCGGCGCAGCGTCTCCGCTGCGCCCTCCAGCGGCCTGATGATGGCCTGCACGGGCGCGATATAGGCGGCCACCGCATCTTCGATCAGGCCGTTTTCCAGGGCAGCCGGCGGCAGGCCCCAGGCGCTCATCACCTGGTGAAGCATCGGGCCGAGCTGCGGGTTGACCGGTTCGCCTTCTCCCATGCGCCGCCAGTGATCGAGCATGACCGCGAAATTCAGGCGGCGGGCTTCGTCGGCGGGGGGGACCGCATACCCCTGTTCATGAAGGAACAGGCGCAGCGCATCCGCGCCGGTGTTCTCCATCTCTTGCCAGCCCTGACCGGGTTCAGCCTCCCGCGGGTGGAAGTGGAGCAATGTCCCGCCCATATCGAAGATCACGCCGCGCAGGGGCATTCTATTCCCCCTATCCGGTCCGGCAGACCCCCTGTAACAAAAAGCCTCAGCCTGCCGGATTCGCCTCCACTATACCACAGGCGGCTGAGGCAATTCACGCCCCAAAATGAGGAAATGCTTAATTCTCCTGCCCGGCATCTGCTCAGCCGGCGCCTGCCTGGCCCGGCGTCGCTGCCCGGCTTTCACAGGTCCGACGGTCGCCATTATGAGAGCGGAGGACGATCCTGTCAACTGGCTTCCGGGGTGTTGAGAACGAGAAAGGATCGCCGCCCCTTCCTCTTCTCCTACCGTGACTGACCACTGGATATGTTATAATTCGCTCACAAGCCGTGTGCTGATGAGAGGGGGTCTTGATGCCCAACTCCGATAAACAGCCGACATCGACCATCATTATGGCGGAGCATTTCGCCACCCTGACCGAAATTTACCAGGCGATCAGCGCCAGTCTCGATCTCGATGTGGTGATGTACGCCGTGCTGGATAAAGTGATCGAGGTGGTTAAGGCGCAGCGCGGTTTTCTGATGCTGGTGGACGAGGCCGGCCAGCTCCGGGTAGAAGTCGCGCGCGGGCTGAACAAGGAGGACCTGGATACGCCCGACTTTCAGTACAGCACGACCATCGTCAACCAGGTCGTGCAGACGGGCCAGCCCCTCCTGACCAGCAACGCCGAACACGACCCCCGTTTTGCGCTCGGCCAGAGCATCATCGCCATGAGTCTGCGGTCCATCATGTGCGCGCCGCTGCTGGTCAAGGGCCGCCTGATTGGCGTGGTTTATGTGGACAACAGCCTGCGGGCGGGCGTGTTTCGCGACGCCGATCTGGCGCTCCTCTCCTCCTTCGCTGCGATGGCCGGCATTGCGCTGGACAACGCCCGGCTGCACCAGATTGAGGTGCGCAACGCCCGGCTGGAGCGCGAGCTGAGCATGGCCTATGAGATTCAGCGCAGCCTGCTGCCCCGCCAGGTCCCGGAACTGGCCGGTTACGAAATCGCGGCGGAATGGCGGTCGGCGCGGGAGGTGGCCGGCGATTTCTACGATATCTTCCCCCTGGATGGGGGCCGCATCGGCGTCGTAATTGCTGATGTGGCTGACAAAGGTGTTGGCGCGGCGTTGTTCATGGCCGTGGCCCGCAGCCTGATTCGCGGCAACGCCGTCGCCACCAGCTCACCGCTGGACACCCTGCGCCAGGCTAACCGCCTCATGATGCTGGAGGGCGGTGACACGGGCATGTTCGTCACCGTATACTACACCATCTTCTCAGCCGGCGGGGAGGCGGTTGGCGTCAATGCCGGACATAATTGCCCGCTGCTCTATCACCATCGTGAGCGGAGGGGCGAATGGCTGGCGCGCGGGGGACACCCGATGGGCTGGTTCGATGAGATTCCGCTCAAGCTCTGCCCGCTGACGCTGCAAGCCGGCGATGTCCTGGCCTATTATACGGACGGCCTGACTGAGGCTGAGAACGGCGCGGGCGAGCCGTTCGGGCCTGACCGGCTGCTGGAAGCCGTGCGCCAGTCGGCGGACACCGGCGCGCCAGCCGAAGGTATTCTGGCTTATATCCTGCACGAAGTGGAAGCCTTCGTGGGGGATACCCCGCCATTCGATGATCTGACTCTGGTAGTGGTGAAATATACAGGAGGGTAGTGCTGATGATAGTCTTCTTACGACGCTCGCTGGTGGTCCTGGGTATTGTCCTCCTCCTGGTCATACTGAATCTATTCCTGCTCGCGCCGCAGACGGTCATTGATCTGGTCTCCCGCCTGCGCGACGCTTCTCCATTTGCCCGTACGCTTCAGGTTGTTGTGGCTGTGATTCTGGATGCCCTCCTGATCGTGCTGCTGTACCGGTTGATCCGCCCCGGGCGCACGCCTGGCCTGATGGTGCGGATGCGCGGCGCGCGGGCTGAAGTCAGCCTGGATTCAGTGCAGCGCCAGATTAACGCCCGTATCGCCCAGGTTTCTGACGTGCTGGATGTGCAGACCGAGGTCGAGATCGAGAACGCCGGGGCCAGTGTGACCCTCAATGTGCGCACCCGCCCCGATATCATCATCCCCGAGAAGCAAAAGGAGATCACCCGCGTTTTGCGCCAGCTTGTCGAAAAGCAGATGGGCCTGAAGCTGGCCGGGACGCTGGTGATCCACATCACTCTGGCCTCCAACCAGTTTGAGCCAGAGGATCGGGTTACGACGGTGGTGGAGGCGATCCCGCATCCGGTCATGGAGCCGCGCTACACGTCGCTGCCCGCCACCACTTACGCAGCCCTGGCGGCGGAAGAAATGCCCTCCGCCGCTGCCCCGGTGGTGATGGCCCCGGAGCCGCCGGCCCCCGAGCCTGCGCCGGAGGAAGAACCCTGGCGGGCGTTCCTGTGGGGGGATGACGAGCAATCGTAAGGCGGCGCAGTTACCGGCGAACACAGCGGCGGAAGGTGGCCCGTAATCAGGCGTACCCTCCGCCGTTTTATGTGAGCTATGTCGCCGCCGCGTTTTATTCGACCGTCACGCTCTTGGCCAGGTTGCGCGGCTTGTCCACATCTGCGCCGCGCCGCACGGCGATGTGATAGGCCAGCAGCTGCAGGGGGATCACGCTCACGATCGGGCTGAGAAGCTCCGGAACCTCCGGCACGTAGAGCACATGGTCGGCCTTTTCGGCGATCAGGGTGTCCCCTTCGGTGGCGACCGCGATCACGATTCCGCCGCGCGCCCGGGCCTGCTCCACCTGACTGAGCATCTTGTCATACACATGGTCGCGCAGGATGATCGCCAGGGTGGGCATGTTCTCGTTGATCAGGGCGATCGGGCCGTGTTTCATCTCGCCCGCCGGGTAACCTTCGGCATGAATGTAGCTGATTTCCTTGAGCTTGAGCGCGCCTTCCAGCGCAACAGGATAGTTGATGCCGCGCCCCAGATACAGGAAGTTGTTGAACCCGGCCAGCCCCACCGCCAGCTCGCTATACCGGGCGTTGTCTTCCAGCACACGCCCGACGATGTCTGGCAGGCGGGCGATATCGCGGGCGTGCCGCCGCAGATCGGCTGCGCTGAGCGTGCCGCGAAGCTGGCCCAGATACAGCGCCAGCAGCACCTGATCCATGACGCTGGTGGTGAAAGCCTTGGTTGAGGCCACCCCGATTTCCGGCCCGGCCTGCATGGTGATGAATCCGTCCGACAGACGCATGGCCTGGCTGCCGATTGCGTTGACGATGCTCCACACCCGGGCCTTCTTCAGGCGCGCCTCTTCGATAGCCGCCAGGGTATCTACTGTCTCCCCGCTCTGGGTGATGGTCAGCACGACCGAATCGGAATCGATAATCGGATCGCGGTAGCGGAACTCGCTGGCGTAGTCCACTTCGACCGGGATGCGGGCCAGCTCCTCCACCAGGTATTTGCCGATCAGGGCCGAATAGGCGCTTGTGCCGCAGGCGGCAGCCACGATCCGGTTGATCCGCCCGGCTTCTTCTGCTGTGAGCTTGAGGTCGGTCAGCGTGACCTGGCCGGTCTCGAAGTCGATACGCCCGCGCACGGTATCGGTCAGCGCACGGGCCTGCTCGAAAATTTCCTTTTGCATGAAGTGCTTGTATTCGCCCAGCTCGGCGCTCATCGGGTTCCAGTCGATGCTGGCTATGCGCGCCAGCACCGGCTCGCCCCCCAGAGTCTGGATCATGTATCCATCGCAGGTGACAGTGGCGATCTGCCGGCTCTCCAGAAAGATGAAGCGCCGCGTATGCCCCAGCACAGCCGGGATGTCGCTGGCGATGAAGTTCTCCCCGTCGCCCAGCCCGATCGCCACGCCGCCAGCGTTACCGATCCGGGTGGTCACCAGCCGGTCCGGCTCCTGGATGCTCATGGCAACGACGGCATGCGCGCCGCGCAGATGCTGCACGGCGAGGCGCGTCGCTTCGGTCAGGGAGCTGTCGCAGCCCAGGTAACGCTCGATCAGGTGGACGATCACCTCGGTATCCGTGTCGGAATTGAATACGGCGCCCCCGGCGATCAGCTCGTCTTTCAGTTCGCGATAGTTTTCCACAATGCCGTTATGCACGACCACCACGCG
This sequence comes from Aggregatilineales bacterium, assembly GCA_029976025.1. Taxonomy (GTDB): domain Bacteria; phylum Chloroflexota; class Anaerolineae; order Aggregatilineales; family Ch27; genus JARKNX01. The sequence goes on along the minus strand of JARKNX010000130.1, from coordinate 34,692 downwards.
GCCGCTCATACTGATATGCGGGTGAGCGTTGCGGGCGCTCGGCTCGCCGTGAGTGGCCCAGCGCGTATGGCCGACGCCGATCTGCCCGCTGATCGGGCTTTGCTGGAACAGGCGGGTGAGGTTGTCCAGCTTGCCTACGTCGCGCCGGACGGCAATCGCGCTGTCCTGAATAACAGCCAGCCCGGCGGAGTCGTAGCCGCGATATTCCAGCCGCTTGAGTCCATCCAGAATGATCGGCGCCGCATCCTGCGGCCCGATATATCCCACAATACCGCACACAGACGTGTCCCTCCACTCCGAGGCTGCTGCCTCGCGATCATGGTGAAGCCGCCCGATTGCTGATCGGGTTATTCACAGTTAGGTCAGCTTGTTGATCGCGTGGCGGCGGGTTGTCCGCCCGTCGCCGGGCAGTTTTGTCACCGCGCTTATGTGTGCGGCTGTGAAGCAGCCAGTGGGGGGACAGGAGGACGGCGATCAGGCGCCCTGGCGGCATCCGCTGAGTCCTCGATTTTCCTCTACCGGGGTAGAGTGAGCACTGCCCTGCGGCAGGAACCGCCACCTCGTCATCTTGCCGGTCAGGCCGGCAAGCTCATGCGCTATTTGTCCCTTCGCCCGAAAGTAAGATCGGCTGTCACTCCTTTGCTAGTAGAATCATTGAAATCATCATACTCGCATACTGCCTTTTCGCCAACTATTCCGGCGTGAATTCCGCATGAAAATCCCGGCTTTAGCAGGCCGGGAAGGTCTTGTCTGACCCGGCTTTGATCCGGGCGCGCGGGCGCGATGGGAGCGCCGATTCACGTGAAGAGCAGGTGATCGGTGGTGAGTTGTGAGAGATCGGCATAGAAGCCGCGCTTATGTTCCGGATAGAGCCGGGCGAGCTGGTACATCATCTCGCGCGTGATAGCCGATATAACCTCGCGCGGGACGCGCTCCCCGGCCTCCTTGAGCCGGAAGGGCTGCCCGAACCGGATGGTGACCGGCGTCCGCTTCCAGGGCTTGAACAGATCGCGGCGGAAGTCTTCCAGCCCCCAGACAGCCGCCGGGATGACTGGCACATCCGCCCGGAGCAGGACATAGGCCAGGCCGTCTTTGGCCTTTCGCAGGGTCGGCGAGCGCGTGCCTTCCGGCATGATCATGACAAGTTCGCCGATCCGCAGCAGTTCCACCGTCGTTTGCAGCGCCTGGCGATCCACCTCCCCGCGCCGGATCGAATAAGCCCCCCACAGGGCGAGCAGCCAGTGCGTGGCCGGATTCTGGAAGTTCTCCTCTTTGGTCATAGGGACAATATCGCGGTGGGTCACCACGCCGAGCGGGACCGTCGTATCGGCCATAGTGGAGTGACTCATCATCAGGACGCCCGGCCCGGCTGCCGGGACGTGCTCCAGCCCCTCAACCGTGACCTTCCACAAAACGTGGGAGAGGAACCCCCAGACGATGGCCCGCATCAACTGCCGCCGCCACCGGTAAGCGCCGCGCTGCCACTGCGCCCATTCCTCGATGCTCAGGTTGCTGGATCCAGATCGGCTGGTCATGGACGATTCCTTCCGGCGCTCATCATGGTGCGGTTAGCGGGGGAGCCGGCTGTGAGGGCTGAGAGCTGTCGGTGAATTCCAGGAATGTGGTCGTGGTCCGGGACAGATCGCTGTAGTCGCCCCGGTTGCGCTCCGGCAGCAGGCTGGCGAGCTGGTACATCATTTCCTCAGTCATGCGGCGTATCTCGTCGCGCGGGATGCGGGTCCGCCCGCCCGTGCGCAGCCGGAAAGGCCGCCCATAAGCAACCTCGACCGGGGTCCGATGCCAGGGCATGAACAGGTGGCGCACCCAGTGTTCGGTGTTGTAAACGCCGACGGGGATAACCAGAGCGCCGGTTTTAGTAGCGATGTAGGCCAGGCCATCTTTGGGGCGGCCCAGCGCCGGCTGCCGGTGCCCCTCCGGCGCGATCAGCGTCATCTCACCGGCGGCGACCAGGTTGGCGGCGGTATTGAGCGCCCCCCGATCCACCTGGCCCCGATGCACGGCGTACCCGCCCCAGGTGCGAACCAGCACGCCAATGATCGGATTGCGGAAATTCTCGATCTTGCTCATCGGCACAACGTCGCGGTTCTTGATCGTGCAGACGACGATCAGCGGGTCCACCGCCGTCATGTGGTTGATCATCAGGATAGCCCCGCCTTCCGGCGGGACATGCTCCAGGCCGTGCACCGTCAGCCGGATGAACAGGGGCGCGATCAGGCGGAACAGCACATCGCGGATGATATGCCGCCGGGCCTTGAAGATGCTCCGCTGGCGAACTACCCAGCTATCAGCGCTAACGCTGCTCATCGCGCGGCTTCCTTTCCCGGCGCGGCGCGGATGGGCGCTGGCCTCCCTTGCCGGCGGCGGGCCGTTTGCCGCCGGGCGCGGGCTTTCGCCGGGCGGGAGGCCGGTCGCCGGATGGACCTCTGGCGGGCTTGCGGCGGGCTGGTGGGCGTCCGCCTGGCGGGCGCTCTGAAGAGGTCTGCTCGCTGGCGGAAGGCCGCGCTGGCTTGCGGGGGGAGGGCGGCCTGTCCCCGGTGGACCGGGCCGGGCGCGTGCCCCAGTCTTCCAACGTCTCTTCCGGCGGACGTCGTCTGGGGGCGGGCTTCCGCCCGGCTTCGCGCGCCGGGCCGCCCGGCGGCTCAGCAGAATGGCCGGGCCGTGCCTTCCCGCCGGTTCGTCCGCGGGCCGGGCCGGGCCGCCGGGGGGCGGAGTGGTAGACTTCAGCGCCGCGCGGGCGGGCTTTGCGTTCTGCCGCGCCGCGCAGGAGCGTGTTCACCTCCGTCGTCGTCAGCGAGCGCCATTCGCCGGGCTGGAGCGTCTCCAGATGCAGCGGGCCGATCCGGGTGCGAATCAGGCGCTCAATGTGCAGGTGCAGGGCCGCCGCCGTGCGCCGAATCTGCCGCTTGCGGCCTTCGCCCATCGTGATTTCCAGCCAGGTGTTGCCGCCTTCCATCCCCAGCACCTGGATATGACAGGCCCCGGTCGGGCCATCGTCCAGGACGACGCCCGCCCGCCACTGGTCCAGCTTCTCCCTGGCAGGGCGCCCCAGGACCAGCACCTGATAAGTTTTCTGGTGGCCGTAGCGGGGGTGAGTCAGCCGCTGGGCCAGCTCGCCATCGTTGGTCAGCAGGATCAGGCCTTCGCTGTCGGCGTCCAGCCGCCCGACCGGGTAGACCCGCTCCGCCACCGGGACCAGATCGCGCACCGTGGGGCGGGATTCCTGGCGCTGGGCGCTGGTGGTGCTGACCACGCCGACCGGCTTGTTGAGCAGGATGTAGACGCGCGGGGCTTCCTGCAAATAGACAACCTCGCCGTCCACGCGGATGGTGTCCAGGGCGGGATCGGCCTGATCCCCGATCGCGACCGGCTGCCCGTTGACGGTGACGCGGCCCTGGCGGATCAGGTCCTCACAGGCGCGGCGGGAGGCGACCCCGGCCTGCGCCAGAATCTTCTGGATACGTTCTTGTGGCATAGATACACTGCCTTGTCCGGGTGCGGGCTGCGATTGCGCGGCGCGTTTCCAGAGTGAGTTTACCTGCAACGGCCCCGCAGGGCCATAGCAGGGTGCAGAACTCTCTATGAGGCGCAGGATCGCCCGGGTGAACGGAGGTCGGATCTTTACGGCGACGGCGGAGCAGCTCCCTCTCTCCGCTGCCTGCTCCCTGTCCCTCAGCTAATCTCCGCCGCCACCGTGCCCATTGCGGACACGTCATACCCCGGCAGGGCTGCCACCGCTGCGCGGAACTCCGGGTCGTGCAGCAGGTCCAGCACGGCGGTGACGCCTGGCTCCGCGGCGTGCTGCAGCGGCAGGGCCAGATCGTAGCGCTCTGTCCCCAGCGGGATAAAGTCCAGCTCCAGCGCCCGCGCCGCGGCCAGCACCCCCATGCCGGCGTCAGCTTGCCCGCTCTTGACGGCGGCGGCGACCGCCAGATGGGTGATCTGCTCGTTTTCGTAGCCGTTCACCTGTTCAGGCTTGAGGCCCGCCTGTTCCAGCAGGTGATCGAACAGCAGCCGCGTCCCGGCGCCGCGCTGGCGGTTGGCATAGCGGAGATCGGGGCGGGCCAGGTCGGCGATGCCGGCGATCCGGCGGGGGTTGCCTCTGGGCAGGATCAGGCCTTGCTCGCGGCCCGCCAGCGTGATCAGGCGCACGGCCATGCCCGGCATGTACTGGCGGACATAGGTGACATTGTATTCGCCAGTCGCTACATCCAGCAGGTGGCAGCCGGCCAGGTGAGCCTGGCCGCGGCGCAGGGCCATCAGGCCGCCCAGGCTACCCACGTGCGCACTGGCCAGCCGGAACTCCGGGCGGCGCTCCGCCAGGAACTGGGCCAGCAGGTCCAGCGTCAGGTCGTGGCTGCCGATGATCAGGACGGTGTGCTCGATCTCATAAGGGGAGCGGTAGAGATGGACGGTCACGGTGTCGCCGGCGTCGTGGCCTTCGCTGAAGCGCGGAATCCGGACGATACCATCCGCCCGCACCAGCGAAGAAATCACGCCCGCGCCGCGGCCTAACGGCGTCACCAGCACGCGGTCCCCGACCCGCCCGGCGGTGACGCGCATATATTCGTCGTCGCCGGTCGGGCTGAGCACCTTGCGGGTCAGCTCGCCCTGTATGGTGAGGGGCGGCTCCGTCGCCCGGCCCAGCCAGCGATCCAGCAGCGGCCTGACGAAGATCTCGCCTGTCAAAGCCGCCGATACCGGGTAGCCCGGCACGCCGAGAGCGGGGACGGTCTGATCCCCGGAATGCACCAGGCCCATGACGACCGGATGGCCAGGCCGCACGGCGATGCCGTGCACCAGCACCTCGCCCAGCGAGCGAATCACGGCGGCGGTGTGATCTTCGCTGCCCGCTGACGATCCGGCGTTGATCAGGATCAGGGTGGCGCGGTTGCTCGCTGCGTCGGCCACAGCAGTGCGGATGCGGGCGAAGTCGTCGGAGACCGGCTCCAGCCGCAGGACGCGCCCGCCCCACGACTCGACCTGCGCGCCAAGCACAATGCTGTTGTACTCGATCACGCTGCCCGGCTTGAGGGCGTCGCCGGGGCGGACCAGCTCAGAGCCGGTGGGCAGGATGGCGACCAGCGGCCGGCGGCGGACGCGGACGCTCGTATGCCCGCAGCCAGCGATGGCCCCCAGATCGACCGGGCGCAGCACATGGTTGGCCGGCAGGACCAGCTCCGTGGCGACCATATCTTCGCCCATCGGACGGACATGCGCCCACGGCGCGACAGAGGCGCGGATCTCCAGCCGCCCGCCGCCGAGGGGTTGGACGTGCTCGATCATGATCACGGCGTCAGCCCAGTCCGGCAGCGGCTGGCCGGTATTGACCGGCTGGGCCGGCCGTTCGGCGGAAGCGGGGTCGCCCTCCTGCAGAATCACGGGTGCGGTTTCCGTCGCGCCGAGCGTGTCCCGCGCCCGAACGGCGTAGCCATCCATGGCGCTGGCGTGGTAGTGGGGGGCGCTGATCCTGGCCCAGATCGGCCCGGCGGTCACCCGGCCCAGCGCCCTCTGGAGGGGGACTTCCTCCGCGGGCAGGGGGCGCCATAACCCGGTGGCCTCCAGGGCGGCGGTGAAATGCGCCCACGCCTCATCCATCGGGATATCGTGCAGGTAGATGTTGCGGTCAGCGGTCATAGGCGGGATATCTGTCGTATAGAGGCGCGAAAAATCAGAACCGGGGCAGGCGACCGGCGCGAATCTGACGGTACAGCCCGAAGAGCATCAGGCCCAGCCCGGCGGCGGGCATCAGCCCGCGCACCAGAAGCGGGAGGTTCTGGAAAGAGGGGTAGACCATGGCGATTACCACGCCGGACGCCAGAATCATCATGCCGCCGATAATGTCGCGGCGGGCGTTACGGTTCAGCCGCTGCCGCTCCACATTGTAATACAGGGCCAGGTTGGCCTCGGCGGTCTCCCGCCGGACTCCTCTGCCGGTGAAATAGGCGATGGCCGCTTCGTCGCTCAGCTTTTGCTCTTGCTTGAGCTTGCGGACGGCGTGGTAGGTGTTGAGCTTTGTCTGAGGATCGGACTGGGCCGGTCGTTTTGCCATCGCCCGCGCTCCTTAACCGGGAAAGGAATAGACGCTAACTGTGTCGCCGGCCTGCAGGCCCGTCGTGTTCAGGGGCACTTTAGCCAGCCCGCCGGCGCGGACGAGAGTGAAGATCAGGTTGCTTTTGCCGAAGATCGGGGTCGCCGTGATTGTTTCTCCCTCCTCAGCCAGCGCCACCGGGACGTAATCTTCCCGCCCGGCGCTGCTGGGGATGTTGGCGGTCAGGACCGCCTGCATCCGGGGGCGGAAGGGCATTGGCGCGCCCATGGTGTGGAACAGGGCCGGGATGCCGAACAGCCAGAAGGCCACCATAGCGCTGACCGGGTTCCCCGGCAGGCCGAGCACAGCTTTGCCGCCGATGACGGCCAGGATGGTCGGCTTGCCCGGCTTGATCGCCACGCCGTGCACCAGGACGCCCGGCCCGCCGAAGTGTTCTACCAGACCGTTGATCACGTCGGCAGTCATGTCGCGGGCGCTGACGCTGCTGCCGGCGGTCACCACGACCAGATCGGCAGCGTCCGGCGGGGCCAGCGCGATCCGCATCGCCATGGACAGCGCTTCCGGGTCGTCGCGGATGATGCCCTGCCGGTCCGGCCGGGCGCCGTGCCGCGCCGCCATCGCGCTGATAGTCGTGCTGTTGATATCGCGAATCTGGCCCGGCCCGGGCGTCTGATCGGGCGGGACAAGCTCGTCGCCGGTGGAAAAGAGGGCCAGGCGCGGCTTCTGCCGGATCGGGATCGGATGCTGCTCACCGCCGAGGCCCAGCGCCAGCAGCGCGCCAATATCCTGCGGCCGGATCAGCGTCCCGTCTGGCAGGGCCGGCGCGCCCTGGCGGACATCCTCGCCGATCTGCAACACATTTTCACCGGGGGCGACGCGGCGCAGGACTTCCACCTCCTGTTCGACGGCGGGCTGGGTATTTTCCACCATGACGACGGCGTCCGCACCAGCGGGAATCATGGCCCCGGTATGGATCAGGTAGGCCTGTCCCGGCTCGATAGTCGCCGTTACGACTTCACCCATGCGGGCTTCGCCTGTGACCGTCAGATAGGCCGGCTGCGAATCGCTGGCCCCGAAGGTATCGACAGCCCGCACGGCGTAGCCATCCACCGCAGACCGGCAGAAGGCAGGCAGATCCTCCGGGCTGGGGATCGTGCCAGCGAGGATAACGTCCTGCGCGGCAGCGGCCCGCTCAAGCGCGCCGGGATCGGGAGTGTCGCCGGTGCGGTGAGTGATCTGGGCCAGCCACTGGGCGCGGGCTTCATCGGGTGGGAGAACGTTGAAAAATTGTGCCATAGTGCGATTCCGTTATAATGAAAAGGCGCTTTCAACTGTGAGCCGGAAGGACTGTGCTTTGACCGACACTGCTGTAGCCGTGCTGGCTGGAGGCCGATCCAGCCGGATGGGTATGGACAAGAGTTTCGTGCCGCTCCTCGGCAAAACGCTGATCCAGCATGTGCTGGATCGCGTTCAGGTGCTGGGCCTGCCGGTGTTCCTGGTGACCAACCGCCCGGAAGATTATGCCCCCCTCGGCCTGCCTATGTTCAGCGACGTAGTGCCGGGCGCCGGCTCCCTGGGCGGGTTGTATTCGGCTGTCACCTACAGCCCGGCTCATCACACCCTGTGCGTCGCCTGCGATATGCCCTTCCTGAACCCGGCATTGCTGCGCGCCCTGGTCGATCTGCGGGCCGGGTATGACGTGATTGTACCGCGCATCGACGGTTTTCCAGAAGCGATGCACGCTGTTTACAGCAAGGAATGCCTGACCCCGATGCGCACTCAGATCGATCAGGGGAGGTACAAAGCGATTGGCTTCTATGGCCGGGTGCGTCTCCGCTTCCTTGAGGAGGAGGAGGTCCGCCGTTACGATCCCGACCTGCGCTCCTTCATCAATATCAACACGCCGGAAGAGCTGGCCCGCGAGCAGGGGGATAATCCTGCGTCATAAAGAGACGATCGTGCTAAGGGGCACGATCGTCTTCCTCAATAGTCCTCAGGTTTCGGCGAGGCTGGCAGCGTTACCCCGCCATCAGCGTGGCCCGGATGGCATCCAGCGTGGCCTTCGCCGACGGCGCCTGTTCCAGAAAAGTGGCCAGCGTGGGGCAGCCGTAGTCAGCGCAGTGGGCGCAGTTGGCGATGCCTATGGTGGAGGCGCAGGCGCGAATCTGGCACTGGCTGCAATAGCCGATCTTGCGCCCGCTGGAGAAGCAGCCCTCGCACATGCACTCTTCCGCGGTCAGCGTGACGCCGAACTGCTCCCGGGCGTCCTCGGCTACCTTCTGCAGCGCGGCCATATCGTTGGCCAGCGTGGCGGTGTACGACGGGCATTCTGAGCATACGAGGCCGCAGTAAGCGATGATCCGATCCGGCATGGTTTCCCCCTTCCCGACAGCGTTCGATATAACAATATCGTAGCACATATGTTCTATTCTGGCAAGAAGGAATCAGCGACTCTCAGGGCGGACAGGCCCCTTCGCCGGGGAAAGCGGCCGGACTCCAGACCAGGGGGCTGTTGCTCAGCCCGGCGCCCGGGACCAGACGCACTTCGCCGGAGGTGGTATCGGCGATCATGACGCTGTAGGCGCTGCGGAAGGCGAGGTAGCGCCCGTCCGGGCTGAAGCGGGGGTAGTCGGCGGCGGTCACTTCCGGATTGTCCAGGTAGAGTGTTGCGTCGGTGTCGGCGAAGCCCGGCAGCGGCACGCGCCACAGCCGGTTATCATCCTGCCCCTGCCAGTTCTTGATCGCGGCAACCAGCCCGCTCCCATCGGGCAGCCAGGCGTAATCCAGCACCATCGCCCAGGTGTTGCTCCACTGTTGCACCGCTCCGCCGGAGGCGGGCGTCGTCCAGAACTGATGATTGTTGCCGGACGGCGCGTAGATGAAGCTGATCACCTGCCCATCCGGGGACCAGCGCGGGAAGAGCGTGCTGCCGGAGGCGAAGCTGGTGAGCTGGAGCTTGGTCCCGCCGTCGGCGCTGATCAGCCACAGGTCGTTCTCGCGCTCGCCGCCCGGGTTCAGCTCGTAAGAGGTGTAGACCAGCCAGTTGCCATCCGGACTCCAGGCCGGCGCGCCTTCGGTCCCGCTGACGCTGTAGATAGTCGGGGTGCCGCCTTCCGCCGGGATGACGGCGATATGCGCTGTGCGCGTCCGCCGGCCCTCCTGCTCGTATTCGCGCAGCAGCACGAAAGCGATCTGCGCGCCGTCTGGCGACCAGTCCGGCGCCCAGGCGTCCCATGTTATCGCGCCCATGGTGTCGGTGAAGACGATCAGCGGGCGGATATCCGAGCCGTCCAGCCGGGCGGAATAGAGCCGGATATTGCGACCGTTAGCGTCGCCCAGGAGGAATACGAAGCGGCAGCCATCCGGGGCGAAGTCGCCAAACCCGTGAATGCCCGGCCCCAGGACCAGATCGCGCTGGCGGCCGGTCCCGATATCGTAAAGGAACAGGCCGGCGTCATCCGGCGCGGTGCCGCCGAGGAGCGGCCCGGCCAGATCGGGCAGCGGCGTCGGTGTGCTGAACAGAGCGGGCGGATCGCCCTGGGCGGCGGTGAATCCGCCGGCCCGGATAGCCGCCAGCAGGATCACCAGCAGGCCGGCTGCGAACAGGCAGCGAAGCAGGCGCACTATGGGGGGGACGGGATGAGTTTCTGGTGAATGAGCCACGCCATCCAGCATAGCGGCTCCCCGGCCAGACCGCAACTGCGGGCCGCTCCTGATCACGGCCCGATCAGGGTGAGGGCGTCCAGGATGAGCGGCACGTTGACTATCTCATGCCAGCCGGCTTCCTGCTCGCCCAGGCTGGCGACGCAGGCGATGCGCAGGCTGCTCACCGCCGCGTCCTGGGCGAAGGCCGCCAGGGGCGATTCGGCGTCAGCCAGCAGGTAGTACACCTGTTCCGGCAGGTCGCCCTGCGAGTGATCGGTATGCAGGCTGTGCCGGTCGCCGAGGGCCGGGAGGGGCAGCGGCGGCAGGCGGCGGTATGTGATCGGCGCGGCGCGTCCGGCTACCTCCAGAATGACCAGCGGCAGGCCGCCCACTTCCTGCAGGTGAAGCTGCTCCACATATCCGATCACAGTGACGGCGCCATCCCAGTTCAACAGCACGGGGCTGGCCGATCCTGTCGGCCAGGGCAGATGGGCCAGCAGCGGATCCAGCGCTTCGCCCCAGCCAATGCTGATCGCGCGGTGCGCCTCCGGAATGGCAGGAGTCTCCAGCCGGAAGCTGCCGCCCGATCCGGTCAGCGGGACAGTCTTCAGACTTTTCTCCGGCCCTTCGCGACGATCCCACAGGCGCAAAGCCAGATGGTCCTGCGCCCAGCCGGGCAGCGAAATACCCGGCGGAGTCAGGCGACCGGTGAGGGGGGGTGAGTCGGCCATGGCGTACCTTTGTCCATTCTGAGCGCGAAGGCATGCCCCTCCAGTATGATCCGGGCAGGGTAGATCGGGCAAATGCCCCGGCGCGCGGCGGCCAGTTTGTGCTACACTGAAGGTGAGCCGGGCAGCAGATGGAGGGAATTTCCCTGTGGACGAGACCAGCCCCAACAAGCCTTTCCGTATGCAGCTTCGCCGGTGGCGGAATGCCTATGACGCCTTCTTCGCGGCGCTGGCGGCCATCCCTCCGGATAAACGGGAGGCTCCCAATGTATGCGGCTACTGGAGCGCCAAAGAGATCGCCGCGCACCTTGCCGGCTGGCATTATGAAGCTGTCCGCCGCTTTGTGGATTATACAGCCGGTGACACCGAAGACCGGCAGTACGATGTTGACGCCTTCAACGCCCAGCAGGTCGAAGCCCGCGCCCACCTGAACTGGGACCAGACTGTAGCCGATCTGCGCGAGATCATCGATATCCTGCTGGAGCAGGCGCGGGATATCTCCGAAGATCGCGCCCACGCTCAGCCCGCCTATGCCGGCTGGCTGGAGACTCTGGCCCGCGACGCCGACGATCACCGCCGCCAGATTGAGGAGGCCTACCCGGTCACTCGCCAGGTGTAGGGCCTGTGCCGCCGGAAACATCCGGTGTGAAGTGCTCCTGCCGGCCCGGTTTCGGGGTACACTTCTCCCGTTATTGTGGATTTTCGGGAGCAACCACCGATGATGAAGCCCCATTCCGTATTCTGGCCGGTTGTGATTGTCGGCGCGCTCGTGCTGCTGGGATTGGCCGGGTGTGTCAGCAGCATATCCGGCGCTCCGCTGCCCACCCTGGCGCCGACGGATACCCCGCTGCCCCCGGCGACGGCGACCTTTGTGCCGCAGCCGACGGTCCAGCCTGTCTCCGATGTTGACTGGAGCGACGTCTCGATTTTCCGGGCGGCTATGCGGGAAGGATTCGAGGGTGATGTAGACGCCTTCGCCAACCGCAACCGCTACCGGATTGAGGCGGCGGTGCAACTGGGCGACGTGGTGACGCTGCAGGGGGCGCAGCGCGTGCGCTACACCAACCGGTCCGCCGATACGCTGGATGAGGTGGTGTTCCGCCTGTACCCTAACCTGGATGCTTTTTCCGCCCGGATGGAGGTCTTTGACGTGCAGGTGTACGGCGTTCCGACTGCGCCGACGTTCAGCGAACGCATGTCAGTGATGCGCGTCCCGCTGGCGGAGCCGCTCCCGCCCGGCGGGAGTGTCGAGCTGTCGATGCAGTTCAACAGCGAGATTGAACGTGGTTTCGCGGCTAACTACGGCGAATACAGCTACCAGCGCGGCGTGTTCACCGCGCCGGAGTGGTACCCGGTGCTCAGCGTGTATGAAGACGGGCGGGGCTGGTGGGATGCCCGCGCCCGTAACCAGCAGGGCGAACAGACCTACACCGAAACCGGCCTGTACGAGATTTTGCTGACCGCTGCCGAGGATGTACGGGTGATCATGAGCGGCTCGGAGATCGGCCAGCACAGGAACGAGGATGGCACGATCACCCACCATGTTGTCAGCGGGCCGATGCGCGACAGCATGCTCATCGCCAGCTCCAGCCTGCTCAGCATGACGGGGGAGGTGGATGGCATCACCGTCAATATTTACTACTGGGACGATCCGGATGAGCTGGGACGCAGCACGGCCGCCGCTGCGGCCGGCCTGGAGTATGCCCGGAAAGCCCTGAGTATCTTCAACCGCACGTTTGGCGAATATCCCTTTGCCGAATTTGATATCGTGCAGACCAACACGCGGGCGGGCGGCATCGAGTATCCTGGCGTGATCGTGATAGCTGACCGCTACTGGATCCGCGGCGACAGTTTCTATGAGATCGTGATCGCCCACGAAACCGGGCATCAGTGGTTCTACAGTCTGGTCGGCAATAACCAGGTTGCCCAGCCATTTGTGGACGAGGGCCTGACCAGCTATACCGAATATGTCTACATGTATGAGAAAGCCGAGAATGAGCGCCAGCGGCGCCAGGCTCAGGATTTCGTCCGCGCGGAGCGCCAGCAGTACAACAATTACGTGGGCGCGGGCAACCCGGACCTGCCGGTCGGCCTTTCCACCGATGGCTATGTCGAATTTCAGTACAGCCTGATCGTGTATACCAAAGGCGCCCTGTTCTTCAATGAGATTGCCGAACGGATCGGACGCGAGCAAATGTACGCTTTCCTGCAGGAGTACTTCCGCCGCTACCGGTACGAGGTCGCCGATATTGCCGGGCTGCTGACCACGCTGGAAGAAGTGACCGGGCAGCAGTGGGATCAGATGTTTTACGAGTGGGTCGGGCCGTTTGAGGGGCTTGACCCGGCAGCGATCGCCACGGTGGACGCTCTGCAGCGCGGCGGTTAGGCGGGGTGGAGGCGGTGGGGCGCAGGCAGCCGGGAGGGCGCGGGCGGCAATATGCACCGCAAGCAGCTTCGATATACCCTGTCCACTGCGATCTGTTCCCCGTTCTTCATCGCCCGGAGTAGACTCCGGGGCAGCGACGGGCATCGGACGGAGGCTTTTCTATGGCGGACAAACCCCGGATCGTCTTTCTGGTTGGCGGCGCGTACCACCCGACTTTCGAGCAGGCCGAGCTGATCTCGGAATGGCTGGGCGAGTCCTATACATGCGATCTCTGCCGGGGCCTGGAGGCTTTTGAGGCGCTGGACGGCGCGGACCTGTTCGTGCCCATGGGGACGTATTTCTCCGGCATGGAGCATCCGGCCGTGGGCGGCCTGCCCTATCGTTCGCCGTCCCCGGCGCACCGCCAGGCTTTCCGCGCGTATGTAGCTGGCGGGCATCCGCTGCTGGTGCATCACGGCAGCATCATGAATTATGACGACTGGCCGGAATTCACCGAGCTGCTCGGCTTCCGCTGGGACTTCGAGCTGACCCGCCTCGCGCCGCCGGGGGAGTTCTGGGTGCATATCCCGCCGACCGATCATCCGATTGTGGCCGGCGTGGAGGATTATCTGATCGTCGATGAGCTGTACATGGATGTTCAGGTCACCCCCGGCCTCTCCGTACAGTCTTACGCCGAGGTCTATGTGCAGGATAACACGCCGGTCCGCAAGAACGGCCACCGCATGATACAGGCGCATCCGATGATCATGGCCGGCAAAGGCGGCCGTATCCCCGGCGCGGGGTGGACGGTCTACAGCGCTCACGGTCACGATATGCGGGCCTTTAGCTGCGAAGCGCTGCGGCAGGTGTGGATCAACACCGTCCGCTGGCTGGTGAAATGATATGCGGCGCTCAGGGCAACCTGTGGAATCCTGGCTGATGACCCGATAAAAATGTTCGCTACATACTATCTGACCTGGCCGGGATAAAAAGCGGGGCGGTCCACTGTGAACCGCCCCGCGCTGTTTCTCAGCTCTGCTGCACCAGAAACAGGACTGTGACGCCGTCCCCGCCCTCGTTGGGGCGGCCCCGCTCCCAGCTCCGGGTCAGCGGATGCTCGCGGATCATATCCTGTACGGCTTTGCGTAGCGCGCCGGTCCCCTTGCCGTGGATGATGCGCACATAGGGCAGCCCGGCCATGTAAGCCGCGTCGATATATTCTTCCAGCCGGTGCAGGGCATCTTCCACCCGCGCCCCGCGCAGGTCCAGCTCCAGGCCCGGCGACTTGCCCGGCGGGGGCGGGACGCTGCGTTCGTAAGACGGGCGCGGGGCGGGGGCTTCGCCGGCCTTGCGTTCGCCGCGCGTGCGATAGGTCAGGTCGTCCAGCCGCGCCCGCAGCCGCAGCCGCCCGATCTGAACTTCGGCGTCCTCCTTGCCCAGCTCCGTGATTGTGCCTTCGGTTTTGAGCGTGTGCACCCAGACCGGGTCGCCCAGGCGCAGCGGGCGCTCCTCCAGGCCCTCGACCGGCTGCTCCAGCACGTTGCTGACTGGCTCATCCAGAAGCCGCTCCAGCGATTTGAGCGTCCCCTCGGCCTCGCGGATGGCTTCCAGCGGCTGGCCGGCGGCCTGAAGCTGGTGGCGCATCCGGCGAATCTCCCCGCGCAGCTCTTCGATCTCGCCCCGGACTTCGTCGCGCGCTTCCTGCATCACTGTCCGGCGCTCGGACTCGATATTGTCCAGCCGGGCCTGCAGCGCGCTCCGGACTTCTTCGACCTCTTTACGGGCGGCGGCGGTGGCCGCTTTCTCCCGCCGAATCTGATCGCGCGTCCGGTGAATCTCGTCCAGCAGGTCGTCGGCAATCATGGACTCAGTCGTGATCATGCCCCGTGCGTCGGCCAGGATGCTTTCGTCCATCCCCAGCCGGGCGGCAATCGCCAGCGCGTTGGAACGCCCGGGCAACCCGATCACAAGCTGGTAAGTCGGGGCCAGCGTCTCCAGATCGAAGACCATGGAGGCGTTGCGGACGCCGGGGTTCTCGTGGCTCCACACCTTAAGCTCCGGGTGATGGGTGGTGACCAGCGTGGTCACCCCCCGGCGGCGCAGGGCGTCCAGAATGGCGCGGGCCAGGGCGGAGCCTTCCGCCGGATCGGTGCCGGCGCCGACTTCGTCCAGGATGACGAGGGAGCGGGCGGTGCATGTCTTCAGGATGGCGATCGTATTGGTGATGTGGGCGCTGAAGGTGCTCAGCGATTGCTCGATGCTTTGCTCATCGCCGATGTCGGCGTAGACGCCGTCGAACAGGCTGATGACGGCGCCCTCCGCGGTCGGCAGGTGCATGCCGCACCCGGCCATCGCTGTGAGCAGGCCGACGGTCTTAAGGGCGACCGTCTTGCCGCCGGTGTTAGGCCCGGTGATGACCAGCATGAAGGTGTCGTCATCCAGATAGATATCGATCGGGACGACGGTTTCCGGGTTGAGCAGCGGGTGACGCGCTTCCGGCAGGGTGAGCGTGCTGCCGGGGTGCTGGATACCGTTCTGAGCCGGCATGGACCGGAAGCCGACCAGCCGGGGCGCGGTGGCCCTGGTGGCCTCAGCGTAGCGGGCGCGGGCGAAGATCATGTCCAGATCGGAGAGGATTTCCAGCGTCCGCACGATGAAATCGACATGGCGGGCGATCAGGTCGGTCAGCTCGACCAGGATGCGGCGGATTTCTTCCTGTTCTTCAAGCTGGCGCTCGCGCACCGTGTTGTTGTACTCGACGGTCGCCTGCGGCTCGATCCACAGGGTCGCACCGCTGGAGGACTGATCGTGGATGATGCCCTGGATCCGCCCCCTGAATTCGGCCCGCAGCGGGATCACATAGCGGCCATTGCGCTGGGTGATCAGGCTGTCCTGAAGATAGGGCTGGTTGCGCGAATTGTTGATGATATTCTGTAATTTGCTCTGAAGCCGGTCCAGGGCAACTTTGAGGTCGCGGCGGATTATAGCCAGGCGCGGGCTGGCGCTGTCCAGCACTTCCCCGCGGTCGTTGATTATGCGGGCGATTTCGCTCTGGATCGTCGGGCACTCTTCAATCAGATCGGCGATCTCGGCCAGGCGCGGGACCTGCCCGCGCATCCGGGTCAGCAGGCGGCGGACCGCGGCCGCCCGCCGCAGCGTGCTCAGGATGTTGAGCAGGGTCGGCGGCTCGATCACCACGCCGCGCTGCGCGGCAATTGCCGGGCCACGGATGTCGTATACGCCGCCCAGCGCCACGCTCGTCTTCAGCTCGAACAACAGCCGCGCTTCGGTAGTCTCCTGCTGGCGCTGGAGCGCCTCGTCCAGATCGGAGGTGGGGCGCAGGGTCAGCGCCCGATCCCGGCCGCCGCTGAAGTCGGCATGATGGGCCAGCCGCTCAAGAATCTTGGGCAGCTCGAGTATCTCGAAGGTTTTTTCGTTCATACGGTCAATTCTACATGACTTCGGGGCAAACAGAAGGGCGGACTGAAGGCTGCGCCGGCCCTGAAAAGCGCGCTGCGCGGCCTCATGAATGATCCTGCCGGGCGCGCTACCACTTTTCCAGCAGATCAGCGTCCGGGCCGGGCGCAATATCGCCGACATCTCCGGTATCGCCAGCATTCTTAATATCGCTGGCGCCCGGAATATCGGCCAGATTGCTGCTGTCAGTCCCGCCGGAGCCGGGCCGGGCTTTGAGGGCCTCGGAGAGCGGGATGACCAGCGTGCGGGAGAGGATAGTCCCAACGGGGGCGGGCCTGGGGGCGCCAGCCCGGGCCGGACCAATGCCGCCGGTCCGGAGCGCCTCATCCAGCGCGGCGGAGAATTCCGCGCCGGAGCGGTAACGGTCTTCCGGCTTCTTGGACATCGCCTTGAGGACCACGGCTTCTACCTGCGGGCTGAGTTCCGGGCGATGCTCGCGCGGGGAGCGCGGCTGTTTGGTGATGTGCAGCATGGCGACTTCAATCGGCTTCTTGGCCTCGAAGGGCCGGATGTTGGTCAGCATCTCGTACAGGACTACGCCCAGCGAGTACAGGTCGCTCTGGGCGGTGGCATTGGCGGAGGAAAGCGCCTGCTCCGGGGCGAGATAATGCGGCGTGCCCAGGACGCCGCCGCGCGTGCCGTCCGACTTGAGCAGGACCAGGCCGAAATCGGTCAGAATAGCGGTGCCCTTGATGTTGAGCATGATGTTGGCTGGCTTGACATCGCGGTGGATGACGCCCTGCTCATGGGCGTAGTCCAGCGCGCCGCCGATCTCGCGGATAATGCGTGCCGCTTCATCCGCTTCAATATATTCGCCGTCTTCCTTGTAGCTTTGCAGGACAATCGCCAGGCTGGCCCCTTCGATATACTGCATGGCCATGTACAGCATACCTTCGGCCTCGCCGTAGCGATAGAGCTGGACGATATGCGGGTGGCTGAGCTGGGCGATGGCCCGCGCTTCGCGCTCGAAACGCATGACATACTCCGCTTCACCCTGCAGGTCCAGGCCGATCATCTTGATCGCCGCTTTGCGCCTGAGCCGATCATCTACGCCGAGGTAGATCGCGGCCATGTTGCCTTTGCCCAGGAGGGATTCGACCCGGTACTCGTCGAACTTCTTACCGATAAATCTATCCTGCGTCATGGGATAGCCATGCCTTTACCTGTCACCGAAACATCTGTCTCCAGCATAACATTGAGCGCCCCGGTTGGAAAGTGTTCCGGCTGTCAGAACTGTTTCCAGCCGGGCGAATAAGTGAGCGCTGCCGCGTTTGCACCCGAAATTCGTCGAACCTATAATGACGCAGGCGTGTGTGTGGAGAACGGCAGGGTGTGGAGGAATGGTAGATGTCGGCGAGGATGGAATGGATTGAATATAAAGAGAAGCGCATCTGTTATGTTGATTATTCTCGCTTTGGCCGGGATTCTGCCGCTCTGCGGCAGACCGTTGAAGCGGCGGATGCTGTTATAGTGATGGAGCCGCCTGGCTCTGTCCTGTGCCTGGCGAATGTTGAAGGCACGACCGCCTCTCCAGAAACGTTGAATATTTTCAAAGAAAGTACTCTGCGCACCAGGAGTTACATCTGCCGGCTGGCCGTAATCGGTGTAGGAGTCGGGCTGCGACAGTTATTTCTGGATTCGGTCGTCCGCTTTTCCGGACGGGGGATACGCGCCTTCCCCGATGCTGAATCGGCCAAGGAGTGGCTGATCCGGGAGTGAGAGGATTGGCCGCAGCCCCTGCCAGCGATCCCGCGACTGCTGTGCCTGCGCGCTGCCGCGTTTGACACCCGGAATCCGCCACATCTATAATGACACAGGCGTGTGTGGAGAACGGTAGGGTGTGGAGGGATGGTAGATGTCGACGAGGATGGAATGGATCGAATATAAAGGGAAACGCATCTGGTCCGTTGACTACTCACACTTTGGCCGGAATGCCGCCGCCCTGCGCCAGGCTATCGAAGCGGCGGACGCCATTGTGACGGCAGAGCCGCCCAACTCCGTCCTGTGCCTGGTGGATATTGAGGGCACTATCGCTTCTCCAGAAGCCTTGAATATCATCAAAGAAAGCACTCTGCGCACCAAGAATTACCTCCGCCGGATTGCCGTGGTCGGCGTAGGGGCCGGGCTGCGGCAGTTGTTTCTGGATTCGATCGTCCGCTTTTCCGGGCGGGGGATACGCGCCTTCCCCGATGTTGAATCGGCCAAGGAGTGGCTGATCTCGGAGTGAGAGAGTCGGCCGCAGCCCCGGCCAGCGATCCCGCTGCTGTTGTGCCCACATCTACATCAGCCTCTTGCGTTTGTGTGTATAATAAGATTAGAGTAGGGTGCTCATCACAGGGGAATAAAAATGAAAAAGTTAGTGATTCTTTTCACCGTCAGCGTCATGCTGGTTGTTGCCCTGGGGATGACCCCCGCTCCTGCCGCTGCCCAGGGCAGCAGGCTGTACGTCGTCCAGCCCGGCGATACGCTGGGTATAATTGCCTGGCGCTTCGGCACGACCGCCTGGGCTATCGCTTCCGCCAACAGCCTGGCCAATCCTAATCTGATCTTCGCCGGGCAGGTGCTGGTCATCCCGGCCGGCGGGGCGGCCCCGCCCGCGCCTCCTTCCGGGCGGCCCACCTATGTTGTCCGCTTCGGAGATAACCTGTTTCGTATCGGGCTGGCCTTCGGCTGGGATGTCAACACCATGGCCGGCCTGAACCGCATCCCTTACCCCTACACAATCTTCCCCGGCCAGGTGCTTCTGATCCCGGTGCTGCGCTACCATACCGTCCAGTGGGGGCAGACGGTCAGCGGCATCGCCGCCGCCTACGGCTCCACTGTGGGGGCTATCGTCGCTGCCAACGGCCTCTATAACCCGAACATCATTCGCGCCGGCCAGGTCCTGATCGTGCCCTGACGCGCAGCCCGATCCTGACTTCATACGGCGGAGCAGCCCCGGCTGTTCCGCCTTTTTTGCTGTTATCTCCGCCCCCCTGTGGTATAACAGGAGGGATTTTGCTGACCCCTCTCTTTTTTATTCACCGGCACAGGATGACGCGCCATGAACCGCCTGCAATACGAGACCAGCCCGTACCTCCGCCAGCACGCTGCCAACCCGGTTGACTGGTATCCGTGGGGAGAGGAGGCGCTGCAACTGGCCCGCGAGGAGGATCGCCCGATTTTGCTGAGCATCGGCTACAGCGCCTGCCACTGGTGTCATGTCATGGCTCACGAGAGCTTTGAAGACGCCGAGACTGCCCGGCTGATGAACGCGCTCTTTGTCAACATCAAGGTGGATCGCGAGGAGCGCCCCGATCTGGACAGCATCTACATGCAGGCGGTAATGGCGATGGCGGACGGGCATGGCGGCTGGCCGCTGACCGTCTTCCTGACGCCGGATGGCCGGCCGTTCTATGGCGGCACGTACTTCCCCCCGGAGCCGCGCTACGGGATGCCGTCCTTCCGCCAGGTGCTGGAGGGCGTGGCCGACGCCTACGCTCACAACCGCGATCAGGTGGAACAGGTGGGCAGCAACCTGCAGCGGGCGCTGGATCGCACCCTGTTCAGCCCGACCGTGGAGGAGCGCCTGAAAGAGGCCCTGCTGGATGAAGCCTTCGCCCGCCTGGGGCAGCAGTTCGACTGGCATAATGGCGGCTTCGGCGGAGCGCCCAAGTTCCCCCAGCCGATGAATCTGGAATTTCTGTTACGCGTCTACGCCAGCACGGGGGCCGGCTCGGCCCTGGAGATGGTCCGGCGGACGCTGGATCGGATGGCTCGCGGCGGCATCTACGACCAGATCGGCGGCGGCTTCGCCCGCTATAGCGTGGACGAGTCCTGGCTGGTCCCGCACTTCGAGAAGATGCTTTACGATAACGCCCAGCTCAGCCGGCTGTACCTGCACGCCTGGCAGATCACGGGCGAGCCGTTCTACCGCCGGATCAGCGAAGAGATTTACGACTACATCCTGCGCGAGATGACCTCCCCGGAGGGCGGCTTCTACAGCGCCACTGATGCCGACAGTGAAGGCGAGGAAGGCCGCTACTTCCTGTGGACGCTGGCGGAGATTGAGGCTGTCCTCGGCCCGGAAGATGCCCGTATCGCGGCGGAGTACTGGGATATCACGCCGGAAGGCAACTTCGAGGGCCGCAGCATCCTCTATGTCCCGCGCGAAGAAAGCGTGGTTGCTACCGCCCTGGGCCTCTCTGTAGATGCGCTGCGGGAGCGGCTGGTCGCGATCCGGGCGGCCCTCTACGCGGCGCGGTCCGGGCGTGTCCCGCCCGGGCTGGATGACAAAATCCTGACCGCCTGGAACGGCCTGATGCTGGCCAGCCTGGCCGAGGGCGCGCGCGTCCTGGGCCGCGCCGACTACCGCGCCGCCGCCGTGCGCAGCGCCGACTTCCTGCTGGGGACGATGCTCACAGAGGAGGGGCGGCTCCGGCGGACCTTCAGCGGGGGCGAGGCCCGCCTCAACGGCTATCTGGAGGACTACGCCTGCCTGCTGGACGGCCTGCTGGAGGTCTACCAGACCACATTTGATGAACGCTACTTTCTGGCGGCGCAGCAACTGGCCGAGCGGGCACTGGTGCGCTTCCCGGCGGCGGACGGCGGCTACTTTGACACCAGCGACGATCACGAGGCGCTGCTGGTCCGCCCCAGGAGCCTGCAGGACAATGCCGCGCCTTCCGGCCAGGCTATGCTGTGCCGGGGGCTGCTCCGGCTGACGGCGTATACCGGCAACCCGCGCTACGAGGAAGCGGCGCGCGGCGCGCTGAACCTGCTGGCCGGGGTCATGGCGGAAGTTCCGGCGGCCTTCAGCGAAAGCCTGAGCGCGGTGGATATGCTGCTGCACGGGCTGGCTGAGGTAGCCATCATCGGCAACCCGGCGGAGGAGGCAACGCAGGCCCTGCTGAAGACGGTACAGGAGCCGTTCCGCCCGAACGCCATTGTGGCGCTCTCGCCGGGGGATGCCGGGCCAGAGACGGCCGTCCCCCTGCTGCGCGAGCGGACGCTTCTGGACGGCCGTCCGGCGGTTTACGTCTGCCGCAATTTCACCTGCGCCCGCCCGGTCAGCGCGCCGGAGGAGGTTGCCGAACTGCTGGCTGCGCCCGCCGCCAGATAACCCACCATTACCCACGATATCCGGCTTTATGCCACGGGCCGGCTCCCCCGGCAGGATTTTGCGGCATAACGAAGCGCCCCGCGTCGGACGTCCGGCGCGGGGCGTGTGTTTATGAGGGGAGGCTGTCGGCGAAGTTACCCGGCGGACAACCGATACCGCCCGCGGGCGATATTGACGATATCGGCCAGGATGCCAAAGGCAGTTGTGTCAGGGGAGCTGTCGCCCTCCAGGATGGTCAGGCTGCTCAGCGTATCCATCTCGAAGGTGACGCCGCCGCTGGTGCGCATGACGCCGGCCAGCGGGTTGGTCAGGGGCAGCGGCGTCGGCGCGACCCGCGCCCGGACGGCGTCGCCTTCCCGCCACGCTTCGCACAACAGCTTGATCCGCTGGCCTTCTTTGAGCGCCGCCTGCACCTGCTCGATGGTGACGTCGCCGATGCCGGTCCGGTCCACGTCAGCCGGTCGCAGGTCGGCGCCCATGTGCACGTTAGCCAGCACCACGATCTTGAGGGTGCTGTCCCAGCCGTCCACATCGTTGCTGGGGTCAGCCTCAGCCAGCCCTACATCTTGCATCTCCTTGAGGGCGGCGGCGAAGGGCACGCCTTCTTCCAGCCGGGACAGGATGCTGTTAGTCGTGCTGTTGAGCACGCCGGTGATGCGATTGACCGTGGTCACCGGCAGCCCCTCGCGCTTGAGCGAGTGCAGCGGCGCGCCGTCCATGACCGTGCTTTCGTAGAAGAAGCCAAGCTGCCTGGCCTTCGCCAGGTCGCGTAGCTCGCGGAAGGCGTACGCCAGCGGACCTTTGTTGGCTGTGACGACGTGCATCCCCCGCTGGAGCGCGGCGCGGTCGGAATCGGTGGCCGGCTGGCCGGTGCGCGGATTCATCCACGTCGCTTCGACCAGCAGCGCGGCAGGCACAGCCTCGATGAAGGCCATCGTATCGGCCAGCGGCGCGCCCTTATGCAGCGGAGCCAGCGATCCGGCCGCGTAAGCGGCCAGCGCGGCGTTGAGGTCAATCCCCGCCGGATCGATAGCCTGGCCCCGGCTGTGCGTGCTGATGCCGGTGACCGTGATCGTCAGGTTGTGATCGGTCTTCAGCGCCGCAGCCTTGCGCTGCAGCAGGCGCGCCAGCGCCCGGTTCACATTGCCAAACCCCAGAAGCGCAATGGTGAGCTCCATAGTCAGTTTAACTCCCCCGTGTACAGGCGGCGAAAAGGTCTTGCTCAGGATCGCGCGGATCGGCGTCTATTGTAGCGCGGGAGGCAGGCTGAACGAATACGGGCAGTGGGGAGTGGGGAGGAGGCGAGGGCGTGGTGACCAGAGGCAAAGGGCTTAAGCCCCTTGCCGAGTCGTACAGCAGGCGGGTATGGTTGCAGGTCGGGCTGCCTGATTTTTCCTGCTTTCTCTGCGCGCTTGCCGACCTCTGTCGATTCCCGTTTCCCTCTACTGCCTACTTCTCATTCCCTGCTCCCCGCCTTAACAGCTGAATCCCGCCTGCTTCAGCCGCCCCTTAAGGATATCCTTCCACTTCCCGTCTGCGTCCACTTCATCAAAGAGAATTCCGTCCAGGTCCGAAGGCCGCTCGAAGTTAGGAAAGACGCGCTCGGATGGCTTGAACAGGACGAAGACATGCTCCCATCCCAGGTAGCCGTAGAAGAAGCCCAACTCCAGGATCACGTTCTGCCGCGCCCGGAATTGGAGCGCCCGGTCGCCCACATCAGGGGCTTCATACTGCCGCCGCGACGCGCCAAAGTCGTCGGCGGAGATCAGGACGACGGCAAAGCGCACGTCACGGCTCCAGGTCAGGAACTTTTGCAGCAGCGACAACTGATCATTGGCGATCTTGGTCAGCACAACTGGTTCGACGCCCAGGGTCGTGAGATACGCTTCTACCTCGTCCCGCAGGGCCAGATCGTGGCCGTGCACCACAAAGACCGATCGCGGGGGTTCCTCTGGCGGTGCAGGCGCGGACCCACCCCGCCGATCCTCAGCGGTCGCTTCCGCCAGGGCGGCCATCTCCCGCTCACTCATGGCCGGGGCAGGCCGCGCGGGCAATGTCTGCTGATAGACCGTGACTGCCCGCACCAGCAGGTCCACGGCCCGGCTGACCTGCTCCGGACCGGTCAAAGCGCTCACATCGACCCACTGTCGGTTGGCGATCGCCCGTGGGAGTGTGCTGACCGGTTCCAGAATCACGGGCGTGATGAAACTCTGTTCGCTGGCAGCGGCAGCCGAAATCTCCGTCGCTACCCACTCCGATGCCATACTGGCTTCGGACACAAATACGATCAGGCCGGCGGCATTGCGCAGCGCCTGATAAATCTCCGCTTTCCAGCTTTGACCGGCGGTCAGCGTCTGCTGGTCCATCCAGACGTTCACCCCGCGTTTTATCAGGCCAGCCACAATCGGGTGTACAATCTCAGCGTCGTGGCGGGCATAGCTGATGAAGAAATAGGGCTTCTGCGATTCTGGCATATCAGTTCCCCTGCGACTCAGCGATTTTGGCGTTATAACACAGGCCTTTCTGAGGGTCAACCTGCCGGGTAAGGAGTTCCCATGATCGATCCCAAATGGCTGGAATGGGCCAACCGCGTCCGGGCCATCGCCCAGGCCGGGCTGACCTACACCGAAGGCGTCTTCGACCGCGAGCGTTACCAGGCGCTGCAGGCGATCGCCGCCGAGATCATGGCTGAGTACACCGGCGCCGACCTGCCCACGCTGCACGATCTGATCGTGGCCGATATCGGCTACCCCACGCCCAAGATCGATGTGCGCGGGGCGGTCATCAAAGACGGCCAGATTCTGCTGGTGAAGGAAGTGCTGGATGCGGGCCGGTGGACGCTGCCCGGTGGCTGGGCTGATATTTACGACTCCCCGCGCCAGGCAGTGGAGCGCGAGATTGTCGAAGAGTCCGGCTATACGGCCCGCGCGGTCAAGCTGATCGGCGTCTACGACCGGCAGCGCTGGCCGCACCCGCCCCACCCGAGCTACGTCTACAAGCTGTTCTTCCTGTGCGAGCTGACCGGCGGCGCGCCCACTGTGAGCATCGAGACGAGCGGCGTCGGCTGGTTCTCCCCCGATGACCTGCCGGAGCTTTCCACCGGCCGGGTGCTGCCGGAGCAGATTGCACGCTGCTTCGCCCATGCCAGGCATCCCGAATGGCCGACTGACTTCGATTAGCGCCGGGCAAAACTGCGGTTGCCAGAGATGTCAGGAGGGATGTTCGCTTCCGCCCCGACCCTCCCGGCGTTTTGATAGTCCCATTTCCTGCCGCGAATTTTGCAGCCGGCCCGTCAGTTTCACGAATCAGTTGACAGAACGTGCGTTCTGGTAGTATGATCAGAATACGAGATAGAACATACGTTCTCTTTCCGTCTGTATAAGGATGGGCAGTTATGGCCTCGACGACCTTTGAACCCAACTTCACTCTGCTGGACGGCCTGCGCCGCGCCCGCGCGCGGATCACGGGGCGCGGGTTGTGGCTCGGCCTGATCATGCTGGCGGCGCTGGCGGCATTTGAGCTGTTCAACTTCGCCACGACGGAGTACGCGCTGGAGACGCTGTTCGGCTTGCAGAACGCGCTGGGCATCGCCACCTGGGCCACGATCCTGGCTGTTGCTTTCTGTAGCATCGACTTCGCCGGGCTGTCCCGCCTGTTCACGCCGGAGACCGGTCGCAAGGAGCCAAAGGAAATCTGGCTGCTGACCGGGGCCTGGCTCCTGGGGGCTGGCATGAACGCGCTCATGACCTGGTGGGCGATCGGCAGCGCCCTTTCGGCCAACCCGATCCTCGGCAACGAGCTGCTCAGCCGCGCCGATATCCTGCACTACGGATCGATCTTCATCGCCGGCCTGGTCTTCTTCACCCGTATCCTGATCGTCAGCACTTTCGCCTTCGCTGGCGACCATTTGTTCAGCGCGGACCGCCGCGCCGGTCAGGTGGGCATCGTGGAGGGGGCTGCTCGCCGCTACGAGCCGCGCCCGGCGCATGGGAGCGCGCCGGTTCCAGCTTACAGCCGGTCTGCCGTAACCGGGCCGGAGGCCCGCCCCGGCCTCCCGGAGCGCGTCCAGCCGATGACCTCCTCCTCCTATGCCCGGAACAGCGACTGGGGAGCGGCCCAGCGCGACTACTTCGGGCGCGGGGCGGGGGGTGAGCACAGCGCAATCGATCATTCTGCCGGACGGGCTGAGTTGGAACGCTTCCAGCCGATTGCGCCGGCGGCGCAACAGCCTGCCTCCCCGGGCCGTGTTGAGACGGCGAACAACCCTTTCAGCCGCACGAGCGCTGCTGGGGCCGGGAGTGCGCTGCCTGAGCCTTCTGCTCCGTCAGCCGCGGCCAACCCCTTCAGCCGCCCGGCATCCGCCGGGGGCGGGCGGGCCAGCACTACGCGGACGGTCAGCCCGGCGCGAGCGGAAGCGCCAGCGCTCGCCCGCGCGCCATCGTCCGGTCCGGCAGCCACCGCGCCTGCGCCGGCCTCCAATGAACTGGAATATGTCGAACTGGACTGAGCGTCTCCTCCCCCCATGATGCTCGCCAGTGCGCGCCGGCCTCCCCGCCGGCGCGTTTTTGTACGCCGGGATGGCTGTGCTCCTGGCGCGCCCCATCTTCCAATTGGCCTGGAAAAAGAAGGGACTCCCTCACACCTGCTGAGGGAGTCCCTTCCTTCATAGTGAGCGGGCCCTGCCTACAACTTCAGGCTGGCGAACAGCATCTCCTTTTCGTCCGTCTCGTCGGCAATCTTGAATCCCAGTTTGTCGAAGAGATGCTTCATAGGCAGGTTGTCCGGCGACAGGTAAGCGACAATCTGGCCCACTTTCTCGTCGCGGGCTATGGCGATCAGGCGGTTCAGGAATTCCGTGCCCAGCCCCTGCCCCTGGTACTGATCGGTGATGACCATGGACAGGCGGGCGTTTTCGGTCCCGTGTATCTTGCTCAGGCGGGCGACGCCGATGATGGCGCAATCCGGCTCGTGCGTGCATTCGGCCACCAGCGCGATCTCGCGATCGTAGTCGTTGAAGCAGATGCGCGACAGGCGGCTGTGGGTTATCCTCTGGTTGAGGTGCATCTTTTGCAGGTAGCGCATGTAGACTGTGTGCTCGGAGAGCGTCTCGTGGAAGCGCGCCATGCGCGGCTCATCTTCCGGCTTGATCGGCCGGATCATGACGACTTCGCCGCTCTTCGTTGTCCAGGGGGCCGCGTACTGGTAGGGGTACGGGCGGATGGCGACGCGCGGCAGCTCTTCCTCTTTCACTTCCGGGCCGTAAATCACCACGCGGGCGTCCAGGGCCAGCAAACGATCAGCCGACGCCAGCAGCGGGTTGATGTCCAGCTCCTTGATCCATTTCTGCTCGGTGATGAGCTGGCTGAAGCGCACCATGAGCGCGGCCAGCGCGTCCATATCCACGGCCTTCTTGCCACGCACACCCTGCAGCGCGGTGTAAACGCGGGTGTGCTCCATCATGCGGCGGGCCAGCACGTTGGTCAGGGGCGGCAGGCCGAGCGCGCGATCCTTGTAAACCTCGACCAGGGAGCCGCCGGTCCCAAAGAGCATGACCGGCCCGAACTGCGAGTCGATGCTGCTGCCGATGATCAGCTCGTAGCCTTCGACCCTGATCATGGGCTGGACGTTGACGCCCTGAAAGTGCTTGATACCGACCTTCTCCGCTACGGCGTTGCGGATACCCTGGTAAGCGGCGCGGACTTCGTCCGCGGTGCCCAGGTTGAGCTTGACGCCGCCGACATCGGTCTTGTGCGTGATCGTCTCAGAATGAATCTTGAGCACGACAGGATAGCCGAACTCTTCCGCCGCTTTGAGGGCTTCTTCCTCGGTTGTGGCGATACGGGAGGGGATGATCGGCAGGCCATAGCAGGCCAGCACCTCTTTGGATTCGATCTCGGTCAGGATGGTGCGCCCCTGCTTGCGCGCCGTATTGATGATCGCCTCCACGCGGGCGCGGTCGGGGGCGTTTTCGCCCTCGGCTGAGGCGGAAAATTCCGACGTCTCGTACAGGGTGTTCAGGTTATCGGCGTACTGCCACATGTAGGAGAAAGCATGCGCCGCATCGTCCGGGTACTCAAAGGTGGGGATGCCGGCCTGGTTCAGGATGCGCTCGCCGGCTTCGATATTGGCGCCGCCCATCCAACTGGCCAGCACGGGCTTGTTCAGGATGCGCGCGTAAGGCTTGAGCGCCTCAGCGGTGCGCGTCGGATCGGTCATGTCCTGTGGCGTCAGGATGACCAGCAGGCCGTCGGCGTTTTCGTCATGCCCGGCAATCTCCAGCGCCTTGGCGTAGCGATCGGGCGGCGCATCGCCCAGGATGTCGATCGGGTTGTTGCGGCTCCAGGCCGAGGGCAGGAAATCGTTAAGCTGGGTCATCGTCTCGGAGGAGACTTCGGTCAGCTTGCCGCCGCTCATGATCAGGGCGTCGGTGGCCAGCACGCCGGGGCCGCCGGCGTTGGTCAGGATGGTCAGATGCGGGCCGTGCGGCCGCGGCTGTTTGGCCAGCGTCTCGGCCATGTTGAACAACTGGGCGATTGTATCGACTCGCAGCACGCCGCAGCGCTGGAAGGCCGCGTCCAGCACGTCGTCGGAGCCGGTCAGCGAGCCAGTGTGGGAGGCGGCGGCCTTGGCGGCGGCGGCGGTGCGGCCTGGCTTGATCACGATGATCGGCTTGGTTATGGCGACTTCGCGGGCGGCGGAGAGGAAGGCGCGCGCGTCGCCGATGGTCTCCATGTACATCACAATAGCCTGCGTGCGCTGGTCATCGCCGAGGTAGTAAATCAGGTCGCCCCAGTTCACATCGAGCATGGAGCCGATGGAGACGAAGTGGCTGAAGCCCACATTCTCGCGCAGGCTCCAGTCCAGCACGGCGGTGCACAGGGCGCCGCTCTGGCTGATGAAGCCAATGGAGCCGGGGCGGGCCATGCCGGCGGCGAAGGTTGCGTTCAGGCCGCTGACCGGACTCATCACGCCCAGACAGTTGGGGCCGATGATGCGCATCCCGCTGCGGCGGGCGGTGACCAGTATCTGGCGCTCCAGCTCCACGCCGGCCGGGCCGATTTCCTTGAACCCCGCCGAGATGATAATGGCGGCGGGGATGCCGAGTTCGGCGCATTCATCAATGATAGGCGGGATGGTGGGAGCAGGCGTGACGACTACCGCCAGATCGACCTTTTCTGGCACATCCCGCAGCGTCGGGTAGGCTTTGACGCCGAGCACGTTGGAGCGCTTGGGATTGACGGGAAAGATTGTCCCGCCAAAGGGCGACCCGATCAGGTTCCACAAGATTGTGCGGCCCACGCTGCCTTCGCGCTCGCTGGCCCCGATCACGGCGACGTTGGTCGGGGAGAAAATAGAGTCAAGCGCTGTTCGTCTGCGGCCCCGGAAGATCAGATCGTGGGTCGGGTCGATAATCGGCTCGGTAGTTGTTCCCCTGAGCATGTCGGACATAGAACTTCCTTTCCTTCTGTTTATCTGATCAGGTTGTCTGGAAAATCGCGACAGGGGGCGACTCGTGGCCGGGTGCGCCGCCTGGTAACCGGCAGGCAAGAACAGCCGAACGGCTCTTCGGATTTGGGGACGGGCTGCGCCTGATGATGTAGAATTGTAGCGGACAACCTTCGGTGTGGGCCAGGTAAAAGATCACGCCGTGCCCTTGTGCAATGTCCCGACTGTACGCCTGCTGTACCGGTACCGGGCGAGTCGCCCCGAAAGAGCGAACAGAATGATGCCTCAAACTCCCTCACCCACTGCGGATATTATCGTTAGCGGTCACCTCTGCCTGGATATTTTGCCACAGATGGATGATATCCCGCTAGAAATCCTCCCCACACCGGGGCGGTTGATCGAGATCGGGCCGCTCACTATCGCTACGGGAGGGGCCGTCTCCAATACCGGCCTGGCCCTGCATCGTCTGGGGATGAGCGTCAGCCTGATGAGCTCAGTGGGCGATGATATGGTGGGCGAGATGATCCTCCGCGTGATTGAGGCGCGCGATCCGGCTTTGCGCCAGGGCCTCCGCGTGCTGCCGGGGGAAGCCAGCGCCTACACAGTGATTCTCTCCCCCCAGCGGGTGGATCGCATCTTTCTGCACAGCGCCGGCACGAATGAAAACTTTTGCTCGGACGACGTTGATTTCGATCAGGTGGCACAGGCCCGGCTCTTTCACCTGGGCTATCCGACCATGATGCCCCGCCTGACCGATAACGGCGGCACGGAACTGGCTGCCATCTTTCGCCGGGTTAAGGAGGCCGGCGTCGTGACCTCGCTCGATATGTCGATGCCCGATCCGACCGGCGCCAGCGGCCGGGTGGACTGGCCGGCAGTGCTGCGCAGTGCCCTGCCATATATCGATATCTTCGTCCCCAGCCTGAACGAGATCATGTTCATGTGGCGGCGGGCTGACTATGACGCCTGTGGAGGGGATGTGCTGTCTTTCGCCAATGCCGCTTATCTGGATGGCCTGGCCGGGGACCTGCTGGAGCTGGGAGCGGTGGTGACCGGCTTCAAGCTGAGCGAGTTGGGGGCGGTGCTGTATACCTCCCCGGACCTGGCGCAGCTCCAACGTCTGAAGCGGATCGATCTGGACGCCGCGCTCTGGGCGGGGCGGCGCGAATATCATCCGGCTTTTCAGGTGGAAGTCGTCGGCACGACCGGGGCGGGCGATTCCGCCTATGCCGCCCTGCTGGCGGCCATGCTGCGCGGGCTGCCGCCGGAAGAAGTTATCCGCTGGTCCTGCGCGGTGGGGGCCTGCAACGTAGAGGCCGCCGACGCCCTCAGCGGGGTCCGGACCTGGGAAGCGACAGCGGCGCGACTGGCCGCGGGCTGGCCGGTTTCAGATCGGCGCCTCCGGGGCTTCTAGCGCGCCGGCAGAGGCTAATCTCCGCAGGTAAGGACTGCCCGACAAGCCTCTGTCAGACGGCGAGGCACGCCTGCCTGATCGCTTCAATCCCGGCCCGGGGGCCGCCCGGCGCGTGGAAGATTGACGTGCCGGCGACCAGCACATTGGCCCCGGCCGACACCAGCAGCGGCGCCGTCCGGGCGTCAACACCCCCATCGACCTGAATATCGATCGCGAGGCCGCGCGCGTCGGCCATGTCGCGCACACGGCGGACCTTATCCAGCATCTCCGGCATGAACTTCTGGCCGCCGTAGCCGGGGTTGACCGTCATCACCAGCACCATATCGACAAAAGGCAGGATTTCCTCCACCATGACAGCCGGGGTAGCCGGGTTGAGGGCTACCGCGGGCCTGACACCGGCCTCCCGGATTTGCTGCACCACACGGTGCAGGTGCGGACAGGTTTCCACATGGACGGTGAGGCCGGTCACCCCGGCGGCGGCGAAGGTCTCAATGTGCCGTTCCGGGTGCACGACCATCAGGTGCGTATCCAGCGGCAGCGCCGTGACCCGCCGGGCGGCTTCCGCCACCGGCAGGCCGAAGGAGATGTTGGGCACGAAGCTGCCGTCCATCACGTCCACATGGATCAGCAGATCGCCGCCCGCCGCTTCGACAGCGCTGATCGCATCCCCCAGATGGGCGAAGTCGGCGGCGAGCAGAGAAGGGGCCAGACGAAGAGGAAGTGCCATAACAGTTTTTATCTCATTGGCGAAACGCAAATACCGGACGATGAGCAAGGGATCAGCGCGGGCCGGCAGCCAGCCAGCATCTCGAAGATCGCCCGCCCGATTGCTTGCGGATGGTGTCAGCCTTCCTGTGGAGCGCGAAGCTGCTCCCGGATGGTCCGGGCCAGGGCGCGGGCTGCTTCCGGCGCGCTGCCCGTGTAGTGTACCGCATTCAGCAGCTCTCGCACGCGATCCGGCGGCAGGAGCGCCGTGATTGTCGTGTCGGCGGCCAGCAGGTCGGGCAGCGGGTTTTCGCCCCCGGCGCGGACAGCCTCCCAGGCGGCCATGCTGTGCCGGCGGAGGACTTCGTGCAGCGCCTGCCGGTCGCCGCCGGCGCGGACGGCCTCCATCAGGACGCGCTCCACGGCGGAAAAGACGCCGTAGCGGGCCATGTTAGCCGCGATACCGCGTTCGTCCACGCCCAGATCGCGCACGATCCGCGCCGCTGTAAGCAGCATCTCGTCGGCGGCCAGGAAAGCCTCCGGGATG
This sequence comes from Aggregatilineales bacterium, assembly GCA_029976025.1. Lineage (GTDB taxonomy): Bacteria > Chloroflexota > Anaerolineae > Aggregatilineales > Ch27 > JARKNX01. Next base: position 3,194 of record JARKNX010000130.1, on the reverse strand, counting down.
ACGCTGCGCCGGTTGGCGGAATCATCCAGCGTGCGCTCCAGCAGGCTGTGCGCGGCGTTGTCCCACAGCACGCGGGGCAGGGCGGCCAGGTGACGGCCCAGACTGTCCATGTTCTCCGCCCGGACGGGGTTGCGCTTGAAAGGCATGGCCGACGACCCGACCTGCCGTTCCCCGAACGGTTCCGCCCATTCGCCGAAGGCGGGGCTTTGCAGCAACCGCAGGTCGAAGGCGAAGCGGTAGAGCGTCCCGGCCATCCCGGTCAGCGCGCTGACCAGCGCCCAGTCCTGACGGCGGGGGTAGGTCTGCGCGGCGATGGGGAAGGCGGCCAGCCCCAGGCGAGACATGATGGCGGCCTCCAGATCGGCGGCGGTCATGCCGGTCCCCTCCAGAAGCTGGGCATAGCTGGCGGCGGTCCCGGTAGCGCCCTTGAAGCCCTTGCCGCGCAGCGACGCGCGCAGCCGGCGCAGATCGGCCCGATCGGCCAGCAGATCCTGAGCGTAGAGGGCCAGCCGGTAGCCGACTGTGGTCGGCTCGGCGGGCTGGAGGTGCGTCCAGCCCATGCAGGCGACTCCCGCCCGGCGCTCGATCTGGAGGGCGAACATCTCCAGCAGCGCGTCCAGGCGGGCCAGAATCAGGTCGAGGGCGGCTCGCTGGCGCAGGACTTCGGCGTTGTCGGAGATGTCCATGCTGGTTGCACCGAGGTGGATGATCTTGCCGCCGACGGGGCACTGTTCGGCGAAGGTGCGCACTTCGGCCATGAGGTCGTGCTGGATTTCCGCCTCGATCGCCGCCGCGCGGGCCAGGTCCACGTCGCCCATATGCGCGCGCAGGTCGGCGGCCTGCTCCGCTGTGACCAGGCCGGCAGCCTGCTGCGCCTCGGCCAGCGCCACCCAGATCTGCCGCCACAGCCGGCGCTTTTCGCCTTCTGACCACAGGCGGCGCATCTCCTCGCCCCCGTAGCGCCAGGAAAACGGGGATTGATAGCTGTCTCCGGGTATTGTCATGGTTGTACTCTGGCTCTTGTCGAACGTGGGGTGTACGGGCGTTCAATTGAACGCCCGTACAGCAGCGTCTTCACATCTCGCCTAGCCGCCCAGGTAGGCTTTCTGCACCTCCGGGTTGCGGGCCAGATCGCCGCTGGAACCGGATAGCACGATATTGCCCGTCTCCAGCACGTACCCCCGGCTGGCGATCTTGAGGGCCATGTGGGCGTTCTGTTCCACCAGCAGGATCGTCGTCCCGGCGGCGTTGATCTCCCGCAGGATGCCGAAAATTTGCTGGACCAGGATCGGGGCCAGGCCCATCGACGGCTCGTCCAGCAGCACCATCCGGCCGCCGGTGACCAGGGCGCGCCCGACGGCCAGCATCTGCTGCTCGCCGCCGGAGAGCGTGTCGCCAAGCTGATTCCGGCGTTCGCCCAGCCGCTCGAAGAGTTCAAACACGCGGCGGATACGTTTTTCCAGCTCCTCGCGGCTCACCTGGAATCCGGCCAGCCGCAGATTTTCGTAGACGGTCAGGTTGCCGAAGATGCGGCGCCCTTCCGGGACAAGGGCCAGCCCGCGCTTGACGATGGCATGCGCGTCCAGGCTGCCGATGCTGATCCCGTCATAGATAATCTGGCCGCGGTCGGGCCGGATCAGGCCGGCTACGGTGTTCAGGAGGGTTGATTTGCCCGCGCCGTTGGCGCCGATCAGAGTGACGATCTCGCCTTCGCCCACTTCGAAGGACACGCCGTGCACGGCCTTGATGGCGCCGTAGGAAACGTGCAGCCCTTGCACACTCAGCAGCATCAGGCCACCTCCCCCTGTTCTCCCAGATAGGCTTCGACGACCCTGGGGTTGTTCTGGATTTCTGCCGGGGTCCCTTCGGCGATTGTCTCGCCGAAGTCCAGCACGGCTATGAACTCGCAGATGTTCATCACCAGCCGCATCTGGTGCTCGATCAGCCAGATGGTGAGCTTGAATTCGTCGCGGATCCAGCGGATAAAGCCCATCAGCTCTTCAATTTCCTGCGGGTTCATCCCGGCTGCCGGCTCATCCAGCAGGAGAATCTTGGGCTGGGAAGCCAGGGCGCGGACGATCTCCACCCGGCGCTGGGCGCCGTAAGGCAGGCTGTTGACCGGAGCCTGGGCATAGCGCTCCAGCTTGAAGAGGCGCAGCAGCTCCATCGCCCGCTCTTCGAACTCGTGCTCCTGGCGGCGGTAGCGCGGAAGCTGCAGGAAGATATCGGCCAGGTTGTAGCGGATCAGGTGATGGCGAGCGACGCGGATATTATCGAGGACGGTCATCTGGTTCCACAGCCGGATGGTCTGGAAGGTGCGGCTGATCCCCATGCTGTTGATGATATGAGGGGGCTTCCCCACCAGGTCCACGCCCTCCAGAAGGATTTCGCCTTTGCTGGCGTGGTAGGCTCCTGTGACCAGGTTGAAGATGGTTGTCTTGCCAGCGCCGTTCGGCCCGATCAGGCCGATCAGCTCGCCGCCCTGCAGGGTCAGATTGAAGTCGCTGACCGCGCGCAGGCCACCAAAAGTGTGAGTGAGAGAATTAATCTGTAGCAGCGGCATCGCTGGCCTCCCTGTCTACTGCGGCGCGGACCGCCGGGCGCAGCCCCAGATTGAGCTTCATCTCACGGAAGCCAAACATCCCCTGGGGGCGGAATATCATGAGCATGATCAGGATCAGGGGGACAACCACCCATTTGAGCACGGCCAGCGGGCGCAGCGCCTCGATCAGGATCGTGAAGATGCCGGCGCCGATAATCGAGCCGCTGACGCTGCCCATACCGCCCAGGTAGACCATAACCAGCGCCTCAGTTGATTTGAGAATGCCGAAGTTGCCGGGGTTGACATAGGCAAGCTGGTGAGCGAATAACGCGCCAGCCACGCCGGCGATGAACGACGATACCAGGAATGCCACCAGCTTCAGCCGTCGGGTGGGGACGCCCATCAGGTTGGCCGCGATCTCATCCTCGCGGATGGCGACGATGCCCTTGCCGAAGGTGGAATTGACCAGCGCGTAGATGGCGAAGATCGACAGCAGGGTGCAGACGAAAATCCAGGTGAGATCGGTCCATAGCGGGACGCCGTTCAACCCGCGCGCGCCGCCGAGCGCCTCCATGTTGTTGATCACACCCTGAACGATGAAGTTGACGGCCAGCGTCACAATAGCCAGATAGTCGCCGCGCGTGCGGAAGGA
>JARKNX010000106.1 GCA_029976025.1 Aggregatilineales bacterium | reverse complement strand
GTTGGGCCAGTCGCCCATCTCGCCGTAGACCTTGGTGGCGATCACGACCTTCTCGCGGCGGCCGCCGCCCTGGGCGAACCAGCGCCCGACGATCTGCTCGGTGACGCCCTCGCCCTTCTTCCAACCGTAGACGTTGGCCGTATCGAAGAAGTTGATGCCCATTTCCAGGGCCTTGTCCATGATGGCGAAGCTGTCCGGCTCGGTGGTCTGCGGGCCGAAGTTCATCGTGCCCAGGCACAGGCGGCTGACCTGTAGCCCGGTGCGGCCGAGGTAGGTGTATTCCATCCAGAGACTCCTTTGGGTAGTTCAGTAAGTTGTAAGTCTGGTGCGGGGAAAACGACGATCTCTATCAGTTTACCCCAGGAAAGGCGGCCCGTGGGAGGAATAGTCCCGGTTTCTGATGCAATTCTTACGTAGCAAGCTGCGTAGTGGCGGTTGCCCGTCTGCTTTGACGGAGGGCGCTGCTTGCCGACGCGGCGCTGAGCTGGATCACGCGCCGAAAAGCGGCATCAGGTAGCGACTGTACTCGTCCAGACAGGCGGGATCGTCGTTCAGCGGCAGCAGGATGACCGCGTCCGCCCCGGCCTCGGCCAGCCGTTCGATGGTCCGCGCGGCCTGTTCGGGCGTGCCGGAGACGGATAGTTCGTCCAGCCAGGCGTCGGGCAGGTGATGGGCCATGGCCGCCCCATACTGCTGGTGCAGGGCCTGCGCCTCGGCCTCGATGCCCAGCGTCCGGAGGTGCACGTCAGCCCAGGCCACGAACGGCAGCGCTGTGAGGGACTGGCGCACACTCGCGCGCGCGGCTTCCCCATCCGGGCCGACCTTGGCATGGGCATACACGACGAGCCGGTGATCCGCCAGCTCCGGGGCGCGTTCGCGTCGCCCGATCTCAATCTGGTCCCTGGCCCAGCGCACATAGGCGGGCGAGGACATCTCGGTCAGGAGGGTTCCATCAGCGACTCGCCCGGCCAGTTGCAGGGTCTTTTGGCGCATGGCCCCCATATACAGTGGCGGCTGCACGCCCGGAATGAGCGCCATCTGCACATCGTCGAGGTGGACCTCGTGTTCCTGGACGTTGACTCGCTGGCCGTGCAGCAGCGCCCGGACGGCCGTCACCGTTTGTTCCAGGGTTTTCATCGAGGAGCGCGGCGCGGCCCCGATCTGCCGCAACCAGACGTCCACCCCGTGCCCAAACCCCGGCAGGAAGCGCCCCGGAAAGGCCAGCGCCAGCGTGGTGATCTCCATCGCGGCGAACAGGGGGTTGTAGACCGTGGCGGGCAGCAGGCCGATCCCCACCCGGAGGTGCTCCGTGGCGGCCAGGGCCAGCGCCGCCGAGGTGAACGCCCCCGGCAGAAAGCAGTCATCCCACAACCACAGCTCGCTGAACCCGGCCGCTTCCGCGCGGCGGGCGTAGTCCGGCAGGGTTTCGGGCGGAAAGCGCGGACGGAAAATTACTCCCAGGCTCGGTTTGGACATGGCCCCTCACTTTCTGGTCGGGCAGCGCGTGACAGGTTGCCTATCGGATATTCTAACCATTCGGCCCGTGAACGCCTACATGGATACCGGTTGAGGCATCAACCGGATCATGGTGTGGATCGTCGCAGTGACGACCGGCGTAGGGCTTTCCCCTATGAGGAATCCGTGCCCTGTTCCTGCCTTTGACCTTCCCCCGGTTTGAGCCGAGGGCCGCGCCGGTTTATACTTGGGGGAGCACACCTTCCGACGGCAGACACCACAGGGAGCACACAGCATGCATTACCGGACATTCGGCCGGCTGGGCTGGCAGGTCAGCGAGATGGGGTACG
>JARKNX010000028.1 GCA_029976025.1 Aggregatilineales bacterium | reverse complement strand
CTCAACCGGCTGTTTGCCGCCATCACCGTCTCGGTGTTGCGGTTTCTTTCGGCGGTCCTGGTTCTCGGCGTCCGCCAGTATCTGCTCTATCACCAATGCCGCCAGGCGGTGGCTGCGGGCGACCGGCTGCTGTTCCAGTTCACCGCCATCAAGGATCATCTCGACGGCTCCCTGATTGTCGGCGAGGAGGTCAATCTTCATGCCCTTGACGCGGAATTGCAGAGCCTTGAAAAAGAGGTGGGCGCATTGGCGGCCAACATCCTGGTGCCCGAGGGGCTGAAGCGGATGCTGCCCTCCCGGGTGGACCTGGTCGGTCTGGAGGTGCGGCTGCGGGCGGTGCAGGAGAACCGCCCGCAAAAGATCCGGGAAGCGGCGGAACTGGTCCGTTCCCTTGGCGGGATCAATGTCGGCTTGCAGCAGTTTCGCTTTAGCCTGAGTGATCATACGCAAATTATCCTTCTGGGCCTGCACAAGATCATTGCCGGCGCCCTGGGGCTGATCGTGGTCGTGTCCTGTTCGCTGCTGTTCGTGCTCAACCGCCGCCTGGCCGGCCCGATCCTGGCCCTGTGCAGGCTGACCGCCGCCGCTGGCCCGGACGAGGAGGATTCGAGCTGTTCCCTGCACACCCTGACCGATCGCATTCGCCAACTGCTGGACCGGGAGAGGGAACGGGAGCAATCCCCAGCGCCGGCCGCGCCGACCACCCCCGATCAGCTTCGTCTGGCCGCGCTCCGCTACCGGTACGGCGTGACGGGCTGGATCGGCACGGAACTGGCGAGCGAGCTGACCAACCGCATCAACGGGGTGATCAACTACACGCAGGCGCTGATCGATCTCAACGAGCAAGGGAAGGGGGACCGGCAGCAGATGGCTCGGGTCTGCGAGCTGCTGGCCAGCGAGGAAAAGAAGACCGCAGAACTGGTCGGAGCCCTGCAACGGATCTGTCAGTGGCAGCCCGCGCGGACATCAAGCGTCTCCCTGCGCACCCTGTTTCATCTCCTGGGCCTGATTTTCGAGAAATCGCTGCGGGCCGAATCCATTCTCCTCACCCTGCCGGCCGACT
>JARKNX010000041.1 GCA_029976025.1 Aggregatilineales bacterium | reverse complement strand
CGCTTGAAAATCGCTGGCGCTCAATGGAACGAGCGCGGCGCCCGCCTCGTCGCCAAAGCGCGCGCCGCCTTCCTCAGCGGTCAGTGGGATACCCTCTGTGCCTGTGCAGCCTAGTTTACCTGTCAACCTTTGCTCGCACCCGACCGGCCAGGCCTCCTGCAGCCAGATGTGTTTTAGGGTAAACTGTCGGGAATAGACAGATAGCTGTGATGAAATTATGCTGATAGCAATAACAGGGGCCATTGAAGGCTCGTGCGCAGTCGGATCAGGAGTTCTGTGTACATGGCAAGACCACATAATCCGGTAGAGCCAGGCGAAGCCTATGTCCTCGTTGTTGAAGACAACGTACCCAACTTTGTTCTTATCGCCCGTATGCTGGCGTTCATGGGCGTGCAGCACTGCGAATGGAAGACCAGCGGCTGGCAGGTTGTTCAGTTCGCCGATACCCTGCCCCGTGTCGATCTGGTCCTGATGGACATCCGCCTGCCTTACGAAGACGGCTACCAGGCGCTCCAGAAGATCCGCGCTCACGAGCGGCTCAAGGATACGCTGGTTATTGCCGTCACCGCTGAGGCGAGCGAAGAGCAAATGCAAAAAGCCCACATATCAGGCTTTGACGGCTTTCTGGGCAAGCCGCTTGACCCCGATCGATTTCCAGACCAGATCCGCCGCATCCTCAATGGCGAAGAAGTCTGGGAGTGGCAGTAACCCGGCTCTGACAGCGTATCCAACTTCCACAACAGGCCAGTCACGCTGTTGACGGGAAGAGTCGCGCGCGACTGGTGGAGAGAGTCGCGCGCGGTTGTTGCCGGTGAAGCGCTGTATTCGGCCAGCCTTACGGTTGATGCGTTATTCCACGCCCGGCGCCGGGTCCTTGATCGCCCCGCGATCCAGCAGCGGGATATCCACACCCTCCCGATCCGGGGGCCGCGCCGCCTTTTCCAGGCGCACAGCCGCCATCTTGAAATCGGGGATTTTAGCCCGCGGATCGATCTTATTCAGGGTGAGCAGGTTGGCCGCCGCCTCGGCGAAGTGGAAGGGCAGGAATACCGTCCCGGCCGGCGAACGCCCGGTCACCAGCACCCGGCAGATCACGCTGGCCCGCCGGGAGGTGACTTTCACCCAGTCTCCCGAATCCAGATCAAGCTCGCGCGCATCCTCCGGATGTAGCTCCAGCACCGGCTCCGGATAAGCCGCGTCCAGTCGCGAGCGCCGGGTCAGTGTCCCGCCGTGCCAGTGAAAGAGCACGCGGCCGGTTGTCAGGTGGTAGGGGTATTCCGGATCGGGCAGCTCTGACTCGTTGCTGTATTCCAGTGCCCAGAGCCGGCCCCGCCCGCGCGGAAAGGACTCCGCGAACAGGTAGGGCGTGCCGGGATGGTCGAGCGTGGGGCACGGCCAGTGGACACCACTTTCCCGCTCCAGCCGCTCGTAAGTGATCCCGTAGAAATCCGGCGTGACGCGGCGCATTTCTTCCCAGATCGCTTCAACATCCGGATAGTCAAAACCGGCGCTCCGGGTTATGCCGAGCAGCGGCTCCATCCGCCGGGCCAGATCGCACACGATATCCCAGTCAAGGCGGGAATCGCCCGGCAAGGGCAGGGCTTTCCGCACGCGCTGTACGCGGCGATCGCTGTTAGTGAAGGTGCCATCCTTTTCGGCGAAACTGGCCGTGGGCAGGATCACGTGGGCCAGTTCGCCGGTCTCGTTCATGAAGATATCCAGGCAGACGACCAGCTCAAGCGCTTCCATCGCGTGGCGGGCATGAGAGAGGTGCGGCTCGCTCATTAACGGGTTCTCCCCCATCACGACCATGGCCCGGATGGCGCCCGTGAGCGCGCCATCGACCATCTCAGTCACGGTCAGGCCCGGCTCGGCGGGGAGCGCCGTGCCCCAGGCATCCTCAAAGCGCCCCCGAATGTCAGAGTCATTCACCGGCTGATACGCTGTGAACACGTTCGGCAGGCCGCCGCTGTCGGAGCAGCCCTGGACGTTGTTCTGCCCGCGCAAGGGGTTGAGGCCGGTCCCGGGGCGGCCGATATGGCCGGTCAGGAGGGCCAGATTAGCCAGCCCCAGGGCGTTATCAGTGCCATGCACGCTCTGGCTGATACCCATGCCCCAGTAGATGGCGCTCCGCTTTGCCCCGGCGTACATCCGCGCCGCCTTGCGGATATCCTCCGCCGGGACACCGCTGATCGCCTCCGCCCATTCCGGTGTGAAGGGCTTGAGCGACTCGGCGTACTCCGCAAATCCTTCTGTGCGATCCCGGACAAACGCCTCGTTGATGAGATCCTCGGTGACGATGACATGGGCCATCGCCTGAAATACCGTGACATCGGTGCCGGGCTTCTGCCGCAGCCACAGAGTGGCGAATTGCGTCATTTCAACGGCGCGCGGGTCGATCACGATCAGCTTTGCCCCGTTCTGGCGCACCGCTTTCTTGAGCTGCAGGCTGATCACCGGGTGTGTCTCAGTTGTGTTGCTGCCGGTGACAATGAAGGTATCCAGCGTGTCCATCTCAGCAATGCTGTTGCTCATGGCGCTGGAGCCGATAGCCAGTTGGAGGGCGGTCACGCTGCCGGCGTGACACAACCGGGCGCAGTGATCGATATTGTTGGTCTTGAGGACCGCCCGCACCCATTTTTGCAGGATATAGTTATCCTCGTTGGTGGCTTTGGCCGAAGCGTAAGTTGCGACGCTGTCCCCGCCGCTTTCGCGCACGATAGCCGCCAGGCGCTCGCTAACCAGTGTGAGCGCCTCCTCCCAGCTCGCTTCGCGGAATTCCCCGGGGCCGCCGCTGCGAATCAACGGGCGCGTCAGGCGGCGCGGATGGGTGACGTAATCCAGCCCGAAGCGCCCTTTGACGCATAGATTGCCGTAGTTGGGCGCGGTATCGAACGGCGCGTCCACCCGGTAAATCAGGCCATCTTTGAGCCGGAGGTCTATCTGACAGCCCACACCGCAGTATGGACAGGTGGTGCGGACAACAGCATCAGGTTTCACAGACACAGGTGCGATCATGCCAGTACTCCCGGACCAAAGAGAAACTTTTCGGACGAACAGAATTCAGATAGAGTATATAATAAGTCGGAATAACTGTGTACAGGAAATCGAATATGGGGCGCCGCCCCCGGAAATGAGGTCCGCGTGGTCTCAGCCTCTCATGCAGAATCTCTGGAAAGCATTATCTCCCGTTTTGCCGGGCGGGGGCGCGATGCCTTGCTGCCGGCATTATGGGCTATCCAGACTGCGTCTGGCCATATCAATCTGGAAGCGGTGCGCGCGCTTTCCCTGGCGCTGAATGTGCCGGAAGCCGATATCTACGGAGTCATCGGCTTCTACAGCATGTTCCACGACCAGCCCACGGGCGAGACGATCATTCGCGTGTGCACCAGCCCGTCGTGCGGCCTGGCCGGGAGCGACGATCTGCTTGACCATGTTTGCCAGCGGCTCGGTGTCGAGCCGGGCCAGACTACGTCCGACGGCCGCTATACCGTTGAGGAGACTACGTGCCTCGGTCTGTGCGAGCACGCCCCGGCTGCTCTGGTCAGCCAGCGCGGCGTCGGCGAACGGTCGGTCCCTTCCGCTGTCGATCTGGAAAGTATCCTGGCTGACCACTCAGCGCCTTACCCGGCGGTCACAGGCAGCCTGACTCATCTGCTGCTGGATGGCATCCCTGTTGATCGCGCCCAGACTCTGGCCGAATACGGCGACTACAGCGCGCTGCGCCGCACCCTGAACGATCTCATGCCGGACGAAGTCGTAGCTAAAATACAGGCTTCGGGGCTACTCGGGCGGGGCGGGGCGGCCTTCCCCACCGGCCTGAAATGGGAGATGGCCCGCCGCTCTGAAGAGAAACCGCATTACGTCATCTGCAACGCCGACGAAAGCGAGCCGGGGACCTTCAAGGATCGGGTGCTGATGGAACTGCGGCCGCACCTGCTGCTGGAAGGTCTGGCGCTGTGTGCTTACGCAATTGAGGCGGAACAGGGCTATCTCTTTATCCGCGGGGAATATCCGCTGGCGACTCAGCGCCTTCAGCAGGCTATCGACGCTGCCGTGGCCAGCGGCTACCTGGGCGACAATATCATGGGCAGCGGGTTCAACTTCCATGTGGAAATCCGGCGGGGGGCCGGCGCCTATATCTGCGGTGAAGAGACCGCCCTCTTCGAAGCCATTGAGGGGAAGCGTGGCTTTCCGCGCATCAAGCCGCCTTACCCCACCAGAGTCGGCCTGTTCGGCAAGCCCACCGTAATCAACAATGTCGAGACTCTGTGCAAAGTGCCGGGCATCATCAACCGGGGCGGCCGCTGGTTTCGCCAGTGGGGCACAGACCTGAGCACCGGCGTCAAACTGGTCTCCGTCAGCGGCCATGTGTCCAGGCCGGGCGTGTATGAGATTCCGCTGGGCACGCCGCTGCGCCAGGTCCTGACCGAATTGTGCGGGGGCGTGACTGGCCGCCTGCAGGCCGTCCTGATGGGCGGCGCTGCCGGGACGTTCCTGGCGCCGGACGAGATCGATACCCCGCTCACGTTCGAAGACCTGCGCACTGTTGGCAGCACACTTGGCTCCGGGGCGATCATGGTCTTCAACGACTCGGTCGATCTGCGCGATGTGCTGCGCCGGCTGGGCGCTTTCTTCCAGCATGAAAGCTGTGGCAAGTGCTACCCCTGCCAGCTTGGAACCCAGCGGCAGAAAGAAATTCTGGATCGGCTGCATGCTCCGCTGCCCGGCGACCGGGAACGGTTGACCGATATCGGGCAGACGATGTCCGAGTCCTCCCTGTGCGGTCTGGGCCAGACAGCCGCCGCCGCCGTCCTGAGCGCCATGAAAAGGTGGCCGCACCTGTTCGAATAGGCCGCCGCTTATTTGAGGAAACAACCCATGACTGAAGATCGCAAGCTGCTCTCCCTGACTATTGACGGGCTGACAGTCACCGTTCCTGAAGGCACGACTATCCTGGAAGCGGCCCGCCAGGTCGGAATCGATATCCCGACGATCTGCGTCCACGAGGCTACAACTGCCAACGGCCTGTGCCGCCTGTGTGTGGTCGATGTCAACGGCGGGCGGCTGCTCCAGCCGGCCTGCATCGTTCCGTGCCAGGATGGCATGCATGTCGAGACAGATAATGCGCGCGTTCAAACCAGCCGCCGCACCATCCTGGAGATGCTGAATGCCGCCGTCGATCTCTCACAGGCGCCGGCTATTCAGGACCACATGACTCGCTACAACGCGTCCCCCGATCGTTTCCCCGCGTCGGCGCGGCGGGAGCATCCTTTCCTTGACGACAACCCGTTCTATGTGCGGGAGTACAGCCGCTGTATCCTGTGCTGGCGGTGTGTGCAGGTCTGCGCTGAGGACGCCCAGTATGTCTTCGCCCTGACCATTGATTCGCGCGGCTTCAACAGCCACATCTCCACCGCCTTCGATATCAGCCTGCCGGAGTCAACCTGTGTGTTTTGCGGACAGTGCGTGGGCGTCTGTCCGACTGGCGCGCTCAAGCCCCGGGCCGAATGGGGGCTGGAACAGGGCATGACCGCCGCCAGGATTCAGGCTAATAATCGCCAGATGCGCAAACAGCTTCCGAAACGCGGACGCAGCTCTGATGAAGGGGAGGGCTGATCGCGCAGATGAAACGAGAACCGGGTGCGCTGCCCTACACTTATTGGACGATTTATCGCAGCAGCCAGGAGAGCACGCCGGGGGGGATCGTTGAGGAGAGCCGGCTGAGCATTTTTGTCAATGCTCAGGAAGTGGCCACGCTGATGTGCAGTCCGGTTGACCAGGAGGCGCTGGCGCTGGGCTTTCTGTTCACAGAAGGGATCATCAGCCGGTTGGACGATGTGCGCCTGATACAGGCCAACGCCAGCCGGGCCGCGGTCGATATCTTCCTCCACCGCTCAGATTTTTCTCCACCGCGCCGGCTGGTGCTGACATCTGGCTGCGGCGGGGGCGTCAGCTTTCAGGACCTGCGTGAAAGCCACCCCCCGCTGGAAACCTCTTTCACTTCAACGCCGGAGACGCTGCAGCGCCTGCATCAGGCGATGTTGGGCGCGGCCCGGCTGTACAACCAGGTGCGCGGGGTGCATACGACTATCCTCGGGGACGAAAAGGGGATGATCCTCAGCGCGGAGGACGTGGGCCGCCACAACACAATCGACAAGATTGCCGGCAAGAGCCTGCTTCAGGCTGTCGAGACGCGCGACCGGATACTGGTTGTCAGCGGGCGGATCAGCTCGGAGATGTTGAATAAGGCGCGCATGATGAGCGTGCCTGTTGTCGCCAGCCACAGCTCCCCGACCAGCCTGGCCGCCGGGCTGGCAGATGTCTGGGGCATTTGCATAGCCGGCTATGTGCGCCGGGACAGTCTGCGCGTGTATACGCACCCGGAACGCCTGGGCCTCCCCGGTATTCCGGCAAGCCCGTTCATGGAGGCAGAACAGGCAGACACCGGCGAGGCCGGCTATCCCGAAGCATTACAGGACGGCGCTCGCTAAGGCGATCAAGCCCCGGCGATGTATCAGCACGAGGAGGGCATCCATCCGGACACCCTCCTCGTTACTATTCTGACAGCCGCAACTAACTCCAGCCACAAGGGAGAAGAGCGAGACGTTATATTAGCGGGCCAGCAGCGTCGGGTCAGTCGTTAGCCTGCTGGGGCGAGACGCTGATCGGCTGCCGGGCTGGCGCTGCCTGTCCCTGCGCGGCCAGTTGTTCCGCCGTCTTCTGGGCGTCCTGATTGTCGCGCCGCTGGTTGACCGTATTGATGCCGTTGCGGACAACCGTCAGCGTGCGAATCAACTGGCTCTCCAGCTCGCCCAACACTTCCATCACGTACTGGTCGGCGTCGGCCTGAATAACTTCGGCTTCCTGGCGGGCCAGCTCGATGATGTTGGCCGCCCGGTTCTGCGCCGCCTGGGCGATCGCTTCGCGGGAGATCAGGGTGTCCCCCTTCTCTTTAGCCAGGTCCAGCATACGCGCCGCTTCTTCATTGGCCTGCGCCATCATCCGGTCGCGCTGCTGGATGACCCGGTTAGACTTCTCGATCTCTTCCGGGATCGAGATGCGCATCTGATCGATGATCTCCAGCGCCCGCTCTTCATCAATCATGGTGTACTTGCTGAGCGGAATATGCCGTCCTTCGTCGATCAGATCCTCAAGCCGATCCACAAGATGCAGGATATCCATCGCACCCGTCTCCTTCCCCCAATCAGTCCGTCATGCTGACTACATAAACCGGGCCGTCGCCATCACGGTTGAGGTCCGCGAACCGCCGCAGCAGCGCTCGCTGGACGTGCAGCGGGACCATCGTGCTGACATCCCCCCCCAGCGAAGCGATTTCGCGGACCGTGCTTGAACTGAGATGGACATAGGCTTCCCCGGCAATCAGGTTTACGATCTCCAGGTCCGGCGCCAGGCGGCGATTCGCCAGCGCCATCCGAAACTCCAGTTCAAAGTCTGAGAATACACGCAATCCACGCACAATGGCAATAGCATCTACGTCACGTGCATAGTCTACAGTCAATCCACTATATATCGCAAATCGCGCGTTAGGGATATGGCTGAGCGATTTTTCGACCAGCTCCAGCCGTTCGGCAGCATCGAAGAGCAGCTTCTTGTTGGGCCGGTCGTAGACCCCCACCACCAGCACATCGAACAGGCGGGCCGCCCGCATAGCGATATCAATATGCCCGTAGTGGATCGGGTCGAACGAAGCCGGGTAAAACGCGGTGCGCATACGGACCTGTCTCTTTCCCTGTTAGCTGAGATCCGTCTGAGCTGACCGCCATAACGCCACCCGCTCGGCCAGCAAATGATGTTCCGGCAGCGTCAGATCGGGATCTTCCTCGTAAATGGTGCGGGCTTCGCGCTGGGCCAGGGCCACCAGCGGCGGGTTGAGCTGCCCGCCAAAGCGCAGGAGCATCCCCTGGCCGCTCTGACGCGTGCCCAGCAGATCGCCTGCGCCGCGCATCTGAAAGTCAATTTCAGCCAGCGCAAAGCCGTCAGTCGTGCCAGCCATCGCCTCCAGGCGGCGGCGCGCCTCTTCGGTCTCTGTATCGCCGATCAGCAGACAGTAAGACGGATACTCGCCGCGCCCGACCCGCCCGCGGAACTGGTGAAGCTGGGCCAGGCCGAAGCGGTTGGCGCCTTCAATCAGGATTACTGTCGCATTGGGGATATCGATGCCCACCTCAATAACTGAGGTGCTGACCAGGATATCCGTCTGGCCGGCCTTGAAGCGGGCCATCACCGCCTCTTTTTCGTCCGGACGCAGCCGGCCGTGCAGCAGATCGAGCCGGCGGCGGGGGAATACTTCATGGCGCAGCCGGTCGTATTCGACAACTGCCGCGCGCGTTTCATCTTCGACTTCATCAGTGTCCACCAGCGGGTAGACGATGAAAGCCTGCCGCCCCTTTGCCACCTGATGATCGATGAACCCGTAGGCGCGCTCGCGCTCCAGATTGCTGAGCAGATGCGTCTCCACCGGGGTGCGGCCGGACGGCATTTCGTCGATCACGGACAGGTCCAGATCGGCGTGCAGGGTGAGGGCCAGAGTGCGCGGGATAGGCGTCGCCGTCATCACCAGCAGGTGCGGATTGCCGCCTTTGCTGCGCAGCGCCCCGCGCTGGGAGACGCCAAAGCGATGCTGCTCATCCACGACCACCAGCGTCAGGTTGGCGAAGGTGATATCCGGCTGGATCAGGGCGTGCGTCCCGACCAGGATGGAGACCGTCCCATCTGCCAGCCGGCTGAGAGTCTCCTGGCGCTCGCCGGAGGGAGTCGCCCCGGTGAGCAGCCGGACGGCGATCTCCTGATCCGGCAGGATCGTCGCCAGGAGGCGGGTGAGCGACTGGAAATGCTGTTCAGCCAGGATGCTGGTCGGGGCCATCAGGGCAATCTGGCCGCCGTTCTGAATAGCGATCAGCATGGCGAGGAGAGCGACGACCGTCTTGCCGGAGCCGACATCCCCTTGCAGCAGCCGATTCATCGGCAGCGGCCGGGCCATGTCGCCCCGAATCTCCTCCAGGGCGCGGCGCTGGGCGCCGGTCAGGGCGAAGGGCAAATGGGCCACAACCGTCTCCACCCAGGCATCCGGGACCGGCTGCGGGACGCCCGGCTCCTTCTGCCAGGCGCGGCGGCGGGCCATCATGGCGGTTTGCAGGACAAACAGCTCGTCAAAAGCCAGCCGTTCGCGGGCGTATTCCAGATAATCCCAGTTTTCGGGGAAGTGAATCTGGCGTAGCGCCCACCCCAGATCGACCATCTCCGCCCGATCCTGGACGCTTTCCGGCAGATAATCCGGCAGATGTCCGCTCCAGTATTCCACTGTGGGCTTGAGGATACGGCGCATTGTGCGGCCGGTCAGGTCCCTGGTGAGCGGGTAGACAGGCACGATCGCCCGTGTGTGCAGATTCTCATGCTCAAGCAGTTCCCACTCCGGGTTGCTCATCGCCAGCTTGCCCAGATACAGCTCGGTCTTGCCGCTGCACACGATCTGGACGCCGCGGCGGAGCTGTTTTTGCAGGTACGGCTGGCCAAAGAAGAAGACAGACAGCGCGGCCGTCCCGTCGTCCACTGTCACCTGCAGGAGCTGCCGGCCGCCGCGCCCTTTGATCACCCGGCTGTTCTGGACCATGCCGATCAGGGTCGCCGCCTCGCCCGGCTTAATCTGGCCTACGGGCAGCAGGCGGGTGTAATCATCGTAACGGCGAGGCACGTGGTAGAGCAGATCGCCGACTGTGTGAATGCCCAGCCGGGCCAGCTTCTCAGCCATCCGCACACCCACCCGGTCAATGACGGTCACCGGGGCCGCCAGCCCGCGCAGCAGCGTGACCGCCTCCGCCGGGTCCTGTGCGCGGCGAGGGCGACGGCGCGGCCTGGGCCGCGTCGGCTCCCGGTAAAAGGCGGGATCTTCCGGGCGGGTATCGGCCGTCGATCCGGCATCCGCGACACCAAACTCCAGCCCCATCGATTCGCGGGCATCGATGCGCACTCCGGGGACGCTCTCCCCGTTGGAGGAAGCATCTTCCTCCCTTCCGGTTTTCGGGCCGGGGCGCGCCTCGCGCCGCCGGGACGGCTCCTCCCGGCGCGGGGAGGGCGCTTTACCCTGGCGTTTCTCGCGCTCGTGGCGCCCGGGCCTGTCCGGCGCGGCTGGCCTGGCGGGCGGCGCCTGGGATGCAAGCGGGGCCGGCGATGGCTCAGGAGCCGGCTCCGGATGTGGAGGGGGTGCTGTGACGTGTTCCGGCTGATCCGGGAGGGGCTGGGCCGGCGCAGGCGGCGCCTGACCTTCGGGCTTAACGCGCCCGGTAATGCGGTCAATCATATATTTGACCGCCTGATGGCGATCCTCGCGCGCGGCGAGGTCATCGTAGGCGCGCATCCTGACCACCAGATCGTCGATCAAGGCATGGTGTTCGGGCCGGCGGGCCTGGCTGTGCGCGTCAGCCTGCCATTTGCTGGCATACGCCCCCAGCCCGCCTATCACGGCTGTATTGCGGTATCCCTGCTCGCGTTCGAGCCGGAGAATCTTCATCAATGTTTCAAGCGCAGATGGCATACGTGTCCGCCTATGCAGAATGGTTCACCAGAGCCAGCCCCACCCCTTTGGCGCCGACATGCACTCCCAGGGCGGGGTTGACATTCACAATCAGGGCATCCTGCGGCGGATACACAGGGGCCATTGCCGCCCGCACCTGCGCCGCCGCTTCCGGATTATTCGTGTGCAGGACCGCCAGGCGGTCCAGCCGGCCGTGAGACAGCCCGATCTCAATCAGGCGGTCAATCGCTCGCTTGAAGGTGCGGATGTTATCCAGCGATTTGACATCCCCCTCAGACAGCTCCACGAGCGGCTTGATTTGCAGCAGGCGCCCGGCGACGGCCGACACCCAGCCGACTCGCCCGCTTTTATAGATGTTCTCCAGCGTGTTGAGGGCGGCATAGACGTGGGTCCGGGGGTGCAGCCGGTTAATGGCCGCCGCGATTTCATCCATGCCCGCCCCCGCCGCCGCCATCTCCGCCGCCAGAATCACCTGAAACCCCGCCCCCATCGTCACCTGGCCGGAGTCGAGCAGGGTGTAGCGGCCCGCGGCTACTTCCTCAGCAGCCAGGCGGAAGTTGTTATAGATGCTGCTCAGGCGCGCCGGAGCCGTAATCAGGATCAGATGATCGGCGCGGGCGGCCTGCGCCGCAATGAGATCGCGGCTCAGCCCCAGCGGGCAGGCGGACGTCTTAGGAAGCTGCGGCAGTGTGGGGAGCAGGTCAAAGAACGTCTCGCGGGTGATTTCTTTGCCATCATCCAGATAGCTCTTGTCCCCGATGGTGATCACGGCCGGCACAAGCGTGATATCCAGCCGCGCCGCTACTTCGGGTGGCACATCGCAGACGCTGTCGGCAATCACTTTAATCACGGTCATGCCGCTCAATTCTCGTCGTCCGCTTCGAAGATAATGATGCCAACCCCGTCCGGCCCCAGGTGAGCGCCAATGGTCGGCCCGTACATCATAACCGGGAAGTCCCGCCCGCCGAATTCCAGAGCCAGCCGATCCTGGATCATGCGGGTCTGCTCCGTGATGTGCGGCGTATTCTGGACAATGACAAGCTGCTGGACGGCGGCGAACTCTATCACAAATTCGATCAGCCGGTCCACCGCCTGGGCGCGCGTGCGCACTTTCTCCATCGTCACCAGATGGCCGTCCTCAATAGTGAGGAACGGCTTGATGCCCAGAATCTTGCCCAGAATAGCCTGCGCCTCGCCAATCAGGTGCGCCCGGAACAGGTAATCCAGCGTCTCGACATAAAAGACCGAGTAAACGCGAGGGACTGCTCCCCTGACGATACGGACCACGCTCTCCAGCGAGGCCGTGGCCTCGGCTGCCCGCGCCGCAGTTTCCACCAGATAGGCCAGCCCGACCGATGTTGTCAGGGAGTCGATGACGACGATTTCGCACCGCCCGCGCAGCGCGTCCGCCGCCCCGCGAGCATTGTGGTACGACCTGCTCAGGCCGTGTGCCATTGTCAGCACAATGATATGGTCTGTCCCCTGAATCAGGGGGGAGATAGCCTCGACATAATCCGCAACTGAAGGCGCTTCCAGCTCCGGCGACGGCGTCCCCTCTGTAAGCACCCGGCGGAAGAACCCCTCTGCATCCAGGTCAGCCCCTTCCCGGAAAACCTGATTGCCGAAGCGGACCATCATGGGGACAACCGTAATGCCGAACTGCTTCACCAGGCCGGGGTTGAGAAACTGCGCTGAACTATCCGTGACAATACGAATCTTACTCAAGCAGTACTTCTCCGATTCCAAATCCGATCCGACCGGCTCCACCGTGCCGCACCCGGGTGTCCTCCGCCCCGGCGATAGAGCAGCTTACGATGGGCCGCATGGGGCAGCGCTCACTCGGCGCTCAGCAGATAGAAGTAATGCGGCTGCCCGCCAGAAAGGACCTCAAACGTCAGGGACTCGTAAGCGGCCTGAAGGGTTTCGGCCAACGCTTCAGCGTCGCGCGCCGTGACGTTATTGCCATAATACAGCGTGACCAGCTCACATTCGTCCGTGTCGAGCTTGCCGACCAGATCGTGAACAAGCTGGGGGAGGTTGTCCCCGGCGACGACCAGCTTGTCCTCCAGCAGCCCGATAATCTGGCCGGCGCTGGCTCGCACGCCGTCCATATCGACGCTGCGCACCGCTGTCGTCACCTCGCCGGAGATCACCTGTGACAGAGAGCTGGTCATGCCAGCGGCGAGTCGATCGAGGTTCTCGCGCTGATCCTGGTGCAAGCGGCTGTTGGCATAGACAAGCATAGCCGCGATGCCCTGCGGGATGGTTTTGCTGGCTACAACGGCGACCTGCTTCTCTTTGCATTTGCGGACGGCCTGCTGAGCAGCCATGATCACATTGGCATTGTTGGGCAGGAGTATCACCTTGTGAACAGGCAGGTCGAGGATGGCGTTGTAGATTTCTTCCGTGCTGGGGTTCATAGTCTGGCCGCCGCTGACAATCCGGGCCGCCCCCTGCTCATAGAAGACGCGCGCCAGCCCCTCGCCCGGAGCAACCGCGATGACCGCCACATCGTCGGGGGCAAGCTCTACAGTCGGCCCGAGCGTGGCCTGCTCAGGGGCTTCGGAACCCAGATTAGCCAGATATTGCTCGTACATATTCTCAACGACCACGTCACCGACGATGCCCTGCTCTGCCGCGTAGCTGATCGGCCGGCCCGGGTCGTAAACATGCACATGAATCTTGATCAGCGCGTCGCCATCGCTGGTGACAATGGCGGAATCGCCCATGGACTCGATCGCCGCCCGAATCCTGTCCACATCGAGGTTTTTGCCCGTCAGCAAAAGCTGCACGTCGTAGGGATGTCCGAATTCGGCGGCGGACATCACCTGAAGACGGGGCTTGCGATCCGTCACACTGGCTGCCGCTTGTTCCAGTTCTGTTTCCAACGACTCCCCCCGAATCTGACGCAGCATCCCTTCGAAGATATAGGTCAGGCCCTGCCCTCCCGAATCGACCACCCCCGCTTCCTTCAGAATCGGCAGCATGTCCGGGGTCCGCTGAAGCGTATCATTGGCCTGCACGACCATCGCCGAGAATACCGCCCCCAGGTTATGTTCGTTCTGTACCAGGTCCTGCACCCTTTCGGATACTTCCCGGACAACCGTGAGGATAGTCCCTTCACGCGGGGGCTTGGGCGCAGCGTCGTAGGCGAAGTTCGTCCCGGTCTGGCAGGCGTTGGCCAGGGCCGTCGCATCGAGCGTTTCCTGCTCGCGCAGCGCCTCAGCGAAGCCGCGCCAGATCTGGGAGAGGATCACGCCGGAGTTCCCGCGCGAGCCGTTGACTGCCCCACGGGCGAACCGGCGGGCAATCCTGCCGACGTGGACTTCATCGAGTTCGGCAATTTCGCCGTAGGCGCTCTGCATGGTCAGCAGCATATTGATGCCAGTGTCGCCATCCGGCACGGGGAAGACATTCAACTGGTTGACAATCTGGTAGTGCTGTTCCAGCCAGAACATCCCGGCCAGTAAAAGTTGCTTGTAAGCCTGCCCATCCAGCATGAAAGATATGGAGGAGTTGGAAGTCTGCTCGGTCATTATGGGTTCTCTCTGTAGGGCGGCTCACGCTAGGAGTCAGGATGGGTGACACGCAGGCCCTGCACGTGGACATTAACCTGAACTACAGGGGCGCCAACAGTCTTTTCGACCTGATAACGCACGGCGTTGATCAGGCTGTTGGCGACAGTAGCGATCCGGGTGCCGTATTCGATAATGACATACAGATCAACCGTGATCTCTTCGTTGTCCACTGTCACTTCGACGCCCCGATGGGGATCGCGGGAGAGTGCTGCCGCGACCTCTGACGCCAGGTTAGGCGCCGCCATGCCGACCACGCCGTAGCTCTGCAGGGCGGCCCGGCTGGCAATGGCTGCAATAGCGACTGGCGCGATATGAATATCGCCAGGAACCACCTGTTCTTGGGTCACTTGAGTCATATGAATAATCCCGGTGCTCTCTCAGCAGCCCAACCAGATAAGAAGGTTACCGTCTTCACACCTCTCCATTATAACAGACAACGGCAGTTAGACACTGCCCTGATCAACCCGAAGAATGGCGAAAATAAAGAACAGGCGGGATCTTTCTGGCCCGGTGTGGGATTCTCCGTGGCGATGTGCTGGCCGCGATGTCCGGAAAGCTGATATTGCCGGTCCGATTCCTTGTTTATAGCTGGCAGCCGTGATAAGCTCATGCCGGATTTGAGGGCGCAGGAAGGGTGTCGTACCGGGATGACGGATAACCTGTCTCGCGAGCTTCTGGCGATGATGCACGATCAGCTTGTAGCCGCTTACCCGAATGAAGGCGGGGGCTTTTTGCTGGGCCGGGAGGAGCACGGGCGGGCGACAATTCTGGAGATCACGCCGGTTCACAATATCTTCCCGGAGGCGGAACAGTATCATCGCTATGCTATGACTCCCCAGGACTGGATGCGCCTTGAGGATGAGGCCGATGCGCGCGGGCTGACGCTGCTCGGTTTCTACCACAGCCACCCCGATTCTCCGGCTGTCCCCTCGGAGTACGATCGGGTTCACGCGCTGCCCAACTTCATTTACATCATTGTCAGCGTACTGAAGACCGATCCGGTGGAGACGCGCGTCTGGCGCTTGCTGGAGGATCGCAGCCGCTTTGATGAATACGCGCTGGAGGTTACGCAGGGCTGAAGCGGCCTGCCCCTCGAAGTCTGCTTTATGAGCTGCATAAAAGCAGCCTCTGGAAAGGAATACACTTATGGCCAGTATCAAGATTCCCACCCCCCTGCGCCAGTACACAGGCGGGCAGGCCGAGGTCACTATCAGCGGGCGGACGGTTGGCGAAGGTCTGCACGATCTGGTGAGGCAGTACCCGGCCTTAGGCCCGCATATCTACGAGGATGGCGTCCGGCGCGGCTTTGTGAATGTGTTCCTGGGCAGCGAAGATATTCGCTTTTTACAGGACGAGGATACGCCGCTGGCCCCCGATTCTAAACTGCGCATTGTGCCGGCGATTGCCGGCGGATAGTCGAACGCGAGCCGCGCGACACACCCGGAGGGGAATCGGCTATGACGGCCACAGGTGAACAGCTTGACCAGACCCAGGTGCAGCTCAGCCATGATGAAATCCGGCGCTACAGCCGCCACCTGATCCTGCCAGAGATCGGCCTGGAAGGGCAGAAGCGACTCAAGGCGGCCAGCGTCCTCCTGATCGGGGCGGGGGGATTGGGCAGCCCGCTGGGCGTTTACCTGGCCGCGGCGGGCGTGGGGCGGATCGGGCTGGTGGATTATGACGTGGTGGATGAGAGCAATCTGCAGCGCCAGATCATTCACGGCACGAAGGATGTAGGCCGTCCCAAGCTCGATTCAGCGGCGGACCGAATCGCCGATATCAACCCGTTCATCCAGATTGATAAATACCATGAGCCGCTCAACAGTGAAAACGCCCTGTCCATCCTGGGCGATTATGATGTCATCATCGACGGCACAGATAACTTCCCCACCCGGTATCTGGTCAATGACGCCTGCGTGATCCTGGGCAAACCGAACGTGTATGGCAGCATCTTCCGCTTTGAGGGGCAGGTCAGCGTGTTTTACGCTAAAGAAGGCCCCTGCTACCGCTGCCTCTTCCCGGCGCCGCCCCCGCCCGGCCTCGTCCCAAGCTGCGCTGATGGCGGCGTGCTCGGCGTCCTGCCCGGCACAATCGGGACACTCCAGGCCACCGAAGCGATCAAGCTGATCACTGGCGCCGGGGAGCCGCTTATCGGGCGGCTGCTGCTGTACGACGCCGCGGCTATGACCTTCGACACCATCACGCTGCGCAAAAACCCCGCCTGTCCGGTTTGCGGGCCACAGCCGACTATCACCGCCCTCATCGACTACGAAGAATTCTGCGGCGTGCCGGCGCACGATCACAGCACCTATCAGGAGGGCGGCGCGCTGGTGCGGGCGATTACTGTGGAGGAAGTTAAAGCGCGCCTGGACGCGGGAGACGGCCTGCTCATCCTCGATGTGCGCGAGCCAGTGGAATGGCAGATCAGCACTATTGAAGGCACACTCCGCATCCCCAAAGCGGAAGTGGTCAACCATCTGGAACAGCTCCCCCGCGATTGCGACATCGTTGTTTGCTGCAAGACGGGCGTCCGGTCGGCGGATGTCATCCGCCAGTTGCAGGGACAGGGATACGCCCGCCTGTACAACATGGCCGGCGGGATCAACGCCTGGGCGCGTCGTATCGATCCCTCTTTGCCAGTCTACTGATTCGATCGTCTGGCAGATATCAGGGGCCGTCCTGGACAGGGGCGGCCTTTTTTGTGGGTAGTAAGTACCTGAGCCGATCACGCTGGCGGAAGGTGCTGGCGTCACGCAGGCGCGGGTGTGTTTTTACGCCTGATCTGCTATTATTCGGGTGCTCCTTGCCTTGCGGAGCACTTTCAGGGGATGCCAGCCGGAGTCAGACCACAGCATGAGCAGACAAAAAACTCAGTACCTGTCGGCGGAAGAAGCCGTTCAGTTCATTCAGTCTGGTCACCGGGTCTTCATGACCGGCAACTGTTCCGTGCCAACAACGCTGATGGCGGCGCTCGTGGAGCGGGTCAGGCAACTCAGCGATGTGGAGCTGGTGCACCTGCTGGCGATCAGCGATATTGAGTACGCCGCGCCGGAGCTGGCCGGACATCTGCGCGTCAACGCCATGTTCATCAGCCACAATGTGCGCCAGGCGATCAACGAGGGCCGCGGCGATTTCACCCCGATCTTGCTTTCCGATGTGCCTCGCCTGTTCCGCCGCAAAGACCAGTTCCCGATTAATGTGGCGCTCGTACACCTCAGCCCGCCCGATATGCACGGATACTGCTCCTTCGGCGTGGAAGTCGGCCTGACCAAGACAGCCGCCGAGGTTGCCGATATCGTAATTGCTGAGGTCAACGCCCAGATGCCGCGCGCGCTGGGCGATAGCGTCATCCACATTAACGACGTGGATGTGATTGTGGAAGTGGATTACCCCATCCCCGAAATCCAGATGACCGAAGCCAGCGCGTTGCAGCGCCAGATCGCCAGCCATATTGTCGAGCTGATCCCCGATGGCGCGACGCTGCAAACCGGGATCGGGGCGGTGCCGGATGCGGTGCTGCGCCTGCTGACAAATCACCGCAACCTGGGCATCCATACGGAGTTGTTCTCCGATGGCGTGATCGAGCTGGTCGATCAGGGGGTGATTAACTGCCGCGCCAAGACATTGCATCCCGGCAAGATCATTGCCGGGTTCGTGCTGGGCACGAAACGCCTTTACGACTTCATCCATGACAACCCGATCTGCGAATTTCACCCGACTGAGTATGTCAATAACCCGTATGTGATCAGCCAGAACGACCGTATGGTGGCGATCAACAGCGCGCTGGAGGTAGACCTGACCGGGCAAGTGTGCGCTGATAGCATGGGCTATGCTTTCTACAGCGGCGTGGGGGGGCAGTTAGATTTCATCCGGGGGGCGGGCCGGGCCAACGGCGGCGTGCCGATTATTGCGCTGCCCGCCACGGCCAAAGATGGCCAGGTCAGCCGCATTGTGCCGGAACTCAAGCCCGGGGCTGGTGTGACCACTGGCCGCAACGATGTGCACTATATCGTGACCGAATTCGGCGTTGCCGCGCTCTTTGGAGCGACAATCCGCAGCCGTGTCAGCCAGCTTATCAACATTGCTCATCCGGACTTTCGGGAAGATCTGGCCCGCATCGCCTACGAGCGGTATCACGTCAACGTAGGATAGCCACAACGGGCCACGGCACAGCAGATCGCTCCCGCTGATCGCGATGCTGCCTTTCGCCTCTGGCGCAGCCGCAGGTCTGGTATCAGGTCGGCGGTTTCTCAGGCATCCGGGCTGTGGCAGCGTGAATATCCGTGTCTCATACCCGGGAGTCAGCATGATTCCCGCCCGGACCGTGCATCCGTGAAGGATGTCTGGCGGATTCCGGGACGTGCTATAATCAAATCCATGAACATACCATCTATTCGCTTCCTGTTTGCGTGTGTTGTCTTGATCGGGTCGGCATTGTTGGCAGCCTGTGAGCCGCTGGTCCCTCCGCCGACGCCGCAGATAATCGTCGTGACCGCGACAGCCAGCCCGGCTCCCACCCTCACCCCGACGCCTTCGCTGACGCCAACCCCCGACGTGACGGCTACGCCCGCCCCGACGGATACGCCGGCGTCACCGGTCTGCGCGGAGACGGCGGGGCAGGTGATCGCGATTGATGAGTTCCGGAGCGCAATCGCCGGCCGCAATATGCCGTACCGCGTCTACGTGCCGCCCTGTTACTTCCAGCTTCAGCTTCGCTACCCGGTCCTTTACCTCCTGCACGGCGCGTCGCAGGACGAGACCAAATGGGAGGACCTGGGCGTTGTTGAGACGCTGGAACGCGGCCTGAGCCTCAACCAGTATCCGCCGATGATCCTGGTGATGCCTTACGGCGACGGTCTGCTGCCGGATGCCTCGTTCCCTCCCGATCCTTCTATGGAGAGATATCTGCTCGAAGAGCTGATACCGCGCATTGAGCAGGATTTCTGTGCCTGGGAAGATCGCGACTACCGCGCCATTGGCGGGATCAGCCGGGGCGGGTTCTGGGCGCTCAGCATCGCTTTCCGCCACCCTGAGCTGTTTGCGGCGGTTGGCGGGCACAGCCCCGCGCTCGATACAAATATCACGCCGGCGGACTTCAACCCCCTGAGCCTGGCGCTCAATGCGCCGTTTCTGGATACCCTCCGCATCTATCTGGATAACGGCGCCGCCGACCCGGTCCGCCCGGAAGTGGAAGGGCTGAGCAACCGGCTGGTGCAGCGGCGTATCCCGCACGAGTATGTAATCAACCCTCTGGGCGATCACAACGATGCCTACTGGTCCTCGCATATAGCGGATTATCTGGCGTTTTATGGCGGCACAGCGGAATCCGGCTGGCCGCGCGATCTGGGATTGCTCCCGGGCTGTCAGGAGCCAAGCCCTTAAACCGCGAAGTATCTGAAAACAATTCTGGGGGTGGGAAGTTCCCTGCTACAATAAGACGCAGTCCAGGCCGGGGGGCGCCAACGTAAGGAGAAGGGGCGGATGAAGGTGTTGACTAGACTCAGTCTTGTGCTGATGTTCGGCGTGCTCGCGCTGGGGGTCGCCTCGCTGGCGGCCGCGCAGGGCGGGTTGCCTGTGGCGACGCTCGCCTGTGAGCAGTACTTACGCAGCCAGCCGGCGACCACATCAGAGCCGCTGGCAGTGGTATTCGCAGATGAGCCAATGATGCTGGTGACTGGCCGCGATCTCTCCGGCGGCTGGTTCGTGGTGCTGCGGCAGAACGGTCAGATCGGCTGGATGGGGGCGTCGGACTGTCTGCGTATTCGGGGGAATGTGAACAACGCCCCACTGACGCTGCCGGCGGTCTACGACGGCCCGCCCATCGCCACTGTTGCCTGTACCCAGTATGTGCGAGCGACGCCGGCTAATGACGGGACGGCGCTGATGGTGCTGTACCCTGAAGATGGAGTTATCAGCATCATCGGTCGCAGCGAGACCAGCCCGGGCTGGTTCCTGATCCAGACGGCGAGGGAAGAGATCGGGTGGGTGTTCGACACTCCGTGCATCAGGATGCAGGGCGATCCCTTCCAGGCTCCGATCTCCGTGGCGGTGATGCCCGTGCCCGGCCCGGATGGCACGATACCGGGCGTCCCGGCAAGCGGGTTGCCCCGGGCTCAGGTATCCTGTACGCAGTATGTGCGCAGCGCTCCAACGGCGTCGTCGCCGGCTTTGATCATCCTCTGGCCCGATGATAGCCCGCTGGAGATTATCGGGCGCGACACTGAGACCGCCTGGCTGCTGATCCGGCGCGCCGATGGGGCGATGGGCTGGGTGTCGCCCGGGGAGTGTGTCCGGACGCAGGATGACCTTTCCGGCGTGCCCTATGCGGTGAATGTCATTATGCCAGTGCCGGGCGTTTCTGCCGGCTCGGCGGGGGCGCTGATTTATCCTGACCAGATGCAGACTGCGCCGGTCAGGCCGACGTTTACCCTGCCGGAGCCGTACGTCACGCTCGGTTGCCCGAATTATGTGCGCAGCGCGGCCAATAACGAGGCTGCCCGGCTGGCGATCTTCCACCCCGGCGGCGATCCGCTGGAGATTCTGGCCCGCGACAAACCTGGCGAGTGGCTGCTGGTGCGCCGCTGGGATGGGGCGATGGGCTGGGTCGTCAACACCCGGTGTGTAGTGGTGCATGGCAATGTGTTCGTGGTTCCGGAAGATACCAGCGTGGTGATGCCCATCCCCGGCGTGACCAACGGGAACATGGACGCTGTGCCCGGCCTGCTGGCGAATTCGCAGGCCCCGGCGGAGTTTGCGCCGCCCGCGCCCGTCCAGTCGGTTGAGCTGCCGCCGGAGCCGTTCGCGCGGCTGTCCTGCCCGAACTATGTGCGCAGCGCGGCCAACAACGAGTCGGCCCGCCTGGCGATTGTGTACCCCGGCGATGATCCGCTGGAAATCCTGGCGCGCGATCAGCCCGCAGCCTGGCTGCTGGTGCGCTGGTCCGGTGGCATGGGCTGGGTGGTCAATACGGCCTGCATCAAGGTGGTGGGCAATGTGTTTGACGCGCCGCAAGATACCAGCGTCGTCATGCCCGTCCCGACGCCGGAACCGACGGCTGCGCCGCTGCCCTTCCCCGGCGCGCCGCCGCCGGCGGACTGGCCCCCCGCCGGATAATCGGAAGCTGCTCCCCGCCCGGCTTGTTCGAACAAGCCGGGCGGTTGTTTTTACGGCCTGTCGTCGCCTTGTTGCCCCTGAGGTAGCGCTTTGCCGGACGTTTCCCGGCGACACTGTCAAAATTGCCCTTGACACGTCCCTGGCTCTCAGTTACACTATGCAGGCAATCGAAATTCTGGAGTAATGCCTACTTGACGACGAAGAACGCCTGCCACCAAATCAAATAGCATTATAAGCATGGCGTAAGGGTGTGAATGAGCGGCCCGGCGTGATGCCGGGCTGTTGTCGTCTATAGGCAGGGATGTTGCGAGCGAGCTTCTGGGCTGAAGGGGGACTTTCAGGGCAGAGGCGGGCTGGTGACAGTCCGGGTGAGTGCACCTTAACAAGTGAATAGCGAGAAGGGCAACAAGCAGTAAAGAAGTGAGAACTTCAATTTCTCCGTAT
>JARKNX010000025.1 GCA_029976025.1 Aggregatilineales bacterium | reverse complement strand
CAAAAGCACTATCCGCTGCTGCGCGGTTATAACGCCCGGCTGGATACGCTACAGGCGGCCATCCTGCGCGTCAAGCTGCGCCATCTGGAGGGCTGGACAGCGGCGCGTCAGGCGCACGCTGCCCGGTATGATGCCGCGCTGGGGGCGGTGGAAGGCCTTGTATTGCCCGCGTCACGGCCCAACTGCCGCCATGCTTACCATCTCTATGTGGTCCGCCTGCCCGCCCGCGACACAGCGCGCCGGCAGCTCCGCGAAGCGGGGATCGCCACCGGGCTTCACTATCCGCGCCCGGTGCACCTGCTGAAGCCGTACGCCGATCCGGGCTACCCGCCCGGGAGCCTGCCCGTCTCGGAGCGGCTGGCCGGGGAAGTGCTGTCGCTCCCGATGTACGCTGAACTGCCGGCGGGCACCGTTGAGCGTGTGGCAGATATACTCAGCCAGCTCCAGGCGGGCCGGGGCTGACGCGGCTTGCACCTCAGCCGATCCAGGCGATCGCGCCGGTCCGGGCGGTATCGTACCCGCCGAGATCGCGAATAGCCGCGCGGGCGGTGTCGGTGACCAGCCAGGCCGCCAGCGCCTGTACGGGTGGGAAAGCCCAGGCATCGACGGGGATGGCGAGATCGTACCGTTCGGTTGTCAGGGGGATGAAGTCCAGCCCGTAAGTCAGCGCGGCGGCCTCCAGCCCCAGCCCGATATCGACATAGCCCGTGGCAACCGCGCTCGCGACTTCGGAGTGGGTGATAACCGTGTGCTCGTAGCCCTGTATCCTGTCCGGGACGATTCCCGCCCGGCGGAGCTGGGCGTCCAGCCAGACGCGCGTCCCCGCTCCCTGCTGGCGATTGATGAAGCGCAGGCCGGGCCGGGCCAGATCTGCCAGGCCGGCGACGTGGTTTGGATTGCCCGGCGCCAGGATCAGCCCCAGCCGGCGATGCGCCAGGGTGAGCAGCGCCACGTTTCTCCCCGGCAGCAGCCGCCGCACGAACGGGGCGTTATACGTATTCGTTTCCTCGTCCCACAGGTGGCAGCCAGCCAGATCGGCCTCTCCGCGGGCCAGCGCTATCAGCCCGCCCAGGCTGCCGCAGAAGGTCACGTGCAGGGTGTAGTCGGGGATAATCTCGCCAAAATGGGAAGCCAGCAGCGCGACCGCCGGATCGTGGCTGCCGGCGAAGCGCAGCGTGCCAGCCGGGGCCGGTGCCGGCTCGCTCGCCAGGCTGCGCCAGCGATCCATCGCCAGCCGCACCGCCCCTTCTGCCTCTTCCGGGGTGTATCCCGCTGTCAGCACGCCGAGCAGGAACGATTCCGCCTGATGGATCAGGGCCGCCCGGCGCAGCGAGCTATGCTGGCCGGACTGCGCCGTCTGGAGGGCCGTCTCGGTCACGCGGGTGCCCTGCCCGGCCCGGCCGACGACCAGCCCCTCCCCGGTCAACTGCTGGTAGGCGTGCTGCACGGTCCCCGGCGCGCACTCCCACCGGGCCGCCATTTCGCGCACCGGCGGCAGGTTATCCCCCGGCTGCAGCACCCCGCTGAGAATCTGCTGGCGGATGGAGTCGGCAATCATCTCGAACAGGCGGGTTTTGTCCACGGTGTGTCTCCTGACAGGAGTACTGCAGTGCGATCACTTGCGCTATATCAAGTGGTACATTGAATTGAAGCGCAGTACACTTTCGGCAGTTTCCTACCTGTATACAACCTGAGGGTGAAAAATGAAAACGAAACGGCTGTTTCTTGTTTCTTCTCTGATTCTGGTTGTCCTGCTGGGCGCCTGTGGAGAGGCGGCTCCCGCGCCGACGCAGGCGCCCGCCGAAGCTGCCACGCCTACGCCGGAGGAGGCTGCCGCATCCCGCATCGGCTCGACGCGGATCATTCTGGCTACGACAACGAGCACCGACGATTCGGGGCTGCTGGATGTTATCCTGCCCGATTTTGAAGCGAAGTATAACGCTACGGTGGACGTAGTCGCTGTGGGGACCGGCCAGGCCATGCAGTTAGGCGCCAGCGGCGACGCGGATGTGCTGCTCGTCCACGACCGCGCCCGCGAAGATGCCTTTGTGGCGGCGGGCGATGGCACTGACCGCTACGATGTGATGTACAACGACTTCATCATTGTCGGGCCGGCTGACGATCCGGCGGGCATCCGCGGCATGACCAGCGCCTCCGAAGCCCTGGCCAGGATTGCCGAGGCGGGAGCGCCCTTCGTCTCCCGTGGCGATGCCAGCGGCACACATGCTAAGGAGCTTCACCTGTGGGAAGTAGCGGGAATTGCGCTGGAGGGGGACTGGTATATTTCCGCCGGGCAGGGCATGGGCGAGACGCTCAATATGACGGAAGAGCTGGCCGGCTATACCATCAGCGACCGCGCCACTTTCCTCGCCCGCCGGGCTGAAGGGCTGACGCTGGAAATTCTGGTGGAAGGCGATCCGGAGCTGTTCAACCCCTACGGCGTGATCCCGGTGAACCCGGAGCGGCACCCCGGTGTGAATGCCGAGCTGGGTCAGGCCTTTGCCGACTGGATCACCTCCCTGGAAACACAGGAGCTGATCGCGGCTTTTGAGGTGAACGGCCACACGCTGTTCACGCCCAATTCCGCCGCATGGCTGGCGGCGCACCCGGCGCAATAACCCGCGCCAGACGCGCTGGCGATTAGCACATCCCGATCCCCTGCTCGCTCAGGGTGTCCCTCAGACTATCGACGCCCGGGGAGAGCAGGGGAATCGCCACTTCCTGCGCTGCCCGCTGATTCCCCGGCCGGAACGTGACCCGGGTAGTATCCGAGTCTGGCGCGGGGGCGCAACGCACTTTCTGCAACTGGCTCAGCGGATAGAAATGGCGGATCACCGTGTAGAAACCGGCGGTATGGCCGCCGCTGGCGCTCGCCCGGCAAATGCCTCCTGCCCCGGGTAACAGGGACGCCGGTGCCGCATGCCTGCTGACCGCCCTGCAGCACTAATTCTCCACAAATATGTTTGATGAGAAACAGAAATTATTTGTGGATGCTCAACAGGAGTTCAAGTCGTCTTGAATTTTGAGACTGCGATGATGTGTTATAAACCATTTTGAACCTCGCAATATGCAGCAAAAGGAGGCTACGGTGACATCTGATCAGGCTCTGGAAGTCACGATTATTGGGGCGGGGCACGGCGGCAAAGCAATGGCCGCGGACCTGGCGGTGCGCGGTTTTGCCACCCGGCTGTTCAATCGCACTTTCGAGCATATCGAGACGATTGCCATCCGCAAGGGTATCGAGATCACTTTCGAGGACGGGCGGCGCGGCTTTGGCCGCCTGGGCTGCACAACCAGCGATATGGCCGAAGCAATCACCGGCGTGCCGCTGATCATGGTTGTCGTCCCGGCGTCGGCGCATCGTGATATCGCTCTTACTGTAGCGCCCCACCTCCAGGACGGACAGGTTATCGTCCTCAATCCGGGCCGCACCGGGGGCGCATTCGAGTTCCGGCAGGTGCTCAGGGAGACGGGCTGTACGGCGGATGTGACTATTGCCGAGGCGGAGACCTTCCTGTTCGCCAGCCGCAGCGAAGGCCCGGCGGAGGCCCATATCTTCCGCCGCAAGAATACCCTCCCCCTGGCCGCGCTGCCGGCCACCCGCACCCGGGCAGTGCTGGATATCCTCCAGGAGATCTATCCGCAGTTCATCGCCACGAAGAATATCCTTTACACCAGCCTGAATAACATGGGCGCTATCTTTCACCCCGCGCTCACCCTGCTCAATGCCGGCTGGATTGAGGCCACCAGCGGCGACTTTGAGTTTTACATCGACGGCGTAACTCCTTCGATCGGGCGCGTCCTGGAACGCCTGGATCGGGAGCGCGTCACCGTGGCGACCGCGATGGGGATTCGCGCCCAGACGGCGCAGGAGTGGCTGGCGCGGGCTTATTCCGCCCACGGCGAGACTCTGCAGGGGGCGATCCACGCCAACCCCGGATACCGGGGAATCACCGCGCCGCGCACGCTCCATCACCGTTACATCTTTGAGGATGTGCCTTACAGCCTGGTGCCGATTGCCGAGCTGGGGCATCGCTTCGGCGTCGATGTGGTGGGCATGGAAGCCCTGATTCAACTGGCCAGTATCCTGCACGGCACAGACTACCGCCACCGCGGCCGGACGCTCAAGCGGATGGGGCTGGACGGCCTGTCCGTCACCGAGATCACGCGTCTGGTTGAGACGGGCGAGATGGAAGGGGCCATCTGAGGGCGGCGTCAGCGCCGCCCGGGGCGCGCCCGGAACATGGCCGCAGCCCCTGAAAGGAGACCACCGTGAGCATGAAAGTGCTGGCCGGATGCCTTGGCGATTGTATACATGTGGCGGGGGTGACGCGCTTCTTGCATATCGCCGGAGAGGAGGGATGGGAGACTCATTTCACCGGGCCGGCGACAGAGCCAGAGGCTTTTATGGATGCTGTCCTGGCTTTCGATCCGGATGTGATTGGCATCAGCTACCGCCTGACGCCGGATAACGCCCGCATTCTGTTCGCCGAGCTGCGCGGCATGTTGGAGACGGCGGGCGTCCTGGGCCGTGCGCGAATCTTCTTCGGCGGGACTCCCCCCGTTGCTGAAGTCGCCCGCGAGTTTGGTTACTTTGACGCCGTGTTTTCCGGCGAAGAAGGCCCGCATCAGGTGCGGGCCGCGCTGCGCGGCGAAGCGATCCGCGCTGAGAGTCCGGGCGACATTCCCCAGGAAGCGGCGGCCCGCATAGCGTGGAAGGCTCCGTACCCGCTCCTGCGCCACCACTTCGGCATCCCGGCTCGCACGATAGAGCCGACCGTTACGGGGATCGCCCGGATCGCTGAGGCAGGCGTCCTGGACGTGATTTCGCTGGGCGCGGATCAGGACGCCCAGGAGAACTTTTTCCGCCCCTCCCAGCAGGACCCCAGAAGCACCGGGGCCGGCGGCGTGCCGTTCCGGACCGAGGATGATCTGGAGCGGTTGTACGAAGCCAGCCGCCGGGGGAACTACCCGCTGATGCGCTCGTATTCGGGCACGGCGGACCATGTGCGTTACGCCGATATGCTCCGCCGTACCATTCACAACGCCTGGTGCGCCACGTCGCTGTTCTGGTTCAACGCGATGGATGGGCGCGGACCGTCCCCGCTGGAGCGCTCTATCCGCGAGCATCAGGAGCTTATGCGCTGGCATGGCGAACGGGGCATCCCGGTTGAGGGCAACGAGTCCTATCACTGGGGGATGCGTGACGCGCCGGATACGGTGGTGTGCGCTTCCGCCTGCCTTTACGCGCATAATGCCAGGCGGGCCGGCGTACGCGACTATATCCTGACCTACATGTTTCAGAGTCCACCGCAGCTTTCCAACACTATGGACCTCGCCCGCTGTCTGGCGATCCTTGAGCTGAGCGGGCGATTCGCCAGCGATGAGTTCCGCATCTTTTTGCAGACGCGCACCGGCTTGCTCAGCTACCCGGTCGATCTGCGGCGAGCGCGGGCGCATCTCGCCCAGAGCACGATGCTCCAGATGGCGGTCCGGCCCGACATCATCCATGTGGTGGGCTACAACGAAGCGAAACACGCCGCCAGCGCCGACGAGGTGATCGAGAGCGCCATCATGACTCAGGAAGTCGTGGAAACAGCCCTGCGCGGCAGCCCTGATATGACCGGCGATGCGGCAGTGCAGCGCCGCAAGCAGCAACTGGTTGAAGAGACAACCCTGCTGCTGGACGCGATTGTCGCGCTTGGCGAAGGCGCGCCGGACCCGCTCAGCGATCCAGTTACGCTGGCGAAGGCCGTCGCCATGGGGCTGCTTGACGCCCCGCAACTGATCAATAACCCGTATGCGCCGGGGCGGGTCCGGACGCGCAGCATCGATGGGGCGATTCAGGCTGTGGACCAGCAGGGCCGCCCGCTCGATGAGGCGGCCCGTCTGGCTTCGCTGAGCCGGCGCTAGTCTTCCTCCAGCACCGCGGCGGCGTTGTTGATGAAGCTGTTGTCGTCGAGCGTCACGCCGGGCTGCCCGATCAGCGTCACGGCGGAGCGGATGTTGCCCTGAAAAGTGTTGCCGGCGAGGATACAGTCCTGGACGCGCTCCAGCCGGACGCCGTCGCGATTATCGCGGATAGTGTTGCCGCGCAACACGAAGTCGTGGCAATCCTGGTCGATTGTTTCCGGGCCGGTATAGCCGTTGAAGCCGGTCCGGTTGCCTTCAATGAGGTTATCTTCCAGCGTAAAATGGGCGGAGACTTCGTGCCCCGGCCAGTGCTGGACGACCGGCCCGCCGCGCGTCCACACGCGGACGCCCTCTTCGTTCTGGCGGATACGGTTGCCCCGGATGGTGAAGTCGTGCCCGTGCTCGACGGCGATGCCGACAATGTGGTTGGACTCGATCACGTTGTCTTCCAGCGTGTTCTCCCACGAATAGCCCAGCCAGAAGCCGTAGTTGGAGCGGCTGCAATTGTTGCGGCGGAAGATGTTGCCCCGGGAGAAAGTCGATTCGATAGCGTTGTTGCTGCTGAAGCGGCAGTCGTTATCTTCAAACAGGTTATCGCTGCACGGCCCCTGATTGCCCAGGTGATCGTACCCGGCCACGAAGATACCGTCGCCGCCGCTCAGACAGGCGTTGTGCAGGAACCGGTTGCGCGAGGAGCTGTATACCAGCACGATCCCGGCAGCGTCTGCCTCGACGCGGATGGAGCCGTCCTCGGGCCGGCGGTAGACGCGATTGCAGAAGTCAAAGCGGTTGTTCCGCACCAGATTGTCGCTGGAGGAGGCCATGTACAGGCCCCAGCCACTGTTGAAGGAGGCGTTGTTTTCCTCGATGGTCAACTCTGAACAGCCGTACAGCAGCAGGCCGTTCATCTGATGCTGCAGGTCACAGCCGCGGATCGATCCGCCGCGGACATCATGCAGCAGAATCGCGCCGCTGTAGGCTTCCTCGAGCGGCCGCCACAGGTAAAGAAACGTATTGATTCCGGCGATCTCGGCGGTGTCGCGAACCAGTATGTCCTCCAGCTGCACATTCCGACAGCGCTCCAGCCGGATGCCGTGGTAGTACCCGGTCAGCGAAAGCCCGCGCACGGTCAGCCCGCGCACGTTGTCCGCCTGCAGCCCGACCCCGCTGCCGCGCGGCCCGACCAGCGTCACATCCTGACCGTCAATCGTGATTCCGTCCCCCTTCACCCGGAGGCCGCCGGGCAGGACATACGTGCCGGGGGCGAGCGTGACACTCTCTGTGATAACCATTTCGTCGTGGGGGACTATCGTGCTGCGATTCACCGGTTGTTTCTCCTGTTCAGGGTATTCGTGTCTCAATCCGATAATAGAACGGCGCCAGGCAGCGCTGAACAGAGAGCTTAAGCCCTCTGCCAGCTCAGATGTTTTAACTGTCCGGCGGATATACGGCGCTAACCGTACACGCAGCGCTGTGCCTCGTCCACAAAAGCGTGCAGCAGGTCCGGCTCCGCTTCGAAGAAGTGGTCAGAAGGGGACAGGATATACGCGCCGCTGTGGCCCGCCTCTTCAAAGCACCGCCGCACCTCGGCCCGGGTTTGTTCCGGCGTGCAGCCGGTGAAGAAATGGAACTGGTCGAAGCCGCCGATCATGCAGACGCTCGTGCCCAGGCGCGCCCGGGATTCGGCCAGCCGAACATCGCCGCCCATATTGGGCGGGGTGAAGGTCTCCATAGCGTCGGGACGCATGGCGACGAGATTCTCCAGAATCGGCATCATGCCGCCGCAGGTGTGGTAGGCAATACGCTGGCCGACGGCATGAGCCTCCTCAATCAGCGGGGCGTCGTAGGGAGCCACAAATTCGTCGAACATGCGCGGCGAAATCACCGTGGTGGAGGCAGACCCGCCGCCCAGCTCCAGCACATCGTAACGGGCGCCCTCCAGCGAGCGGATGAAGACCCGTTTGCGGTCCTGCAGGATTTGCAGCAGGGTGTGCACCCAGGCGGGATCATCATAGGCGGCCAGGATGGCCTCCTGCGTGCCCATCAGGCAGGTCAGGTCCTGCCAGCAGCCCGGCTGTCCGTAGACATCGAAGCAGGGGATGTGTCCGCGCACCAGGCCGCGTTCGCCGAAAGCCTCCGCCGTGCGGTTGACCTCCTCCACATCGCACAACGGGGTTGCCGCGAATTCCGCGATCAGGTCGATATCGGACTTGTTCTTGATGAAGTATTCGGTCAGCCAGGAGGTCTGCTCGTTGCTTTGCAGGATGGCGGTCAGCGTCCCCTTGGGCGTGACGATGCGATAGCGGGTGGTCGCGTACTCCTGCCCGGGGATATCTTCCGCTTCGATACGCCAGCGGTCGGACTGCACCGAGGCGTTCTCCCAGGTCTCCTCTCCGCGCGTGACCAGATACTCGCCTTTGCTGGCGTCGGCCTTGAACGGCAGGGTCCACGTGATGGCGTCGAAGCCGAAGAGATCGAAAAACTGCTGGTCAGTGATGCCGTCCAGCGTCGTGTCGAGGAAGTATTTCATCACATGATGCGTCGTCACCGGCAGCCGGTCCGGTATGCCTCCCTGAAGGGCGGTCAACATGCGCTGCTTAGAGGTCATGGTCATGGTTGAGTCTCCGTTGAAGTGTTTGTATCTGTAAGCGTTAGTCGGATGATAGTACCGCTTTTTGGCGGCAAGTGAAGCCACAATATCCCGGCCTGATCCGGAGAAAAAGTCAATTCCTCCCCCGAGATCAGGTCCCGGGCCAGCCAGAGGCCGCGCCCGAACGGCTCCCGGTCGAGCCTGACACGGACATCGTGCGATTCCTCGCTGGCGCTGACGGCGACCAGCCAGGCGCGGGCGTCGCTCTGCCGGAAGAGCGCCGTGCTCACGCCGGGGGCAGCAGCCTGTGAAAAGATAGGGAAGCCCAGCCAGCGATGCAGCGCCGACACCAGGGCCGGGGTTGGCGGAACCCCCAGGCAGACAATCTGCCCTTCCCCGCGCGGCAGACGATAGCCAATGGTGTAGGTCGCCCCGACCGGGAGGGCGATATGGCCGCGCAGAGTGCTGTCTTCGGCGGCGGCGTCCGGCGCGCGTTCGGCGCGGATCGGCTCCCCGGGCGCGCCAGATGGCGCGCTATCGTAAACAAAGAAGGCACCCGGGCTGGTCAGCACAGTTTCCGGACCGAGGTGTATCGCCACCTGCTGGGGAGACGAGGCGCCCAGGATACGCGCAGGCCGCGGGATGTCGAGCAGGTTCAGCGGCGCGAAGGCGTCGTCGAAGTGGGGCGTCTCCTGAAAGCAGATCAGCGTCCCGCCGCCTTCCACATAGGCTTTCAGGCGTTCCTGCCCCGCGCGGCCCAGCCACGCCCCCCCGCCGTAGAAAAGCAGCGGACACGCTATCCGCCCGGTTGCCAGATCGAAGCTCTCGTAGTCAATATCCGCCTCGTACAGCGCCCGCAGCAGGGCGACGCTCTGGTCCGGCAGGCGGGCCGTCTGGTGCAGCGGGTCCACCGTGACCGCCGTTGCCGTCAGCTTTTCCAGATCGGGCGGGCTGGCTTCGTGGAACAGGCGGACGCACTGGCGGAAGGCCGTCGCCAGGTCCTGCTGCGGCTGCCCCCATTCGTTGATCGGACTCATCTGCCAGTTGTCGCGGTTGACCAGCATGTACCAGTTCCAGCCGGCGACCCCGGCCAGCAGGGCCGAACAACAGGTCATCAGGACATGGTTGGCCGGGAGGGGGCCGGTATCGTAGTGGCCGCCGTGCCAGATGCCGGCCTGAAATTCCGGAATCCAGGGCAGGGCGGAACAGGCGCGGGCGTAACGTAACGGCAGCAGGAAGTGCCGGAAGTGCTCCTCCGGCCCGGCGCGGAAACCGGCGGTCGGGTAGAGGTCCGGCCCGACCAGATCGCAGGCTTCTTCCAGCTCTCGCCAGTTCTGGATGCCTTCTCCCACATATACATTGGCCAGGATGGGGATATCCACCCCCAGCTCACGATACTGGTCAGCCGTCCACCGGACGGCTTCTGCTGTATAGGCGTGCTGAAATCGGATGTAATCCAGATAGCGGTTGAGATACGCCCGTTCCGGGATGCCCGGCCGGGTGACGGCGCGGGCGGACTCAAACCCGGCCAGCTCCACCTCCCAGGCGTCATTCAGCGCCTCGATCGATCCGTAGCGCTCCGCCAGGAAGGTCTGGAACGGCCCCGGCTCCTCCCCCAGGCCAAGCTGGCCTTCGTAAATATGCGGCCAGGGGTGCGGCTCATTCTCCGCCTGAAGCAAGAGGATCGGGCCGCCGCGGGTGGCCAGGTGGGGCAGGAGCGCCCCGGTCACAGCAGCCATGTAGAGCGCAGCTTCGCGCTTGAATTCCGGGTGCAGCCGGTGGTAGGGCACGCAGCGGGCCGGGATGCCGCCGTTAGCCCACTCGCTGTAGATATAGGGGCCGGGCCGGATGATCAGCTTGAGGCCTTCCTCGGCGACCAGGCGAATAAAGCCGATCAGGTCGCGCCGCGAATCGGTCTCCCCGGTGAAGTCGAAGCGGCCGGGGGCGATCTCGTGGTACTCCCAGCACACATAGCTGGCGACGATATCCAGCCCCATAGCCCGGACCTGGCGCAGCACCGCCTGCCAGGAGGCCGGGTGCAGCCGCCAGAAGTGCACTTCGCCGCTCAACAGGGGATAAGGCGTCTGATCGATCCAGACTCGTTTTTGCTCAATTCGCACCGCCGGCATATTGATGCCCCCGATCCCTTTCTCGTTGTGGGCTGGCTGCCGTCAGGAGGACAGCAGATCGGCCAGCAACTGGCGCAGCAGCCAGCGCCCGGCAAGCTGCCCCCGCAGACTGGGCGGCTGGTCACCCTGGCCGCCGGCGAAGCGCAGCGTGGTGGCGATCAGGCGTCCGCGCCCGACCTGCATATCCAGCAGGTAGTCAGTCAGCCGGAACTGGCGCGCGTCCAGCCGCCGCAGCAGCGCGCGAACTCCGGTCGCTTCTGGCAGCGCCTCCTCCAGCCGGGAGGTATCGAAGGCCCAGTCGGTTGCCAGGCCGTAAAACTGCAAATCAACGACGCCCTCATGGGAGAGTGCGTTCATGATCGGGTGGTCGCCGACCAGCTTGATCGCTTCCCGCCAGAAGGGCTGGCCCAGGGCGGGCAGCGGGCGCGGGCCGCTCTGGATGAGCAGCACCTTCCCGCCGCCGGACAGGTACGCGCGGACAGCCCCGTCCAGCGTGTTTGTGATCAGGACCTCGACCCCGGATATTTCGCCGATAACCTCAGCGGAGGCGTTCCGCAGATCGTCCAGCCCGAACAGAGTCCCCGCCGGGTCAAGCAGGCCGAGTCCCTCCGGCCACACTTCCACCGCCGGGAAGACCCACAGCGGCCAGGCATTGCGAATCGGCGCCGCGCTTTCCGCTTGCAGGCTGACGTCCAGCCGCAGGGCAGCCGGAGCCTCCGCCGGGGCGGCGAAGGTCAGGCGGCCAATGGCGCGCGGCGCGCCGCCCGGCAGCGGCCCCGGGACCTCCCATCCGCCATGCGCCAGCGCCTGACCCGCCTGGTCGCGCACTTCCCAGGTCAGGCTTCCGCCCGGCAACGGCGCGCCGGCGTGGGCCAGGATGATATCCAGCGCCACCGGCTGGCCGGCCAGAAAGCTGTACGGCTCCGCGGGGACCGGGCGATCGCCGCCGTGCGTCCACAGCCGTCGCCGTCCGCGCCCCAGCAGGAGCACCGTATCGGCGTTGAACTGGCGGAAGTCCTGCGGGGGGTACTTCTCCCGGCTCAGATCGTCGAAAATGGCGGAGGTGGAAAGCGGCGTGTCGCGGATGCCGGTCACCACGTAGCCGCCCATCCCCGCCCGCGCCCGCACTTTCTCCAGAATGGTCTTGCGGATGACGAAGGACTGCTGGCGGGAGAGACGCTGGAGCGCCGAATCGTCCAGCCCGCCGAGATCAAGCGCCCGCATACGCTCCTGCTGCGCCGGATAGCCGACGAACGCCTGCGAGTGCAGCGGATTCCACTCGGTCAGCCACCAGGGAAGCTCCCCGCCGCGGGCGGCGGCGATCTCCGCCAGGTCGCGGTAGTCGTCGGCGTCGCAGAATTCGCCGAATATCCAGGGGCGCGGCGGCCGCCAGTCGCGGCTGAAGTGATCCACCAGCGGCTCGAAGTACTGGAGGTCGCAGTAGAAGTGGTAGTCGTTGAAGTCGGCGAAATCGAAGGACAGCCCGCCGTAGGCTTCGCCGGAGCCGCTGTTGTCGCAGTGCAGCGCGCCGACTGTCCCCCCCCGCACAATCGTGTCAAGCTGCTCGATCATTTCGGCATCCACCGCGTGGGAGAGTTCGCAGCCCAGGCTGTACAGGATGATGGAAGGGTGGTGGTGGACGGCGGACAGGATTTCGGCGTACTCCGCCGGCGCCTGCTGGCGGAGGCGGGGCGTGACTTCCGGCAGCCACATCGGCAGCTCCAGCCAGAGGAACATGCCCTCCTCATCGGCAAGCTCCAGATAGCGCGCCGAGGGCACGTACAGGCACAGCTTGATCAGGTTGAAGCCCAGCCGGCGCACCCGCGCAAACTCCGCCCGGATAGTGGCTTCGTCAGGCGCCGGGCATAGCACGTCCGGATACCAGCCCCAGTTCAGCACGCCGCGCAGGCAGACGGGCGTATTGTTGAACAGGAGCTGATCGCCATCGTGCGTCAGGGCGCGGAAGCCCGCCTGGCGCCGGACGCGGGCCTGCTGTCCGTCGCCGTCCCGCACCGTGACTTCGACCGTGTAGAGGGCCGGATGGTCTGGACTCCATAAAGCGGGTTGATCGATGGTCAGCGTCGCCCGCAGGCTGCCGGTCTGCTCAGCGCCCCAGACGGCCACCACCTCACCATCGGGAGCTTTCACGCGGACTGTCGCCAGAGCAGGCCCATTGACGCCCTGTATCCTGGCGGTCACAGTCAGCGCCCCCGCTGCAGCGTCGGCCAGCACGGTGATATCGCTCAGGGCCGGGCCGTCAAATGCGACCAGACGCACGGACTGCCACAGGCCGCCGAACATCATAGCCACGTCCGGCAGGAAGCCGGCCAGCGACTCGCGGAGCGGGTAACGCTCCCCCTGCTTGTAAAGAGTCAGCTCAAAGTCGTTTTCGACGCCGGGGCGGAGGGCGGCGGTGATGTCGATGGCGAAGGGCGACCACGAGCCGGTGTGCTCTCCAACGACGGCGCCGTTGACCCGCACCTCGGTGTGATAGCTGGCCGCATCACATTGCAACTGGACGTGCCGGCCCATCCAGCCCGCCGGGATGGCGATCCGCCGCCGGTAGACGGCCGGGCCGTCCACGCGCCGGGGGTAGCCCTGCGCTTCCCAGGAGCCGGGAACCTGCGCGATTGCATCCTGCCCGGCCAGGGTGAGCTGCCACGGGCCATCCAGCGGGAGCGTATCGGCCAGGTCGTTGTGCCACTGATTCATAAATTACCTCGCAAGCATACGGGGCCAGGTCAGGAAAGCCAGAGCGGCGGCCAGGCCGTAAAATACTGCGCCCAGGACCAGAGCCGCCGAAAAGCCGATGCTGATCGCCAGCGCCATCGCCAGGGCTGAGCCGAGCACAGATGTCACGGCATTGCTGCCGTAGAAGGCGGGTATGGCTCGCGGGTCCACCTGGTGAGCGACGCGCAGGCCGCCGGGGAAGCACACGCCCATCAGGAAGCCGGCCGGCAGCAGGGCGGCGATGGTGACCGCCACCCGGGCGGGCAGCTCAAAGGGCAGCGCCCAGCGTATCAGGGCCGGGTAAAGGGCCAGCGAAAGCAGCGCCGTCGCGCCGACCAGCATCGCGAAAGCGCCGGCCAGGCGCGGCATGCGCTCCGTGGGCACGAGGCTGCTGAACAGGCTCCCCAGCCCGCCGCCGAGCAGCAGCGCGCCCACCACGACAACCAGCGCCAGAATCGGCTGCCCCAGCAGCAGGCCGAAGCGCTGTATCAAAGGGATTTCGATCAGCATGAAGGCCGCCCCCAGCAGGCCGAAATAGGGGGCCAGGCCGATCCGCGTCCACTGGCTGCCATCCTGCCGCACAAAGAAGAAGGATAGCCAGGAGAAGTAGGCAAAGATCAGCATTGCGCTCAACAGCAGCAGGTCGGACAGCCCGCCCGGCAGGCCGGGAGTGAACTGGTAGAAGAACGGGCTGTCGTCAGTGGTGGGGGTGTAATTGTAATCGGAGTTGGCGGCGATGTACTCGTTCAGGGTGGTGAAGCCGGAGAGCAGGCCGGAGAGGGCCAGCTCCTGAAACCCGGGCAGATATAACAGACCGACATTGATGGCATGGGCTGTCCCGGCGAAGGCGTTGGCGCTGTCAATGGTCCACGGCTGGCGGGTGATCAGGACGACGGAGGTGCGCGTCTGCGGATCGCCGCCGCGCAGTGTGGCCAGCGCCACATGCCCCAGCGCCTCCTGGAGCGTCATGCCTTCGTCCCGCAGCATAGTCAGGGCGGCCAGCAGCAGCCGCACGCCCTCGATGCCGTGATGGGTGACGAAAGCGATACGGCCGTCTTCGGTCAGGTGGCTCCAGTAGGCGTGCAGCGCCTCCTGCGTGAAGATATAGTTTTCCGCCAGCGCGGAGCTGGCTGGCGGGGCGGCCTGACTGTAGACGATGTTGGCGTAGATCAGATCGTACAGGCGGTCTGTCCGCTCGATATAGTTGCGCCCATCCATGACGAAGGTCTCGACGCCGGGCAGGTCCAGCACGCCGCCGTTATAGTCAGCGGCGTCGCGGGTCAGATCGATCAGGGTGGGGTTGATCTCGACTGCCGTGATAGTTTGCGCCCCGGCCAGGTAGGCCATCAGCACGTCTTTGCCGGCCCCGGCGCCCAGGATCAGCACGCTGTCTGTTTGCCCTGCGCCCGGGGTGAAAGGCAGATAGGCGACTTCCCGCTGAAGCCAGCGAACCGCCCGGTCATCTCCGCTGTAGCGGACCATGGTGCTGCCGGCCCCGGCGTCAGTGAATACGTAACGCACGGCCTCATCCCCGGTCGCCACCACATCCAGGCGGGCGAATGGGTCCCACCGCGTCTCCAGTAACGTCGCCTCCGGGTCCTGAAGCGTCTGCATCAGCGTTTTATCCGGCGGGGCGTCGGCGATGTTGGCCGGTTGAAAGGCGATCAGGCCGGTCAGCCGGCTGAGGATGAGGATGGCGAGCGGGATGACCGCCAGCGCGACCAGCCGTTTTTGCAGCGCCCGATCCTGACCCATCCGGGCCAGCAGGACGGCGACGAAAGCGCACAGAGCGGCCAGGAGAATGACGCCGTCAAACGCGCCGATCCAGCCCAGCAAAACCAGGATGGCGGCCAGACCTACTACGCCGCCGATCAGGTCCGCAGCGTACAGGATGCCGCTCCTGCGAGCGAAACGGCTGAACAGCGCCGCGTTCAGGAAACCGATAGCGATGAACGGCAGCAGCGCCGCCGCGAAGACTACAAGCAGCATGGCCGAGCGCAGCAGGGCCAGCAGGGCGGCGTTTCCCAGCAGCAGCAGGGTCAGCAGGGCGGCGACATTGGCCAGGTCCGCCCACCCGGGGCCTCTGTTCTCGCCGCGCACGGCCAGAGTAGCCAGGGCAGCGCCAATGCCCAGCCCGGCGACCGCCAGCGACACAATCAGGAAGACGTAGTGATACTGAAAGATGAGCGAAAACAGCCGGGTGAGGGCCACCTCATAAGCCAGCCCGACCCCCGACAGGGCGAAGATAACGACCAGCGCCCCTCGCATTTGTCCGTTGGATAGCCCCTGCCGGGCGTTTGTCATACGTGTCTCACCTGTCTATGCGCGGCGGAGCGACGGCCCCTCTGCCGGCCTGCTATAGTACGACAATGCGCGCTACCCCTTCAGGCCGGTGAGCTGAATGCCTTCGATGAAGTAGCGCTGAGCGAAGAAGAAAATCAGAATGATCGGCAGGATGGCCACCACAGAGGCGGACATCAGCAGGTGGAACGTATACCGGTACTGGCTCTTGAAGAAGCCCAGGCCCAGCGAGACCGTGTAGTTTTTGGGGCTGCTCAGGTAGATATAGGGTTCAAAGAACGAGTTCCAGGTCCACCAGAAGGTGAAGATAGCGATGGTCGCCAGAGCGGGCTTGCTCAAGGGCAGCATGACATTCCACAGGACCTGTAACGTATTGGCCCCGTCAATGCGCGCCGCATCCTCCAGTTCCTGCGGGATGCCCATGAAGAACTGGCGCAGCAAAAAGATCAGGAAGGCGTTGCCGAAGAAGGAGCGGATGAACAATGGCCACAGCGTGTTGATCATCTTCAGCCTGCTGA
This sequence comes from Aggregatilineales bacterium, assembly GCA_029976025.1. Classification (GTDB taxonomy): domain Bacteria; phylum Chloroflexota; class Anaerolineae; order Aggregatilineales; family Ch27; genus JARKNX01. The sequence continues at coordinate 56,749 of JARKNX010000025.1, read as the reverse complement.
ATATCTCGTACTGGGGGATGAGCATGACCGGCCAGGGCAGCATCATGGTTGAGAGCAGGATAATGAACAGGATATTCTTGCCCGGCGCGCGCAGACGGGCGAAGGCATAGGCGACGACCGTGACCGAAAAGAAATGGCCGAGCCAGTTCAGAATCACCAGCAGGGTTGAATTGCCGAAGAAGGTGAAGAAAGTCGCCCCGCCCAGGTCCTTCGAAAGAGCCTCTATATAGTTCTCGTAGTACAGGCGCAGCCGGGTCACACGCGTGAGTGAATTGGACGCCACATCGAAGGCTTCTGTAATTGCCGTTTGCGGCGCGACCAGGGACATGTTCAGCCGCTCCCCGACAATGGCGACGCTCTGTTCCTCGCCATGCTCAACATAGTCGTCGCGGTAGCGGACCGGTATCCCGCCGATGTTGAGCACAAACGGCTCGGCCAGCCTGGAGATCGGCGACAGGCGGATCGACCCGGCGTCCTCCACCGGGATTACCAGCGACGTCGCCGCAGTCCGGATCAGGACTACGACCTCGGCCTGGCTTCCGTCTTCCCCGGTCAGGGTGCGGACTGGCATAGCTGCCAGATTGAAAGTGCGGGTCGTGACTTCTTCAGAAAGCCGCGCATTCTCCACAGCAAAGGCGCTGGCGTTTACGTCCGACAGGTCAATCACCGGCTGCCAGGTTTCTGAGCTTAACTGGACATAGTACTCATCCGCAGGGTAGCCTTGCAGCGAGTAATGTAATAGCTCCGTATTGCCGATCGGGACCAGGCTTTCCCCGACCGGGACTTCGGCCGGGACGAGGATCGCCTGCTCTGCAATCGCCTTTGGGCCTACAATCGTCAGCTCAGACTCCGGGCCAAGCGCCAGCACAGCAGGGCCGTCCGATACCTGCCGGCCTTTGAAGCTGGCATCGCCCACCTCGACCGTGACCCGCTCCCCGGCGTTGACTTCGGCCAGGGCCATGCGGGACGCCACAGCGGTCAGCGCCTCCACTGGCGCGACGAGGATATTGCCGCCGTCGCGGGCCAGCGAGGCGACCGGAATCTGGCTGCCATCCTCCCGCGTCAGGGTTCGCACGTTCAGCACCACATTCCCCACTTCGGTCGGCTGCGTCTCGCCAAGCGCATCAGCAGGGGCGGAGATCAGCATGTCCTCCGTGAGCTGGTTCAGATCAATGACGGTGGTGTAGCGGCGTGTGCCGATAGTGATGACTTCTTCTTGTTCACCGGCGGGGTTGGTCGTGTTCCACAGCGGGAGTTCCTGGACGGTATTGCCGGCCTGGACGTGCACCCATTCGGATGGAATCGAGATTGGCTCGGTGAGAATCTGCCATTCCGGCTTCAGGCTGGCGGTCAGCATCCAGAACATCGGGAAGAACATGACCGCTGCCCCGATGGTTAGCAGTGTGTAGGTGAAAACCTTGCCGATAAACCGCCCGGTGGACTGGGAAAGGTGCAGCCCGCCGGGGCGATTCAGCAGGGTGTTCTGTGCGGCGGATCGCCGGGTCTCGTCGATGGTAGACATTATCGCTGCTCCGATTCGTAATAGACCCACAGGGCCGAAGAACGGAGGACCAGCGCCGTAAGCCCCATGATGATGAGGAACAGCACCCAGGCCAGGGTGGAAGCGTACCCCAGGTTGCCGAAGTCGAAGGCCTGCTTGTAGAGATTGAGCATATAAGTCAGCGTGGCTTTATTAGGGCCGCCGTTGGTCAGCACCATCGGGCCGTCAAATACCTGAAAGGCGTTGATCAGTCCCAGAATCAGGTTGAAGAAGATCACCGGGCTGAGCATTGGCAGCGTGACGTGGCGGAACCTGGCCCAGCTCCCGCCGCCGTCGATCTCGACGGCTTCGTACAAAACCTGGGGGATGGCTTTGATGCCGGCCAGGTAGATGACGACCTGAGCGCCGACCGTCCACCAGCTCATCAGAATCAGCGATGGCAAAGCCCAGTTTTCGTCGAACACCCAGCCCGGGCCTTTGATGCCAATCGCGGCCAGCAGGGTGTTGACCAGGCCGTACTGCGGGTTGAACACGTAAAACCACAGCACGGCGATTGCCACCGCGCTGACGACGGAAGGCAAAAAATAAATGGTGCGCCAGAAGTTCACCCCACGTATTTTCTGGGCCAGCAGCAGGGCGATGCCGATAGCGATCGCGGTCTGGCCAGGCACGCTGCCGAGGACATAGAGCAGCGTCACCCGGAGCGACCGCCAGAAGTCGCCATCTTCGAGCAGGCGGTTGAAGTTGCCCAGCCCGGTCACGATTGGTTCGTGGCCGATCTGGTAACGCGTGAAGGATAGATACAGCGATCGGGCCATCGGATAAACAATGAACAGGACGAGGCCGATCAGCCAGGGCGAGATCATCAGGTAAAAGACGAGCGCCTCTCGCCGGGCGCGTGGATTCAGATTCAGGATAGGAATCCTGGTGCGGATGTTGCTCATGGGCGTTCCTTCTCCTGTTGAAAGCGGCAAGCCAGGGATGGTTCGCCATCCCTGGCTGCACTTGTTGCTGGCTGTCCGCCAGCCGCGTAACGCTAGCTACCGGATTCCGGCATTTCGCCCTGGTTATCCAGGCAGGCCTGAAACTCCGGCGTCACCTGGTTGACCAGTTCCGCAACATCCATATCTGCGCCCTCATCGCCGAAGAGGACAGCCGTGATCTGCTGGCCTGCCGGCGTGCCGACGCACTGCCCGTAGTAGGGATTTGTCAGGTCATCCAGCGGAGCCAGGAATTCGGCTTCCCGGATGAAGGTGCCCCAGAACGGGTGATCGGTCTTGTCTTCCATGATTATCGGCATCGAAGACAGAGCGTGCTCGCCATAGTGGCGCTGGCCGATCTCGGTCCCCAGAGCGCGCAGGAGCAGCCAGGCTTCGTCCGGATGCTCGCTGTTCGGTGACAGGCCAAAGCCCGCCCAGCAGACGGCGCCATGGTGGCCGCCGGGGCCGGTCGGCATCGGCAGAATGGCATACTGGAAAGCGGGTTGTTCTTCCAGCATGCTCAGGAACCACGGGCCCATGCCGAAGATCATGGCAATCTGGCCGTCCAGGAAGAGCGGCATCACGCCGCCGGGCAGCGCCGAAATCCAGTTAGTGCTCGGCGCCACGTGATATTCGTGCACAGCATCGCGCATCCACTCCAGTGCCGCGATTGTCTCCGGGCTGTTGATGTAGCCGTCCAGAGTGGTGCCATCATCGCTGATGGTGTGCGAGCCGAACGAGTAGATCGTAGTCTGGAAGCCGCGCCACCAGTCGCCGCGATGATCCATGCCGTACTGGACGATATTCTCCGGATCGAAGTCCGGGCTGGCGGCGTTGTTGCCGTTGGCATCTACCGTGAGCTGCTGGGCGACATCCAGCAGGTCGTCGTAGGTCCAGCCTTCTTCAGGCAGCGCGATACCAGCGGCATCAAACAGCGCCTTGTTGGCGTAGATGGCAACCGTGCTGTAGTCCTTGGCCAGCACGTAGGGATCGCCCTGGTAGAAACCATTCTCGTAAACAGCGGGGTAGAAGATTTCGTAGGGGTCGAAGCCTATTGCCGGATCGGGATTCTCGATGTAAGGCCGCAGATCAACCAGACCGCCAGACTCGACATAGAGCGGGACGAAGCTGGAGTCCGCCATATAGACATCAGGCAGGTCGCCGGCTGCGATCTGCGTCAGGATGCGGGTATGCCAGTCGCCGCCAGGATTCGGCAGAATCTCCACGGTGATATCCGGGTAAACCGCCATGAAGTCATTAATGGCGGCCTGGTGACGGATATTGCCATTCTCATCGTCCCAGGAACCCAGGGTGACCGTGACCTGACCCTGCGCTGCAACCGGACGCGGGCTAAGCCCGGCCCAGCCGAGCACAATCAGCATGCCCAGCACCGTCAGGGCGCTCAAGTAGACCATTGACCATTTGCGCGTTTTCATGGTTCCTCCTGAAAGGAGTTCTAAGTAACTATACGGGTATGTTCGTCAGCGAGACATCTGCGTGACGATCTGCTGAAACGTGCCTTCAAAGGTGTCTGGCCCTCTCCTTTCTTGCTGTTTCTTCCCTGTCTATCACGAACGCGCTGCCGCCAGGGCGATGACAGCATCTATCTCTGACTGCGCTTTCTCCAGCGTATCTTCTACAAAAGCCAGGCTGGCAATATAAGTTTCTGTGTCCGGCAGGCGATAGTACGGGCTGTAGCCGGATTCGAATACGCCCGTGCTGTTCCGGCCCGGGTCGCCGTCGCAGATATGGCCGATCAGGCGCGCGTAACGCCCTACCCAGGGGGGCACCTGCCGCCATTTTGAGGTCTGCTGAAAGATGGGGAAGATGCTCAGCAGGCCATCCCACCAGTCCTCCGCCGTCACCAGCAGGTCGGGATGATCCTGCCGCAGCCGGCCCATGATCTGCTGCAGGCCCTCGCGAACATTGAAGTCAGGATCGTTAGTCCGCACTTCGGCGGTATCCAGAAAGACCCCGTCGAAGCCAAAACGATCGACCAGGGTCAGAATCTGGCGCGTCAGCTCAGTCTGCCAGGCCGGGGCGCCGGGGTTGAGCCAGGCCTGCCAGCCGGTATCCCCCGCCCGGGCCATATCCCAGTCCGGCTGGTTGCCCAGGAAGATATTGCGGGTGGCCGATTTCATGTAAGAGGAGGGGCCAAATTCGTGGAAATTAGGAGCCCAGGCGTTGACGCAGTTCACGCCGAACATCGGCATCACATGGACGCCGAGCGCCCTGGCCTCGTCGCATAACTGCCGGAAGCCTTCCTCCCCGCCCAGCATCGGCTCGGGTCGGTAGTCGCCGTACTGCCAGTAGTAGCGCCCTTCCCAGCCGGGCAGGTAAGCCAGAATACGGCGCCCGTCGATGCGCGCTGCCGCATAGCGGATAGTCTCCAGCATCCGGCTGTACGTATTGAAGGTATATCCGGACCAGTGCATCCCGTGCAGGATCAGGCACAGGCGGATATCGCGCGCCCAGTCGGGCGTATCGCGCCGCGCCTCCCAGCGCGCCAGCCCGGCATTGTGCTCATAAAAGGCAAGCTGCTCATCCCGGAAGGCCTCAACAGCCGCCGGCTGCGCCAGCACCCAGTCCGGGACTTCGATCTGCCGGTCGAACCAGCGAGCATCCTCCTCATGGATACATTCGACGGCGTACCGATCGGCGAATGGCCCGAAGCGCTCCTGGTAGATGGCGAAGCGCTTGCTGCGAAAGGACAGGTCCTCGCTGCGCAGGCCGATCGTGGCGGCATCGGGCGGGCGCAGAAAACACACTGGCAGGCGCAGGCGGTTGGGGTATAGCTCCACTACGCCTTCCGCAGGAATATCGTGCGCCTCATCCAGCATGTCCAGCATAGCCAGCGGGGGGAGATCGCGCAGGATGACCTTCACCACCCGGATTTTATGCGGGGCAGTCGCACGGACGGACAGCCGCAGGCGTCCCTCGCCATCGCGCCGCGCCCGCACTTCGCAGGTGCCCGGCGCTGTCCGCTGCTGCCCGGCCCATCGCAACGCAGTGCAGTGCAGGTCCCACCCGCCAGCGTTTTCCTCGACGGTGGTGTGGGCGGGGTCCAGACCGTAGACGTTCTCCAGGGTGATGATCTGAAAGGACAGGTTCCACCTGTCGAGTATAAATGCCGGGTCGCGAAAATCAAAGCTGTAGATATGCATTCCTCGTTATCCTTCTCGAGGGCCTGTGCGGCGGGCGAGGTCAATATGATTTTGCGACGTCAGGGTGTTCACCAGACTTCGTCTGTACATGCAGAATATGTTTGTCTATACACCGCATGTTACTTAACTATAAAGTGTATTCCGAGGCGCGTCAAGCTCTGTTGACTTCCGGTCAGGAGTGTTAGATAATCGATTTGTATAGACATTTATTGCCGCGGCCTCGCTCGTGTAGTTCACCGGATAGAGACCCGTATGAGCATTTCGTTAAAGCATGGCGATGGCGTCCCTCTGTATGTGCAGATCAGCGCTATCCTGACCCAGCGCATCCTGAGCGGAGAATGGAAGCCCGGCGAAAGCCTGCCTCCGGAACCGGAGCTTTGCCGCGAGTTCGGCGTGGCGCGCGGCACGCTCCGCCAGTCTCTGAGCAAACTGGAACAGGAAGGCTATATCCGGCGGGAGCGCGGCCGGGGGACCTTTGTGGACTGGACGGGCATCCGCCCCCCCGTCCGGGAGGCGCAAACCCGACAAATCGGCTTTGTCGTGCCCTATGTCCGCGATTCCTTCGTCTCCACGATCTTGCTGGGCGTGGAGCGCGGCGCTTCTGAGCGCGGCCTTTCGATCACGTTCAAGCATGTCAACAATGATCCCCAGCAGCAGACGGAGGTGCTGGATTCTCTGGCCGCTCAGGGCGGCGTGGCCGGCATCGTCGTCTACCCCGTGGACTCGATCAATGCGAACGCCATTGTTCACCTGACACGCGCCGGCTATCCGGTTGTCCTGATCGATCGCTACCTGCGCGGCGTCCCCTCGGATTATGTGATGTCCGACCATTTCGGCGGCGCGCTGCAGGCTACACAGCACCTGATCAGCCTGGGGCACCGCCGGATCGGGTTCGTGTCCTGGCGCGATCCGGCTATCAGCATTGAGCACCGCTTCGCCGGTTATCGCCAGGCGCTTATCGAAGCGGGCCTGCCTGATGACAGGTCGCTGGCGTTCGAGGTGGAGGCTTATCCTTCTGTCGAGCCGGAGCAGTTATTCGGCTTCTTCTCCCGCTCGCCGCGCCCTACGGCCATCTTCGCCGCTAACGATCAGATCGCACTGGCCGTTTACCGGGCCGCGCGACGGTTGAAGATCGACGTCCCGGATGATCTGGCCCTGGTCGGTTTTGACAACCTCGATTTCACTTCTCACCTGGATGTGCCCCTGACCACGGTGGCCCAGCCGACTTTCGATATTGGCCGGGTGGCCGTGGAGGTGCTCTGGCGCCGCATTAACGGCGATGCGCCGGACTGGCAGCGGGTCATCCTGCCGACGCGGCTGGTCATCCGCCGGTCGAGCGGCGGCCCGATCCAGGCGATGAACGGCCGCCCGGGCAGCGGAGAATAGCTTCTCCAGGCCGGCGGTATTTGTCACTTATTTGACTGCGCCGCGCGTCAGGCCGGAGACGATGGCGCGCTGTCCGAAGATGACGAGGACGATGACCGGCACGATAGTCAGCACGCTCATCGCGCTCATCAGGTCCCAGGGGCGGGAAGTCCCCATAGCCTCCCGGCCCAGCGAGATCAGGCCAACGCTCAGCGTCTTGGTGTCATTGCGAGTGGCGAAGATCAGCGGGTAGAGCAGCTCATTCCAGCTAATGATGAAGTTGATGATCAGCATCGTGGCGATGGCCGGCCGCATCGTCGGCAGCACGATGCGCAGAATCGTCTGCCAGATTGTCGCCCCATCAATAAGCGCCGCTTCCTCGATCTCGACCGGAATCTGGTGCACGAATGACACCATGATCCAGACGGTGAAAGGCGTGACCAGGCTGGACATCAGGACGATCAGCCCGAAGTAGGTGTTGTTCAGGTGCAGAGCGTTGTAAATCTCCCGGATTGGCACCAGCAGCGCGACCTGCGGCAGGGCGATAGAAAGAATCAACCCCAGGAAGACCAGGTTGCTGCCGGGGAACTTCAGCCGCGCCAGGGCGTACCCGGCCATGGCGCTGAACAGCACCGATGTGATCGTGCTGCCCAGGGCGAAGATCAGGGAGTTCAGATAGAACTGCCAGAACGGTATGGCGTTCATCATGGCGGGGTAGTTTTCCAGCGTCAGCGTCTCGGGGAAGTAGCGTGGCGGGATCTGGAAAATCTGGTAGCGCGGTGTGACAGACGAGATGACGATGAAGTAGAAAGGAAAGAGCACGATGATGGCGAATATGATGAAGCCCACATAAGTCGTGATTCGCCCGTTGTGCTGTCGTAGAAATGCGCGCATAACGTGTTTTCCTCCCTGCTTACATCGAAACCTGGACGCGGCGGAAAGCGGCCAGCCCGAGGGCGCCGATCAGGCCGACGATCAGGAACATGATGACGCTGATTGCTGAAGCGTAGCCGTAGTTCAACGTGACCACTTTTTGCTGCACCTGGTAGGCCAGCACGCTGGTAGCGAAGCCGGGGCCGCCAGCGGTCATGGTATAGGGCAGGTCGAAGACGGCCAGTTGCCAGACCAGCATGAACATGCCAATGGTCACCATCAGGGGCATGATCAGAGGCAGCGTGATCCCCCAGAAGGACTGCCAGGCGTTGGCGCCATCCACCTTGGCCGCTTCGTATAATTCCTCCGGGACGCCCTGCAAGCCGGCCAGGATGGACACGGCGACGAAAGGCGTGCTCTTCCAGATGGCGACGATCAGGATCGCGACCCGCGCGCTGGCCGGATCGGTCAGCCAGTTGATCTGCAGGCCGATGCGCCGCAGCAGATCGACGATCCAGCCATAGTTGCCGTCGAACATCCAGCGCCAGCCGACCGCCGCCACAACCATGGGGATAGCCCAGGGAATCAGGTTGATGGTGCGGATGAAGTTCGGTATCCGCAGCCGGCTGTTCAGCAGGGAAGCGACCATCACGCCGAAGAAGAGCTGGAAGAATGTCGAACCGAAGACGAAGATCAGCGTAAATTCGATACTGCTCTTGACCACGATATCCGCCGCGATCTTCTCAAAGTTCTCCAGCCCGACATAGGTGCGGGGGGTGAAGGCGGGGTTGTATTCATGAAAGCTGAGCACTATCGTCTGTAGGAACGGATATAAGGTGGTGAACAGACGCAGCAGAATGACCGGTGCCAGCAGCAGGGCTGCCGCCAGGTAGCGTCGCTGGTTCAGGGTAAGCTGAGGGGATCTGGCCCGTGTCACGGCCTGTGGGGGACTGACGTTGGCGACCACGCCGTACTCCTTCTGAATCGCAGATCAACAAGGGAAAGCCCCTCTCCCGGGGCAGTGAAGCAGCAGAATGCGCCGGGAGAGGGGGATGGAACAAACTATTCCAGAGCGGCCAGCAAGTCCTTGCCGGTCTGGAGCGCTTCTTGCAGGGTAGCCTGCTTGGTGATGTAGAGGGAGATCGCGTCTTCAACCGCGATCTGGGCCTCGGCGGCCCGCGGGTGGAACGGGCGCGGCCTGATCACGCCGGCGTCGGCGTACATGCCCATCGCATCCACAATCGGGTTGCCGGTGCCAGCCATCGCATTCAGGATAGAAGTACGCGGCATGACGAACCAGCTTTGCCCGGCGGCCAACTGCGGGGCGACCTCGTTAGAGGTCAGGTAGGCGATCAGGGCCTTGGCGCCGTCCATGTTGGGGGCCAGTTTGGGGATGGTGAAGCCCCAGCCGCCCCACCAGCTTCCACCGCCCATCGGGCCAGCCGGCGGCAGGGCGATGGCGACCTTGTCCGGGCTGTACCAGGCGGCGTTGCCTTCGGCCACGCTCTGGAAGAACGGCCACTGGCGCATGAACATGACCTTGTCGTCCATATACAGCTCGTTCTGCTGGTCGTAGTTCATGTTGATGACGTCCTGCGGCATGATCTTGTACGTGTTGATCATCTCGTACAGCAGGCGCGCCGCATTGGCCAGGCCATCGTCCATGGCGAAGATATCGCCGCCGGTCTGGCTGGTCAGGTAAGCCAGGTAGACGAACATCAACGCGCCCTTGGTCAGGCCGTCAGCCGTCGCCCAGACGTTATTGGCGGAGTCAGTGACTTCCAGACCCTTCTCAATCACTTCTTCCCAGGTCTTGGGGGCTTCGCCGATCAGGTCCTTGCGGTAGAAGTAGTAGCCTACGGCGAACTCGTGCGGCACGCGATACATAGCGCCATCGTAGCCATACCAGACGGGGAAGGCGTCCCTCATGCCCTGGGGGAAGTCGTCCCAGGTTTCCTGCGGGATCACGCCATCAAGCGGCTCCAGCCAGCCGGCGCGCGCCTCAACCGGGGCGCCTTCATCCGAATCGCTGACCACGTCCCAGGGGCTGTCGCCGGCGGCGTAGGCAGTGGTCGCTTCGGTCAGATGCTCCACGCCGGAAGACGGGCCGGTATCCAACTGTACGGTCAGGCCGGTTGACTCCTGGAAGGGGGGCAGCACCGCCTGGATAGCCTCATGAGCGAAGGCCTGGATTCTGAGCACCACGGTATTCTGACGGCGACGGTTGATCACCCACGGCCCCCGCATCTTTGGAGCGGCGGCCAGCGCTGCCGCGGCGGCGCTCGACTTCAGGAAATTGCGGCGTGACATTTGTTCAGACATTTTCACTCCTCCAATGCAACAGATCTCTTATGCAGCCTCTTGGGTACAGCTTCATCGGACGAACCAGCCAGGGTCGGAGCGCACCTCCTTTCGTGCGGACACCACGGCGCTGTCAGGGAGTCTGTGGGCGCAGCTCAACGGTCACCAGTTGCCCCCCGCGCACCGGGATAACCACGCCAGCGGCTCCTCCGCCGGGCGACTGATGGCCGGATTCTGCCAGAGCGATTTCTCCCTGCCGCTCTTCGTTGAGATTGAGGCGGTAGGCAGCCTTCAGCGGCCGCCAGCTTTGCAGCCGGGCCTGGACAGTTGCCTCGCCCGGGTTGTAGAAGCGGACGATCAGCCCCGCTCCATCGGCGCTACGCCGCACCGCGCTGAGCACCAGCGTTTCCGGCTCCAGAGTCAGGAAGCTGAGCGTATCGGGGTTCGGCCCCCCGCGCGGCCAGGCGAGCGGTTTGACCACCTGGTTGTACCAGTCCAGCTCGACGCCGATGAAGGGCATCTCGCGCAGCTCCATCCCCTCATGCGTGTCGGCCCGGGCGATGAGCAGCGGGGCCAGGTAGTTCGCGGCTGTCCGGTAAACCTGCTCCCAGGTCCCGGCGTGGGGCAGGATGGTGTATTCGAAGGTATGTGGGCCGGGGCACTGAGCGCCGGGGGCCGCCAGCAATGGCCCGGCGGCTACATGCCGGTTGCTCAGATCATCGCGCGACAACCAGCCGACGCTGCGCAGCAGAGTCAGGGCGATGCGCGTGCCGCTGTCGATCTGTTCCACCTCCACCGAGGGCAGGCCCCGGTTGAGCACAGCCAGCCCGCGCGCGCCATCGCTGAGATCCGTGAAGGCGCGCTGGTGCATCAGCGGCGTCGGGTCTTCCACCCAGCCGTCCGACGGCGGCAGGCTGATGGTGCGGGCGCTGACCTGAAAGGCCGCGTCTACGTGAGCGCAGTTGGGCGTCAGAGGGGTGGGGAAGCTCACCGTCAGCTTGTGGTCGCGGGCAGTATTTTCAACCCGGGTTCTGATGTAAAGTCCCGGCTGGCCCCGGTACAGTGTCAGCGTGGACACGATCGGCAAAGTGACCAGTTGCTCCGCCCGGCGCTGGCGATCTTCGGTCAGGCTGGCCGGGATTTGCAGCGCCAGAGATACGCGGAACTGCGCCAGGACTGGCCCCGCCGTCAGCAGTTGGATGTCGGCCACGCCTCCGCTGGAGTTGAACGTCTGGCTGGCCGGGCAGGGGCAGGAGCTGTATTCGTCGCCGGCGTCGTCCACATCAACAAAAGTGTGCAGGTCGGGGTAGATGCTGCCGGTGATCTTGTCGGTAACAGTCAGCGCGCCATCGGGGGCGATAGTGAAGGACAGGTAATCATTTTCAGCGCCGTTGGAGGATACCAGCAGGCTGCCTGCGCCGGTCAGGGCGCGGTTAGCCTGGCCCGGGCGGGCGTAGACGGTCGTGTATCCGCAGGCCGGGACTGAGACCGGGAAGGCCACCGTGACGACGCGCTTGCGATTGGGCTTCAGCGTCTCCAGCCAGGTGCGTTCTTCGCTGCCCAGAATGTGGCAGGGCAGCTCGTTCCCGGCGCTGTCGGTCAGCACGAAATTTTCGGCGGTCGGATCGTCAAAATCGAAGTCGATCTCTCCGGTGGCGATTTCCTGCCGCGGCCAGCTCAACGGATTGTAGACCAGGACCGGCGTGCCCGTCTGCCCGGTGAAATCGGCCTGCCGGGCGATCAGGCGCAGGCTATCGCGGACCAGGTACTGCCCGATCTGCTCAGCCTGATCGAAGCGGTACAGCATTTCGTGATGCACCTGGTCGATGCCGCTGCCATAAATGTCGTCGTGCGGGTGATTCTTGAGCAGCCACCGCCAGGCCGTCCACACCAGGTCCGGCGTGCCTTCAGGGGGGTCTCCGCCGGCCAGCCAGGCGAAGGCCGTCAGCGGCTCGGTGTAGCGTTCCAGCAGCGTCTCAACCTGATGATTGCGCTGTTTGAGGTAGAGCCGTGTGGAATAAACCCCTTGCAGAACTTCGGAGTAGCGGCCCCAGCGGAACTCACCGCTGAAGACAGGCAGCGCTTTGCCCGCGGCGCGGACGTTCTTCAGATGATCGAGAAGCGTGCCAATGCGGAAGTTCGCTTCCGGGAAGGCCTGGTTAGCCCGCCGCAGCAACTCCGGCAGGCGCGGCTCCGCCTCGGCGTGGTCGATGCCGTTCATGAGCAGGCGGGCATCGGTGTTGGAGAGCGTTTCCACCTCTTCCAGCGCGCCGCGTATCTGCTCCAGAGCCAGGTCCCAGTCGAACTCCATCTGCGACGTGTCGCCCCACCGAATAGGGAAGCCCACGTTGGACAGATTGTGATACCCCCACGGCATCCAGATCGCCAGCACCCGGGAGCCGTCCTTGCTCTCCCACTCGAAATCTGTGCCGATCTCGTCCGCCTCGGCGCCGACGCCGCGCCAGAAGAAAGCGGAGTCGATCCCGAAGCCGTTGAAGATTTGCGGGATCTGGGCGATATGGCCGAAGCCGTCGGGCACATAGCCAGCTTTCATCACCCCGCCGTAGTCCGCCCCCATCCGGTGGCCGAGCATCAGATTGCGGATCAGCGCTTCCGGACTGACCAGAAATTCGTCCGGCAGCACATACCACGGCCCCACGCTGATCCGCCCGCTGCGCGCCAGCGCCTGCAAGACAGCCGCCCGTTCCGGGCGCACTTCGAGGTAATCCTCCAGCAGGGAGGTCTGCCCATCCAGCATATAAAAAGAATAGTCCGGGTCGCGGTCGAGCAGATCGATCAGACGATCGATCAGACGCACCAGGCGGATGCGGTACTCCTGAAAGGTGACATACCAGGCGCGATCCCAGTGAGTGTGCGGCACAACCGTAACATGATAACGGACGGACATAACGGTTTTTCCTCCCTGTTCAGGTGAGGCCAGCGACGTGGCGAGCCTCAAGGCAGGCGGGGCCAGGTGATGTCTTGCAGCGGGTCAGGGCGCAGTGCCCATCACCGGTAGCGGCCGTAAAGCTCTGCGGCCTCTGTCAGCGCATTGATATTTTCCACCGGCGTCCCCGGCGGGATGTTGCTGCCGTCCTGGACGATGTAGCCCCGGTAAGGGGCCAGCTTCTCGATGGCGATCCGCGTGGCTTCGCGGACCTGCTCCGGCGTGCCTCTATAGATCAGCATCGGATCAATATTCCCAATCAGGACGACCTTCCCGCCCATGACGGCGGCGATGTGATCCAGATCGACCTGGTAGCCAAACCCCTGCAGCTCGCAAATGCGCAGGTCGTCGCGGAAGATTTCCAGCAGGTGGTCGGCCTTGCCGCACATATGCAGGGATAGCCAGCCGTCGAAATGAAAGCGGAGCCGTTTTTCTTCCGCCAGGACCAGATCGCGGTACATGTCAGCGGAGAGATTGACGGCCAGATCGTCGGTCCAGGCGAAATCCCGGTGGGGGAGCTGTTCCTCCTCCCAGCAGAAATCGAGGTAGGCGATCAGCTTATCGGTGATGATACGCAGCAGCTCGCGCACGAAGTCCGGACGCTCGTAACAGGCCAGGAACAGCTCCGTCTGGCCCATCAGATCGCCGGCGATGCCGAAGGCGCCGTCGGAAGTGTGGGTGAGATTGGGATTAGCGCCCGGGTAAAAGACTTCGCCGCCCAGGAAGCGCACGGGGTATTTTTCGGCCACGCGCATCATAGCTCGCCGGTAGGCGACCTGCCGGGCGTTGATCTCGCCATTCACGAAATCCATCGCCTCCAGCCGGGCCAGGTCTTCATCCGTTTTGACCCATCCTATTTCGCTCACCCAGGGGATGTCGTCTTCCGGGAAGACAACCCGGCAGCCCAGGCTGCCGGACTCGAAGGTATTCTGAAAGTCGGTCCACGCGCCGACCCAGGCCCCGGTGATGCTGTGGGCGTCGGTGCGGATGTTCTCCATCAGCCACTTCTGGGCGAGGATCTGGGTGCGCAGCATGGTTTCCGGGTCGGCATAGTAGTCGTGGAGGCGAACCCCGACCTGGGGAACCAGGAAGCGGTGGGCGATGGCCGGGATGACGGGGACGCGATCGGGTTCTTCGAAGCGCTTGGTTCTGGCGACTCGCTCCTCCCGCGCGGCGAGTTCTTCCACTGATACTGCGATCTCGATCAGGTCAGGCATACGGCGCTCCACTGGTCAGGCAGAAACCGGATCCAGGACTGCTATTGTGATCGCCACCCCTGTTATAGACAAACTGAAGGAAGCGTCATAAAATGTATAGACATTCTCATTATGGGCCAGGTTGCCTGCTTTCGTCAACGTCCAATCTAAAAATCAGATGGGCGGCTTCACATTAGAATAAGTTGATAGATATTGTCAGATATGCTACAGTTGTTGTGATCATTCCGTTAATTGTCTATACCTTTAGAATAGCATTTTAGCAGGAGATAACCGATGAGCAGAAAGACCGCCTCCCGCCTCACACTGGAACAGAATACCGCCCTCCTCAAGCGGTATGCTGTGCTCGAACGCGCCTGTATGCGCACGCTGGCCGGCTGGCTGCCCGGCGTACCGGAATGGGAGGCCAAGAACCTGATCGGGCTTCACATCTGGGAGAGCGCCGATGCTTCTGACGCTCTGCGCGGACGCCTGCGCGAGTTGCGCGCCTACCACCCTGACCGCGACGCCAGCCCGGGGCTGAGCCGGCTGATTCAGGAGCTTGACTACGCCCAGAATACCGCCGAGGTGCTCGCCACCGTCTACCTGGTCGTCAAGTCCGCCCTGCTGGAGGCCTACCGCGCCCACGCGACAAGGACATGGGAAGATTTCGATAACCCCACCGTCAAGATCATCCGCGAGCGCCTGCTGGACCTGACGGAAAAGCAGGTAGCCTGGGCGCAGGGATTCTTCCCGGAGGTATCCGGGCGCTATCCGGGCTGGGAAGCGTGGCGGGACTATATCGCCGGCTTGCTGGCCGCGGACGGCGGCGTCACCGGGACAGCGCCGCCTGAGGAAGCACCCGCCCGTCCGGAAGGCCACCCGCTGCTGCTGCCGTGGAAGGAATGCCAGCGGATGCCCGGCTGGCCGATCTTCAACCCGGATGAGGATATTCAGCCCGACCGCGAGCGTGAGCCGGAAGCGTACCGCCTGTGGCGCTTCAAGCACTACCTCAACGAGATGACGGCCGCCGAGACGCTGGCTTCCATCCTGTGGATGACGCCGGAGATGCCGTGGGAGTACCAGCACAATGTGGCCCGCCATCAGTGGGACGAAATCCGCCACAGCCAGCTTGGTCAGACCCGCGTGGAGCAGCTCGGCCTCCAGCCTTCTGACGTGCCGCAGGTCGTCCAGATTTACAACGTCATGATGACCCTGCCCGCCGTGGATCAGTATGCTTTGCTGACGACTGTCATCGAGCCGAACGGCATGCCGGAGAAAGCGGCCAACCGCGAGCACTGGGAGCAGATCGACGACGAGATTTCCGCCGCCGCCGTCAGCTATGACTGGAGCGACGAGAATTTTCATATTCGCTGGGGCAAAAAGTGGACGCCGGTGCTGCTGGAGACGTATGGCTACCAGGAGACACCGGAGGAGATCAGGGCGCGCACCGAGGCGTGGTTGCTGGAAAACACTCCGGTCAAAATGCAGAAGAAGATGGCCCAGGGCGAGTTCTAGCGCCGCGCCCATGTCGGGTAGACAGGGGGCTGGCACGGACAGGAGGCAAGGGGCTTAAGCCCTTTATTCGAACGGACAAAGCCCTTGCCTGTTGCGGAGTGACGCCGCCTTCGCCGGGCTGAAGGATCGCTCCCTGGTGTGATCAGCTCAGGGAGCGCGTAAACCGATCCACCGCAGCCAGGGCGCCGGCGGTATCCTGGTAGAAGGCGAGCGTCAGCCCGGGATGTGTGTTGCCGGTCAGCATGGCCGAAAGGGGTGTGCCGGCCCGGCACAGACACAGCACCGGGGCGCGTCGCACATGCAGGGCGTAGGCGATCTCGTATCCGACGCCCAGCGAGGGCACAGTCACCTCGGCGACGACGGCATCGCTCCGATCCAGGAAGGCAACATCCTGGGTGTAGATTTCCTGGTCGGTCATGTCGCCTTCGTCGGCTTCGACGTTTTGCGAGGCGACGTGTTCGGTTAGCACGGTGTGTCCGCCCTGTACCAGGTGCCGGACAAGAGCGGTGTAGACCGGCTGAAGCTCCCGGCCGGCCCGGATGGATGCGGCGAAGTAGAGGTTCATGCGTCTCTCCTGACGAAGGCTGAGGCGGCAGTCCTCCCCATTATAGAGTGTTGACGTCAAAGTACACACAGAAAGCAGCGATCGAAGGAGGTGGGCGGTGGACAGGCGGATGACCTCGCGAGAACGGGTGCTGGCGGCGTTCAACCATGTGGAGCCGGATCACGTCCCCCTCTGGCTGGGGGCTTCTCCGGCCTTCCGGGAGATCGCCCGGCGGCAGTTAGGCCTGGCTGATGATGAGGCGCTGTCGCGCCTGGTGGGGGATGACTTCCGGCGGGTGCTGGCGGTCTATGCCGGGCCGGAGGAATACGCGCCGTACGCTAACCTGCCCCCCGGCATAACTTTTCGTTCGCCGTTCGGCATCCTGCGACACGGCTACGAAGGGGGGCAGCCGGTGTCGCACCCGCTGATCGGCGCGACGACGGTTGCCGAGGTAGAAGCCTACCCCTGGCCCGACCCGGCCTGGATGGATGTCAGCCAGATTCGGGCTGAGGCGGAACAGTATGGCGGGCAGTACGCCATCCTTGGCGGGGACTGGTCGCCCTTCTGGCATGACGCCATCGACCTGCTGGGCATGGAAAACCTGATGTTCAAGATGTTCGACGTCCCGGCGCTGGTGGACGCCGTGCTGGAGCATCTGGTCGATTATTACGCCGGCGTCAGCCAGCGTATCTTCGACGAAGCCGCCGACCTGATCGATATCTTCTTCATCGGCAACGACTTCGGCTCCACTAATGGCCCGCTGATCGGCGAGGCGCAGTTCCGCCGGTTTGTGCTGCCCCATCTCAAGCGCCTGATCGATCTGGGGCATAGCTACGGCCTGCGCGTGCTGCTGCACTGCTGCGGCGGCTTCGCCCCGCTCATCCCGGCCATGATCGAGGCCGGCCTGGACGGCCTGCAGGCGCTCCAGCCGAGCTGTCGCGATATGGAGCCGGCGTCGCTCAAGCGGCGGTTCGGGGGCGATCTGCTGCTGATGGGCTGTATCGATACCCGGCTGCTCATCGACGGCACGCCGGAGGCGGCCCGGGCCGAGACGCGCCGCATCCTCGATCTGATGATGCCGGGCGGCGGCTATGTGGCCTGCCCCAGCCATGATTACGTCCTGGCCGAGACGCCGGTGGAGAATGTCCTGGCGCTGTACGAGACCGCGCAGGAATACGGATTCTACGCCGGGTAGTGCCGCTATCACCGGGGCCGCGCCGATCTGCTGCGCGTTCGGTGCGGCCTGAACCCGTCGTGGCACAGAAGAATCAGATGTACAGGCATGTATTCAGATGTGCGGGCCGATCACGGCACAGTGACCGTCTCGCTCGCCATCAGGATATCGGGGACATCCCAGCCTTTCTGCTGCATCAATTCGTAGAACGCCCGGCGGAAGAGCAGGCGCGCTTCCACGGTGACCGGACCGGCATCCGCTGCGGCGAAAGTGTACCGCGACGATGCGGTGGCCAGCGTCGGCAGCCGCGTATCCTCCAGGACGCGCGTCGGGCTCCAGTAGGAACCGGTCGGCGCGATGCCTGTCCGGGTCTCTTGCAGGATGCGGGCGAAGTACACGCCCGGCGCCCCCGCCAGATCGCCCGCCCAGTCCGGCAGGATCGGCCCGGCTTCCAGCGGCAGAAGGTTACCCGCGCCATCGGTGAGCGTGACGATGGCGAAAATCTGCCGCAACGGCGAATCGGTCGGGATGTGATGTCCGGCTCCGGTATTGGTGACGGCGACCGTCACTTCGATCCGGTCGCCCTGGCGGGCTGCGGCGAGGGACAGCTCCGCCGTGTCGCGCAGCAGCGCTTCGCTGGCCGCGCCGGGGTTGGTATGGGCGTGGATGGTCATAGGGTCGCGCTCGATGCCGCCCGCGTCCGGGGCGATGTTGGTCATGACCGCGCCATCGACCACCGACGGGGCCGGCATGTGGCAGTCCTGGCAGGTTTGGCCGGCTTCGGGGTCGGCATAGGGGCTGCCCAGCCATTCGCCGAAGGAGTTGTAAACGACGGTATTGAAGAATACGCCGTAATGGCACGGCGCGCAGAACTGGCTTTCCGACATCAGCGGCAGGTACGTGTCCTCTTCCGGCACGTTGTCGTCATCGAAAGTGCCGAAGAATAACTGGTAACGGTCCGGGTCATCGGGGAAGGGGCGCCGGACGTCCATGGAGAGCACGCCGGGCCGATCCGGATAAGGCAGGCCGGTCCGCGGGTCGAGATAAACGTCGGCCACTTTGTGGCAGAAGTCGCAGTGCACGCCGTACTCATCAGCGCCGCTCACAGTATTGGGGTCTGTGCCGTAGGAGGGGCCATCGAGCGCCGCGCCGGGTGTGTGACAGTTGCCGCAGTTGCCCCGCGTCCGCGGCCAGTCCAGCAGGTAGCCCGGGCCGTAATAGGGCTGCGACAGATCGGGCGGCAGTGGAAAGCGGCCGTCTTCCGCGGTGTACCCGTAGAGCGTCAGCGGGCTTCGATTGCCGTGTATGTCCGTGCCGTTGTACATGGTCAGGAAGCGCGGGTTGGCGCTGGACCCGGCGTGGGCATCATTCTCCAGCCATATTTGAGTCAGGCCCGGCTTGCAGCTCGCGCAGCCGTCATCGCCAACTGGCGAAACCCATTCATAGGCGGGGTTGTCGCCTGTCTGGTAGCGCACCAGTGTGAGGGTCACGGCGTCATCAGGCGGGATGATCTCCTCCGCTTTGGCGCAGTAGTAGCTATCCGCCCAGGCGCTGATTGTGACAGCAATCCCCTCTGGCAGTCCGGCGAGTGTGAAATGCCCCTCCTCATCGGTCAGGGTGGCGTTGAGCGTGCCCTGAACGCGCACCGTCGCCCCGGCCACCGGCCCGTTTGCGTCGCTGACCGTGCCGGAGACGGCGGCGGATGGCTGCGCATGCGATGCGCCGGGCGGCGCGGCCAGCACGGCCATTCCGACGGTCAGCGCAGCCCAGCACGCGAAGATTATTGCCGTGCGCTGTTTATCTGCCATGATGCTCCGTCCTCCCTGTCAGGGCTGAGCACCGGTGCGGTCATGCTACCCTGGGGCGCGGCGGCGTCCGGCGACCAACCGGCGGGCGGACGCCGCCGCCTGTTATCCTGTGCTGCGTTCTTGCCACACCTGCTCGAACTTCAAAATGCGGCGGCGAATGTACCAGGCGCCCGGGTCAGCGACTGGCCGCTTCTCCTTCACCAGCGCCATCGCCTCCTGAGCCGTATAGCCCGCGCCGATCAGGATGCAGCAGGCCATGGCCACGCTGCGGTGCACCCCGGCCCGGCAGTGCGTCAGCACGCCGCCGCCTTCGCGGATGACCGGCAGCGCCGCCTCAACGCCGCGCCAGAGCTGGAAGATCGGCAGCGGCACCAGGGGCGAGTCAACTGTGCGCAGATGCAGCCAGCGGGCGACGGCTGCGCGCACCTCGCGCGGGGGGCGCTGGAACGTCATGGAGATGATCAGGCGCACATGCAGGGCGCGGAGCGTTTCAATGTGCCCGACCGCGGGAAATGCCGAGATATACAGGGTGTCGGTGATCCGGGAGATGCCGGAGTCAGATCGTTCGTCGTAATACAACATTACATCACAATCAGATAGCCAGAACTGGCAGGCAGGTTATCCGGGGGCAGCCCGGAAGCCGCTACCGGCGCAGCGTGACGCTGTCGATCAGCTCATGCGCGCGTGAGTAGAAACTGATGTTGAGACAATCTCCAGTCGCCCGCATGACCAGGGCGCCGTAATCGCGATTATACCGCACGACGCTCTCCGGCTCCGGCGGCCCGAACGGATAGAGGCTCTTGCCGCCCGCCCCGTTCACTAGATATGGAATGCCGTCCGCCTCCAGACGCTCATACAGATGATCGTGGCCGGAGATCACCGCCGCCGCGCCCCATGCCGCGTAAGGCCACTGGAGGGTAGGGTCTGAGCTGCGGTGCAGGGATGATGTGTACGGCGTATGGTGCATCACGACCAGATTCCAGGGAGCGGCGGAATCGGCCAGCCCGGCCTGCAACCACTGCGCCTGAACCGAATCGGCCGTAATGCCATCCGGCTCCTGCGCGTCGCTGTCGAGCACGAAGACGCGCAGCGGCCCCAGTCCGACCGTGTAGTAACGCTCGTTCCCCGGCAGGGTGAAGTAATCCAGATACGGCCGGGCGTCCTCAGTATACCAGTCATGGTTGCCCAGCGCCGGGAAGAAGCGATTTTCCGCCGCGCCTGTTCCGTACTGGCCCTGGTAGGGCGCGATATAGGCGTGATAATACTGCCCGATATTGGCGTCGATCGTCTCGGCGGCGCCGGCATCGTAATTGTTGTCGCCGGTGGTCAGCACATAATCGGGGTCCCAGCTCGCCACCAGGGCCGCCACGTCGGCTTCTGGCTGCCCGGCCTGGCCGTAATCGCCGATCACGGCGACGACCAGTTCACCCGGGCAGTCAGCGGGCGAGGCGGTGATTGGCCGGCCCACGGCGTAAACGTGCATGCTGCCGTTCCACCAGGCTATCGCGATGACGGCGGCTGTGACAGCCAGCGCCAGAATGCTGACCAGAAGAAAACGTCTGCGGGACATAAGCCTCCTTACAGTCATCCGAACCGCTGCGCCGGGATCAATGAGGGCCGGGGCGGGTTATCTGCCCGCCCCGGCTGTCGTTTCATCCATCTTTGCGGCGCCATCCGGCCCCGGCCCGGCAGTTAGCCGCCGCTGACGAAGACGAGAATATCATCGCCTGCCGGCGGGACAAGCTCAAGCACGCTGCCGCCCGGCAGCACGCGGAAGCTCTGCGCGGCCTCCAGAGCGTTCATGAACTGCTGGCCCTGGTCGCCATCGTTGCACATAGCCAGGGTTGTTGCGCCGAGCGTAGTGGTCAGGCTGCCCGTCACGCCGCCCTGAAGCGTGAAGGTGCCGTTGCCCCGGTTGCAGTCAGCCACAAAGGTCAGCGTGCCGTCGGAGTTGTAAGTCACCTCGTAGAGGCGGGGATCGGCCAGCGGGGTCACGGTTTTGCTATCGCCGGGACGGGTGCCCAGCCAGGCCCAGGCCCGGTTGAGCAAACCGGAGGAGGTCATGCCCTCGATCTGCAGCGAGCTGACCAGCGCGTCCAGCGTGTCCAGATTGGGTGTCCAGTCCGCCGGCGTCAGGGCGTTCAGCATCGCAACCTGCGCCTGGAGGTAAGCCCCCGGATCGGCCTCCACGGCGGCCAGGTCCGCCGCTGAGACCTGTTCGACAGAATCGGGCAGGGCGGTGGTGGTCACCGGATAGAAGAACGAGACCAGATATTTGCCGTCATTGGTGAAACCCTGGTAGACGTAGAACAGGCCCTGGTTGGTCATGGGGGTCGGTTCCTGTGTCCAGCGGCCAACAAACCGGTAGCCGCCCTTGCTGGCGCTCGTATCCGCCCCGGCGACGAAGCTGAACTGCGCCGCTGCGTCGTTGATGCCGCCCCCCGTTATTTCGTAGGGCAGGGCCGGCACGCCGCTGATCGGGCCGGAGGATGGCATGGACGCTATCAGGTTGTGAATCTGCCCGATGGCAACAATGACGGCGGTATCCTTATTCTCATCCCACATGGAGCGGTAGGCGTCCACCGGGATGATCGTCATGATCGGCATGCCGGGCTGCCATGCAGCCGCATCGAAAATGTCGAACAGGACCTGAGTATGCGCCGGCAGCCCGGTCGGTCCAGGCGGCATGCTGGCGTCGTAAGGGGTCTCCGGAACGGATACAGCCTCCCAGGTCTCGGCCAGGCCATGCGGATCGAGCAAGATGCCCGCCGGCTGGTCATTGTCAGCCGGTGTCGCGGCGCGGACAAAGGTGACGGCCAGGGCGTCATCGGCGGTACGCATGTGCAACTGGTCGCCGGTGATCTGGTAGGTGGCGGCTGTCGCCAGCGCCGCCAGATATGCGGCCTCCTGCTCCATCACGCCTCCCGGCTCGGAGCAAAGCATGCGTGTAGTTGCCGCTGGCCCGATCGTGATCGTCGATTTGCCATCGCTCTCAAAACTGGCGAAATAGTTGTTGCAGCCGGCGATGCCGGAGAGCGTGCCGTCCGCGCCGAAGTTAGCGGTCAGCGTAGTGCCGCTCAGGGTGGAGACGACAGCCTGCTGGCCGTTGTTGTAGCTGATAACTTCCCACTGCGTGCCGACCAGGTCGGTTTCCTGCAGGGCGAACACCAGCAGGGTCGCGCCGTCAGCGTCCAGCAGAAAGAGCTGCCCGCCGATCTTATGGAATGAGGCTGTCTGCAGCAGGACGGCCTGGTAGGTCCCGGCCTGGGTCATAACCGCGTCCTGGCAGGCCATCATGGTCGAAATTATCTGCGCTCCAAAAGTCAGGCTGGTGTCGTCCACGGTGTAGCTCGTCGCGTAGCTGTTGCAGCCGTCCGACCCGTTGACCCGGCCTTCGGCATCGAAGTTGAGAGTGACCATCGTCCCGGCCAGGGGAGGCTGGCCATTGATGGCGGTGAGAGTCCAGCCTGTCCCGGCCAGGACATTGTCGCTTGATTGTGCGGAAGCCAGCCCGCTGAGAGAAGTCAGCAGGGTAATAGCTGTCAATGCGATAATCCAACTCCGTGTGTACTTCATGTGTCCTTATGCTCCTGTAATTTCGTAGTCGATTTAGCAGCCTGCGCCTCTGCGCGGCTGAGTGTATCAGGCGGTCAGGGGCGTGACAAGCGCCGTACAGGGCACAGCGCTGCTTCTCTATGACAGACGCTGCGAGAGGCCTTCTGGTTCCACGATCTTCACTTCAGGCGCCGCCCGTGCCCGCCCCTGACCGGCTGCGCTGCCACTGGCAGAGCGAAGCGCAGCGGTGACAAAGCGAGGGTGGCTGCGGCGGTTACCCTTGAAAAGCAACCGCCCGCCGATTTACGAATCCGGCGGGCGGTCTGGCGGCGTCAGCAGGGGTTAGCCAAACTGGAGGTATTCGGTGCGAGCGATGATCTCATCCTGGAGCGCCTGGCTGAGGTCGCAGAAGTAGTCGCTGTAACCGGCGACGCGCACGATCAGGTCGCGGTACTGTTCCGGATTTTTCTGGGCGGCGCGCAGCGTATCCGCATCCACGACATTGAACTGGATGTGGTGGCCGTCCAGCCGGAAGTAGGTCCGTATGAGACGGACGAGCTGGTCGAGACCCTCGTCGCCCGCCAGCACCGCCGGCGTGAACTTCTGGTTGAGCAGCGTGCCGCCGGTGCGGACATGGTCCATCTTGGCGACGGAGCGAATGACCGCGGTTGGCCCGCAGCGATCGGCCCCCTGCACTGGCGAGATGCCTTCGGAGAGCGGTGTCCACGCCCGGCGGCCATCCGGGGTAGCCCCGGTCACTGAGCCGAAGTAGACGTGGCATGTAGTGGGCAGCAGATCGATGTGGTAGACGCCGCCTTTCGTGTTCGGTCGCCCGTCGATAGCGGCGAAATAAGCCTCGAACACGCGCACCATCACCGAGTCGGCGCGGTCGTCATCGTTGCCGTACTTGGGCGTCCGGTTGAGCAGCATCAGGCGCTCGCGCTCATAGCCGTCGAAGTCGGCGGCCAGGACGGCCAGCATCTCCTCCATAATCAGGGTCTTCTGCTCGAATACATGAATCTTCAGCGCGGTCAGGGCGTCGGTGATTGTCCCCAGCCCCACCCCCTGAATATACGAGGTGTTGTAGCGGGCGCCGCCGTCATGGTAGTCCTTGCCGGTGGCGATGCAGTCGTCGATCAGCAGGGAGAGGAACGGCGCCGGCAGGTAGCGGGCATACAGCCGCTCGATGACGTTGTTGCCGCGTATCTTGATGTCCAGGAAGTGGTGGAGCTGCTTCTCGAAGGCGGCGAAGAAGTCATCAAAGGTGCGAAATGAGCGCGGATCGCCGGTCTCGGGGCCGAGCCGCTTCCCTGTGCGCGGGTCGAGGCCGTTATGCAGCGTGACCTCCAGCACCTTGGGCAGGTTGAAGTAGCCGGTCAGGTTGTAGTTTTCCTTGCCGAAAGCGCCGGTCTCGACGCAGCCGCTGGTGCCGCCCTGCCGGGCATCCATCAGCGACTTGCCCTGCCGGATCATCTCCTGCACGACAACATCGGTGTTGAAGACGGACGGCTGGCCGAAGCCAGTGCGAATAATGCGAGCGGCCCGTTTGATGAAGCGGTCGGGGTTCTTCTTGCTGACCTGGATGGAAGAACTGGGCTGGAGCAGGCGCATCGTCTCAATCACGTCCAGCAGGAGGTAAGTCACGTCATTGACGGCGTCCGCGCCTTCGACAGTCACCCCGCCGAGATTGATCTGGGCGAAATCCGTGTAGGTGCCGCTTTCCTGCGCCGTAACGCCGACTTTGGGCGGGGCCGGCTGATTGTTGAACTTGATCCACAGGCACTGCAAAAGCTCTTCCGCCTCTTCGCGGGTCAGCGTGCCGTCCGCCAGCCCCTGCTGGTAGAAGGGATAGAGGTGGTGATCCAGGTGGCCGGGGTTGAAAGCGTCCCAGGGATTCAGCTCCGAGGTGACGCCCACATGCACGAACCAGTAGTATTGCAGCGCGTCCCAGAAGTCGCGCGGGGCGTTCGCCGGGACATAGGAGCAGACATCGGCGATGCGCGCCAGCTCTTCCCGGCGATCCGGATCAGCCTCCTGCTTCATCAACTCGCGCGCCTTCTCCGCGTGCCGTTCGGCGAAGCGGATCAAGGCCCGGGCGGCGATCCGCATAGCCTTGAGTTGCTCCTGCCGGGCGTAGGCGTTCGGGTCGGCCAGATAATCGAGCGCTTCTAACTGGGCCTCGATCTCGGCGATGAAGTCCAGCATCCCGCGGCGGTAGATTTTGTCATCCAGCACGGTGTGGCCGGGCGATCGCTGCTCCATGAACTCGGTGAAGATGCCGGCTTCGTAGGCGTCCAGCCATTCCGGGCGCATTTCGCCCAGGATCATCTCCCGCATAGTTTTGCCGCCCCAGAAGGGGATGATCGTCTCCTCATAGAGGCGGAAGGTTTCCGGGCTGACAGCGAAGGGGATTTTCTCCCGCGAGTTGAGAATCTCCAGGTCCTGCCGGGTGTGACAGCACAGTTCCGGGTAAGTAGGCGTGGCCTTGGGAGCGGGGCCTTTCTCGCCGACGATCAGCTCGCCGTCGTTGATACAGACCGTCCGGTGCTCCATCAGGTAAGCGAAAGCGTTAGCCCGCTCGACGGGTGTGGACTGCCGGGCCGTCTGCTGCTGGTAGAACCGGGTCATCAGCAGCGCCCGTTCTGGCGACAATGTTGGGGTTGCGTCCAGGCTTTGCTGCCGCAACCGGGCGACACGCTCACTCATCTTCATTGCTCATCCTCCTGTGCTGACCTGCACCCCTGCATCCCGGAAGATCCGGACGGCGTTTTCCATCTGCGCCGGAGTCGGCGGCAGAGTTTCTGGCATTGGATTGGGGCGATTCAGACGTTCGTACTTGTGATCCCCAATCAGATGATACGGCAAAAGGTCCACACGCTCAATCTGCGGCAGTGTGCGGACCAGGGTAGCTATCTGGCGGAGGTTCTCCTCGTCGTCGTTGATGCCGGGGATAAGCGGGATGCGCAGGACGATGCGGTGTCCTCCCCGCGCCAGCAGATGCAGGTGTTCCAGGATGAGTTTGTTCGACGCGCCGGTGACCTGCCGGTGGCGGGCGTCGTCCATCAGCTTGAGATCGTACAGGAACAGGTCTACGTAGGGACGCACCGCTTCCAGCGTGGCGGTTGGCGCGTGGCCGCATGTATCGAGCGTGGTGTGCAGGTCCTGCGCTTTACAGGCGCGCAGCAGCGCCAGCAGGAAATCGCCTTGCAGGAGCGGCTCGCCGCCGGAGAAGGTGACGCCGCCCCCCGACTCTTCATAAAAGAGGGAGTCGCGCATGACTTCTGCCATCACCGCGGCCACCGCCATAGCGCGCCCGACGATCTGGCGCGCGTCGGCGTTGCAGGCTTCGGCACATGCGCCGCAGCCGGTACACCGATCGCGCAGGGTGACCAGCCGGTCCCCGTCGCGGATGATCGCACCCTCCGGGCATGCTTCCAGGCACGCCCCGCACTGGATACACAGCTCCGGGCGGAGCATCACTTCCTGCTTAGGATGCTGACTCTCCGGATTGTGGCACCACCAGCAGCGCAGACCGCACCCTTTGAAGAACACAGTGGTGCGGATGCCGGGGCCGTCATGCAGCGCGAATCGCTGAATATCGAAAAGGAGGCCGTCGGTCACTGTCTGAATATCCCTGCCTGGCGGTGCAGTCCTGATGGCGACTAATTCTACCCGATTGCTAGCAGATTGACAATCGGCTGCGGAGGATTCGCCCGCCTGCATCTGCCGGCCAGCGACGCGGGGGCGGATCAGCGGCAGTGCGCCGGGTAGTGCTCCAGCATCTCCAGCGTCCGGGCGCGGTCAGGTACGCCGCTCGACCCCGGCGCGGTTGTGGACAGTCCGCCGACGATGTTGCCCAGCCGCAGGCAGTTCTCCAGCGGCTCTCCCCGCAAATATCCGAACACAAAACCTGCGTTGAAGCAGTCCCCGGCCCCCGTTGTATCCTGCACATTCACATCAATGGCCGGAGCGCGGTAGACCGCATCCGCCCGCCGGGCCAGGGCGCCTTTCGCCCCACACTTGACCACCACCAGCGGCACGACCGCCGCCAGGCGCTCCAGCGCTTCTTCAACTGTATCGGCCCCGGTGAGCTGCATAGCTTCGACCTCGTTGGGGGCGAAGATATCCACATGGCGCAGTGCCGCGGTCAGCTCGGATGACTCCAGCGTCAGGTCGGTATGCTGACAGTCCTGGTAGACGACAAACTCGGCCCGGTTGGGGAGGCGACTCGTCTGTGGCACCTGGAAAACGTAGTCCAGACCGGCCAGCATCAGGCAGCGTGGGCGAACCCGTTCCAGCTCCGCCAGCGAGATCAGCTCTTCCACGTCCTGATCGAGATAGCTGACGAAGCCGCGGTCATGCTTGAAAGAGAACGACGCCGCCAGCCGGCGCACCGGGCGCTCGTGGTGATGAAACAGGCGGTTGTCGATCCCTTCCGCTTCCGCCGCCTCCAGGATGGCCCGGCTGAACAGGTCCGTACCCAGGTTGCACGTCCAGCCGGTTCTGACCCCCAGCCGGTGCAGGGCCAGCACGGTGTAGAACATCCCGCCGGGGACCAGATCGAAGGTGCTGCTGAAGATATCCTTCCCCAGTTGGGGGAATTCCGGCAGGCCGTTGAAAATCATATCAACAAAGTAAGGCCCCGTGGCCAGGACATCGTAGGGGCGGTTATTCGCGGTGGCTTCCATAGCGGCGCTAATGCCATTCTCCTATAAAGGGTGCATGAGCCTCGAGGTATTCGTTCACCAGCGCTCTGGCCCGTGAATAGGACATCACCAGCGGGTGCGCCATCAACGCCTGCACGGCCACATCTTTGGAACGGGTGCGCACAGCTTCGACCGTCAGCCGTTCGTAGTGCTTGACGTTCTGCATCAACAGCGCCTGAGACTCCGGGATATCTCCGATCGGCTGCGCGTGGATGCCGTCGCGATCAACCCGGCAGCTCACCTCGACCACATCGCCGGGCCGCATACAGGCGATCGCCCCCTCGTTGGGGACGTTGAGAGCAATGGAAAGCGGCTCCTGCGCCTCGAAGGCCTCGATAATGTCGAGGGCGACTCCGGCGTACCCTTCTCCTTCGTCGGCGGAGGGCGGCGCTTCATAGCTGGTGTGGTCGGCCTCGGCCATATCGGGGGCGTCGGGTCGGGCGTAGTGCATGTAGGTCGCGCCGCGGCGGTTGTTATAGGCGTAATACTTGCGCAGCGCCTCCGCCGGGTCGGCCCGGACATCGATCGCCCGCAGAGTCCGGAACAGGCCCTCGTTCAGGTCAACGATCTCCTCGCCGCGCGTGCGGCCATCCCCGGTGATAGCGGCGACCGCCTGTTCGGCATAGTAGTAGTAGAAGAGATATTCGTTGAGCCACACCCCCATCAGCCGCACCAGGTCCGGCTCGAAGACGCGCAGGTCGCTCGCGCTGAGGAAAGCTGGATCGGCCAGCAGGTCGGGCAGCACATCCTTCCCGTCCACCCAGGCCCGGCGCGCCCAGGACAGATGGTTCAGGCCATACACCTCCGTCTGCACGTCTCTGGCGTTGACGCCCAGCCAGCGAGCGACGGCGTGCTGGGCCTGGTTAGCCCCGTCGCAGATGCCGACGGTGTGGGAGAAGCCCGCGTCGTGGAGCGCCTGGGTGACCAGGCCGGCCGGATTGGTGAAGTTGAACATCCACGCGCCGGGGCTGATCTGCGCGATCAGATCGGCGTAGCCCAGCAGGGCCGGGATGCTGCGCAGGGCCATAGCGAAGCCGCCGGGACCGGTGGTCTCCTGCCCCAGGACGCCATGCCGCAGGGCGATGCGCTCGTCCAGGACGCGGCCCCGATCGCCGCCGGCCCGAATCGAGGTCACGATGTAGCGCGCGTCCTGAATAGCCGCGCGGGGGTCCGTTGTAGTCGTGATGGCGACCGCGCTGCCGGCGGCGCGCGCCGCAGCCCGGCAGATCTCGCCGATGATCGCCAGCTTCGCTTCATCGATATCCATCAGACACAGCTCGTCAAGATGGATACGTTCCGCGCGCCGCAGCACGGAAGTGACAAAAAGAGGGGCGCGGACACCGCCGCCGCCGATCAGGGTGAGCTTCATCGTCAACTCCTTTGCAGGGTGGGGTCATCCGTGCAGCGTGCCGGAAGTGACCCCCTGAATAAACTGGCGTTGGAACAGCACATAGATGATCAGAGTCGGCAGCAAGACGATAATCGCCCCGGCGGCCATGAGCGGCACATTGGATGCGTAGCGCCCCTGGAAGAAGGCCAGCCCCAGCGGCAGCGTGCGGAGCGTATCTGAGGAGACCACCACCAGGGCGATCAGGAAATCATTCCAGGTCCAGATGAACAGCAGGACGACCAGAGTGGAGATCGCCGCGCCTGCGTTGGGGAGCAGGACGCGCCAGAGCGCCGTCCAGATCGAGCAGCCATCCACCCGCGCCGCGTCGAGCGTATCCGCCGGAAAGCTGCTGAAGAAGCCGCGCATCCAGAAGCTGCCAAAGCAGACGCTCATCCCAATCTGTGGCAGGATCATCGCCCAGTAGGTATCCACCAGCCCGATCCCGCGCAGAAGGTAATACAGCGGGATGATATAGGCTTCCTGGGGGACCATAATGCCCAGCAGGAACAGGGCGAACAGGAGGCGGCTGAGCGGGAAGCGCATCAGCCCGAAGGCGTAGCCGGAGAAGATAGACAGGAGTGTGCCGACGGCGACGACCGGGACGGCCACAATGGCGCTGTTGCGGAAGTACCAGTCGAAGTGGGCCTGTGTCCAGGCGTCGCTGAAGTTGGACCAGCGCCATTCCGCCGGGAGGGTGAAGGCTCCTCTGGTCAGCTCCGCCGATGTTTTGAAGGCGGCGAGGGAGATGGAAATGAAAGGCAGAGCCACGATGAGCAGGAATAAAATCAGGAAAGCATAAATTGGTATGCGTCGCAATAATCGTCTGAGCCAGGCTATGAAAGCCGTTGCGGCGCTTTCCAACGTGAGGGGCCTATCTGCCGCGCCTGATGTCATTGAGCCACCTCCTCCTGATCGCTGGTGCGCGTAAACCGCAGCAGAACAGCCGAGATCGCCAGGATAAGCACCGACTGGGCGACGGCAATCGTGGCGGCATACCCGACGCGGTTGATCTGGAAGGCGTTGCGGTACAGCCAGAGGGAGGTGACCATAGTCTGATCGCCGGGACCGCCGCGCGTGGTGACGAATACCAGATCGAAGATGCGCAGGGCGGCGATGAAGGTGGTCACCAGGGCGACCGAAATCTCAGTGCGGATGCCGGGGATGGTGATATGCCGGAGCTGCTGCATTGCGCTGGCTCCGTCCACCTGAGCCGCGTCGTACAACGATTCGTCGATCTTCTGGACGCCGGCGATGAACAGGACCATGCAGAAGCCGTACTGCACCCAGGTGGCGATCAGACCGACGGCGGGGAGCGCGGCGTCGAAGTCCCCCAGCCAGGGCCGGGCCAGCGCATCCAGGCCGATGGCCCCCAGGGCCTGATTGAGGGGGCCAAAAGCCGGGTTATAGATCCAGCGCCACACGACGCCTACCACCACCATCGGCATCACATAAGGGATGAAGTAGCCAGCCCGAAACAGGCTCATGCCCCGTATCCGGCGCCGGGTCATCACCGCCGTCAGCACCAGCGCCAGCCCGATCGGGAAGACAGTGTAAAAGAGGATGAAGCGCAGATTATTGCCCAGGCCGGTTATGAAAAGTCTGTCCGTCCACAGCTCAATATAGTTAGCCAGCCCGGCAAAATTGGGAGCGCTGAAGCCGGTCCAATCGAAGAAGCTCAGGCGGACCGTGTCAAGAATCGGGAGCAGGACAAAGAGGGCGAAAATAAGGAAGGCGGGCAGCACGAACAGGTAGGGTATGAGCGCCCTGAGCCTGTTCCCCCGCTGCATCTCCCGCGATGAATCGATCATAGTGCCCTTCTGGAGAGATGACCGGCAAATCCGCGTCGCCAGTGCGAATCTGCCGGTCGGGTATCAGCAGCGGACGCTAACGGACGCCTTTTTCCAGCAGGAACGCGACATAATCGGCATTCACGACATCGACGAATTCCTCCGGCGTGACCCGCCCCGCCATCAGCTCCTGTAACGATGCCGTAATGGTGTCGTACATGGTGGGGGTGACCCAGTCCATGTAGTACCCGACGCTGTCGGTGCTATTCAGGTGATTCCAGCCCAGGACGATATCCTTCACCAGGCCGTCCTCGAGCGTAGAGGTATCAACCGGATACACCGGCAGGAACCCGGCATCCAGCAGCGCCTGAGCGGTCTCTTCAGAGTACAGGTAGTTGATGTATTCCGCGGCAAGATCGACATTCGGCGACCCGGCGCGAATGGAGAAGTCGTACCCCGTCCCGCCGACTGTCAGCTTGAAGCCGTCTTCTTCCAGCGCCGGCAGCACGAAGAAGCCGATATCCGCGCCGTGCGGGCCGGGCAGCAGCTCACCGCTCAGCCAGCTCCCGGTCAGCAGCATGGCGCCGGTCCCGGCGGAGAAGAGCTGCCAGGCGTCATCGTAACCGATACCTTCGAAGCCTTTCAGCAGCCAGCCGTTGGCGATCCATTCCTGGAGTCTGGCCGCTGCGGCGATGTTTTCCGGGATGTCAAAATCGACTTCGCCGGTGGTGAACATGAACTGGTCGTACCACTCGCGGGACGCCAGCTCGGCATTCTGGATTTCGCTGTACAGGTGAATGCCCGGCCAGGCGTCCAGATTGCCGAACACCAGCGGAGTCTCACCGGCCTCGGCCAGCGTAGCCATTGCCGCCTCAAATTCGGCCAGCGTAGTGGGGATGCTCAGGCCGTACTGTTCGAAGAGGTCGGTGCGGTAGTATACGCCAACCAGCTCGGCCTGAATGGGGATTCCGTAGAAGTCGCCCTCGCCCATCTGCATCCCGTCGGGCGTCCAGCGCTGAAGGCTGGCCAGGCCGGCCGGGAAGTGCTCAAACCACCCGAACTGTTCGGCGTAGTCATCCAGCGGCTCCAGCAGGCCGGCCGCTACCAGCGCCCCCATATCGGACTGGCCCTGGTTGACCATGGCGACATCCGGGCCGTCGGGGCTGCTCAGCGCCAGGGCGGTGGTGGCCTTGAGGTCGTCCGTGCTCTTTGCCGTGCGCGCTACCGTGACGCCGGGGTGCGCTTCTTCGAAGCGGGCGATGAGCGCGTCCATGATGGCGCTTTCTTCGGGGCGGACCAGGTTATCCCACACAACCAGCGTGGTATTCCCCTGCGCAGCAAGGGGGGCGGCGAACATCCCGAGGGCAATCACCGCCACCAGGCTAAGGGTCAGGACAACAGATTGCTTTTTGAACATGCGTATCTCCTTTTAAGCTCTATAGTATTGCGGTCAGGGCGCGGCTTCACGATCGTGCGCGGTACCACCCGGCGTATTGGTGGAAGGCGGCGAAGCACTTGCGGCGGTGATCCGTCTCTTCATGCTCCCTTCTGACGTGCTGCCCCAATTGTATCTTGTCCGGGGGCGTACCGCCCAGACATATTTGTGGCGCTCTCCTCCCCCCGGCTCGCGCGCGGCGGAGACCGCCCCGCATCACGCCCCGGCCCGGACAGAGCCGGTCAGTATATATCAATCTAGAGAGTTCCTCCCGCGTTGTCAACCTGTGCGCTTTTCGATTTTGCGCTTCATCAGATCGACCTGGCATCGCCAGGCTGGCAGGCCCTGTTACAATAGAGGAGAAGCTGCTCTTTGTTTCTGTTGTGCGCTCCGGAATGAGGATGCCTGTGAAGCGTCAGAATATCTCCTCTGGGACCCGCTGGGAGGCGATAGCCGGATATTCGCGAGCGGTGCGAGTCGGGAATTTGGTGATGGTGTCTGGCACGACGGCCACCGATGACGAAGGCCGGTTAGTCGGGGAGGGGGATGTCTACGCCCAGGCGACGTTTATCCTCGCTAAAATTGAGCGGGCGCTGACCCTGGCCGGGGCGTCCATGGCTGATGTGATACGCACGCGAATCTACCTCACCGATATCTCCGGCTGGGAAGGAGCGGCGCGCGCCCATGGTGAAGTGTTCGGCACGGTCCGTCCGGCCAACACGCTGGTTGAGGTCAGCCGCCTGATTGGCGAGGGTTACCTGATCGAGATCGAAGCTGACGCCTGGGTGGCGGACGAGGGCTGAAGCCGGATGGGGGCGGATCGAGTCGCCGCGGCGGCGGGCACGGCATGGCTGGAATGCGCTGCCGGGGAGATAATCGGAGCAACTCGCGATCTATTTCAGCGGGGCGCTGTTATAAGAGTTGAATATGCAGTTTGACCGGATATCTTACAGCATTTTGCCTAAAGTCGGAATGGCCTGTCTCGATTATGATGTGACCGGGGGGCAAAGCCGGTTGGTGAGATTAGCGCTGGAATTAAGCCCGGCAGTTCCGCCAGCCTGCAGATAATCCCGGCCATGCATCGCTGGCGCGGCACTTCGTATAGCCTCTCGTCGAAGAAGAGCACCTGAATACTTAATAAGCCGATCATCCCGGCGCTGAAACAGATCTGGCGATAACCGTCAGGGTAGAAGGCAGCGACGCCAGATTCGCCCATCATGTCGAAGTCACCGGTTGCTTATCCGGTGGAGTATAATGCAGCGTTATCGTCCGTCTATAAAAAAAGGAGCAAAAGACTATGCGCCGCGCAACACTATTGGTTCTTGTAACACTTCTGGTTATGACGGCGTTTGGCGGCGCTGTCGCCCAGGAGGAGAGAGTGCTGGTCGTGGGCCTGTCGGAAGACTTCCATCGTCTTGATCCGCAGCGGGCTTACGAGCCGGGTGGTTCTCTGATTCACAAGGCTGTTTACGATACTCTTGTGACCTTCCCCTCCGATTCGGCGAGCGAGATTCTGCCGAATCTGGCCGCGAGTTGGACTATCTCTGACGACGGCCTGATCTACACGTTCATCCTGCGGGATGACGTGGTGTTCTCCAACGGGGACCCGCTGACCGCCGAAGACGTTGTCTTCAGCTTCAACCGTATGAAGAACCTGAAGGACAACCCCTCCTTCCTGGCCGATACAATCGCCAGCGTGGAGGCAGCGGATGAGCATACAGTCGTGCTGACCCTCACCCAGCCCGACTCAGCTATTCTCGCTAAGCTTATCTTTGACGCCTTCTCGGTCGTCAACGCTGAGCAGGTCCGCGCTGTCGGCGGCACTGACGCCGCCGATGCCAGCACGACGGATACAGCGGAGTTGTGGTTCAACGATAACTCGGCCGGCACCGGCCCCTACGTAGTCGAAAGCTACGAGCCGACTGTCCGGACTATCCTGGTCCGCAACCCGAACTACTGGGGCGACGCGCCATACTTTGACCGGATTATCGTCCAGAACATGCCGGAGTCGGCCACGCAGAAGCTGGCCCTGGAAGCGGGCGATATCGCCATCTCTATGGATGTTGCCCCCGATCAGGTTTCCGCCTTCGAAGCGAACCCCAACATCACCGTGTTCTCCAGTCGGAGCGACACCCTGATCTTCCTGCTGATGAATCAGGACCCGGAAATTGGCGGCCCTCTCAGCAATCCCCGGGTTCAGGAGGCCGTCCGCTACGCCCTTGATTACGAAGGGCTGCGGCTGCTGAGCGGAACGGGCACGGAGACGCCGGCGGCGATGGTGCCGATCGGTTTCATCGGGGCGATTGACCCCGCCGAGGCGCTGACCCGCGACCTGGATCGGGCGCGCGAGCTGCTGGCGGAGGCCGGGTATCCGGACGGCTTCACTACCGACCTGCGTTACCCTGACTTCAACTATATTGGCACGGAATTCGGGCTGGTCGCCCAGAAGGTTCAGGCTGATCTGGCCGAAGTCGGCATCACGGTTAACCTGGTCCCTGAAGAATTCCAGACTTCGCTGGATGCCTACCGCGCCGGGCAGCAGGGCTTCAGCCAGTGGCTGTGGAACCCCGACTACCATGACGCGCTGGACTATGTGGAGTTCCTGCCCGCCGGTGTCGTCGGCAACCGTGCTAACTGGACCGATGAAAATGCCGATCCGGAGATTCTGGCTCTGCGCGACGCTGTCCGGGTTGAATCCAATCTCGATGTGCGTAATGAGCTGTTCCGCCAGATTCAGCTCTACGAGCAGGAGTCCGGTCCTTTTGCTCCTCTGTTCCAGCCGGGCGTTCACTTCGCTTTCGACTCGGCTCTGCAGGGGTTCAACTACAATAGCCAGTGGCGTGTGAACCTGGCTTTGCTCAGCTACTAGTTCAGTACCGGCTTCCGGGAGGTGGTGAGAGCCGTTGTGGTTCTCACCACCTCAGACTGTCGCAGCACAGAGACTTCCCATGTCCCTATCGATGTACTTACTCAGGCGGCTGATTCTGGCTGTCCCGCTGGTTATTGGCATCTCGCTGGTGGCGTTCCTGATCGCCAATCTGGTTCCTACCGATCCAATGGCGGCCAACCTGGGGGAGCGCGCGGCGGCGGATCCGCAGATTGTGGCGGCTTTTCGCGCCCGCTGGGGGCTGGATGAGCCGTTGTATGCCCAGTATTTCACTTATCTGCGCAACCTGCTCCAGGGCGATATGGGCACCTCCATCCGCACCCGCCGGCCCGTGCTGGATGAATTGCTCCGTTATATGCCCGCCACAATTGAGCTGGCGACCGCCGGCATCCTGGTCGCGCTGATAATTGGCATTCCGATGGGGGTGGCCTCTGCTGTCTGGCGCAACCGCCCGATTGACTTTGTGTCGCGCATTCTGTCGCTGATAGGGGTTAGCGCGCCGGTTTTCTGGCTGGCGCTGGTGGCTTTGCTGGTGTTTTACCTGCGCCTACGCATCTTGCCGGGGCCGGGCCGTCTGGATGCGGTCCTGGCGGCCCCGCCCAATGTGACCGGCCTGTATACGATAGACAGCCTCCTGGCCAGAAGATGGGACCTGTTCAGCAACGCAGTTTCCCACCTGATCCTGCCGGCAATTGTGCTGGGCGCTTTCTCCGCCGGGCTGATCACCCGGATCACCCGCTCTTCGATGCTCGATGTCCTGTCGATGGAGTATATGACGACGGCGCGGGCCAAAGGCCTTTCTGAGCGCACTGTCATCATCGGGCATGGGCTGCGCAACGCGCTGCTGCCGGTGGTCACCGTTATCGGGCTGTCTTATTCGAATTTGCTGACCGGGGCAGTGCTGACCGAGACGATTTTCGCCTGGGGAGGGATCGGCCGCTTTGCTTACGATTCGGCGCGCAGCCTGGATTTCCCAGCCATCATGGGCGTCAGCATGCTAATCGCTCTGGTATTCGTGATCACGAACCTGATCGTTGACATGCTGTACTATATCCTCGATCCGCGAATTCACGCCTAGAAGGCCAGAAGTCATGTGGCGTACCCTGCGATTTCAGATCAAACGCAACCCCCTCATGGTGGTAGGGGTGCTGGTATGCATTGCATGGGTGGTCATCTCGATCGGGGCCGACGCCTTCGCGCCGTACGGTCCCATGCAGCAGAATATGACCAACCGCCTCCAGCCCCCCAACGGCCAGAATACATTCGGCACCGATCAGCTCGGCCGTGATGTGCTGACGCGGGTGATGTACGGCGGGCGTATTTCGCTCCCGGCGGGCCTGCTGGTGATTATCGTTGCCCTGGTTGTCGGGACGCTTATCGGCGCGGTGGCCGGATATGCCGGCGGCCTGGCGGATGAGTTGCTCATGCGGCTGGTTGAAGTCTTCATGGCTTTCCCGACCATCATCCTGGCTATGGCGATTGCCGCCGCCCTGGGGCCGAGCGTCATGAACGCCGTAGTGGCGATGGTCCTGGTCTGGTGGCCTAACTATGCCCGTATGGTGCGCGGGCTGGTCGTCAGCGTCAAATCTAATGAGTACGTCGAGGCTGCCCAGGCCATCGGCGCCTCGCATCGCTATATCCTCTTTCGCACCATCCTGCCTAACTGCCTGGCTTCGGCCATCGTCATGGCTACGCTGGATATCGGCAATGCCATCCTGCTTTTCGCCGGGCTGAGTTTTCTGGGGCTGGGTGCGGACCCTTCTACACCGGAGTGGGGGCGTATGGTCGCTGACGGCGTCAATAGCTTTGACCAGTGGTGGCTGAGCGCGTTTCCCGGCCTGGCGATCTTCACGGTCGTGATGGCTTTCAACTTCATCGGGGACGGCCTGCGCGATCTGACCGACCCGCGCCTGCGCAAATCCATGAACTAGGCGGCCCGATCGGATATGATGGGCGAGTCAACTGCCAGACGGCGGGCCTGCTCTTCGCGCGCTTCAACCAGATTGTCTAGACACGTTCCCTGCGCCTTATTTCTTGACAGGCTGGTACTTCCGGACTATAGTCAGGTTGTATAGATGAATAGCAACTTTTGGGGTTACAGACCACCAGATAGTTGTTGAGTTGTGCATACATTTGTCAGAGATGCGTCGCGGATTTGCATCTCTGTGCTCCCATTTTGTAGCGGAGCATCCGGCGGGATAAGGCTTTGAGGACGGGTGTTGTCGGACAACCCGTGTGCGGGGCTGGGCCTATCTCACCTCCAGCGTGCGGGTTGGATAACAGAGTGGTTGGGGAGCGGCAGGCGCTCAGATTTGTCGCTCTATAGAAGTAAAGTCCTTGCGGATCGTATCTATTAGAAGGAGATAGAGAGATGCAGAAACGAAGCAGTATTTTCGCCCTGATCATGGTACTGGCGCTGGTGCTGCCTTCGCTGACCACACTGGCCCAGGGTGGCGATCAGGTTACCCTGCGTGTGATCGGCCTGGAAGTTGTTCCGGACGAGCGCGAGACTCCGCTGGCGATCGCCAAGCAGGCCGTGATCACCCGGTTTACCGAAGCGCACCCGGATGTCACCATCGAGTCGCTGGAAGCGCCCCCGGAATTCGATACCCAGCTTCTGGTTGACCTGGCCGCCGGGACGGCCCCCGATGTCTGGTATCAAGACGCGTCAACTCTGGCCCGGCTGGTGGACACCGGCAATGTTGTCGATATGCGGGTCTGCCTTGATCTGGTGCCGGAACTGACGCTGGATCGCTTCTC
This sequence comes from Aggregatilineales bacterium, assembly GCA_029976025.1. GTDB lineage: Bacteria > Chloroflexota > Anaerolineae > Aggregatilineales > Ch27 > JARKNX01. Next base: position 18,861 of record JARKNX010000025.1, on the reverse strand, counting down.
ACCCGGTTTCCTCAGCCTGCATCAGCGGGATACCGGCGAGGTCTGGGGCCTGCCTGATGGCGGCACGCCTATGGTGATATATTACAATCCGGAGTCCTTCGAGCGCGCCGGCGTCGAGCCGCCCACCTCCGATTGGACTTGGGACGAATTCCTGACCGTTGCCCAGGAACTGACCCTCGATGATCAGGGCCGCAACCGGCTTGACCCCGACTTTGACGAAGAGCATGTTGTGCAGTGGGGCTATCGCGACCGCAAGTACACGTTCGAGTGGATCTACTGGGTCTGGCAGAACGGCGGGGACGTGATCTCCCCCGATGGCTCAACGGTTGATGGCTACCTGAATTCGCCCGAAGCAGTTGAGGCGATCACCTTCCTGCGCGATCTGGTGCTGAAGTACGGCGTGGCGCCGGAGCCTTCCACGCTGGATCAGATATCGCAGGAGTTCGGTTTCCTGAGCACGTTCCTGCGCGGCGAAGTGGCGATGTTCCCGCGCGGACACTGGGAGATGGTCGGGTTGACGATTAACCCGGATTACACGCCGGGGCGCGTGGCTGTGGTGGGCAACCCCAGCAAGGTTGAAGATGCCACTGTCATCTACGAGTCGGGCTGGGTGATTAACGCCCTCGTGCAGCAGGATCCGGCCAAACTGCTGGCGGCCTGCCAGCTCGTGGAAGAGCTGACCAGTACCGCTTACCAGGACACCAAGGTCGTGACCGGGCTGGAAACTTCGGCCAACGCTGAGTCGGCTGCGGCGGCGGTGGAGGCTTCGGCCTGGCCCGAGATCGAGGCTGTGTTCACGGCTGAATCGGACGACGGTCGCGCTCCTTACGGCGCCCGCTTCGCCAACTGGCCGATCGTGGAAAGCGCACTCGACGGGATGATGGAGAATATCCTGGCCGGCGGCGATGTTGACGAAGAAATCGCCAACGCTGTGGAAGAGATTGGCCGCGAGCTGGCGCGCGCCAGCAGCAGCCAGTAAAACTCACTCTGGCAGTTCAAGTTGGGGACGGACCGCCCCTGGCCGGGCGGTCCGTCTTTGAGGAGTTAGGCTATGCAGAGCACGCCGTTGCTAGAACGTCACTTATTCACTTCTGGCCCCCGCTGGTGGCAGCGCTTCTGGGGACGATCCAACGAGCGAGTCGGATACCTCTTCATCCTGCCTTCCCTGCTTCACCTGGTCGTTTTTCTACTTATTCCGCTGCTCTTCAGCTTTTACCTCTCTTTTACAGATTGGCGCGGCACTAACTTTTACAGCGCTCCATTCATCGGCACGGCGAACTACGAATTTATGATTGGCGACCGGCGCTGGTGGAACGCCATGGGGAACTCGGCTTATTACACCTTGCTGGCAGTGCCGCTGGGCATGATTATCAGCCTGGCGATCGCCCTGGTCATGAACCAGGCCCTGCGCGGCGTCAATATCTTCCGCACTCTATTTTTCATGCCCGTTATTTCGTCGTGGGTGGCCGTATCCGTTATCTGGATTACGCTGCTGGACCCGCGGGCCGGCATCCTCAATTACGTCCTGCAATTGTTCGGGCTGCCGGGCGTTAACTGGCTGGGCGATCCGGCGACCGCTATGCCCAGCCTTGTCCTGATTACAATCTGGAAAGGCGCCGGCTTCCAGATGGTCATCTGGCTGGCCGGCTTACAGGCGATACCTAACGAACTTAAAGAGGCGGCGGCGATTGATGGCGCTAACGCCTGGCATTCTTTCTGGCGGATCACATTGCCTCTGCTCAAACCGACGACGTTCTTCCTGCTGATCACGGGCATTATCGGGTCACTGCAGGTATTTTCGTCGGTCTACGTGATCACCGGCGGCGGGCCGCGCGGGGCGACGGATGTGGCGGTGCACCGTATCTATTTGCGGGCGTTCGAGAGCTTTGATATGGGCTATGCCTCGGCGCTTGCCTGGATCCTGTTCGCCGTCATCTTTGTTTTTACGCTCATTCAGGTTGTTTATATGCGCACGCGTGAAGAATCGTTGTTCTAGCTGCGCGGCAGGTAATGTTGTACGTTTAGCTGCTATTGTTGAGTGGAGAGGTGTTATGGTAAAGCCCAAACACTGGTGGGACCTCCCGGCCCGCATCCTGGGGTACGCGATCCTGATTCTTGTAACTCTATCTATGGTCATACCCTTCATCTGGATGGTTTCAACGTCTCTCAAGCCGCGCGGGAGTGAGTTCAGCTATCCACCGCAGTTGTTTCCCACTTCTCTTGACTTCTCCAACTATCAGGACCTGTTCACGCTGGTGCCGTTCGGGCAATATTTCTTTAATACCGCCCTCGTCACTGCGTTCACTGTGGCCGGGCAGTTGTTAGTGTGCTCGATGGCCGCCTACGGCTTCTCACGGCTCAAGTTCGTGGGCCGGGATGTCATCTTCATCCTGTATCTGGCTACAATGATGATCCCGTTCCAGATCACGCTGATCCCTCTGTTCCTGATTGTGTTCGGGCTGGGGTGGATCAACACGTACCAGGGGCTGATTATCCCTGGTATCTCCAGCGTGTTCGGCATCTTCCTGCTGCGACAGGCTTTTATGGGCGTCCCGCAGGATTATCACGATGCGGCTCGTATTGACGGAGCCAGCGAATGGACGATCTTCACCCGCGTGTTCCTGCCGCTCAACGGCCCCGCGCTCACTACGCTGGCGGTGTTCGCTTTCATGGGGACATGGACGGATCTGCTGTGGCCGCTACTGATCGCCCGCAATCAGGAGATGCGCACTCTGGAGCTGGGGCTGGCTTACTTCAACGCCAACACGACTGCTTACCGCCAGACCAACTGGCCGATGGTCATGGCCGCGGCTGTAGTCGTGATGCTCCCCGTGCTCATTGTCTACATCTTCGCCCAGCGCTATTTTGTGGAAGGAATTTCGCTTTCCGGCGTGAAGGGGTAGCGCGACCCGCTTGCTGACTTGAAGATAATGCGCCCGCCGCGATCGGGTTTCGGTCGCGGCGGGCGTTTGCGTTAACTCAGGCCGGGCGGAGCCTGCCAGACGACGTGGTAGATCGCCCCGTTGGTCGCCTCGAACTGAACTTCCGGGGTATTCTCCGGCCCGCTCGTCTGCGCGATAAGCATCCCGCCCTCATCCTCGATTCGCACATTGTCGGGCGTCTCTAGCGACAGGCTTAACCGGACATCCAGCCTGCCGCCTGCTTTCACCGTACAATACACGTCAACGCTGAATCCGGCCCCTTTGAGGCGGGTGATGCCATACGTCTGGCTGATCTCAAACAGTGCAGGGGGCAGCGCCGGAGCCAGGATGAACCCCGCATCGCCGTCCGAGTCCTCGCGCTCTCTGAAGCCGATCAGGTTGCGGATTACCAGGCTGGGGAAGGTGGCTCCCCAGCCGTAGTTTTCGCAGCCATTGAGGATCGGGTGACCCTCCAGTTGCACCGGCCAGAACTCGCTGGCGACGCCGGGGATACGGTAGGCGTAGGGGGCCGGCAGCCGCCCGTCGTATCGGGCGCTCGCCGGACGGATTTCGCGAGCGTCCGTCCGCTCGTAGATGCGGTTGCCCACTTTGACCAGCTCTTCGGCGATAAAAGTGCGCAGCCCGACATTCCATCCGGCTTCGGAAAATGGCTGCCAGAAGGAGGGCCATTCCAGATATGGGGTCGGATTCTCCCGGAATATCTGAAACTTGGGCCGGACCCCTTCGATCTGTTCGGGTGTAGCGACGCCGACGGCCAGCGGAACCAGCATCATCACATCGTAATAATCCTCCAGCATGAAAGGTCGGTTTTCCCGCCCATCCCAGTCGCGGAACCAGCCGTCTACGTACATGCTGCGCGTCCGGGCGACGCGATCTTCACTCCGCTCCTGCCACAGCGCGATATCGCTTTCCGCCCCGACGATGCGGGCATACGTCACCATGGACAGCATGGCCTGAGCCATGCCGGCCTCGATATCCACCGTGCGCACGAAATGGGCCGGCGTGCCTTCCTGGGCGTCGCCGTGCAGGAAGCGCCGGGAGCCGTCCTGGCCCGATTCCCAGCTATTATCGGCGTGGAACCAGCCTTCGTCGTCGGTTCGCTCGGCAATCCACCACTCGATAAATGCCTTGAGGTGCGGATACAGCGCCGCGATCCAGGCGTCGTCGCGGTCGCGCCGGTAGATGGACTGGATGACGAGGAAGGGGAAGCCCCAGGTCGGCGCTGTGCCGCATTCCGCGCCGCTTTCGCCGATCATGTTCATGCTGCCGTCTTCGCGGCTGCACGGGACATTGGGCGTAGGGGCGTCGGCGAAGACCCCCAGGATGACCTCTTTGGCCAGCGCGATATCGGCATAGCTCAGGCACAGCGCATCCAGGCAGGTCTCGCCCAGCACCGCCCGCGGCGAATGGATTTGCATGGCGTCCCAGACGTGTTTGTAGATGCCCAGCGGGGGGCGGATCGTCATGCGGAGCGTCTCCAGATCGTACACCCAGCCGTGCTTCCAGTGCGCCGGCCAGTCGCCGACCAGCAGCGGAGCCCGGGCGTAGAACGCTTCATCCTCTGCCAGTTGCCGGGTGGCTTCCTGGATGGCAGTTTCCAGACTCCGGGTGAACTGGCGGACGGTGAACAGTTCGTTGACTCCGCGCGCCAGGCAGAGCGTCAGCAACTCGGTGGCTCCGGCGGCGACTTCCACCGGGTAGCTCATGACGGCGTAGAGAGGATCGGTGGATTCGTGGAAGCGGACGACTGCGCCTTCGTTGGATGAGCAATCGTTGGCGTAAATCCAGCCGCTCCATTCCTCAACCGACGATGTCGCTTTGTAACCGGCGCTGCGCCGATCAGCGCCAATCGCCATGACATCTCCGTAGGCCCACCCTTTGCTCACGCCAATATCATCGCCGGGCCGGTAGGAGGAGGTGATGCCGTCGCGCCCCCAGTACAGGTGCCCCGGATAGCCGTAGATATTTGTGGCGTGGGCGGTGATCTGGCGTGCGGCAGCGCCGGTATTTTCCACTTCCAGCAGGCAGATCAGGGCGTTCTCATGAGCCAGGAAGTAGCGTGCGCTGATATTCAGGCCGTCGAAGGACCAGTCGTAGCTCATCAGCGTGTGGGTATGGTAGTGCGAGACAAGCGACACTCCTCGCGCCTTGAAGTCGTCGGCGCTGTGGAATACGGCCCGGCCCCTGCCAGCAGTCCCTTCGATGCACAGGCTGAGGTGGAGAAAAGACAGATAGCTGATCGGGCGCTCCACGTCCAGCCCGTAAGGCCAGGGCATCGCGCGCGCCCACCAGCCAAAGCCCATTGGCGGCACAGTGCGGAGGATGCCGCTGCGGTTGAGCACCGTGCTGTGGTAGGGATTGTCGATGTAGCCGAAAGGGGTGTAGTCGCTGCGTGGGAATGAGGCGGGCAGGGTGAGTCTCTCCGGCGATATGGTCATGGTACGGCCACCTTTACGTCTGCGTATACGCTCGGGACGGGCACAAAGAGGAAGATGCCTGCCGCCTTCATCGACAAATAAAAGCGGCGCCTCCTATTGTGACAGAAGACGCCGCGTATGGGTAGCCTTTACGCCTCCGATCAGCCGCCGATCTTCTCCAGCGGTTCCGTGACGTTGACCACCGGCGCCGACGCGATGGTATGCGGCGCGGCCCAGCGGACCGCGTTGGTGATCACGCGCTGCACTTCCGGCTGGTGATAGGTGGGGCAGGTCTCATGGCCCGGGCGGAAGTAAAACACGCGCCCCCGCCCCCGCTGGAAGCAGCAGCCGCTGCGGAAGACATCGCCACCCTCGAACCAGCTCACCAGTACCAGCGCGTCCGGCGTCGGAATATCGAAGCGCTCGCCGTACATTTCCTCATGGGGGATGACGAAGTGCTCGCCAAGCCCCTCCGCAATCGGGTGTCCCGGCTCAATGACCCACACCCGCTCGCGCTCGTTGGCTTCGCGCCACTTCAGATTGCCGCTTGTCCCCATCAGCCGCCGGAAAATCTTGGAGTGATGGCCGGAATGGAGCACGATCAGCCCCATACCATCCAGTACGCGCTCCTGCACTTTGTCCACGATCTCATCCCGGACGTCGTCATGAGCCATGTGCCCCCACCAGATCAGCACATCGGTATTCGCCAGCACGGTGTCGGTCAGGCCGTGCTCCGGCTCATCGAGCGTGGCTGTGCGTGCCTCAATCCCGGCGGCGCGCAAAAAGCTGCTGATTGTCGTGTGAATGCCCTCCGGGTAGATAGCCCGCACCTTTTCGTTCTGATGCTCGTGTCGATACTCATTCCAGACCGTCACACGAATAGTCATGCGTGAATTCCTCCTCGCGGGTAACCGCCGCTCAACTTATCTTCACCGGGACGCCGCCCTGCGCCGCCGACTCCCGGATCGCGTCCCACAGCTTCGCCATGCGCAGGCCCACTTCCGGCGGGCTGGGGTTGGCGATTTTGCCCTGATGGACGAGCAGGAACTGCTCCCAGGTCCCTCTGCCGGCATCAACGGGGACGGGGCTGAAGTCTTCCTCGCCGTCGCGCTGGATATCCAGCGACCCGCCCCAGGCCCCCGTGCGCAGAATCGCGTCCGAGCCAAACACGCGAATGTCAGATGTGCACGTCTGGACTGTTTCTCCGCAGCCGTGCATGGTCACCAGCGCCCCCGATTCCAGCCGGCCCATGATCACGCCGACGATATCCACCGGAGCGCTCCGGTTATTCAGCCAGGCAGCCACCCCGGCGAAGTTCTGTCCGGCCAGATCGGCGACGGTATTGAGCATGTGTGCGCCGGTGTCGAACATGAACCCGCCGCCGGAAAGCGCGATTTGCTGCCGCCACGATCCGGCTGTGGCCGGACCCCAGTTCTGCCAGATTGTCGCGCTGATGCTGATCAGCTCGCCGATTTCGCCAGTGCGAATCATATCTACCGCCTTTCGGATGTGCGGTGACAGGCTGCCCTGGAAGGCCACGACCAGATGCTTGCCGGTGCGATCGCGGGTCTGAATCAGGCTGCGCGCCTCCTCCGCCGTCATGACCATCGGCTTCTCCAGCAGGACATCCAGCCCGGCCTCCAGACACGCTTTGGCCTGATCGTGGTGGTAAGCGTGGGGCGTGAGGATGAAGACGACATCCAGTTGGCCGGCGTATCGGGCCAGAAAGCGGCTGAGATCAGGCTCGTTCGGCGGGACCTCAACGCCGGCTTCCTGGAACAGCTCAGCGGCGCGCTCCACCATCTCTGCAGACGGCTCGCAAAACGCCGCCAGTTGTGTATCGTCATTGTGATCGGCGAGGATATGGCGGATGTAGTGACGCGCCATCCCGCCGACGCCGATAATCCCGGCTCGCACTACCTTCTTCTTGGCCATGCTTATTGTCTCCTTATGGGCGAAGGTCAGCACACCGGCGGGGAGGACTTGCCCGCGCCGCTGATAGTATACGCCGCCCGGCGGGGAACCGTGAGGAATCGCCCGGGCGGCATTCGCTACCGTGATTATAGGGCGATTCGCGGGCACGGGGTACTGCGCCGGACAGATCACCCGGCCCCTTCCAGCAAATCGCCCGCCCGGCCAAACAGGCCGGGGAGGCCGCCAGTGTGCCAGAAGAGGATCGTCTCGTCCGGACGGCAGCCGCCGGAGCGGATCAGGTCGAGCAGCCCGACGAAGGCCCGCGCTGTGTAGATCGGATCGAGCAGGATGCCTTCGGTGCGAGCCAGCAGGCGGATGGCGTCGCGCTCAGCGGCGGTGATGACGCCGTAGGCGTGCCCTCCGGCGTCGTGGATGCGGAAGTCGTCGTCAGTGAAGCTCAGATCGAGGCGCAGGAAAGCGGCCGTCTCTTCCGTCAGGACGCGGACCTGCCCGGCGATATCCGACACGGCGAAGTTGTTCATGCCCTCTACATGCGCCCGGAAGCCTACAGCTTTGACGCCGACCAGGACGCCGGCGTGCGTGCCGCCGGAGCCGGAAACCAGCACAATCCGGTCAACTGTCTCGTCGCGCTCCTGGAGCTGCACCGCCAGCTCCTCCACGGCGGCAGCGTACCCGGCGGCGCCCCGGGGAGTGGAGCCGCCGATGGGGATGTAGTAAGGCCGCGCTCCCCCCCGGCGGAGATCGGCCAGCACTCCGGCGATAACTTCGTCGCGGGGCTGCTCCCCGGTCCAGCGCACCTCCGCGCCCAGCAGATTGTTCAGCAGCAGATTGCCGTTCCAGGCGGGGCGTGGGACCGGCGATCCGGAAAGGACGAGGGTGCAGCGCAGCCCGAACGCGACAGCGGCGGCGGCCGTCTGCCGGCAGTGGTTGGATTGTGGCCCGCCGACAGTGACGACGGTGTCCGCGCCCTGTTCCAGCGCATCCGCGATCAGAAATTCCAGCTTGCGGGCCTTGTTGCCGCCGCCGGCCAGCCCGGTCTGATCGTCACGCTTGATCAGGAGGCGGGGGCAGCCCGGCAGGGCGTTTCGCAGCCGGGCCAGCTCGACCAGCGGGGTAGGCAGATGGGTGAGGGAGACGCGGGGCAGCCCGGCAGTCAGCCCGCCCCGGCAATCGTAGGTCATAGCGGCGTCGCTCCTTTGGGGCGCGGGAACTCCTCCGGCCAGTCAGCCGCGCGGCGGCACGGGTCCCTTCGCGATAGCCCATCGCTGGCGTGGGAAATCCATCAGCCAGTTGGTCTGACTCAGGGTGCTGTATCCCAGAATCAGGTCCATCGGCACATCGATAGTCGCGTTCACAGGGGAGAGATCGACTCCGGCCACCCGGTGCGGCGGGAATGCCGCCCCGCCGATGCTCACCCCTGCCATCACGTACATCGGCGTTTCCTGCGTCGCGCCGGTGGAATCGACGCCTGATGAGTGGCCGGTTTCTTTGAAACAGGCGGGATGCCTCTGGACGAAACCCATATCGACGACTGTGATGCTCGCGCCGGTATCCCAGACCGCCCGGGCCGCCCCATCCGGAAACCGCACGTCCACGTAGGGATGGGCCTTGCTATCCAGAAACAGATCGTAAAAGGTGTAACTGGCGTCCGCTTCACCAGCCGGCTCGACCACGACCCAGCTTTGATCGAAGCGGAAGTGCAGGCGCCACTCTTTGAGCAGGTCCATTCCGATCAGATCTCTGTTGGGCGGACCTGTGCCTGCCGTGCGCGTCAGAGTGAACTGCTTCTTTGCGATCGGGCCGACCTCGATGTCGGGAACCGTGATCAGGTCGTCGTTGCTCCGGGCGAACACCCCGGAGGAACTGCTCTGCCCGGCGGCGGCGAATGTGGCAGTGTAGTCATCCCGGAGCACGGCCGTCCGCGCGGCGCCCGTATCCAGCAGAAACTGGCGCGGATGACCGCCGATCCGGCCTTCGACGTAAACCTCGGCCGCTTCGGCTTCCTCTTCATCCGGTTTGATGATCAACCTGAATCCATTCATCATAAGCCAGTCTCCGATTGGCGCGGCACCTGCCTGAAGTATATCCAGTTGGCCGGGCTTTCTGCAGCCGTGAGTTGCCGCGCTCCTCCCCGGTTGCCGCGATCAGGCGTCTGTGTCATGCGACCTCAATTGACAATTTCCCGGGGTAATCATAGACTGAAGCACGAACGCCTGTAGCCGATTACGGGCATGTCGAGTAGCAAGAGTCAGGCCCCACCTCTGTGCCCGGAAGGAGAGCAGCTTATGCCAGCAGGGTTTACACGCCGCCGTTTTATTCGCGCCGGCCTTGTCCTGGGCGCCGCCCTGGGGCTGGGCCTGCCGCGCCTGGCCCGGATGCAGGGGCCTTCCCCCACCAGCACGCCGGAGGATGACACTTCCATGAGTCTCCCGCTCACCGGCTTCACCCGGACAGCCCACGACCCGGTAATTATCAAGTCGGATGGCGTTTACTGGGTGTACTGCACCGGAGCGGGCATCCCGGCGCGGCGATCCCTGGACAGGCTGGACTGGAAGCTCTTCCTGCCGGCCATCCCTTTCACCGGCGTCATCACGGAGGCTCAGCGGGCGATCCCGGGGAGCGAGGGCAGTATCTGGGCGCCGGATATTTCCTACTACAACGGCAAATATCAGTTGTATTTCTCCGCCTCCACCTTTGGCAGCAATCGCTCGGCCATCGGCCTGGCCACCAACGAAACCCTCAAGGTGACCGATGACGCCTTCCGGTGGGTCGATGAAGGTATCGTGATCGAATCGCATCTGACGGATGATTATAACTGCATCGATCCGAATTTCGTGCTGGATGAGGAGGGCGCGCCGTGGCTGGTGTTCGGCAGCTTCTGGAGCGGCATCAAGATGCGCCGCCTGGACCCGGAGACCCGCAAGCTCTCCACCGAGGATGAGACGCTGTATTCGCTGGCCCGGCGATTCGAGGACAACGGGGCGGTCGAAGCGCCGTTTATTGTCCGCAAGGGCGATTACTACTACCTGTTCGTGTCTTTTGGCGCTTGCTGTCGTGGCGCTGCGAGCGATTACCTGGTCATGGTCGGGCGTTCGGAGGCGATCACCGGGCCGTATGTGGACCGCGACGGCGTCCCCATGCTGCGAGGCGGCGGGACACAGGTCACCTTTCCCACTGAGCGCTGGCGCGGCCCCGGCCATAACGGGATACTCCTGGACGACGACGGAGTGGATTACATCGTCTACCACGCTTACGATGCCGCCGACAGGCTGGAAAATTCCTACCTGCACATCAACACGCTGGTGTGGGATGATGACGGCTGGCCGCTGCCAGTCTACCCCGGCGGGGCGGAGTAACGCGGCAAGCCCGATCTTGCCCTGCGCTGGATGAAACAGGGAGGATTCCGCACCTTGTGAGACAGGTGCAGAATCCTCCTCGCGATTCAGCAGCCGCGCTCGCCCGGCCTACCGTACGGCTTCCTCCAGGAAGAAGGTAGCATCCTCCTGCGCCCGGACCGGGCTGGACCCGGTCACCGGCGTCAGCGCGACAATCCCCATAGCCCGCCCGATGAAGGTCCCGGGCCGGCTGTACGACTCCAGCGAGATTCCGGTCTCGTCCACAATGCCGGGCCGGATCCACCACGTCGCGTCGGCGGCATAGTCTGCCGAGCCGTCGTCAGGCAGGACGTAGATGGCGTTGTTCTGCTGGCGCAGGAAGAAGCCGGGGAAGTTGAGCGACTCGATAGAGACCGCCTCCGGATCGGCCAGGCCGGGCCGGATGACGAATTCCGAATCGGCTCGCGGCACCGGGTTGGAATCAAGCCGGGCCATGAAGGCGGCGTGGCGCAGATAAGCGGTGTTGGACGGGTAAGCGCGGAAGCGGGAAATCACCCGTTCCGGAAGCTCTGGCAGCGGGTCAACGCCCGTATCGCCGGAAGGGGCGGGGATGGCTTCGCTGGTTGAGACCGGCACACCGAAGTCGGGCGTGCCGTCTTCGTTCCAGTTGATGCGCTGCACGCGCGTCGTCCGGCGGCCGTCGCAGGCACCCTCCGGGAAATCAACGGCGTGGTAGACGATCCAGTCCTCGGTCCCGTCCGGCGAGCGGAAAAAGCCGTTATGGCCGGGGCCGTAGACGCCGTTTTCATCGGAGCGCTGGAAAACAGGTTCAGGGGATTTGATCCACGACGCCCGGCTCAGCGGGTTGCCGCCATTGTAGGTCAGCATCCCCAGCTTGTAGTCGCCAGTGATACAGGCGCTGGCGGAATAGATGAGGAATGTCTGGCCGTCATGTTGCAGCGCAACCGGCCCTTCGTTGACCGTCCCGCCGCTCATCTCCCAGGGGTATTCCGGCTCCGTGATCAGGACGCCGGGGCCGCTGACCGTCCAGGGGTTGCTCATCGGCGCGATGAAGACCGACTGCATCGGGCTGAAAGCCGAATACAGGAAGTACAGCCTCCCGTTCAATTGCAGCACGCTGCCGTCGATTGACCATGTGCCCTCCTGGCCGGGCGGCGCGAGCTGTCCCTTGAAAGTGTATGGCCCCATCGGGTCGGTCCCTGCGCTCTCCAGCACGTAGCTGCGCTGCCGGTCGTAGTTGCCGAACGGCGTGCCCGCTGTGTAGTAGAAGTACCAGCGCGGCCCATTGGGACCGTCCAGCAGGTAGAACTCCGGCGCCCACATATTGCAGCAGCGAGAGGGATCCGTCTCGAAGTAGATGCGTACCGGCTCGGCTTCCTTCAACCCGGCCAGCGTCGGCGACCGGCGCATCGTCCACTCGGAGGACCAGGTTGTGGCCGCCAGATAGTAGTTGCCATCGTAGTAGGTCAGCCAGGGGTCAGCCCCCGTATAATTCAGCGGGTTACGGAGTGTGCCTCCGCCATCCTGGCCATGCGCGACGCCCGCGATCAGGACCAGGATAAGCGCCGCGAAAGAAATGCCGATCCACGACTTTGCCCGAATACCTTTGTTCATGAGTGTCTCCGGCCAGTCTCTATTACCTGCACAGGGGAGGGGTGATCCGGCAAGCCGGTGAGGGATTCCGCAGGGGAGCGGGCTGGCCCCGCCCCCCGAAAGATATGGAAAAACCTACAGAGCGACCTCAAGCGCGGTGAACGACAGCGGCGGCACGACCAGCGAGGTGGTGTTGCCGCTGGTTGCTGGCTCGGCGATCTTGACGGCGACGACCTGGTTGGGGTTGGCGAAGCTGTTGGCCGCTTTGGGATCGGTGCCGCTCAACTGGTGGGCGGCGCGGATGCTCTTCGGCGCGCGGTCCTGCCAGACCAGTTCCACCGGCAGGCTCTCCGTCTGGCTGCGGTTGACGATGAAGACGGCGCTGGCGCCGGTGGCTTCATCATAGGAGGCCGAGACATCCAGCAGCGGCATCTCGCCGTACTTCGTCGTCTGGTACAGGGGCGCTTTGACGGCCACATCCAGCGCGGCGCCTGAGGCCAGCCGGCTGAACAGCATGAACGGGTAGTAAATCGACTGCTTGAGGAGCGCATCGCGCGTGGTCAGAATCGGGGCGATCACGTTCACGACCTGGGCCAGGCAGGCGATCTTCAGCACGTCCGATTTGCGCAGGAACACGTTCATCCACTGGGCGACGACGAGAGCATCTTCCAGATTGTAGACTTCCTCGATCAGATGCGGCGCTTCGGTCCAGCCGCCCTGCATATCGGAATGGGCGCGGGCCTTGTACCACACGTTCCATTCGTCCCAGGAGAGATACACGTCGTGGTTGGAGCGCTGCCTGGCCTTCACATAGCGCAGGACGCCCGTCAGCGTATCCAGGTAGCTCTCAAATGCGGCGCTGCTGGCCAGGTAGCTGGGTGTGTCGTCCTCGACGTTTTCGGCGTAATAGTGCAGGGAGTGATAGTCCACCACATCCCAGCACCGCTCCAGCGCCACCCGGTCCCACTTGGGGAAGGTCGGCATATTGATGGAAGAAGAGCCGCACAGGACCAGCTTGATCGACTGATCGTGCCAGCGCATCATCTTGGCCGCTTCGCGCGCCTTGGCTCCGTAGGCGTCCGCTTCCAGATGGCCGATCTGCCACGGCCCATCCATCTCGTTGCCGATGCACCAGTACTTGACTCCGTGCGGGGCCTGGTAGCCGTGCGCGGCGCGCAGGTCGGCGTACTGGGTCCCGACGGGCGCGTTGCAGTATTCGACCAGGTTGGCCGCATCCTGGATGGTCCCGGTGCCCATATTCACGGCCAGCATTGGCTCGGTGTTAACTTTTTTGCAGAATTCAATGAACTCGTTAGTGCCGAACTGGTTAGTTTCGATTGACTGCCAGGCCAGATCGCGGCGGCGGGGGCGCTGATCGCGCGGGCCGACGCCATCCAGCCAGCGGTAGCCGCTCAGGAAGTTGCCGCCGGGGTAGCGCATGGCGCGGAAGTTAAGCTCGCGCAGCGCAGCCAGCACATCCTTGCGCAGGCCGCTTTCGTCAGCGTGGGGCGACGCCGGCTCGTAGATGCCTTCGTAAATGGCGCGTCCCATGTGCTCGGCGAAGCCGCTGAACAGGAGCGGCGAAATCGGGCTGATGACACGGTTGGTGTCAAGATAGATACGGGCAGGAGCAGACATTGTCGTTTCTCACCTCACTGAGCAAACCCGGAACAGTCGACGCTTCGCCTGGGGGCAGCCAGCGCTGCCCTCCACCGAGCGTAAGGATAAACTGGTTGTAGCGAGCCTGTACGAAGATGGCGATTACAACTGCATGGTGCCCTGACCCTATCTTCCTCCCATTCCCGTCAGCGTGACGCCCTGGATAATCCGGCGCTGGAAGATGATGTAGACGATCAGCACCGGGAGCGTTGAGACGACCGCGCCCGCCAGAATCATCGGGCGATACTGGCCGGCATAAGATGACTGCATGATTGAGAGGCCCACCGGCAGGGTGCGCGTAGCCAGCGTGCTGGTGACGATGATCGGCCAGAATAGATCGTTGAAGTGGCCCAGAAAGACGAAGATGCCCAGCGCCGTAACCGCGTTGGTGGAAAGTGGCAGGATCACGTGCCAGAACCGCCCGAGGTAGCCGCAGCCGTCGAGGACCGCCGCCTCCTCCAGCTCGCGCGGGACCTGCATAAAGAACTGGCGCAGGAGGAAGACGCCGAACACGTTGGCCGCGCCGGGGAATATCAGCGCGTTGTACGAGTCCAGCCACTTCAGATCGCGCATCAGCATGTAGTTGGGGATCAGCGTCACCTGCCCCGGAATCATGATTGTCACCAGCAGGAGGGAAAACAGGATTTTATTGCCGGGGAACTGGAGCCGGGCGAAGGCATAGGCCGCGGGCGTGCAGATGACCAGCACGGCGGCGGTATGGCCGATCGTCGCGATCAGGCTGTTTCGTAGCCACAGGTCCAGCCGGATATCCTGCTGCGTGAACAGAGCGCGGTAGGACTCAATCGTAGGCTCAGTAGGGATGATCTTAGGCGGCCAGCGGTTGACTTCCTGATTGGTCATGAAGGACTGCGAGACGGCAATGGACAGCGGGAAGAGAACCAGAATCCCGATCGCGATCAGGAATATGTATGTACCCAGGTAGTTGGGGAGTGAGATTTTTCCGAGGCTCATCGCGTATCCCCTTTAGTACTCAACACGCCGGCTGATAACGAGGAACTGAAAGGCGGTGATGACTGCCATGATGATGGCAATGGTCATCGCTACGGCAGCGCCATACCCCATGCGGAAGGCGACCCAGGCCTGGTTGTACAGGTAGATGACGGCCGTCCATGACGATCGTCCCGGCCCGCCGCCTGAGATGAGGTACGGCTGCCCGAATACCTGAAAGTGGGCGATCACCCCGGTCACCATAATGAATAGAATGGTGGGGCGCAGCAGCGGGAGGGTGATATAGCGAAACGCTTGCCAGCCGTTTGCACCATCGATCTTGGCTGCTTCGTACAGATGCCCCGGGATACCCTGTAAGCCGGCGATGAAGATCAGCATCGGGAAGCCGAAGGTCCACCAGATCGTCGCCAGGCTGAGCGCAGGGATGACCAGATTGGGATCCCCCAGCCAGTTGACCGGGCGGATGCCTACAAAGCTCAGGACATAGTTGATGACGCCGAACTGACCGCTCAGCAGCCAGTTCCAGATCAGGCCCATGGCGCCTGCCGACAGAATCTGCGGGATGTACAGGAAGACGCGCATGAAGCCCGCGCCGCGAACCGGCCTGGTCACGGCCAGGGCCGCCGCCAGCCCCACGATGGTGGTCCCAAGCACGGTCATGATAGCGAAGTAGAACGTATGCCAGACCGAATCCCACCAGATATGATCGTTGAATAGCTCGGCGTAATTTTCGAGACCGATATAGGGGGGGGAGGGGCGTAGCAGGCGCCAGTCCAGAAAGCTGTAGCCGACCGATGCGATAGTGGCGCGGATGAAGAAGATCGTGAAGAAGATCAGGAAGGGCGACAGGAAGATATAGGCGGCGATGACTTCGCGGGTCTTCAGATCGGGTGAGAGAAGCCGGCGAAACCCTGTAGGCTTTGTACCTCGTTTCTGGGCGATACTGGCCATATGCTATGTCCTCCACACATGCGTCTCAAGAAAACGCGCGACAGTCTTTATCATATGAGGAAGGGTGTTAATCTGGCAAATCATTTCAGGGGGAGGCCACGCCATTCGCATGGCGGTATAAGGACAGGGGGTGGGTCAGTAGCTGACCCACCCCGCGTTTACTTTTTGAAGCCTACATCTGGGAACGATCCAGCGCTTCCTGCATCAACTCCGCAGCGTCGTTCAGCGCCGTCTCAGGGTCTTTGAGGCCGTTCAGCGCGTTCTGCAGCTCGGCGTCCAGATAACCGAGGATTTCCTGCGTTACGGTCGTCTTGGGGTCCTGCACGCCGTATTCGGAGAAGGACTGGCCCAGCAGGATGTTGGACGGGTAGTTCTCCGGGTCGAGAGCGGCCTGTGCGGACAGGCGAGCGGGCACCTGGCCGGAGGCGGCCCAGAGCACCTGATTGTTGCTGACCCATTCGATCATGCGGAAGATGGCGTCAAGTTTCTCCGGGTCTTCCAGGCCAGCGGGAACCATCCAGGTGTGGATGCCAATCCAGGTTGCCGGGTGGGGGCCCCACTGCACGTTGCGCCAGGCCCGGCTGTGGATATCGGTCTGCAGCAGGGACTGGTTGCGGTACCAGGTGCCGGTGGGGAGCACGGCGACCGTGCCGGCCCCGAAAGCCTGCCAGGTGTCGAAGCCGGCCGAGGGCGGGGAGACATGGTACTTGTAGACCAGATCGACGGTCTGCTGCAGCGCCGTGATACCGGCCTCAGAGTTAACAGTAACGGTCAGGCCGTCGTCGCTCAGGAATGACCCGCCATGCTGGTAAAGGGCGCCGATGAAGTTGACGTTCGGCCATTCGCCGACGGTATAACCCCACTGCACAACGTTTTCAGGATCGAAGTCGGGCGACAGGGCGTTGTTGCCGTTGGCGTCGAGCGTCAGCTTCTGGAACAGTTCCACCCAGCCTTCGTAGGTGGTCGGCGCGCTGTCGGGATCGGTGGAGATACCGGCCGCTTCGAACATATCTTCGTTGATCCACAGGCCACGGCCGTGGTTATCCAGCGGAATACCCCAGATTTCAGGGCCATCGCCCCACATCATACCGCTCATGGTGATGGCAGAAATGTCGTCATTGGGGAGCCAGCCGCCGCCAGAGGTGTACTGGTCGGTCAGATCGCGCAGGACGCCGTAGCTGGCGTACTGGGGGACTTCCGACGCATGGAGCATGAACACGTCCGGGTAGGTCCCGGCCACGAACGCTGTCTGGAGCTTCTGATAGAGCGGGCCCCAGGCGATCATTTCAACGATGACCTGGATGTCCGGGTTGTCTTCAGCAAATCCGTTCAGCATTTCGATCAGCGTGACGCCGTCAGAACCGGTCAGGCCGTTCCAGAAGGTGATCTGGGTGCCACCGGCGCCAACCACGGAGGGGGTCTCGGTAGGCGGTGTGTCTCCGCCATCCTGGGCCTGAACCGTGAGGGCGAATGACATCATCACCATCAGGACGACGACCAGGATTGCGGTCAAAGCGATAGACGAACGCTTGAACATTGATAGGCTCCTCATTCAAAAAGTAGATTCAGATCGATGGGTGAAACTTCTTACTGCCGAGGGGTTGAAACTTCTTAAAAGTTCTCTGCCGTGAAAAGACAGAGAAGGCGGACCGACCTGGCGCGCGCTTTGCCAGATATCCCAGTAGCTTCTGGCTATCTTCACCTCCTTTCCCGATAACACAGGGTATTCTGATGATTTCATGTGTAGGATTGGAGTCATGTTGTGACTCGACAGTTGCGGCAGACAAAAAGCGTGTATAATGAGTTTGATGCAATCGAAATCATGTATTCGTATGCACTACATCATTATACAACATAACTTTGCGGTTCTGTCAAGCATTTTGTTGAATTTATACACATAACACCGGTTTGATATGCTCAAGACAGTATAGAGGGCAAAGAAGCACCCGATGACCGCAGAAAAGACTCTGAAGCGGCTTAAACAGCCAACAATGTATGATGTAGCGAAGCTGGCAGGTGTCTCCCAGCCGACTGTTTCCCGTGTATTGAACCACAACAAGACAGCGGTGCAGATCAGCGCGGCAACACGGCAGCGTGTCCTGGACGCGGTTGCCGAGCTGGGCTACCATCCCAACGTCATTGCCCGCAGCCTGCGCACGCAGCGCACCGGGATGATCTCCTTGCTGGTGGCGGATATTACCAACAGCTTTTATCACGTGATAGCGCGCGCCGTGCAGGATGTGGCCCGCCAGCGCGACTATGAAGTTCTGATCTCCAACAGCGACCATATCTATAGCCGGGAAATGCACTTCGCCGAAGTCCTCTCAAAGCGGGTGGTGGATGGCGCTATCCTCGTCCCTATCCACCTGACCGATCAGGACCTGGACGGCTTTCTCTCCCTGGCCAACGCGCCGATCGTGGTTCTCGGGCAGCATATCCAGCACCCGAATATCGATGTCGTTTATGGCGATGATGAAGCGGCTATGTATGAAGCCGCCCGCTGGATGGTGAATGAGCGCGGCTACAGAGAATTTGGCTTTGTCGGCGTGCCGGAGGATCTGCCGCCCGGCCCGCGCCGCTGGCGGGGTTTCAAGCGCGCCCTCGATGAGCTGGGGCTGGGCATCGATCCGCGTTTCATGGTTATGGGCGACTTCACGATACCGGGCGGTGAGGAGGCCGCGCGCGCGCTGATCAGGGCCAGCAAAAGGCTGCCCCGGGCGTTATTCGTGCTCAATGACCTGATGGCTATCGGCGTCATCCTGACCCTGCAGGATGCCGGGTACCGGATACCGGATGACGTGGCTGTGATCGGCTTCGATAACATCCCCGAATCGACGATTGTCCGCCCGACGCTGACCACAATTGCGCAGGACTCGCACGACCTCGGAGTCAGACTGGCCGAGGTGTTGTTCGAGCGAATCGATAACCCGAACATTACAGGCCGGCGGCTTTTCAGGACTGCCTGCCAGATTATTCCGCGCCAGTCCGCCTGAAGGACCTCCGGGCCGGCCATTACCCCTGCCGGGGAGCCTGCAGGCG
>JARKNX010000213.1 GCA_029976025.1 Aggregatilineales bacterium | reverse complement strand
CCAGACGTTTGACAGCGCTTTTGTCATCTCTACTGCCCGCGCCGGGGCCATTGGCTCGCCGCTCCAATCGACGCTGTTTTACATGCTATATCTTTACCAGAACGCGTTCAGCTTCCTGAAGATGGGCTACGCGGCAGCTATGGCCTGGGTCCTTTTTGTGGTCATTGTCCTTGTC
The DNA here is from genome assembly GCA_029976025.1 of Aggregatilineales bacterium. Classification (GTDB taxonomy): domain Bacteria; phylum Chloroflexota; class Anaerolineae; order Aggregatilineales; family Ch27; genus JARKNX01. The sequence continues at coordinate 83,341 of JARKNX010000213.1, read as the reverse complement.
ACCTACCTGATTAATCGCACTTCCCGGCGCTGGGTATTCTACGGGTAAAGGGGGTATGCCATGTCCGTCAAAATGACCTCCCAACAGCCGGCGCCGCTGCTCGGGCGGCTGCGCGAGCTGCGCTTTGGCGATATCCTCCACAGGGTCGTCGTCTATGCGCTGCTGATCGGCCTGAGTCTGATTTTTCTGTTCCCGTTCTACTGGATGCTCCTCTCCGCGCTCAAGCCAGAGCAGCAGATTTACCAGTGGCCGCCCAAGTGGTTCCCCGATCCGATCCAGTGGTCGAACTTCGCAGATGTCTTCAGCAACCCCTACCTGCCATTTGATACTTTCATCAAGAACACGCTCATCCTTGAAGTCGGCATGATCACCGGCCGGCTGCTGTCATGTGTTCTGGTGGCGTACGGGTTCGCCAGGCTGGAGGCGCCCGGCAAGAATTTTCTGTTTGGCATTCTGCTGGCGACTCTGATGCTGCCCGGCGCGGTTTTGCTCATTCCGCGCTTCATCCTGTTCAGCCAGATGGGCTGGGTCAATACCTTCAATCCGCTGATCGTGCCGGCCTGGTTCGGTGAAGCGTACGCGATCTTCCTGATGCGGCAGTTCTTCCGTACCATCCCGAAAGAGCTGGAAGAATCCGCGATTGTAGACGGTGCCAACCGCTTCCAGATCATCTTCCGCATCATTGTGCCGCTCAGCATCCCGGTGGTGACGGTGATTGGAATCCTGAGCTTCAAGGATATCTGGAATGATTTTATGGGGCCGCTGCTGTATCTGAATGAGACGGATAAATACACAGTCTCAGTAGGTCTTGCCTACCTTAACGGGCAGTTTGATACCCAGACGCATCTGCTGATGGCTGCTTCTGTGACGTTGATGATGCCAACGCTCATTCTGTTCTTCATCGCGCAACGCGCATTTGTCGAAGGCATTACCATGACCGGGCTAAAAGGCTGACGAATTCATGAAACTTCCTGCCAACTACTATCACTGCTTTCTTGGCAACGGGCTGGATGCTGTGCTGGTAGGCCCTACCGGCTCGATGGTCGCCGACAAGGTCGGCGTAGATCGCTGCTACTGGTACAAGGCTGACCGCTACTACCCGGAAGACCGGTTGGTCATGCCGGCGGGGCGCTGGCCAACAGGCAAACCGCTGGAACACGCGGCCGGATCGGGCTGGTATGATGTCGCGCCGCTGGGCCGGACCTGGTATGAAGTGCTTGATGGCGATCGCGCTCTTGACCTGGTGGCCAGCGAACAACGTTTCGTCCCACAGGAAGGCACCCTCTACTCAAAGCTCGACTACGGAGCCGTCCAGGGTGAAGCGGAGACCTGGCTGCACCCCGGACTGTCCCTCCTGGTTGAGCGTTATACCTTCAGCCGCGAGGTCGTTTTTCGGGCCTGGGCCGGCCCCGGCATATGGGTAACAGAAGGCTGGGACAGCGATCCTTTCTACGCTGTCGAGGCCGAAGACCGGGCGGCGCACATCCGTTACGATCTGGGCGAAACACAGGGCCTCATCCTGCTGCGGGTGGCCAACGAGGATGCGACACTTGGTCAGCAGGACCTCAACCGTTCGCTCACCCTACGCGCATCGCAGATAACCAAGTATTTCGCGATCATCGACAACCGGCAGGGGGCGCTCGATCCGGCCCTCATCGATCAGCAAATCGCGCGCGGTTATGACGCGCTTCGCACCGAGCTTCTCGCGCACTGGCAGGAATATTTCTCCGTTTCAAACATCACGATCCCCGATCCCCAGTTCCAGTATTTCTATAACGCCAGTATGTACCACTTCAAGGCGATGCAGAATCGCGCCTCCGGCGGGCTGCCGGTTAATAACCTGCGCCGGACATGGTCATCCCACATATTCTGGGACTCTTACTTCCTCCAGCGCGCGCTGCTGGAAGCCAATCACCGCCGCGAGGCGCTGGAGGGCTGCCGCTTCTTCCAGCGGACGATGGACCATGCCCGCCGCCACGCATCGGAAGAATTCGGCTGCGAAGGCCTGAAGTGGGACTGGGAAATCACGCATGATGGGCGCAAGGCTTACGGCGCCCTGCTGCACATGAAGTACCAGATCCACAACAACGGCTCGTATGCCAACGAGATCTGGGGCTATTACGACTACACTCAGGATCGCGCTATGCTCCGGGAGTTCTTCCCGATTCTGGAAGGCCTGGCCCGGTTCTATCTGAGCTGCATTGTGACAGAAACTGACCAGGGCTATGAAGTCGGATATCAGGTTGGCGTCCACGAAAGCCCGAACAAAGTCCGCAACGACGGCATGAATGTCGCGGCGACTATCGCCATCCTCCGCCACTGCGCCGCCGCCGCGCGCCTGCTCGGCCTGGAATCGGACTTCACGCGGCGGTGTGCTACTGTGGCCGACGGCATGGTCGCCACGCTGGACCAGCTCTACAACGGGCGATACTTCCAGGCTTCCTACGATCAGGATACGCTCAACATGAGTTCGCTGGGGCCAACCTACCCCATGAGCATCGTGGATCCCGCCGATCCGCGCGCTATCCAGACCGCCCAGGCGTTTGTCGAAAAATACCGGGGGCGCGTCGTTGGCAATGGGACCGACGAAAGCGGGTTCCCCTGGCTGGCCGGCGTGCTGGGCACCGTCATCGCCCGGCAACATAATGGCGATCTGGCCTGGACGATCATCCAGTCCGCACGCCCCACAATCTGCACCTTTGGCGGCATGACCGAGGTGATGGAAGATGGGCAGTGGAACATGCAGTACTTCGGGACGGCGCAGGCGGCTGTCTGCACCGCCCTGCACCAGCTCCTGCTGCAGCCGGCCCCGGACGACACGATCCACCTCTTCCCCGCCCTGCCTTCAGCCTGGAAGACGGCCGCCTTTGAGAATCTGCTGGCCGCCGGTCTGACGATCACCGCCCGGCTGGATGACTCGCGGGTGACCTGCACTGTTCGCAACGAGTCCCCGGCCACGCTTTCCCGGCAAATCCGCTTCCGCGACCAGTCAACTACGGTTACACTGGCTCCGGGTGAGCAGTCCGATCTGCGGTGGGAGCGATGATCGACGCGTCGCGAACAGATATCCGCCAGCGCAATGCCATCGTCCTGGCTGTATTCGTTGTATCAGCAGCCGGGCTGGCTTTTGAGATCGCGCTAACGCGGCTCTTTTCGCTATTCTACCAGTATCACTTCGCCTTCCTGGCGGTATCGCTGGCCGTGCTCGGATTGAGCCTGGGCGCCAGCGCAGGGCACTTTATCCGGCAGCGCCGCGCAGAGCTTCTCGTCTACGCGCTGATCGCGCTGGGGGCTGCGTTCCCTATCGTGACTGTCGGGCTATCCTGGTATCCTTCGGCGGCGTCGATCGTGCCGCGGGCGGTTCTGGCGATCATTCCGTTCGCGCTGATTGGCCTGTTTTCCGCGCTGGCTTTTGAGCGCTATGCCCGCATCAGCGGCACGCTCTACGCCGCCGACCTGATTGGCGCTGCGGCCGGGGTTGGCCTGGTGCTCTTGCTGCTGCACTACTGGAGCGCCTTCAGCATGATCCTGTGCCTCGGCCCGGCGATTAGCGCCACCGCCGTCATCATCGCTGCGCTTGATCCCGACATCCCCCGGGTCGCCCCCCTGCGCCGCGCAGCAATCATCAGCGGCGGCATCGGGCTGGCCCTGCTCGCCGCCAATCTCGCGATCGGCGCGGCAGACTACCATCCTGAGCTTCAGGCAGACGCGCCGCGCGACAAGACGATGCTGGCAGTGCTGGCTGACCCCCGTCAGGGCGCGCATATCACCAGCACCGAGTGGAGTCCGTTCGCGCGGGTGGATGTGGTGGAGACAAACGATCCATCGGCGCGGTTCGTCTTCACTGACGCCGGCGCCGGCAGCTATATGCTGGCCTTCGATGGCTCGCTTGATCCGCTGCGAAGCTGGCAGGAGACCATCGAGTACCTGCCCTTCACCACTGGCGAGACAGCGCGGACGCTCGTTATCGGGGCGGGAGGCGGCAAGGATATCATCCTCGCGCTGCTGGGGGGAGCGCAATCCATCACGGCGGTCGAGGTCAACCCGGCGGTTGTCGCTGTCACGCGCCGCGCCGCGGACTACAACGGCAACATCCTCGATCGGCCACAGGTGACTCTGGTGGAGGGCGACGCACGCGCCTTTGTCGAGCGCGATACCGCCGCCTACGACCTGATCTACCTTAACGTGGTCTACACCCAGGCGGTTGAGCCAGGCAGCCAGGTTCTGGTCGAAAACTACGTCTTCACCTGGCAGGCGTTCGAAGCGTACCTGAATCGTCTGGCGCCCGGCGGCCGTCTGGCTGTCGTCTCGCACAACGCACTGGAAGCCAGCCGGGCCGCCGTCACCGCCCTGCGGGCGCTGGAAGCAAACGGAGTTCCTCCTGCAGAGGCGCTCGATCACCTCATGCTGTGGATGTTCCCGGCCTCCGATCTGACGCTGCGCACATCCGTGCTGATTGTCGGCCGGCAGCCTCTGCAAAGCGACGTTATTGAAGCGACAACCAGGAACGCGCGCCAGCTGGGGATGCAGGGGCTGTTTGTCCCCGGGGAGTTCGAAGTCGCCTTTGCCCCGCTCCGCAATGGCATGAGTCTGGCAGACTTCACCTCCGACGATGCGGATTACAACCTGACCTATACCGGGGATGACAGCCCGTACTTCTTCCATCTCGATCTCGGCCTGCCGCGCCCGGTACAGTCGGCCCTGGCCACCACTCTGGTTGCTGCGGCGGGCCTGACCGCCCTGGCCTTCCTGGTGAGCGGGGACAAGGCCGGCGGCGATCTGCCCAGCCGCGCCGGCAGCATGGCCTATGCCATGGTTATCGGCGCCGGATTCATGCTGATCGAAATTCCCCTGATCCAGCGCTTTCAACTCTTGCTGGGGTATCCAATCCTGTCTCTGGCGCTGGTGCTGGGGACTCTGCTCCTTGCCGGAGGCGTCGGGAGCTGGATCAGTCAGAAATGGGAGGGGCAGCAACTGCCACGCTGCGTTATGATCGCTGCGCTGTGGATCGCCCTGCTGGGCGCGGCGTACCGCTTTGTGCTGCCCTCCATCGCGGAATGGGCGCTGCCCGGCTCATTGGCGCTCCGCATCACGGTTGTCATCGCGCTCACGGTGCTCCTCGGGCTTCCTATGGGCGTGCTGTTCCCGAGCCTGATACGCCGGGTCGGACAGCATCGGAACCGCGTCGCTCTGATCTGGGCGCTCAACGGGGTGTTCTCAACTCTGGGGTCTGTGCTTGCCCTCGTAATTTCCATGACCTGGGGTTTCAGCGTCGCTTTGCTGGCCGGCGCGGCGCTTTATGCAGTAGTGGCACTCCTGTCCCGGACGGCATTGAAAGAGGTATAAATGCGTACTGGCGTCATCTCTCCCCAGGACTGGGGCTTACCCGTTGCCACGCAAGCCGGCGATATTTACCTGGACGGGCTGGGAATCACCGTCAGCGATCTTCACCTGCGGATCGATGGCTGCCTCCATCAGTGGCTGCCCAGCCATTTCAATAACGCCGTGGGGGCATTTCACGGCTTTTACGGCGCCCGCGACAAACACCTGGAACCTCCCCAGACAGTCAACCTGATTGCGCCGTGGCTGCTGCTGGCCGCCTGCGACCGCGAACAGGACGCCTCCCTTCTGGAGATAGCGCGGCGCGCTGCCGACTGGTTCTACAATCGATTTGTGGTGAGCCACCCGATGAGCGTAGTCATCGGCGGCGTGCGCGAAAGCCTGCCGGATGGCGACCTGTGGACCAAGTTTGCGGCGGAATTTGTGCTCCTGGCCTGTGGGCTGCACCGCCGCACCGGAGATGCCGAAGCTCTGACGCGCGCCCGGCAGAGCGCGGGATTCCTGATCCAGTCAGCCCGTCACCAGTTCGCCCCCCGTTACGATACGCGCGCAGGTGAATGGCGAACAAATGGCTGGCAATCGTTCGGGCGGGCCGTGGAAGCATTCCTGGAGCTGGCGGATATCACCGGCGAAGCGCACTGGCAAGCTCACGCGCTTGCCTGGGGCGAGTTTGGCCTGACTCTGCAGGCGGGGGATGGCGGGTTCTACCTGATCGACGACGATTACTTCAATACCGATATCGCCGCGGACGAGCTGCGCGCGCTGGTGTTTCTATATGAGCGAACGCAGCAGCAGCGCTTCCTGACGGCGGCCGAACGATTCGCGGACTGGCTCCTGGCTCGCCAGCGCGAAGACGGCGCATGGCCGCTGACTATCGATCGGGATGGCAATGTCGTCGTGCCCACGGTCGGGCCGGGAGACGTGCCCAATATCGCTGTTGCGCTGCTCCGGCTGCACGCAGTTACCGACCGGCCCGACCTGCTGGATGCCGCTCAGCTTGCGCTCCGCTACTGTCTGGGCGTGCAGATCACGCCGGACGGGGGGCATCCGTACGCCGATGATCCACACGTCCTGTGGGGCTTCTGGTCCTGGGACCCTTACTACGATTACACTGTCTCCGGGGATCAGGCGACTCACCACATTCGGGGATTCATGTTCCTGCTGGACTACCTGGGGGTGAAGAAGCTGTAAGCATGTCCAGGCAACACGCAGAGCGCGCGCTCCAGAATCAACTGGGGGAGGGTTACTACCGCTCCATCGACCTGATCCTGCTGAACGTGATCTGGTTCGTGGCTTCGCTGCCCATGGTCACGGCCATCCCGGCCCTGGGAGGGCTGTTCTATGCCACCAACCGGATGAAGCACGACGGCAGCGCCGGCTGGGGGGCGTTTGTGGAAGGCTTTCGCCAGCACTTCTGGCTGAGCTGGCGCTGGGGGCTGATCAACGCGGGGATTCTGATCTTCCTGAGCCTGAGCGCCTACTTCTACGGCCAGATAGACCTCCCCTGGCTGAGCTGGATACGCTGGGTGATCGTGGTCATGATCGCTATCTGGGTCGATCTCCAGTTGTTCACATTCCCGCTGCTCCTGGAACAGGCCGACCGGCGCTTCCTCATCGCAACGCGCAACAGCGCGGTGCTTTATCTCCGGCGTCCCAGGACGGCGGTGGGGACGCTGGCCCTGATCCTGATCATTACCGCGTTCAGCACCTTCGTCTTCCCGGCAACCTGGATCTTCATTTCTGCGAGCCTGTCCACTTACCTCCTCAACCGGGCCGTCATTGACGCAATTCAGAGCCTGCGCGAGCAGGACGGTGTCGCGGAAGCCTCGCCTGAGCGCTGATCCGCCCGACGCCGGGGTGAGCATAAGGGCGGACGCCCGATCTTCATCGCTCCCATTCTGGCCTATACTCTGTTTACCAGCACAGATCTCATCAGGTGATAACTGACTGGAGGCAAACTCATGCATCCTTTGAGCGATTATTCGCATATTCGTGGCGTATGCCATAACCCCCATCCCCAGGATGGGCATGAACAGTTGGAAAGAGAGATGAGCTACTGCCAGCGCCTGCAACTTAACTCGCTCCGGTTCTGGATGGATATGGAGACCTGGGAGCGGCAGGGGGACGGCTATTTCGATATGCTGGATCACTTCATGCGCACCGCGTGGCGCTACGGCGTATCCAGCATGCCGATACTGTGGAACGGCAATTTTATCCGCGAGTGGGCCGACCCGGACGACGCGTGGTATGCCCGCGCTGAAGCGTACGCCAGGGCGTTTATTGAGCGCTTCCGCGATGAGCCTTTCATCCTCATGTGGGATGTCATCAACGAGCCTTTCTGCAACGATTATATGCACCACGGCCCCGCTGAAGAATACCCGGCGCGCTTCGATAACATCCGCCGCTATGTCCGCCGGCTGTGCGATATCGTCCGCCGGTGCGATCCTGAAGGGTGCCTGACTGTCGGGCACGAGGCCGTCCCTCACTGCGTCTCAACCAACGATCTGGTGGATGTCATCTCTTTCCACGATTACCTCTGCACCCGCCGCGAAATCGAAGGCGCGCTTCTCGCCGCCGAAGCTACAGGCGCGGAATGGGGAAAGCCCATCCTCAATACGGAGACCGGCTGTGTGGGCCGCGCCAACCCTTATGAAGTGGAGCTGGAGTTGCTGCAAAAGCACCATGTTGGCTTTTACCTCTTCAACCTGATCAGCGAAGGCTTCTGGGGGGATATTCACGGACTGGTGTATCCCGATGGCACTATCCGCGATCCATCCGTCATTGCTGCGCTGTTTGGTTTTTTCCGCAACCGCACAGAAAGCCGTATTCTGGTCAACGCCAACAAGGAGGGGCACGCTTACCGCGCCGTCAAAGCGGTAGAAGACGCGCTGCGCGTGGAGCAGACCACGCTGTTCATGCAGAAGGCAAAGACCACCGACGACATCCTTGAGGCGGCGGAATACTGCGTGAATATCCTCGAATGCGCTGAAATGGTGCCCATGTGGGACGCGCCCAGCGCGCGGATTGCTATCTGGCGCGCACAACCCGAACAGGAGCGCGACGCCCACGCCATCCGCCGCTTTGCTTACGATATGGCCAGACTCGTGCGCGAAAACTGCCTGTTCTGAAAGATCGCCCCCTGCCTCCCGGGGCAGGGCCACGACCTGGCCGGGCTATCATAGCCTCCTGTCAATGAGAGCTTCGGGGTGGATACCCCGACCGGCGCGGAAGCCGCGTCGATTGACGACAGAGGCTAATAAGTAATAGAATGAGTACACGAGCACTCCATATGTTGGAGGCTGCTTCAATCCAGTTTCTCTCTGTCTTGCGGAAGATGGTATCGCAGCAGGGGCGGGTAGCCGGCTGCGATATGCCGCAAAAAGGGGTAACCGGGCCTTCTCATCCCTGCCTCGCATCACCGGACGGCCGCGGATATCTGGCTCTGGCGCGTCCGTACGATTCCACGCCAGCATTCTGAACCATCTACCGAAAGGAGAGGAAAATACAAAATCCGCTGGTTGTTTGCCCCATACAGTCCAGCTTCATCTTTTAAGTATGTATTGAGGAGGAATATGATGCGCAAACCATTCGCCCTGCTCCTGGTGCTCATTCTGGTCGTCGTGGCTCTGCCAGCAGGCGCGCAGGAGGCCGTTGACTGTGGCACGACCGACCCGGTAACCATCAACTTCATTTCAGGGACAGTTGGCGGTGAGTATGAGGCCACAGTAGCCGTCGCTTCAGGATATGCGGATGTCTGCCCGAATGTAACTGTAAATATTCTGCAACGCCCGACCAGCACCACCGACACGCTGGCCATGTACCAGCAGTTCTTCGAAGCGCGCAGCTCCGCGGTGGATGTCTACATGCTCGACGTTTTCTACCCGGCCATGATGGCCGAGCACCTGGTTGACCTCACGCCGTATATGGACCAGGCGTTCCTTGACCAGTTCTACCCGGCGCTCATTAACGCCAGCACGGTGGACGGCCGCCTGCTCGCCCTGCAGTGGTTCGCCGGCGCGGGTATGCTGTACTACCGCACCGACCTGCTGGAGAAATATGGCTACGACGCACCGCCGGCCACCTGGGCCGAATTAGCTGAGATGGCGCAGACTATTCAGGACGGCGAACGCACGGCGGGTAACCCGGATTTCTGGGGCTTTGTGTGGCAGGGCAACGCCTACGAGGGCCTGACGTGTGATGCGCTGGAATGGCAGGCATCGAGTGGCGGCGGCGTCATCATCACCCCTGAGGGCGTGGTCCAGGTCAACAATCCAGAGACCATCGCAGCCTTCTCAGAGGCGGCAAGCTGGGTGGGCAGTGTCTCACCGGAGGCCGTGCTGACCTTCCAGGAGGAGGATGCCCGTGCGGTATGGCAGGCCGGCAACGCGGCCTTCATGCGCAACTGGGGCTACGCCTACACCCTGGGCCAGGCGGACGACAGCCCGATCAAGGACCTGTTCTCCGTCGTGCCGCTCCCCGGCGCCGAACCGGGCATGAGCGCGGCCACCCTGGGCGGCTGGCAGCTTGGCGTCAGCAAGTATTCCCGGAACATTGACGCCGCGGTCGCGTTCGTCAGGTGGATGACAAGCTACGACCAGTTGAAAGCCTACCATCTGCTCCGCGGTGAACAGCCGGTCATGCCGGCCCTCTACAGCGATCCAGAACTCCTGGCCGCGCTGCCGTATCTGGCCGACATGGGCGATATCCTGTCCTTCGCCACCCCGCGTCCCGCTGTTGCTGGCGAGCGGTACGGTGACGTGTCACAACTGTATTTCACAGCGGTGCACGCCATCCTCTCCGGCGAAGCAGATGCGGCCACCGCCCTGGCAGATCTGGAGCTGGCATTGGCCGATCTGGGCTTCGATCTGCCGTAAACTGAGAACGGCGCAGGGGCGCTCTGGGCGCCCCTGCATCCTTTGCAGCCCAGCCCCGCGACCCACTCACCCGGCGCGCAGCATCCCGACCTTCGGCGAATAAAGGTGTCGCATATGAACTCAGATTCCCCTGCCCCGATCCGGCGCGAACCCACCAATCAGGAAGCGCTCGCTTTGAAGCTCGTCAGCGGGCTGCTGATGCTCATCGGAATTCTCGCGTTCGTCTACCTCGGCTATGCCATAGCGACGAACGACGATCTCAGGCAGGCTGTCCACGGCCCGGATATTCCGGGTATCGGCGTCGAAATCGTCAAAGTTGAGCCAGAAGCGGGCGCAGAACCATCCTATTTTGAGATGCAGCCCATCCCCGGGGGAGAAGCTATCGCCGCCGGCGTCCTCCAGGGAGACCGGCTGACCAGGGTTGACGATACTGATATCACGCCCGATATGAGTATTGAACAGGTGCGCGTGCTCATTGCTGAAGAAGATGTCCCCCGCGAGCGCGACGATTTCGTTATTGCGATTGAATTTCTGCGTCCTCAGGAAGATGGCGGATTCCAGTCTATTTCTCGCTCGGTTCCCAAGAACGTGGCGCCCATCTTCATCATCGCTTATCTGCAGAATTTCGGGATCGTGCTGCCGCTGCTCGTCATCGTCCTGGGCGTTTTGATTCTCCGCCTCGGCATACGGCTGTGGCGCGGCGACAGCCCGGCAGCGCGCTGGGCGACGGTCGCGCTGCTCTGGATGATTGTCGGCCTTGTCGTGATCGCCATTCGCAACTTCTGGGTGGACGGCAAAGGAGGACTGGTAACCGACCAGCCCTTCAACTTCCTCAACGGGTTAACCGGCGCCCTTCCGGTGCTGATAGCCATTATCCCGCTGGCGCTGGCGCTCCGCTGGCTGTCGGGCGCCCTCAACTGGCTCTTCCTCAGTGAGGAAACGCTTTCCTCCCGCAACACGCGCTTCGCCTGGAGCCTGCTCATTCCGACCCTGGCCGCGCTAATTCTTGTGGCGGGCCAGCCGCTGGAGCAAACCTTCATCACCAGCCTGACCGACGACACATTCAGCGCCAGCCGCCCCGTGCGCTTTGTGGGGCTGGCTAATTACACCAACCTGCTGAGCATCCAATTGACGACGGTCGATTGCCGGAAAGACAACAGCGGGCAGTGTGAGCGCACGCCCAATGGCTCCATTGTATGGGAGCGCTCCAGCATAGAAACCGAAGAAGCTGAGAGAGTGCGCCAGTTATCCAGGCAGGAGCGCCAGCAGTTTGTGCGCTTTCAGGAGGTGAGCACCATACCGATCAGCGCGGATAGAGGCGTGCGTATTCTGGGCAAGGACGCCATCTTTCTGACCGCCTTCGGTAACACGGTCTGGTTCGCCGTTATTTCCGTCACGCTGGAGCTGATCCTGGGGCTTATCATCGCCCTGGTCATCAATTCTGCCTTTCGCGGGCGCGGCCTGATGCGAACAGCTATGCTGGTCCCCTGGGCTATCCCGACAGTCGTGGCGGCGGTTCTGTGGCAGACCATCCTGCGCCCGGACCAGACTGGCATCTTCAACAAGCTGCTCATGGACCTGGGCCTGCTTGACAAGCCACAGCAGTGGCTGGCCAACACCGGCCCCTGGATGGCGTCGATCATCGCCGTCGATGTATGGAAGACGGTGCCGTTCATGGCGCTGCTGCTGCTGGCGGGGCTGCAGACCATCCCGGGCGATATTTACGAAGCCGCGGCGGTAGATGGCGCGAACAGGGTGCACCAGTTCTTCAGCGTCACCCTGCCGCTGCTGCGCCCGACCATCGCCATCGCCCTGATCTTCCGCACGCTTGATGCGCTCCGCGTGTTCGACGTTTTTCAGGTCCTGTTGGATACCACGCGCCCCTCAATGGCGACATATAACTTTGACCGCCTGGTGGCCGGGCGGCTCGCCGGTTACGCCTCCGCCGTTGGCGTATTGATCTTCATCATGATCTTCATCTTCACCGTCATTTACGTAAGGATCGTGAGGATAGAGCACACATGAACGACCGGCTGCTTTCCAGACTGCAACACGGAATCACCCGCGGGCTATTCTGGGCTTTGGTGCTCGCTATCGCCGTTTACACGATGTTCCCGTTCGCCTACGCGATCAGCATCTCCTTCCGGACCAACGCGCAGGTGCTCATCGGGGCCCGCTATCTGCCGGAGGCGCCCACCCTGGTGAACTATGAGGGGCTTCTGCGCAGCGAAGCCTTCATGCGCACCATGCTGAACTCCTCCATCGTCGCGTCGGTGACGGTCATTCTGGCGCTGGTCGTGGGATCGTTCGCGGCGTACGCGCTGGGGCGGGTGCAGTTCCGGGGACGGCTGGCGATTCTCTATCTGGTGCTGGCGATGACGATGTTCCCGCAGATCTCGATCCTCTCCGGCCTGTTCCGTATCGTGACCGATCTGGGCATCTACGGCTCGACGCTGTCGCTGATGTTCACGTATCTGATCTTCACACTACCGTTCACCGTCTGGGTGCTCACGAGCTTCTTCAAGGGGCTGCCGGCGGAGATTGAACAGGCCGCCCTGGTTGACGGCGCCACGCCGTTCCAGACCTTCCGGCTCATCCTGGTGCCGCTCACCGCCCCGGCGCTGGTCACCACCGGTTTGCTGGCCTTCATCGCCGCCTGGAATGAATACCTGTTCGCCCTCACCTTCACCCTGATCAACCCCGAGGCGCGCACGGTCCCCGTCGCCATCGCCAACTTCGCCGGACTGGGGTACGAAATACCTGTCGCGGAGCGCATGACGGCTACCGTCATCGTGACCATCCCGGTGCTTGTCCTGGTTCTGATCTTCCAGCGCCGCATTATTGAGGGCCTGACCGCCGGCGCGGTCAAAGGTTAGGATTCACAGCGCAGCCGCTTCGCGCCAGTCCGCGGAGAGGCGCAGCATAGAGGTGGCGGGGTCACCCCGCCTTTTCGTCATATACGTAGACGCGGGTGTTCAGGATAACCCAGTTATCCCACAGCCATTTGGCGTCGCTGACGCTGAGATTGACGCAGCCGTGCGACCAGTAGTAGCCGAAGTTGTCATGCCAGTACACGCCATGCAGCGCCTCGCGCCAGTTGAAATACATATGGTACGGGACCTGATCAAGCGCGTAGAAGTCGTCGCTGCCGGCGGCGCCTTCCATCGGGCCGACCTCCCAGAATAGCTCAACCTTCCACAGGCCGGGATCGGTGCGCCATCTCTCCTCATCCATATCGCCGGTGGAAACCAGCGTAGCCATCACGGGACGCGCGCCTTCATAGGCGACGAGATTCTGTTCGTAGGTGCTCACGCCGATCCAGCGCCAGCTATAAACAACGGGCGGCGTGGGGTAGACGATGCTGAGGTTGGTCTGCACAGTCCACTGGTTCGGCCCGACGAGATGCCAGTCCCACTCGCCGACCGTGACCGTAGCGTAGATGTTCATCAGATCGTAGCGGCGGAACGAGCCTGATTGCCGGCAGTCGCGCCGGCCGCCCGGCGTGAGCGACGTGCAGTGCGTGTTGATGGCCCAGGCGAAGGGCATCTCCATATGGTTGATGAGCACACCGGTGAATCGCGAAGGCTCGGCATAATGCGCGCCTTCCAGAGAAGCCCAGCGACCGGGGCGGACCTCGACCCAGTCGCCGCTTGTCTGGAGCACGTTGACATAACTGCTGCGTCCGGCAGGGAGAGTGCCCACTTCTTTGCCATCGGGCGCGTCGTAGAGGGGGACGATATCAGCCTCAAAATAAACGAAGTCCTGTCCCTCAATCACGCCGAGATTGTACGGCACCGGCGTCACGTCCGGATAGGGCTGCGCCGCCATGACCGCATCGCACTCCGGCGTCTGCAGGGTCGCGTAAGTGATGCCGGCGCAGGCGGGGTGTCCCTGGGCGGCGGACAGGGGCGGAGCAGGGTCCGCCGGAGCGGCCCGGGCCGCTTCCGGACTGATCAGGGTGATGAACAGGATGAGCACGGCAAAAGCGCGACGACTCAGCATGCACTCTCCCTCACATTGCGGGCGTCAGGATGCCATAATACCGTAGATTCGCCCGCCGGGGGCAAAAAGCCTTTCCAGCGCACTTCTGGCCGCAGGCCGGGGCGGCTCCAGATCGCCACATCCGAAGCGCAAACGACGACTCTGCGGATGACTGTTTCCAATTACAGATTTTTCCGGTATGCTATCCTTTAAGTCCTGCGCGGAAATTCAAAAAAATCAGGAGGAGTAATATGCCACGACCCTTGTTGTCTCGTTGGATCGCTATCACCATAGTTCTCGCCGTTTTTCTTGTCCTGCCTGCGGCTGATACCCTGGCGCAGGGGAGAAGCAATTTCATTTATGTACGTCCACAAGAGATTGTCAGCCTGGACCCGGCCCGCATAACCGAGTCGCAGTCGGGCTTCATCGTCCGCAACGTCTACAGCCGTCTGGTAGACACCAGCTACGACGGTGCGACGGTCGAGCCGGACCTGGCCGAAAGCTGGGATGCCTCCGACGATGGGCTGGTCTACACCTTCCATCTGCGGCCGGGGGTGCTGTTCCACGACGGGTCAGAGCTTAAAGCGTCTGATGTGGTTTACAGCATGAAGCGCTTCCTGAGCATGGGCGAAGGGGATGCTTCCACCTATGCCCCTTTCCTGACGCCGGACTCAGCCGTGGCGCTGGATGATCTGACTGTCCAGTTCACGCTGACCGAGCCTTTCTCCGCTTTCCTGCAGGTGATGGGGTATTCGCGCGGGCCTTCCATCCTGTCTCAGGCATGGGTCGAGTCCCTGGCGACCGACGATGATCCCTGGGCTATCCAGGCGGTGGCAACTCAGGCTATGGGCACCGGCCCCTACCAGTTCGTCGAATGGATTCCCAACGAATACGCGCGGATGGTGCGATTTGATGGGTACTACGGCGGGCCGGCGCCTATCGAGGAAGTCATTTCTCTGATCAACGAAGATGACACCTCCACCCGCCTGATGCTGGAGCGCGGCGAAGTGGATGCGGTCCAGCGCCTGCCGGAAGATATGATCCGCAGCCTGGCCAACAATCCCGACGTGATTATTCACCGCCGTCCCAGCGAAATATCCGTGTTCTGGGTCTTCCAGACACAACTGGCGCCGTTCGATGATGTGCGCGTCCGCCAGGCGTTCGTCTCGGCCATCGACTACGACGGCATGATGAATGATCTGGTGCAGGACGGCGGCCTGCGTATGAACTCCCCCGTGTACGCAACCATGGAGTATTACGACGCGGCGATTCCGCTGCCGGAGCGCGATCTTGACCGCGCCCGCTCTCTGTTGGCCGAAGCCGGCTATGCCAATGGGCTGGATATCGAGCTTGTCTATGTGGATTTCGGCCTGCTCAGGCAGCTTGCCGTGATACTGCAGGCGAATCTGGCTGAAGCTGGCATTAACGCGACCCTGGTGGAACAGCCTTTCGGCCCGTTCCTGGAAGGGGCCGGCGCCGGGACAATCCCGTTTTACTCCTGGGTCTCAGAACCCAACTACCCCCAGGCTATTGCTATTCTGGAACGCTTCCACAGCAATATGATCGGGGGCGGGCTGAGCGCCAACATCTCCTCCTATGACAACCCCGACTACGATGCCATCATCGATCAGATCCGGGTCACCACAGATGAGGCGGAGCTGGTGAACCTCTACAATGAGGCCCAGCAGATGTTGATTGACGATGCCGTCTGGCTGCTGCTGTATCAGGAGCAGCAGACTCAGGTGGCCGGCGCCTGGGTCAATGGCTTCGATCTCGGCGTCTACAATTATCTTGACATGCGCGACGTTACCGTTAACCGGTAAGCATATCCAGGTCACAGGGAGGTGCAACGCATCGCGCCTCCCTGTGACCAGACGGGAAACGCCACGATGTCACTTTCCCAGTTTGTTGTACGGCGTCTGTTCCTGCTCCTGTTCATGCTGCTGGCGGTTACCGCGCTGACCTTCTTCCTGTCTCGCGTGATCCCGGGCGATCCGGCGCAGACAATGGCCGGGATGCGCGCTTCGCGAGAGCAGGTGGAGAATATGCGCGTGCGGCTGGGGCTGGACAAACCGCTGCCAGAGCAGTTCGCGCTCTATCTGGGCGATTTGTTGCGGGGCGATCTGGGGACATCGATCACCAACAACCGCCCGGTGCTGGAAAATCTCCAGAAGTTCTTCCCGGCCACGATTGAGCTGGCGCTCTTTGCATTTCTTATAGCGACGCTGCTGGGCATCCCCCTGGGTGTGCTGGCCGCTGTGCACCGCAATGGCTGGATAGACCATCTGTCCCGCATCGGCGCCCTGGCCGGGATCGCTTTTCCCTCTTTCTGGTTGGGCATTGTATTTATTCTGGTCTTTTTCTACCATCTGGGCTGGCTCCCGGCAGGGCGCCGGGTTGATGTCTCCATGATGGTCTCCTATACGCCGATCACCGGCCTGATTCTGGTTGACAGCCTCCTCACCAGAAACTGGGCGCTGTTTCAGAACGGATTGAGCCATATCATCCTGCCGGCGCTGACCCTGGCCGTGGCGCCAATGGCACGCTTCACGCGCTTCACCCGCGCCGTGATGCTGGAGGAGCTACGCAAGCCCTACGTCCTGACCGCGCACGGCAAAGGGCTGTCCCCTTCGGTGGTCACCCGCCGGCACGTGCTCCGCAACGCGCTGATCCCCACTGTGACGATCATGGGGCTGGCCATCGGCTATATGCTGAGCGGCTCGGTGCTCGTGGAGACTATTTTCAGTTGGCCGGGCGTCGGGCAGTATGCTTATGACGCGGTCTTCAACCTGGACTACCCTTCCATCGTCGGCGTGACGATGCTGACGACGATCTGCTTCCTGCTTACCAACCTGATTGTTGACATCCTG
Source organism: Aggregatilineales bacterium (assembly GCA_029976025.1). Taxonomy (GTDB): domain Bacteria; phylum Chloroflexota; class Anaerolineae; order Aggregatilineales; family Ch27; genus JARKNX01. Next base: position 66,276 of record JARKNX010000213.1, on the reverse strand, counting down.
TATGCCTATCTCGACCCGCGTATCCGGTACTGATGAGCACTAATCGCCGCTTCGCTGCCCTGCGCAAGATAACTTCCAACTGGCTGGCATTGGCCGGATGCGGCATTATCCTGCTGGCACTGCTGCTGGCGCTTGTTCCGGGCCTGTTCGCCACCCACGATCCGTACGTACTGGACCTGCCCAACCGCCTGCAGCCCCCTGGCAGCGAGCACCTCCTGGGCACAGATGACTTCGGGCGCGATGTATACAGCCGCATAGTCTACGGGGCGCAGTATTCAATCCTGACGGCTCTGCTGGTGGTCGGCGCGGGGATGGGGCTTGGCTGCCTCGTGGGCCTTATAGCCGGATATGTGGGCGGCTGGCCCGACGAAATCCTGATGCGCGCGACAGATGTCGTCCTGGCCTTCCCCGCTGTGCTGCTGGCTATGGTCGTTGTCGCCGCTATAGGGCGGGGCCTGACCAACACCGTCATCACCCTGATCCTGATCAGTTGGCCGGAATACGCGCGCGTGATGCGCGCGCAGACCCTGGTGGCCGTGCAGCAGGAATACGTGCTGGCGGCGCGCGCGATAGGCGTGCCGGCCTGGCAGATTATGTGGCGGCATATCGTCCCCAATACGCTTTCGGCGCTGATCGTGCAGGCGACGCTCAACCTGGGGGTTGCCATTCTGTCGCTGGCGGCGCTGGGCTTCCTGGGGCTGGGCGCGCAGTCCCCCCAGCCAGAATGGGGGCTGATGGTGAGCAGCGGGCGCAACTATTTCCTCGACGCCTGGTGGTATCCCGTATTCCCCGGGCTGGCTATCGCCATAGTGACGCTGGCCTTCAATATCCTGGGCGACACCCTGCGCGACATCCTCGATCCTCTGAACACCTGACAGGAGGCTTCATGATCCAGTTGAGCTTTGGCATCTCCGGCAGCAGACCGATTCACGAGTATATTGAGCTGGCCCAGATCGTGGAAGCCGGCGGCTTTGACGGCCTGAGCATCTTCGACGATTTGATGTTCAAGCCCGCCTGGCCGATTCTCTTCGTGGTCGCCCAGCACACCCGGCATATCCGGCTCGGGCCTTCCGTCTGCAACCCCTATCTCATCCACCCGGCTATCCTGGCCGGGAACGCCGCGCTCCTTGATGAGCTGTCCGGGGGGCGCGCCTATCTGGGGATCGGGCGCGGCGCGTTCCTGGAATTTATAAACGTCACGCCCTCGCGGCCTATCGTGACCGTCCGCGAGGCGATTGAGAATATTCGCCGCCTGTGGCAGGGAGACACGACACCTTACCAGGGCCAGGTGTTTCAGGCGACAGAAGCGGCCCAGTTGCAGTGGAAGCCGCCGCGCCATGATATCCCGATTATGGTAGGCACGTGGGGGCCGAAGATGTCCCACATGGCCGGGGGTCTGGCTGACGAAGTCAAGGCGGGCAGCATGTGGAGCAGCAGCTATGGCCGCATGATGTGGGAGCATATCGAGGCCGGGGCGAAAGAAGCCGGGCGCGACCCGAAAGCGGTGGGGCTGGTCTTCGGCCCGCTCCTGTCCATCTCCGAAGATGGGGCGGCAGCCAGGGCGCATGCCCGCCGCACGCTGGCTTTCTACCTGCCGTATCTTGCGCCGATGCCGGAATTCGTGGGGATGGAGCCGGAGGCGGTGACCCGCGTCCAGACAGCCACCGCGCAGGGAGATATGGAGACGGCGCTGGCCCAGATCTCCGATGATGTTCTGGGGAATTTCGCCCTGTACGGCACGCCGCCGGAGGTAATCGCGCAAATCGAACGCATGGTGAGCGAGACAGCCGTCACCCGCATTGAATTCGGGATGCCGCACGGCCCGGAGGGCAGTATGGAGGCCCTCCAGCTTCTGTGCAAACATGTCCTGCCCCATTTTGCGAAGGGTCGCTGACGTTCGAAAGGAGAACGTGATGAGCTTTATTGAGTTTGAGACCTGGCGCATCAAGCCGGAATACCAGCAGCAGCATGACGACATGATCCGCCAGTGGTTCCATTTCGTACAGACACACCAGCAGGAGCTTTTCCCGGAATGGAAGTCCATCCGCTATTTCCAGGAAGTAGATCGGGATGGCCACCCGACGGGGACTTATATCATGCTGTTCGAATTTCACTCTCTGGAGGGGCATCACGCTTATAAAGAACGGCGCAAGGACTGGTCCGGCCCTTACGCCGAATACAAGAAAGTTGATCCCTATCAGTTCTTCGACCTCGATACAGTGACCACGGACTACTGGCAGCCGCGCGAGCAGGCGCTCTGGACCGAATTCCCACCGCCGCCCGCCGCGGGCGATTAGCACCGCCCCCTGCCCCGGATAGCGGGATGGTCGCCCGTCCCGCTATCCAAGCACCTCCCCAAACACGCGCAGCAGGTTCCCCCCCAGCACCTTCAGGATCGTCTCATCAGAGTACCCCCGGCGGACCATTTCTTCCGTCACGGCCGGCAGTCTGGAAATATCCTCCAGGCCCTTCGGCGCATGAGCCAGACTCACGAAATCGCTGCCCAGCCCGACATGGTCATCCCCCGCATGCTGGATGACCGTCTCGATATCGTCCACGATAGCGCGGACATCCGGCTGCTCCACGAAGATCACACAGGCGACGCCGCCGTTTTCAGCCAGCGCGTGCAGCTTGGACCGCCCCCGCCGGGGATCAGGCTCAGCCAGGCCAGTTTTGTACCCGGGCGCGCCGCTCACCGTCGTGTGGGAGAAGATGACGGGGGCCTGTGAAAGCTCCAGCACCTCCCACACACCAGCGTCGCTCAGGTGCGCCAGATCAATCACCATGCCCAGCTCATTCATGCGCCGGATCAGGTCCCGCCCCAGGTAAGTCAGGCCGCCGGTCTGGATGCCGAGCTGCGTGCCGTCGGCCAGAGCGTTGCGCCGGCTGTGCGTCAGGGAGATCATCCGCAGCCCCAGCCGGTAAAAGATATCGAGCAGGTTCAGATCCCAGCCGAGCGGCTCGCCCCCCTCGAAGCTCAGCAGTAGCGCTGTCTTGCCCTCCGCTTTGGCCCGCCGGATATCGGCCGCCGTGGTAGCCAGGAGCAGCGTCTCCGGGTTGCTCTCAATCTCCCGGTGGAAGGCCGCCACCATATCCAGCGCGCGCTCAAGCGGCCGGTGACGATTGGCCTCATCGACGAAGATCGCCATCACCTCGGCGGTGACGCCGCCCTCCTGAAACCGGGGGATATCATACTGCCCGATGCACTCGAACCATACCGAATAGGGCGAGGGAGAATACGGCGTCCCGTGGGCGGGAACCCGGACATATGCCGCCCCCTGCCAGGTCTCCGGTGGCTCCACAGTGACCCGCTCCTTCAGGCGCACACGCCCGTCAGCCACGGCGCTCAGGATATCCGAATGCCCGTCAATAACGATCGCCCGGCGGTGCAGCTCCAGAGCTGCCCGCGGTGAATGCTCAGCCATAGCTCTCCCTTTTCATGTGGCGTACAGCGCCCCGGATCAGTTCACCAATGATACTGCCCCCGCCGCGTTCTTCAAATATCGCGGGGGAGGCTGGCCGGGTCAGCGCGCCCGAATTCCCGAATTGCTGCTATGCTTAGGACGAAGTTGGAATCCCGGCCCGGGCATGGCGCGGCCGGCGACAATCATGGAGGGCAGAGTATGGCATTCCAACAGGCTGTATCATGGTGGTGTTTCGAAAACAGCGGCATCCCGCCCGCTGAGCTGATGCGCGTTATCAGGGAAATCGGGTATGCCGGCCTGGAACTGCTGCCGCCGGAATTCTTCCCAATGGCGGCGGACCACGGCCTGCGCATCGTGACGGTGGGCGGCCACGGCCCGCTGACCGTCGGCCTGAACAGGCGGGAGAATCTGGCAGCAATCGAGGCGCAGCTTGGCGAACAACTGGCGCTGGCCCAGAAGTGGAATATCCCCAACCTGATCGTGTTCAGCGGCAATCGCGACGGGCAAAGTGACGCAGAAGGGCAGGCTATCACAATAGAAAATCTGCGCCAGATCGCGCCGCTGGCCGAAAGTGCGGGGATCACCCTGCTGCTGGAGCTCCTCAACAGCAAGGTCGATCATCCCGACTATATGTGCGATCGGTCGCCGTGGGGAGTTGAAGTGATCAGGCAGGTGAACTCCCCCAGAGTCAGGCTGCTGTACGATATCTACCACATGCAGATTATGGAAGGGGATATCATCAGCACCATCCGCGCCAGCTCCGCTTATATCGGCCACTACCACACAGCCGGCGTCCCGGGTCGCAACGAGATCGATGCCACGCAGGAGCTTCAGTACACCCCGATTATGCAGGCGATCAAGGCGACTGGCTACACCGGCTATATCGGGCAGGAATTTGTGCCCCGGGGGGACCCCATCGCGGCGCTGCGGGAAGCGTACCGGCTTTGTAACGTCTGACGCGCCGCCGGCAGGTCCGCCCGGATTAAGCCTGATCTGAGCCGGAATATGCTGCATGCCGCCGGACGACTGAAAAACTCTAACTGACCGGGGAGGAGCCTCCATGAAAAGTTATCGCGTATTGCTCCTGCTGCTGGGAGTATTGATCATGCTGCTGCCTTCGTCGCCAATCCATGGGATTGACTGCGTCTTCAGAAATCCCCTGATCGCCCAGGGGCAGGACCCGTCGGTCGTTTTCCAGGATGGCTTTTACTACCTGGTCCAATCCAATGCTGGCAGGCTGACCATTGCCCGGTCGGAGACGCTCACCGGGCTGCGGGATGCCGGGCCTGTGCCGGTCTTCACCCCGCCAGCTGGCCAGCCGTACAGTTACGACATGTGGGCGCCGGAATTGTTCTACCACGATGGCGAGTGGTACATCTACGTCGCCGCGACCAGCGCGCCGGGCGCCAACGCAACGCACCGCATGTTCGTCTTGCAGGCCGATACCGCCGATCCTCAGGGGACATGGACGATGAGAGGCAAAGTCTACGACCCCAGTGATGACAGATGGGCGATTGATGGAGCCGTATTTGAGTACAACGATCAGCTTTATATGGTGTGGTCCGGCTGGCCAGGCGAACGGGGCGACTTCCCCCAGAATCTGTATATCGCCGCCATGAGCGATCCGCTCACCCTCAGCAGCAAACGGGTGTTACTCTCTGAGCCGACCGAAAGCTGGGAACGATCCGTAGCCGCGATTCAGGAAGGGCCGGAAGCCTTCATCCATGACGGCCAGCTTTCGATCGTCTACTCCGCAGACGCAAGCTGGACGACGGCTTACAAGCTCGGGCTGCTGAGGCTGGTGGGCGACGACCCGCTGGATCCCGGTTCATGGGAGAAGATCGGCCCGGTGTTCAGCGGCTACACCGGCGAAGGCGGCAGCGTGTACGGCGTGGGCCACAATTCGACGCCTGTGCCTTCGCCCGATGGCAGCGAAAGCTGGCTGATCTACCACACCAAGACGATCGCCAGCGACGGCTGGGGGGACCGGGCCATCGCGATGCAGCGGTTCATCTGGAACCCCGACGGCACGCCTGACTTCGGGCAGCCGCTCCCGCTTTCCACACCTCAGGCCCTCCCGGCGGGCGAAGCGTGCGGCCTTGTAGCTGCGATGGACAACCTCCTGATCGCCGACTCCGCCTCCCCTGTTCAGGGCACAATCCAACTGGACAGCGCCTTTGTGGACACCGGCGCGTCCTGGGTCAACACTCTGGGCAGCTATACCGTCGCCGCCGAAGTGAGCCTGGACAGCCTCAGCGCCCCTGCCGGGATTCTCAGCCAGGACGGCGGTATCTCCAGCAACTTCGCCCTCGAATACACTGGCGAGGCGTTCGCCTTCACCCTGTTTGATGCTTTCGGCCGGGCGCCGGTGCGCGCGGTGGCGGCATTCAGGCCAGAAGTCGGGCGGTGGTATCACCTGGCCGGCGTGCGCGACGCCAGCACGGGCGCGTTCGCGCTGTATGTGGACGGCCAGCTACAGGCCGGGGCCGCGTTTGATGAATACTGGAACGCAGCGGGACACACGATCATCGGCGCAGAACGCGCCGGATCGCGGCGGGTCAATCCGCTCTCCGGCATGGTCAGAAATATCCAGCTCTTCAACGGCGCGCTGACCGAAATAGAAGTCGCCCGGCTGTTTGAGGCAGGCAGCGCGCGGTAGAAGCTCGCTCAACGCCCCGTGAACGCCATGCTGACGCGCATCGCGGGACGTCTATTCGTACGCCCCCCGGTTGCACACCGCCCGGCCATCTCCGTCATTATCCGCCGGGCGGGGGTTCCCGGACAGATCATCCGGCGGACATACCGAATCATCGCCGGTGTCAATGGCCGGGCTGCCCGGAGTGAGGATCATGCCATAGCTGAGGCCGGTGAGCGGCCCGACGAGCTGCGGGTCCTGGCAAAGATCGTGGCCGCCAGACCGGACGTAGTCGCCAGCCTGGCCGCACACGACGTTCTTGGCGTTGTAGATAATGTTGTAATCGGAATCGAGCGCCAGGTTGCCGCAATCCTCCTGGTAGAATAGAAACGTGATATCAGAGGGGTCGAAATAATCGGTGTCGCCCAGGAAGATGCTGTTCCGGGCGCTGACGCCCTCGGAGCCATTACGCGCAAACCCCTCGCGCGGCCCCGCCCCGACCAGGCCGTCGCCCTGCCCATAGAGGGTGGAGTTGACGATGGCGATCTGCTCCCCTCCGGTCAGGGCGACCAGCAGCGCGCTCCCCAACGCCCGGCAGTGATCGACCCAGTAGGTGAACGGCTGGCCCTCAAAGAAGGCGCAGTTGCCGACCAGAAGGCTGTTGACGACGGCAGCCTGGCCGGCCACCTTGATCTGGTTGCCTGCGTTGCCCTCGGCATGCACCCGATTGAGGGTGATACTGCCGCCCAGCGTATGGTAGAGCAGATCGAGGCCGTCGGAGGTGTTGTGCAGGAACGCCGAATCCTCAATGATCCAGTCGCCCCCCGTCTCGCCGGTCCCCACGCCGTCGCCATAACCGCCCGCTTCCTGCCCCCAGCACCCGATCGGCTCACCCTCCGGGTACGTCTCGCCGCATCCGTTCCACTCGACCACCCAGCGTCGGAAGAGCAGGGCTCCGGTGTTCGCGTCGCCGTCCTCATCCCACAGATCGCCGTCCCAGCCGACGGAGCCGTTCCCCGCGATACGGACATCCTCCACTGTCCAGTCGGTCAATCGTCCGGCATGGACGCCGCCCGCAGCCAGGCCATGGATGTTGAGATTCCGCAGATGCACATTGGCCGAATCTTCGGCATAGAGGCCATACGAAGCCCACTCGCCATAGGGCGGCGTATCGCGCTCGCATTTCAGATCGCCAGTGTGATCCTCCACGCAACTGGAATGGTCCGTGACCTCCAGACAGGCCAGCTCGACATTGCTGCTGTCGGTCAGGTTCAGCACAAACCACGGGCGGCCGGTCCCCCATAACTGGGGCGGCGCCGGGCAGCCCGCATCCCACCCCGCTCCCAGAATCCGGGTCGGGCGCTCCGGCGACAGTCCGCCGGGAATGGGAGACATGAGGCAATCGTACGAGCCGTCCTCCTTGCACCACTCCGAACCCGGCGCTCCATAGCCCATCGCATATTCCCCGGCAGAGATCAACAGAGTATCGCCGCCGCTTATCCGTGGCGGGCTGCCGGGGGGCAAAGCCTGAAAGGGATGATTCCAGGCGCACGGCTGCCCGGCGCCGCTCCCCGGGTACGGGGCATCAACGAGGCCGGTGCACTGCTCGGCGCTGCCGCCGTCCGGACGGATGTAGTAAACGGCGGATTCGGCTAACTGGGGTCTGTTTTCGAGGGGCAAGAGGGGGGCATTCGCAACATGTCCCGACCCGGCCAGCGCGAGCACCACAACAACAGCGGAGACAATCAGAAGGGGGAGTCTCATGCCGCCATCGCTCCTTACTGGAAGGGGCGGCGCCGGATCGGCCAGATAAGGCGTTGACGCGGGTCACCCCCTCATTGACCTGCTTCCCATTCTACATCCGAAATACTTATTTTCGGGCTTTCAGATATTAATGAGAACTGCTGGGCTGTGCGTAACCCCGAGAGAGCTTATCCGCTTATACGGGGAAAGCCGCCATCTTACGCGAGCGACTAGGGATGAAACAGGCTGAACCGCAATATTCGGCCTGACAGCATACCGGTTACCGCCCAATCGCAGCAACAGGGCGCAGCAACGCTCCGCCGCCGGGCACAACGGACGCGGCCGGATGTGTCAATGCTGAATCCACGAATAACGACAGAGCCGGGGCAGATCTGCCCCGGCTCCGACCTTGGCCGCTCCGGATATTTTACCTGTTCAGGTAGCGGCCCATGATCTCCTTCGAGATGGCAGCCGCATCCCGCCCGTAGGTCTGGCGGGAGTGCTCGCGTACCACAGCTGCCCGATTCGGATCGGGCCGGCGCGTGTCCGGATACGTCTCCATTGTGAACGGCCGCGCGGCTGTGCCATCCAGCAGCAGCTTGATGCACGCCGTGAACTTAGGCAGATTCACCAGATCATCCCCGCTGAAAACGGGGTACATCTCCGGCGTCAAAGCTACAGCATCCTGTACCCCCAGCCGGAAGCTCACCAGCGTCCCGACGTTCCCGAACACCGCCTCCCGAATGGAATGATCCAACTGGGTCAGGTACTGGTTCGCCATGATGATCGCAATCCCGTATTTGCGACCTTCGCTGAGCATGACCCCGAAAAGGTCCGTGGCGAAATTCTGGAACTCATCCACGTACAGGAAGAAATCCGGGCGCCGATCGAGGGGCGCATCCGAGCGGCTCAGCGCTGTCACCAGCAGACTCTGGACCATGAGCTGGCCGAGGAACAGGGCGCTCTCCGGGCCAATCTTGCCTTTGGACAGGTTAACCAGCAAAATCTGCTGGCGATCCATCACCTGGCGGAAGTCCACCGTCGTCTCGTGCTGGCCGATGATATTGCGCACCCGGCTGTCGCCCACGAATGGGCTGAATTTGCTGACAACATAATCCAGGATTTCGCTCTTATGGAAGTCTGAAGTGTGGGCGATCTGATCCCGCCAGTAGCTCTGCACAATCGGATCGGTCACATACGGCAGCACGCTGCGCGTATACTCCGAACTGGTCAGGATACGCACCACCTCAATCAGGGTGCTGCCCGGTATGGACATCGCGGTTAGCATAGCGTTCCGCACATTATGCTGGAAGCGCGGCCCAACTATGCCCGACTGCTGCGGGTCGAACATGCGTATCAGAAGCCCCAGGAATTCGTTGATGATGCGCTGCCGCTCCGGCTCGGAGCGGGCCTGGAGCATATTCAGGCCAATCGGCCGCTCTTCATCGGATGGATCGAACAGGATCACGTCCTGCACACGATAGGGCGGCACCCGCAACAGGATATCCTCGATCAGGTCGCCGTGCGGATCGATGACGGCGACCCCGTGCCCGGCCTCGATATCCTGCAGGATCAGATTCTTGAGCAGCGTGGTCTTGCCCGTACCGGTCTTGCCCACCACATACGTGTGGCGACGGCGATCGTCGATCCGCTGAATAACCGGCACTGGCAGCCCGTTGACGCGGGCCACACTCCGGCCAAGCATGGAGCCGCGCTGCGGCATCCCCGGCGGCGGAGCTACCGGTCGCGCTTCGACCAGCGGCAGCCCCGGCACGCCATCCCGATCCGGAATTGGCAGCCGGAAGGCGAGCGCGGCTTCGCTTTCGCTCACCATATAGCGCAAGCGCGGCGCGCCCGCCGGCGCCGCGCTGTAGACCCAGGCCTCTACATCCAGCGTCTCCAGGTTGCGCCGCGCCGCCTCCAGGTCCCCCCCGTTGACTGTCCGGATTATTTCGTACCCGCCATGCCATATGCTATTGGCAAGCCGGGCCGGCCCCAGGAGCGCCGAGGCGACTCGTTCAGGCAGGAGGTCATCCGTCTGGGTGCTGGTCGCCACATTGATTTGCATGACATAAGCCTGAGGGCTGAGGCTGTCCAGCAGATACCGGTTCGTGTAGGTCGCCCCGGCCTGACCAACCTCGTTCCACCGCTCCGCAACCGGGTCCATGCGGCTGATGTAATTCTCGTCGCGGCCGGTCTGGGCCATGCTCATGACGCGCTGGTCGCGCATCACTTCTTCTAAAGCGGTGCGCTCCCAGGGCAGCAGCTCCGTTGGCAGCAGGTGGATGCTGATCATCGCCGGCTCAGGCTGGCGCAGCAGCGCCCAGCATACGTTGTGCATATCCGTCGTCCCCGGGGTGAACGGGTAGACGACATACCTGCCCCCGGCCTCGTAGATCATGTCCTCGCGCCGGACAATCTGGGCAACCCGGCTGGCCGGGAACGGCGTCAGCAAACGCGCCAGCTCGGCTTCATCCACTACCGGGACGAAGTTAAATACATGCTCCTGCTCCAGCGGCAGGCTGTTGCGCAGCGTATGCCACAGCCCGGTCGCCTGATTCCGGGCCGAAGCGGCATCAGGCGCAGATACGCGCATCACCAGCGCAATCACCAGCTGCCCCCGCTCGGGGACGGCCGGATCGGGCTGGCTGATCAGCCGGAGGGCGGCGACGGGCGAGCCGATTGCGTTGCGCAGCCCGCCCAACACCTGTACAAACTCGAAGCCGGCTGTCAGCACCCTGGACTGCCACGCCTGGCTATCAACGCCCCACGGCCGCCCAATTGAGCGGAGCGCGACCGCGAAATAGGCGTGATAGCAGGGCGCTGAATCCGCCCGAATCAGGGTGTCCTGAATCAGGCTTCCGGATACCTGCTCCACCGTGATGACTGGCTCATGACTCTGCAGCCGGTGCAGACGGGTCCGAATCCGGTCTACATCTTCGCCGGCCAGGTCCTCCAGCACGTCCAGGGCTTCTGCAATATCATGGCGCTGCTCGAATGCGGCGGCGACGCCTAACTGCGCCCGCCGCTGGTCGTCCCCAGATGTCGATTGATTCCAGGCAGCGTAATAATCGACAAAGGCCAGCCCGGCCTGCTTTGTCGCCAGCGCCGCTTCACCCCGCGCCAGGCGCGCCTCGACATGGTGTGGATCAAGTTCCACCGCCTGATCGGCCAGATCCAGCGCATCATACCACCGCCGTTCGGCCGCCCGCGAACGCGCCCGGTCGAGCAGGTCCGTCACCCTGGCCGCCACCGCCGTTGCCAGTTGATTCTTCAGAGTCTGCACCGTCTTGCGCCGCGGGTTATCCGCAAAGATGACCCCCATAAGGCTGCACGCCAGTTTCAGATATCCCTCCGCCAGCAGCTTCTGGATCAGCGCCCGCCGCGTCGCGAAACGCACCTCAGCCCAGTCCCCCGGAGCGTCGGTGACAGTCCGGGCAAGGTTATTCAACGTCACAGATGTCAGGCCATTAGCGATCCAGTCGTTGACCGCAGTGAGAGCAAGCCCCGGCCCGGGGGCCGGCGCCAGTTCTGTCGCCGTTTCTTGCGACTGGCTAGTCTGATTTGCCAGTTCATTGCTCATTTCACTCAACACCTGAAGTGCTGCATGCTCCTCCGGCAGAAGCGCGAACGCCAGTTCCAGATGGCGCCGGGCCTCGCTGGCCTTCCCCTGTCGGATAGCCAGCGCAGCTATCCCGGCGTGGGCGATAACGGCTTCCGGGGGCAGCTCGCCCGAAAACCGGCTCACCAGCAGATCGGACAGATCGACTTTCTGTCCGCAGTACGCACAGGTTATCGTGCCGACCTCCAGCGGTTTGCCGCAACGAGCGCAGACAATTGGATGAGACTCAATCACAGTCCACGCAGCGCGGGCCGCTCCCAGCCCCAGCACAGGGAGGGCCTGCTTCGTCAGGCGGATTGCCCGCTGATAGGCTCGCCGCGCCCCGTCCTCCGTCTCATTCCTGTTCAGCCATTCGGCCTTCAGTAGTTGCAAGGCGGCTATATCGGGCAGCTGCGCGGCTAATTTCCGCAGGACCTGGCCGGCAAGCTCCTGGCGATCCGCGCGCAGTAGAAGCACAACCCGATCCAGGGCTAACATCACAATGCGACGCGCAATTTGCTCCGTTACTGGCTCCGGCAGGTTACTCTGGTCCTCAAGAAGCGCCAGTGTCTCCCGTACCCGGCTCTGATCCAGCCAGTACTCCGTCAGAATGGAGAGGGTGCGGTGATACAGGCTGGAACCCGGCGGCGAAGCTTTAATGGCCCGGGAGAGGTATTTCTCCCCTTCCGTGCTGATTTTAGTTGGTGCGGGCCGGTTAGAAGAAAGAACCCGCAAGGGCGGAAAACCGCGCGGTAAATAGTCCTCCTCTTCGTCGTAATCATCACTCTTCCCGGCCAGACCACAGAGCGCAACACCCGCCGAAAAGAGGACTGCCGGGTCCTCGGCGCTCAGGTCCACCGCCGACTTGAAGTCCGCCAGAGCGTCCGTCCAGTCCCGGGAGCGTATATTGGAGCGCCCCTCCTCCAGCAGAGTGCATACGAGCTTCTCCGCGCGCTCCCGCAGAGCCTTCACCTCTTGCGGGTCGGCGTACCCCTCCAGTTGCGCCAGTATTGCGCTCACATCGGACAGGTTACACCTTTCCGCCAGACTCCAGTCGACTTTCAACTGGAGTGCCTCAATATCTCCGTCACAATCTCTCAGATACGTATCCAGTAATTCCAGGGCTTCCTTCGGCTTACCACACTTATACAGGTCCTTGATCTCGTCTAGCATAGCTTTTTGTTTCTCCTGGTTACGTTAAAAACAACTGTTTCAACTGATACGTGCGACGACGATATCCGGGCCACAATATTGTGAGAATGCCTGATTTCCCTCCTTATCTACCGGGCCTCTCCCGGCGCCAGTCTGGGAACTATCGGCGTGAAGACGGCCGTCACTATCTGGTGCAGCGGCATGCCTATCTTTCACGAAGTCGATAGGTAAGACGGCTCGAAGGTGAAGGCTCCGATTACGTTTAGGAATGCTTCCGAATAGAACGAAATACGAAATCTGTGACGCGGTACACCGGCACTGATAGGAAGCCCGGTGCCTCTTGAAGCGGTATTGAGTGTGGAGAGGCTGCGGGGCCTGAAACAGGTTTTCCGACAGCCGCTAGCAGTAAGTGTCCCTTTACAATACGACAGTATTATTTCAATGTCAAGACCCCGAATCTTAAAAAATCGAAAATGATGTAAAACCTGAGGGGGACTGGCGGTCGGTCGGGCCTGCCCCTCCCCCCGACCGGGCCAGGATCATACCGCCGGGCGACACACCGCCCGGCACAACAACGGAGGTGCGTCCCTCTTTCAGGACGCCTTGCCCCGCCAGCGGTTTACAGATATCCGGGATATCAGCCGGGCATTGTATCCACGCTCAGGAGAGGCAGATGAACGGTGAAAGTTGTACCCTCCCCGACGGCGCTGCGGACCTCAACTTTGCCATCAAAGCTCTCTATGAGATGTCTGGCTATGGACAGGCCCAATCCGGTGCCATGCGCCTCTATAGTGCGCGCATTCTGAGCGCGGAAGAATTCTTCGAACAGGTGCGGGAGGTCCTCCTCCGCAATCCCGATGCCGGTATCGCTGACCGTCAGATCAACCCAGGTTTCGTCCCAGCCCAGCGTGGCTGAGACATATCCGTGTTCCGGCGTGTACTTGATGGCGTTCCCAACCAGGTTGATCAGGATACGCCTCAGCCCTTCCTGATCGGCCCTGATCCAGAGGGCCGGCAGCAAATCGGCGTTTGTTTCCAGCGTGATCGATTTATCCACAGCCTGATCGCGGAGTGCGTCACAGGCATTCTTCAGATACAGCGTAAAATCCAGCAGCTCGACAGGCCGGGGCGCGGCATGCTGCTCTTTGCCCCGCGCCAGATCGAGCAGATCAGTGATCAGGTCCTGCAGCAGCCCCAGCCGCCGCTCCAGCCGGCTCAGCAATTCGGACTGCTGCTTCGTCAGCTCTCCCACATAACCCCGGCTGAGGCAGGTAGCCAGGCTCTGGGCGCCGGCTATCGGCGCGCGCAATTCGTGGGTGACCGTGCGCAGGAACCGCGCTTCGGCCTTATCCTTTTCCGTCAGCATCTGGAACTGGATGGCATTGCACAGGGCGATTCCCGTCTGGGCGGTCATGACAGTCAAGAAGGGGATATCGCGGCGGGAGAAGCGCCCCGGCGCTGTGCTATAGACGCGCAAGACGCCCAGGACATCCCCATCCGTGCCGGGAATCGCCATCACCAGGCCCGACAGGATGCCTTCCTGCAGCATTGAGTTCTTATACATCAGGCGCTGCTCATGCCGGACATCGTCGATAATCTGCGGGATGCCTCTGGCCGCCTGTCGATCGATCAGGCTGTCCGCCAGGTTGACATTCCCTTTATGGATATAGCTATCACTCAACCCGTAACCCGCCGCAAAGCGCAGAGTATTGCCATCCGGGGAGAGCAGGCGCACCACGCCGGCGGTGGCATTCAGCGCCCTGGTGCAACTTTCCAGAAGGCGCTGCAGGACTTCTTCGCTATCCAGAGTGGAGGTGATGAGCTGAGCTGCCTGGTACAGGGCGACAGCTTCCTGACGCTGGCGGCGCAGAGTCGTCGCCACGGCAATACCTACCACAAACAGCGTCAGAGTTGTCACGCTGAACGTGAGCAGCACTGTGACAATATAGCGGGCATCGCGATACAGGCCAAGCTCCCCCCACAGCCCCATATGGCGGAGCTGGCCCTGATATTCCAGCAGGGCAATAGAAGCCAGAATCCCGGCTGCGAGCGCGGCCAGCCCGAGCGCAGCCCGGCGCGACAGGATCAGCGCGGTGCCAAACAGATGCACTACATAGTAGATCAGGTAGGGGCTTTCTATACTGCCGGTCACATAGTATGAAACGCCCATCGCCAGCAGGTCGGCCAGGACTTGCAGATAGACGAACGGCCTGAGCAAGAACGCGGTGCGATAGAGGAGAAACCAGAGCGTGCCGTTGAGGAGGAAGTACAGGGCGCTAATTACAGCCAGTGTCAGGGGTTGCACGGCAGCGCCGAAATGGCTGACAAACAACTGGGCGGCCACAATCGCGGCCCCGGCAGCAGTCAGCCACCGCAAGCCAATTAACAGTCGGAAGTTGGCTTTTAGCTCATCATCGGAGATCGCGCCAGGATACGCCAGATGCTTCATATCCAGTGTCCTTGACCGGGCGGGCGAAGGCAGCAAGGCAGTGGAATGACAGGGCGAGATGATGATCCGCGGTGCAATTGCTGTTGTATACTTTGAGTATAGCACCTAATCCTCGCTCCACCGGGCAGAATATCAGGGCCTCCGGCGGGGTGAGCATCCCAGAAGATCGACTACGCCCGGTAGCGCAGCTTCCGCGCACTGTTAGTCTGTTGACCGGGGGTGCATGCAGGATGTGCACCAGACGTCAGGGGAATTCTTCAACAGGCCCGGCGCCGTCCATACGCCGCACAGGCTGTAAGACGCTGTATGGGCGCTGTGTCCGCCGCCCACGATCTAGCTGCGCTGTTTGCTCCGCTCTCAGCCTCCCGTCTTCCGCCCATCTGAACCGGTATCAACGAGAGTAAGCCGGGGACGTTGTTGCCAATACGCCTCCCTGCTATAGCAAATTTTCCCGCCGCCCGCACTCTGTACTAGTACATCCGAACCGTATTTTATAAACACAAATAAGAGAAATTCGGAGTGCAGTTATGAATGATCCGGCGAATGTCATGAGAATCCTTCTTGTAGACCCGAATATCCTGTTCCGCTGTGGTATTGCCAGGCTGCTGGACTCCCAGCAAGATTTTTGTGTGGTGGGCCAGACCGGCAATTATGCGGAGGTCTCTGAGCTGGTTGTCACGCTGCGGCCCGATGTAATCCTCATTGAAACAGAGCTGGACGGATGCGACGGCGTCGCCCTGGTCGGTCTGCTCCACCAGCGTTTCCCCTCGGTGGCGCTCGTCTTCCTGACGACGGAGGTCCGCTCTGATTTGCTGCTGGAATGTGTGATCGCCGGGGCCGCAGGGTATCTGCAAAAGAACATCACGCCCGACGAGCTGTTCGGACGGCTGCGCAGCCTGAACCATGGGGAAGCGGCTATTTCCCCCAGGACAGTGCGCATCCTGATGGATCGGCTGAGCACCAGCAGGTATCTGTTGCAGTTGTGCGGCACCCCGGACCCGATGCTCACCCCGCGTGAGTGGGAGATTCTGGGGCGGGTGGCCCGCGGGCTGACCAACAGGCAGATCGGCGAGGCGCTCCAGATCTCAGAGCACACAGTCCGCAACCATCTCTGCAATATTTACCAGAAGCTGCACCTGAACAACCGGCTGCAGGCCGCCGTATACAGCGTCATCCACGGGCTGGCCGACCTGGAAAGCATCGGCGATTCCTGAGGCTATAGTTCAATTATACTGGTACAGCCCTCCTATTAGCCCCGGCAAAGGGGTACGAGTGCAGTATAGACTGCGTTCTCCCCCGCCTGCTACAATGCAATTGACTGTTTGTTCTTTACTTCACAATCATCATCTCGCCCGACGATACGCTTCAGTGGAGTTTCGTCCGCTTTGGTTCAAATGAACCATAGCAACCGATTTCTCACCCTCACCGCATGAAGCCCCCTGATGGCGCAAGAAGGAGGTCTTCCTCTCTTGAACACAACGCGCCCCCCCACTTTCTTCGACCGTGTTGTGGCGGCGACACCACAGGGAGAGCTGCTCAGCCAGTGCCTGCAATGCGGCACCTGCGGCGGTTCGTGCCCCTCAGCAGCCGACATGGATCACACCCCGCGCGAACTGTTTGCGATGACGATGGCAGGTCTTGAAGATGAAGTTCTGGCGAGTAACACCCCGTGGTACTGTGTCTCCTGCTACGCCTGCACAGTGCGCTGCCCGCAACAAATTCCGATCACCGATTTGATGTACACCTTCAAGCAGATGGCGATTAGCTCCAGGCGGTTTGAGCACCGCGCCACCGCCGACTGGTCTGAATCCTTCATCGGATTCGTGGAACAGCGCGGCCGCAGCTTTGAGCTGGGGCTGGCGACTCGTTACCACCTGTTTCACCACCCGACACAGGTGGTCAAGATGGGCACGCTGGGCTGGAATATGCTTCGCCACAACCGGCTCACCTTTCGCCCCAGGAGTATCCGGAACATCGAGCAGCTACGGGCTATTCTCGAAAAAGCGAAGGCGATCGCCGAAAAGGAGGCCGTAGGGTGAATGCTCCATCATATACCTACTATCCGGGGTGTTCGTTGCAGCATCGATCGCACGCTTACGAAGTCTCCAACCGGGCCGTCGCCAGGGTGCTGGGCATCGAGCTGGCCGAACTGGATGACTGGAACTGTTGTGGAGCAACCGAGTATTTTTCTATCAATCGGCTGCCAGCCTACGCGCTGGTAGCGCGCAACCTGGCCCTGGCCGAACAGGCGGGCGCCAGGGAACTCGTCGTCCCATGCAGCGCCTGCTTCCTGAACCTGCACAAGACTGACGCTCATATGCGGCAGCATCCCCATCTTGAGCACAATATCAACCTGGCTCTTAAGGCGGGTGACCTGCACTACGACCCGGGCAGCGTGCGCGTCCGGCATCTGGTAGAAGTCATCATCAACGATATTGGCTTCGAGACGCTGAGCAAACTGGTGCGGAGGCCGCTCTACGGCCTCAAGCTGGCCGCCTACTACGGCTGCCTGATCGTCCGGCCGGATAATGCTCTGGATGATGTCGAACAGCCCATGCTGATGGACCGGATGATCGAGGCACTGGGGGCTGAAGCGGTGCACTTTTCCATGAAGACGGCCTGCTGCGGCGGCCACATGACCCAGATCAGCGAAACCACCGCCCTGGAGATGATTCATCGGCTGGTCAGGAACGCCTCCGTGAATGAGGCCGACGGCATGGTGACAATCTGTCCCATGTGCCAGCTCAACCTGGATGTGTATCAGGATCCAGCCAACCGGATGTTCGAGACCAGCTACACCATGCCCGTGCTGTTCTTCACCCAGTTAATCGGGCTGGCGCTGGGGCTATCCCCGGAAGAGCTGGGCTTCGGGCAGGAGTTCGTCAGCATCACGCCGCTTGTCGAGAAGATTCGCGACACCCCGCCCCCGCGCGCCAAGCCCGAACGGCGGCCCAGGCAGGCATTGCCCATGCCGGCCATGCCTCACTAGGAGAGAGCAATCCATGAGCGAACCTCGTGTAGGTATCTATGTCTGTCACTGCGGACACAATATCGCCGGGGCGGTGGATGTCGAGCATCTCTCCGAATGGGCGCTCAACCTGCCCCACGTCGTCGTGGCCCGCAACTATCAGTTCATGTGCGCGGGGACCGGCCAGGAGCTGATCGAAAACGATATCGGCGAATACGGTTTGACCCATATTGTGGTGGCATCCTGCTCGCCCCATATGCACGAAAAGACATTCCGCAATGCGTGCGAGCGGGCCGGCCTGAATGCTTACCTCTTCGAGATGGCGAACATTCGCGAGCACGCCTCCTGGGTGCATCCCAACAACCGCAGCGCGGCGACCTCCAAAGCCAAGGCCCTTGTCAGCGCTGCTGTCCACCGCGTGCTGAAACATCAGGCGCTGGAGCCGATGCGGGTTGACATTCTGCCGGCGACGCTGGTGGTTGGCGGAGGCATCGCCGGCATCCAGGCGGCGCTGGAGATCGCCGATGCCGGGTATCCGGTGTACCTGGTAGAGCGCGAGCCGAGCATCGGCGGCCATATGGCCCAGTTTGACAAAACCTTCCCCACGCTGGACTGCGCAGCCTGTATCCTGACCCCGAAGATGTTCGATGCCGGCGCCCATCCCAACATCACGCTGCTGACTTACGCCGAAGTCGAACAGGTCGAAGGGTATGTGGGGAACTTCCACGTCACCGTACGCAAGAAGGCGCGGATGATCCGCGAGGACCTCTGCACCGGCTGTGGCACATGCTGGGAGAAATGCCCGATCAAGGTTGTGGATACGGTATTCGAGGCGGGGCTTGGCTATCGCAAAGCGATCTACCGCCCCTTCCCCCAGGCCGTCCCCAAGTATCCGGTAGTTGATGCCCAGAACTGCACCTACTTCAGCACCGGAAAGTGCAAGGCTTGCGAACGATTCTGCCCGACCGGAGCGATCGACTTCGAGATGCAGGATGAAATCATCACGCTGGATGTGGGCAACATCATCCTGGCGACCGGCTACGACCTGTTCGACGCGCGGCGCATCCCGGAATACGGATACGGCCGCCTGCCGAATGTGTTCACCAGCCTGGAATTTGAGCGGCTGACCAACGCAGCCGGGCCAACCGGCGGCAAGATCACCCTGCGCGATGGCGAGACAGAGCCCCAGTCGGTGGCTATCATTCACTGCGTCGGCAGCCGCGACAAAGCTTACAACGAATACTGCTCAGCGATCTGCTGCATGTCTTCCCTCAAGTTCGCCCACCTCGCCAAAGAAAAGACCCACGCCGAAATCTACAACTTCTACATCGACATGCGGCCTATCGCCAAAGGGTATGAGGAGTTCTACCACCGTATCCTGGCGGAAGGCGTGCATTTCATCCGCGGGCGCGTGGCCGAAATCACTGACGAAGCCTACACCACGGAGGAACAGGGCAAGCTGGTTGTGGTGGCCGAAGACACGCTGATCGGACGCCAGCGGCGCATCCCGGTGGATATGGTGATTCTGGCCGCCGGGCTGGAGCCGCGCCGCGACTCGCAGAATGTCTCGCACATGTTCGGGGTGGGCTGCGGCGACTCGGGATTCTTCACGGAGCGCCATCCCAAGCTGGACCCGGTAGCAACGGTGACGGAAGGCATCTATATCGCCGGAGCCTGTCAGGGCCCCAAGGACATCCCGGATACCGTGGCACAGGGTGCGGCGGCAGCAGCCCGCGTGCTGGGCGTAATCTCCCAGAAGCAGGTTCAGTTGGAGCCGGTGCGCGCCAGCATTGACGAAAGTCGTTGTTCCGGCTGCCGCATCTGCAACAATCTATGCCCCTATAACGCCATTGAGTATCTCGCGGAGCTGGGAGTGTCGCGCGTCAACGGGGCGTTGTGCAAGGGCTGCGGCACATGCGTAGCCGCCTGTCCAAGCCAGGCGATCACCGGCGCGCACTTCACATTCGAGCAGATTATGGCCGAGATTGACGGCATCCTGATTGATGCCGGCGATTACGAGCCAAATCCTATAGAAATCCTGGCCTGAGACAGGAGACACGATGATGAGCGAAGCCGAGAAGTTCAACCCTGTGATTGTGGGGTTCCTGTGCAACTGGTGCTCGTATCGAGCAGCGGACCTGGCCGGCACCTCCCGCATGGGGTATCCCGCCACGCTGCGCGATATTCGCATCATGTGCACCGGGCGGCTGGATCCGACATTCGTCCTGCGGGCGTTACAGGGAGGGGCCGATGGTGTGCTGATCATGGGCTGTCACCCCGGCCAGTGCCACTATCAGGAAGGAAACTATAAAGCCATCCGGCGCTTCGCCCTCCTCAAGCGCGTGCTGCAGCAGCTTGGCCTGGAGGAGGAGCGCGTGCAGCTCCACTGGGCCTCGGCGGCGCAGGGCCTGCTGTTCGCCGAGACTGTCTCCCGGATGACCAGACAAATTCAGGCCCTCGGCCCGCTGGACTGGAAACACAACTGGCCCAACGAGGAGCCGTTTATGCTTCTGCAACCGTATCTTCATGAGGAGGTCGCCCATGGCCGATAAACCGAAGCTCGCTCTGTACTGGGCTTCTTCATGCGGCGGCTGCGAGATCGCTGTGCTGGGGCTGCATGAGAAGATTCTGGATGTCGCCGCAGCCTTTGACATCGTTTTCTGGCCGTGCGTGATCGATATAAAGTACGCCGATGTGGAAGCAATGGCGCCGGGCAGCATCGATGTCTGTCTGTTCAACGGCGCCATCCGCAACGACGAAAATGCGCGGATGGCCCATATACTGCGCGAAAAATCCAAAGTGCTCATCGCATTCGGCGCCTGTGCCTGCGGCGGCGCAATCCCCGGCCTGGCTAATTTCAGCAGCCGCGAGGAAATGTTCGAGTGGATCTACTTCCAGTCGCCCACGACTGAGAACGCCGCGCGGGTCTTTCCGCAGCGCCACACCAGAGTGGATGAGGGCGAGCTGGAATTACCCGCTTTCTGGAACACAGTCAAATCGCTCAGTCAGGTCGTCCCGGTTGATTACTACCTGCCCGGTTGCCCGCCGGAAGTTCAATCTATTGAGCTGGCGGTGCAGGCGCTGGTCACTGGCGAGCTGCCGCCTTCCGGGGCCGTCATCGGGTTGAACATCGCCGTGTGCGATGAGTGCCCACGCGAGCGCAAGGACAAGAAGATCAAACGTTTTTACCGGCCACAGGAGATCATCCCCAACCCCGACGAGTGTCTGCTTGACCAGGGGTTGTACTGCGCCGGGGTGGCGACGCGGGCGGGCTGCAACGCCCGCTGCCCGCAGGTCGGCATAGGATGTCGGGGATGCTACGGGCCGCTGGACGGCGTTTACGATCACGGCGCGCGCCTGCTCTCGGCGATTGCCTCGATTATTGACGCTGACACTGCCGAAGATGTTGAGGCAGTCCTGGAAACTCTCCCCGACCCGGCCGGTTACTTCTATCGCTACTACCTTCCCCAGTCTCTATTGCGCCGCAAGGCGCGTGAGAACGGGCAGAAGAAATCGGCCGCCGAGAAAAAGCCGGCGGCTGCCGTGGCGGATTAGCCTGGAGGGAGCGATGACACGCATTGCAATTGACCCAATCACCCGGCTGGAAGGCCATGGCAAGATTGAAATCTTCCTGGACGACGCCGGAGAAGTCGAAAACTGCTACTTCCAGGTGCCGGAACTGCGCGGCTTCGAGGTGTTCTGCCTGGGCCGGCCCGCCGAGGAGATGCCGCGCCTGACCAGCCGCATCTGCGGGGTATGCCCGGAGGCGCACCTTATGGCGGCGGCCAAAGCGCTGGATGCCCTGTATCATGTCGAGCCGCCCCCCGCAGCCAAAAAGTTGCGCGAATTGCTGTATTCCGCTTTCTTTGTCACCGATCACACCACGCACTTCTACGCGCTGGGTGGGCCTGATTTCGTAGTCGGGCCGGATGCTCCGGCGGCGGAACGCAATATCCTGGGCGTGATCGCCAAAGTCGGCCTGGAAATCGGCGGACAGGTGATCGCCGCCCGCAAGCGCAGTCACCATGTCATCGAGATGATTGGCGGGCGGGCCATCCATCCGGTGTCGGCCCTGCCCGGCGGCATGAGTCACCCCATCACCGAAGAACAGCGGCTGGAGATCATCGATCTCGCCCGCCAGAATGTGGAGTTCGGCCAGTTTTCGATTGACCTGTTCGGGCAGATGGTCCTCCAGAATCAGGAATATGTGGACCTGATCACCAGCCAGGCTTATACGCAGCGCACCTACTACATGGGGCTGGTAGACGCCAATAACCGCGTCAACTTCTACGACGGCGTGGTGCGCGTGGTAGACCCGATGGGCGTTGAGTTCGCCTCTTACATGCCGGATGAGTACACCCAGCATATCGCCGAGCATGTCGAACCCTGGACCTACCTCAAGTTCCCTTATCTCCGTAAGGTAGGGTGGAAAGGTTTCGTCGATGGCAAGGACAGCGGTGTATACTGTGCGACGCCGCTCTCCCGGCTGAACGCAGCCGATGGCATGGCGACGCCGCTCGCTCAGGCCGAGTACGAGCGCATGTACGAGACTCTGGGGGGCAAGCCGATACATCACACCCTGGCTACACACTGGGCGCGGCTGGTGGAATTGCTGTACGCCGCCGAGCGTATGCTGGAGCTGGCCGAGGACCCCGAAGTTGCCAGCCCGAATGTGCGCACGCTGCCCGACCGGAAGCCCACCGAAGGCGTGGGCATCGTGGAAGCCCCGCGCGGCACGTTGACCCACCACTACTTCACCGACGAAAAGGGCATCCTGGTGGAAGTCAACCTGATTGTGGGGACGACGAACAACCACGCGCCTATCTTCATGAGCATCAAACGCGCGGCGGAAGGGCTGATTCACAGGGGCATTGTGAACGATGGAATCCTGAACCGGATCGAAATGGCGTTCCGGTCCTACGATCCCTGTCTATCCTGTGCCACTCACTCGCTGCCCGGCCAGATGCCCCTGGAGGTGATCGTGCGCGACTGCACGGGCGCTATCACCCATCACCTGAGCCAGTATGTAGCGCCGGAACTGCTTGACCAGGAGGGATAAAGGCGCGCAGATGCGGCTTCGCACGCTGATCGTGGGGCTGGGCAACCCCATTCTTTCTGATGATGGCGTAGGATGGCGGATCGAATGCGCCCTGCGCCAGCAGCTCTCTGACGATCCATCCCCGGCGGTGGATCTACAGACAGTAGATTTCCTGCATATCTGCACCGGCGGGCTGGCCCTGGCCGAGCTGATGATCGGTTACGACCGCGTCATTGTTGCCGACGCGATCGTAACCGGTCAGGCGTCCCCGGGGACGGTGTACCACTTCAGGCTGGCTGACCTGCCCGGGACGCTCAACAGCTCGAACAGCCACGACACCAGCCTGCGTCTGGGGCTTCAGATGCTGCGCTCCTGTGGGGCGCACGTCCCCCGGGAGGGCGATGTGGATTTTATCGCGGTGGAAGCGCAGGATGTCTGGACATTTGGAGAGTCGTGTACGCCGGCGGTCGAGCAGGGTATCCCTGCCGCAGTAACGGCTGTCACGGAACTGCTCGCTGCCCCTCGCCAATCCGGCAGCGGCGGGCGCATCGACAATGGGCTGCAGAGGGGCAAGCGATGAAGGCCCGGGATAGCGCCGGCGCCGCTCAGGCCAGCGCCTTCAGCCGGGCCGTCACCCCGGCAAGCTCCTGAAACAGCGCGTAGCCGCGATCATATACAGGGCGGTGTTCCGATGCAGGCGCGAACAGGTCGCGGCAACTGCTCAGCCGCCTGAGCGTCTCGTAGCCATCGTCCATAGGGATGAGGCCCACCCCGAGTCCCGCCAGCAAAGCCGCGCCGTGCGCCGCGCTGGCGTCAGTTCTGGAAGTCGCCAGCGGCAGGCCGGTGATATCAGCGGTGATCTGGTTCCACAGGCGGCTCCTGGCCGGCCCTCCGGCAGCCCGCAGCTCGGATAACACGATCCCGGCGTCGGCCATGCGGGCCAGCGACTGGCGCAGGGCATACGCCGTCCCCTCCATCACTGCACGACACAGATCGCCCCGATCGGTGGTCGCCGTCATACCGAAGAATACGCCGCTTTTGCCCGCTGCCAGGGGCGCTTCCGGCGGCACGAGCAGGTAGGGGAGGAAGAGCACGCCCCGCGCGCCAGCCGGGGACTCCTCCGCCAGCCGGTTCATCTCGTCGTAACAGCCCTCCGGCGTTGCGCCGTAAAACAGGTGTGCCAGCCAGCGGTAGCTGCCGCCGGAGGCGACAACATCCTGCATATCATAGGACATGAACAGGTCCGGCAGGACGGCGCACGTGGTATAAAGCCGCGGATGGTAGCCGGGATCAGCCGTGCACGCGCTGATCAGATCGGTTGTGCCGCGCATGGTGACGGAATGTCCCGGCTCCAGTACGCCAACGGCCAGCGCGGAAAGTGTCGCGTCCTGCCCGCCCGCGACAACCGGCGTGCCGGCCGTCAGGCCGCTCTCGGCAGCGGCCCGGGCTGTCACCCGCCCGACCATTTCGTGAGGCGCGTACAGGCGGGGGAACCGGGCGCTGGTCAGGCCGACAGCGCTCAGGAAGTCCTGATTCCAGTCCAGCCTGGCCCGGTCAAAAGCCAGGTGATAGCCCCAGTCGGACGTATTGGCGGCGAAGCCCCCCGTAAGGCGAAACGACAGATAGCTGACTGTTGAGAGGAAGCAAGCGGTGCGGGCGTACAGGTCCGGGGCATTGTCGCGCAGCCACATCATGCGCGGCTCCGGCTGATCGTACAGCTCATTGCCGGTCACGAGGCCCAGCCCGTCGCCGAACAGGTTGCGGATATACGCATCCTGGACGGCGGCTCGCGTGTCCGTCCAGATCATGGCCCGGCTCAGCGGGGCGCCGGCGGCATCCACCGGCAGGCAGGCGCAGCCCTGGCCGCTGAGACTCAGACCGGCAATTTGCCGGGGGTCCACGCCAGTCTTATCCAGCACCCGGCGGATGGCTGTGCACGTCCCCATCCACCAGTCGTCAGCGTCCTGCTCCTTATGGTCCGGGCCGATTGCATAGGTCTGATGGTTGATCGAAGCCGCGCCCAGGGGCGCGCCTTCCACATTGATCAGGACTGCTTTGGCGCTAGAGGTGCCAACATCGAGGCCGAGCAGGAACGCCATAGTCCAGCCGCCTTAATCGTGGGTCGCCCGCCCTGTCACCGCACCGGCCCGGTCCGCCAGCGCATGTTGGCCGCGTACTCCCGGCCTACTTCGCGCATGGCTTCGTAGAGATCGCTGATCTCCGCATCGCTCCAGCTGTCATTGACAATGGGCATTGGCAGGGCCACCACATCCGGGGCGAAGATCTCCATCATCTCGCGGAAGCCCGCCAGCATTTCTCCGGCGCTTTCGCCGTTATCAAACATAACCTGGACCAGGCCGCGCCCCGCGAATGCTGACCGCAGCCGTTGAAACCACGGGCGCGTGTAGCGGAAGGAACAGTTGAGGCCGTTGATGGGCGGGGCGTGATCCAGGTAGCAATCGACAGCCGGGTGAGGGCCGCAGTTGTGCAGCAGGCCGCCTGGCCAGCGGGCATACAGGCGGGAATTGTAAGGCTTGCTGAACGTCTCGAACATCTCCGGGCTGAGCGTCGCGCAGACGTCATCGCTGACAAAGCCTTTGTGCCCTTCGGGCGCCCAGATCTGCCCCATATCCACGCAGGTCATGCGATCCAGCCCGCCGGCGGCCTCCACCCCCGCCGCATAGCCCCGGATTTGCACATCCGTCACCAGATCGAGCAAATGGTGCATGGCTTCCGGCTGATCGACGAACGCCAGATAAAACAGATTGGTCTCCACCAGATCGCGGCAGGTGTTGAGCGGCCCGCCCAGATCGAAGCCCGTCAGGCAGACCCATGACGGAAATCGTTCGGCGAACATCCGCTGCACGCGCAGATTGTCGGCCATCAGGCCGGCATCGTCCGTCGGCAACTTGAGGTTGTACACCTGATCCATATCGGTGATCAGCGGGTGACCGACGCCAGGAGCCTGGTCGGGGTCATCGCTCCACTCCACTGGCAGGCCGAACATCGTCGCCAGGGTCATGTAGCCGAACCAGACACGGGCATAGGGGAGGTAATCGTCAGGCAGCACCCGCAGGCTGCGCTCCAGGTTGGCCCGGTTGACCTGATACTGAAGCTCGTCGCTGTTGATAATGTCGCGACGGGTATAGCCGCTCCTGCCGCTGATCCGGATAAAGACGGGGATATGATCCACAGGCCGGCAGGCCCACACATCGCGCAGGCGCTGCCTGGCTGCTTCGATTCTGTCAGGGTCCGGCACAGGTAAGGAAGTCATATATGGCCCATTCTCAATGAGAGGTAGAGCGAACTTCACACCTCCGGGAACAGCTCCACCACGGACCCCAGAATCCCGGTTTCGCCCCCGCCGCCCAGCACAATCTCCACCCCCGGGATGACGCCATGCGTCAACCCGGCCACGATCCGGTAGTAGTCGCCCAGCAGCTCGTCAAAGCGCCGCCGGCAGGCTTCCAGCAACACCGCGCCGGCTTCCGCAGTGCCGCCAGTCAGGGCCACTTTGTCGGGGTAGAAGATCAGGGCCAGGTTAGCCAGGGCGAAGCCGAGCCAGGCGCCAATCTGCTGAATCACGGCCACGGCCCGCTCATCGCTCCGCTCGCGGGCGGCCGTGATTACCTCCCGCGCTGAGGCTTCCCAGCCGAATCGCTCCCGCGCCAGCCGCTCGACGCCCGGCACGCCGCACAGCGCCTCAGCGGAGCCGCGCACGCCGTACACATCCACCGGGCCGCCCGGCTCCAGAATCAGTCGCCCGGTATCCCCGGCTGTGCCGTGCCCGAAGCGGAGCGGCTCACCGTTGATAATGACGCTGGCCCCCAGCCCCGTCCCGATCGCCAGGGTCATGAAGCGCTGCGCGCCCCGTCCGCACCCAAAGCGGTATTCGCCCAGCGAGTGCGCCGTCAGATCGTTGTTGATCACGACCGGCAGCCCGTAGCGCCCTTCCAGCATCCCCCGCATATCGAAGCCGCGCAGGGCCGGGGTGTTGTTGCAGGCAATCGGGCCGCGCCGCTCGTCGTCTATGGCCCCGTGCATGGAAACGCCGATGCCTTCGACAGGCCGGGCCGCCTCAGCCATCGCCTCATCGATGAGCGGCAGAAGCCGGTTGATGAAAGGCGCCGGATCATCCCCGCGCGCGTCGGTCGGCATCCGGCGGACTGCCGAAAGCTCCCCGCGCACACTCACAAGCCCCAGCTTGGTATTAGACCCGCCGATGTCGATGCCCAGCGCGAGCGAAAGCTGCTTCTGCATGGCGTCTCACCACCCGTACTGGTAGAAAATGCGGTCCCGATACTGGGCCAGCAGCCGGGCGTTGTAGGCGTCGCCGCCCTCAACATTGGCCGCCAGAAACACCGGCGGCGTGATGCCGCGGGAGAGCAGCTCCTCGATTGTCGCCGCCACCATCATCTGCAGGATAGCCGGGCTGGTGATCCCGGATACGGGGCAAAACTTCTGGGGCACACCTTCCGCCTCCAGGATGGCGTCGCCCTTCTCCGCTTTGTTATCCAGCACCACATCGGCGAACTCGAACATCTTCTTGCCAGAGGAATGGCGCGATTCGACCGCCCGCGTATAGGCCAGCCCGGTCACCGCGATGACCTTGATCCCCCGCGCTTTAGCCTCCATCGCCATCTCGACCGGGACGGCGTTCCGCCCGGAGACCGACACCAGAATCAGCACATCGCCGGCCCGGATCGGCGTGTGATCCAAAATGCCTTTGGCATACCCTTCCAGCCGCTCCAGCGTTGAGGACAGGCTGACCGGGTGGGTATCCAGAGCTTCCAGGCCGGGCGCAAAGATGGGGTTGATCAGCATCAGCCCGCCGGCCCGGATCAGGATATCCTGGAGGGTTGTTGACGAGTGGGTACAGCCGAAGGCGAACAGGCGCGCATCCCCGGCAATGGCATCGGCCAGGAGCAGGGCAGCCCGGTGGAGGTTTTCCTTCTCCTCCTCGGCAATCCGGCGCACCAGGCTGGCAACCTGCTCCGCGTACTGATCTACAAACGACGACATGAGCATCACTCCTGAGAAAAGCAAGCCAGCTAGCTGGCCTGATAGACGACGCGCCCGGCAACAATAGTTGTATGGACGTGGAGATTGGCGTCCAGCAGCGTGATATCGGCGTCCGCGCCAACCGCCAGCACTCCCTTCCTGCCGCTCAGCCCCATCGACTCGGCGGGGGTAGTGGTCGCCATCGGCAGCACTTCCTGAAGCGACATGCCGGTGAAGTCAATGGTATTCCGCACAGCGGCATCCATGGTCAGGGTGCTGCCGGCCAGGCTGCCGCTGGGGATGCGCACGATGCCGTCGCGCACGGTGGCTATCTGGCCGTCGCCGAGATCGTATTCGCCATCCGGCAGCCCGGCGGCGCGGATTGAGTCCGTGATCAGGATCACCCGCCCCACACCTTTGGCGCGGATCAGGAGTCTGACCATCGCCGGATGCACATGGATGCCATCGCAGATCACCTGCGCGTACAGCCGATCATCGGTCATGACCGCGCCCAGGGTCCCCGGTTCGCGGTGATGCAGCCCCAGCATCCCGTTATAAGTATGGGTGGCCTGGCGCAGCCCCCGGTTGGCCGCCTCCCGCATGATCTCGTAGCTGGCTCCACTGTGCCCGACTGCAAACTCGACCCCTTCGCGGGTGGCTTCTTCGATCAGCGCCATCGATCCCGCCCGCTCCGGCGCAATCGTGATCAGGCGCACCACCCGGCTTTCCAGCCAGTTGTGGTATTCCTCCGGATCAGGGTCGCGCATCTCCTCAACCTGCTGAGCGCCGCAATGAGCCGGATTGAGGTACGGGCCTTCCACATGGACGCCGAGATGCTGCGCACCGTCGTCGGGCCGGGTCGTCGTCATGACCGTCTCAATCGCTTTGAGGATGCTCCCCGGCGGGGCGCTGGTCGTCGTCACATAGTAAGAGGTGACGCCGTGCCGGGCGAAGAAACGCGCCATACCCCACACCGCTTCTGGTGTGCCATCCATCGAGTCGAATCCGTCGCCGCCGTGCACATGCACGTCGATGAAGCCGGGCACGACCCACAACCCGGCGGCATCAATAACCCGATCGCCGGCGACTGCAGCCGGCCGGCCCGCCGTGATGGAAGCAATCTTCCCGCCATCCAGAATCAGGCTGTGATCGGGCAGAGCGACCGACGGAGTCAGCAGCCGGCCGCCGACAATAACTGTGCGCATGGGTTAATTCCCTCCTTTCGGGACCTCGCTTACTTCACCGATCCCATCGTGATGCCGGAGATCATGCGCTCCGACAGGAGGATGAAGAGCAGGATGGTGGGCGCCATGACCAGCACCACGCCAGCGAACAACCCCGCCCAGTCGCCGGTATAGGTCATCGAATTCTTGAGCGAGTACAGGCCCAGCGAGAGCGGCCGCTGCACCGGGTCCTGGATGAAGATCAGGGCAAGCTGAAACTCATTCCACAGGCCGATGAAGTTGAAGATGGCGGCGGTCAGGATGCCAGGGGAGGCCAGCGGCAGCATCACGTGCCGGAACACCTGAAAGTCGTTACACCCGTCAATCACGGCGGAATCTTCCAGGTCGGCCGGCAACGTGGAGAAGAACCCGGTCAGGATAAACACCGTAAACGGGATCGACAGGCTGATATAGACGAGGATCAGCCCCTCCCTGGAATTGGTGAGGTTCATCCCGGCCAGCATGGCGAAGAGAGGGATGAACAGCAGAGGGAACGGGATGCCGATGCCGGCGATGTAAATTACGGTGAGCAGGTTTCTGCCCCTGAATTTCGCCCTGGCCAGGACATACGCTGCCGGGGCCGAAATCGCCAGAATCAGCAGCACCGCGATCCCGACGATGATCACGCTGTTCATGAAGTTTTCGCCCAGCTTGGCGCTGTCCCAGGCGCGCTGGTAATTCTCAAATTGCAGTTGGGTGGGCAAATTCCAGGGTTCGCGGAAGACTTCCCGGTTGGACTTCAGCGAGGCCAGCGCGACCCAGCCGATGGTAACAAGTGTGAACAGCGACCATGCGCCCAGGAAGATATATGCCGGCAGTTGCCTGATCCAGCGCCGGTCGCGGGCGCGACGGCGGGGCCTGGCGCTCTGCCTGACATCCACGGCTTGTTCTATCATGTGAACCTCCTGCCATGTCTCCGCGATCTAGTACTGAAGTTGTTCACGACGCATGAGCCGGCGCAGCACCAGCACGACCAGGATGACAACGAGCAGCAGCATGACGCCGATAGCGGTGGAATATCCCAGCCGATAGATCGGCTGCCGCTGGCCGAAGCCCAGGATATACATATATACTGCGGCGGTATAAGAGTTGACATTAGGCTCAAGGCCGGTGAACGAGAAGGGGAACTCGAAGATCTTGATGGCATGGATGCTCCACAGCACCATCCCGATAGTGAGCACATCCCACAACAGGGGGATCGTGATCTTGCGGAACATCTGGAACTGGCTGGCGCCATCCAGACGCGCCGCCTCATAGAAGTCTTCGGGTATCTTATCCACCCCGGCCAACAGCAGCACCAGGTAGAAACCGACCTCGATCCAGATGATGGCCACCAGCATCGACCAGAAGATCGTATCTGGTCCCAGCCAGGGGAATGCGGCCCACTGGGTGAGGCCGATCTTGCCGAGGAACGCGCCCAACAACCCGAACTGCGGAGTGTAGATATACCCCCACAGAGTGGTCAGGGCGATGATGGCGATGACGTTCGGGAGGAAGATGATGGCGCGGAAGAGCTTGCGCCCCCGGATGCCTGACGAAATCATCATCGTCATGACGAAGGCCAGGCCAAATATTATGACCCCGCCCGCCAGTAGAATCGTGACAGTGTTGCCCATACTGAGCCAGAACAGCCGGTCCGAGAACAGCTCGACATAATTCTGGATGCCGA
Source organism: Aggregatilineales bacterium (assembly GCA_029976025.1). GTDB lineage: Bacteria > Chloroflexota > Anaerolineae > Aggregatilineales > Ch27 > JARKNX01. Next base: position 35,372 of record JARKNX010000213.1, on the reverse strand, counting down.
CGAAGTTCATATCAGTGCCGAAGCCGCGCCAGTCGTACAGACTGTAGCGGAAGGCGCTGAATGTAGGGACCAGGAAGAAGAAGAAATAGAGGGCGCTGGCGGGCAACAAAAAAAGCGCAATCAGTTGTTTGGAAATTCTCATATGCCCCCCACTGGTCGGGATTTGTGGGGGCAAGGCGCCTTGCCCCCACATGCATATTGGCGTGAGAAACGAGAAATGCCTACTCCTGAGAGGCCCAGTACTCGGCAGACTGGGTCGCCATATGCTCGCTGAATTCTTCAGGGGTGATCTTGCCCTGCCATAGATCGGCGTAGTTAATCCACAGGACGGTGGTCAGGAACTCTGGATATCTGGCGTATACCCCGTCCACATCCGGGAACACCGACTCCGCATTCATGGCTGCCTCTTCGGCGTCGGTAATCGCCTCCGACCACGGCACGCCGATACGAGTTACCCCGACAAGCGCCTGATCAGCCATCAACTGCTGATTTTCTTTGGTCATGATGAAGCGCAGGAATTCGGCAGCTTCATCAGGATGGGCGGTATCTTTGACGATCATAAAGGCCAGCAGCAGGGCCTGAGTATCGGCGACCGACCCTTCGCCACCCTCTACCGCCGGGAAGTTAAATCCACCCCATACCCACCCCGGATCGACTTGCAGGGATAGCTCAATCGGCAGCCAGGACCCGACCAGCGACTGAGCGGCCTGGCCGAACGCCAGCGTATTCTGGCCCTGCGGCCACACATAGCCGACCGTCACAGCGGGGATATCGCCGCGGTCCCACAGCTCGCGCAGCATCCGCGAGCTTTCCAGATAGGCCGGATCGCGCCACATCTCGCCGGTATGATCTTCCACTGTCTGCAGCAGGAAGCCGGGGCCTTTCAGCCGGGCGATCATATTGGCCAGGTAGAAGGTGGAGTAACCCGGCTCATTGCCTTCCGCCGCGATCGGGGCATAGCCAGCTTCGCGCAGCTTGTCGTTGTTGGCCAGGAATTCGTCCCAGGTCAGGGGCACTTCGATACCGACTTCCTCAAAGACGCGCTTGTCATACCAGAACTGGACCGTATTGTAGATGTAAGGCAGCAGGTAGGTTTCGCCATCCATGGCGAACAGCTCCAGCGTGCCGGGCAGGAATACGTCCCGGAGCGGCACATCTTCGTCCAGGGCGGGCATATCCAGGTAAGCATTCAGCGGCAGGCCGAAGCCCTCCTGCATCAGGCCGCCAGCGATCTGATCGGCATCCTGATCGACGATGTCGATAACCGTGCCACCAGCCAGCGCTGTGCGGACCAGAGTCTGATTCTGGCGGCCATTCCAGACAGCATTGATCGTGACATTGGGATGCGCCGCCTCAAACTCATCAATCCACTGCTGAATGACCAGGGCCTGGCCCTCACTCTCATTCCACATGGACCAGAATACCAGCTCAACCGGCTTATCCTGAGCGGCCACAGGTCCCAGCGTCACGGCTACGAGCACCAGAAGTAGGGCGAAGCTGACCAGTTTTTGCGTTTTGAACATTCTTTGGCTCCTTTATTCAGCACAACGAACTTCGGTGGGTGCAAGGGGCGAAACGAAGGTTAGCTTATCGATCAAGTCCTCCCTTCTTCGATTGGACAGCGGGGGTCGCCGCAAAGTCGGCTTTGTGGGATCGTTGAGCTGCCTAAAACGACTGTGGATCGAGCGTAATCACGGCGTGCAGATTCGCCGGTTGATCAGGGTCCTGAGAGTTGAAGATGGCCCGGTAATATGCCATTAGCTGCAGGGCAGGAAGATAAGCGATCAGGCGGGCGTAAAGCGGCAGCCCGGTTCGCAGCGCGACCGTTTCACTGAAAGCGGCCAACTGCGAGTCCGGCTCCTCGGCGATCGCCAGAACCCGCGCGCCGCGCTCGCTCATTTCGCGCAGGACGGCAGCTTCATGGGGATAGGCCGAATCCGAGAGCAGCCCGGTCACCAGCGTGCGCTCGTTGACCATGGACATCGGGCCGTGCCGGAACTCCAGCATATGGTAGGCTTCGCTGTACGAAAGCGACATCTCCTTCATCTTGAGCATCGCCTCGCAGGCCAGGCCGTACAGGGCGTTTGACCCCAGGAAGAAAAAGCGTTCGATGCGCGGGTCTTCGCCCAGCTTCTGGGCCAGCGGCCCGTAATCGCGCAGCAGACGCCCGGCGACTGCCGGCAGCTCCGATAGATCGTGGGGCCGCCCGGCGAACAGGCCAGCCAGCGCCTGCACGACGATCGCCATGCTGCTAAAGGAGCGAGTCTGGGCCACGCTCTGTTCGCGCGCCGAATCGATAGCGACCACTTCGTCAGCGGCCCGGGCCAGCCGGCTCTCGCTGGTGTTGGTCACAACCAGCACCTTGCCCTTATAGCGCCGGCGGAACAGATCGACAGCGGCGATCGTCTCTGTAGTTTCACCGGAACGGGAAACGGCGATCAGCAGGGTGTTGGCACTGGCATCGAAACAGGATTCGGGGAAGAGGGTGAGTTCTGAGCCTGGAAAAGCGCGGGCGGGGATGCCGGCCTGGCTTTGCAGGAGGACGGCCCCCAGATGGGCGAGATAAAACGTGGAACCGCAGCCGGTGAAGATGACCTGGGCAAAACGCTGTTCCTGCCAGAAACGGGTGAGGGTATCCGCTTTCGCCCCGGCTGCGGCCAGGGCGTCAGGCCAGATCTGAGGCTGGCTCAGAATCTCGGCCAATGTGTGTTTGCCACGACTATCCATCAAATCAAGTCCCCCCTATGGAAAGAGATTCAGCGCCGACAAGGTGAACATATGTGATTGTTTATGATTGTATATGACTATCCTAAGGGAAATTTCGCCGGGCGTCAACCGGTTTTCCGCGGGACAGTCACAAATCCCACCTGGCAGAGAGCCGGCCGTCACTCCCTGAAGAGATCGATCGTGTTGAACAGATGGAACGCCACCACATAACGGTCGATAGCCGCGGCGATCCACTCCACCACGTAACGATGTGGATCGGCCATAATCGGGCGCAAATTGTCGTAGAGGCGGGCGCGGGCGGCGACCACCTCCGGCGCGGTCCAGACATAGCGCGCACCGGTCTTGAGCATCCACTCCTGCCGGGCGGGGGATAGCTCGCGCAGGGCTAACCCCTGCTCTTCCGGTTGGAGCCACTTCTGCCAGCGGTTGGAGGCGTCAACTGCCCCGGTCAGGTGATCGAAGAAACGGGACGGGGATATGGCCGCCGGATCGAGCCGAACCAGATCGGCTTCGCGGCGGGTCAGCGCCTGGAGCGCCTCAAACTCGGCGGCGGTGAATTCGGGGCCGACATTGGCTCCGCCCATCCCGGCCGCGCTGTAGTCGCCGGGGTTATCGACCCAGTCGGAGTAATGTCCCTTAACCAGCGCCCTGTACGGCGCGACAAGGGGGTACAGATGCTCCGCCGCGTTACGATCGAAGAAAGTGGTATGCAGGTCGGTGCCCACCTGCGCCACCACAAACGCGGGCGCCGCGTCCTCCAGATGACGGGCCGCAAGACCGGCGTAGAGCTGCCGCAAAAACTCCCGGAAGTTGCTCAGGTCAACTAGCCCGCCGTGGACTTCCTCGGTGCCCACTTCATAGGAGATCGGCGGCAGGCCCAGGCGGATGCGCTCTGCCTCGGCGTGCTCGATCAGGTCCAGACTGCGCTCCACCACCAGCGCGACCGGCAGCGGGCCGTCTATAGTGCGGTCAACAGTGGGGTCGATGTGCAGAAGCTGATAGCCAGCCTCAAGCATGGCCGTGATGGATCGCTTCACCGCGCTGAAGGTCTCCTCAAATGACAGGCGCTGGAGGGTGTGAAGGTCTTTGAGCCAGGGGCCGCCGTGATCGAGGCAGGGGAACAGCATGGCGCGATCGGCGTGATACTGGGCGGCGAATTTGTCCAGCTTGCCGACGAACTCGGCGGGCGTCCAGCCAGTGTAGCCGCCGTCGAGGTCCACCTGGTTGAGCGTCGCAGCAAAGAGCATCGGGCTGGCGTTATCGGCAGCGACGCGCACCGCTGCCTCCAGCACAGCCTCGGAGTTAGGGCAAACAGCCAGCAGGCATATCTGAAGCTGACGCTTCTCGCGCAGGTCGATTATGCGCTCGATCATCGTCTTGATGCGCATCCCCCTCCCACCTTTCTGCAAACCGAGAGGCGTACCCCCCCGCCAGTCAGTGATGAAGGCGGCTGTCCTGGCGAGAAACCGCCGGCGATTGAAACGCTATTCTTATTGTAGCAAAAAGTCACAAATGGTCAAAGAATTGCAGAAACAATCAAACTGCCCTATACTGAAGCATGAACACAGTCGGAGGTAACGCCATGACAATTCCCCTGGAACCGGGCCGGTTTCGAGGCATCAAGGCGGCCAGCACATCCAGCCATGCCTTCGCCATCCTGGCCTTCGATCAGCGCAACAATTACCGCCGTCTTCTCCCCGCCGGGTCCACCTTTCAGGATGCCGCCGCTATCAAACGCGAAACAGCCGTCGCACTCTCCCCTTACGCCAGCGCCGTGCTGCTCGATGCGACCTACGGGCTGGATGCCGCCATGCACATGTCCGGGCACTGCGGCCTGATCATGGCGCTGGAAGAGAGCGGCTACAGTGGCGATGATACGTATCGGCGCACGGAATTTGATCCCGACTGGACCGTTGCCAAAGTGAAGAGCGTTGGCGCGGTGGCGGTCAAACTGCTCATCTATTACCATCCCGATTCCGGGGCGCTCGCCGACGAAATGGATGCCCTGGTGCGCAGCGTGGCCGCGGAATGCCACCGACAGGATATACCGCTGTTCCTGGAACCGCTCTCCTACAGTATGGATGCCGCTGTCCCGCGCTCCAGCGCCGCTTTCGCCGCGCAACGCCCGCGCCTGGTGCGGGAGACGGCTGCGCGGCTGAGCCGGCTGGGCGCTGACGTACTGAAGCTGGAATTCCCGGTTGACGCGCACTTCAACACCGATCCCGGCGACTGGGCGGAGGCGTGCGCCGCTGTGAGCGCGGCCAGCGCCGTCCCCTGGGCCTTGCTGAGCGCGGGCGTTGATTTCGAAGTTTTCGAGGAGCAGGTTCGCGTGGCCTGCCAGCAGGGGGCCAGCGGATTCATCGGCGGGCGGGCTATCTGGAAGGAATGTGTGACCATGGCTGCGCCGGAACGTCAGAAGTTTCTCGCCGGCAGGGCGACCGAGCGGCTCCAGCGGCTGATCGCGATCGCCGACCAGACAGCCCGTCCATGGACCGACTTTTATACGCCCCGCACCTTCACCGAGACCTGGTACGTAGATTATCAGCAGACCGGAGACTGCGCCGGGTAACCGCGCATCCTGCGAAACACCGCTGCTGGCATTAGCGCCAGTCGATGAGGGCCTATGACAGCCTTTCTTAAAGAAGAGCGAATCCGGATCACGCTGGAGACTCTGCGCGAACGGGGGAAGGTGACCGTCCCTGAGCTGAGCAGCCTCTTCGGCGTGAGCGAGATCACAATCCGCCGCGATTTGAACGAGCTGGCCGGGCGCGGGCTGGTGCGGCGAGCGCATGGCGGGGCCGTCTACCGCGTTGAAAGTCCGCCAGAGCCGTCAGTCATCCAGCGCATGCAGGAAAACCGCCCTTACAAACAGCGGATCGCGCACGCCGCCGCCAGGCTGATTAACAATGACGAAACTATCTTCCTCGGTTCCGGCTCAACGACGATGTATATCGCGCAGCGGCTCGTCGATCGCAAGGGCCTGACGGTGGTCACCAATTCGATCCCCGTAGCTTCGGAGATAGCAACCACCGACGATATCACCGTGATTGTCCTGGGCGGCCTGCTGCGCCCGTCGGAGATGTCCATGATCGGGCATATCACTGAAGTATCATTGCGAGAAGTGCGGCTGGACAAGGTGATTATCGGGATGCGCGCCATCAGCATCAAAGATGGCCTGACCAACGACTACCTGCCCGAAGTCATGATGGACCGGGCGATTCTACACATGGCCTCAGAGGTCATCCTGGTGGCGGACTGCACCAAGCTGGGCAAGACCGCGTCCGCCTTCGTGGCTCCTATCGACCGCATCACCCATCTGATCACCAATCAGGAGGCCGATCCGGAGATTCTGGCCAGCATCCGCGCGCTGGGAGTTGACGTGCTCGCCGTCTAGCGCCTCAGGTCGCGCTATCCCCCGGCGCGGGCGTCTCGATACCCAGCAGATCGATCACAGCGCCGAGGAGGGCCGTCTCGCTGCCCTGCCCGCCCAGCACAATCTCCACTTCGCGAAAGTGTCCGCGCGTGTTGCGGGCGATATCTTCAAAGAACGGGCCAACAAGCCGGCTGAACTCGGCGCGGCAGGCGGCCAGTAGCGCCTCGCCCGCCGCCGCCGTGCCGCCGGTCAGAGCGATCCGGTGGGGGTAGAAGATTACGCTGAGCGAGGCCAGAGTCTGCCCCAGATAGGTCCCGATCTGGGCGATGATCTCAGCCGCGATCGGGTCGCCCCCGGCGCGCGCCGCGGCGATCACGTCATGGGCCGGGACGGCCCGCCCGTAACGCGCCGCGGCCAGCCGCTCGATACCCGGCACGCCGCACAATCCCTCCGCCGACCCGGTTATCCCGTTGCTGTCCGGGAGGCCGCGCGGGTCGAGGATGATCAGGCCGGTGTTGCCGGAATTGCCGCCGTCAATGATCAGCGGCTTACCATCTACAATCACTCCCGCCCCCAGGCCGGTGCCGATCGCCAGACACATGAAGCGCCCCACGCCGCGCCCGGTCCCGAAGTAGAACTCCCCCAGGCTGTGCGCGATGAGATCGTTGTAGAGGTCAACCGGCAGCCCGTAGCGCCCTTCCAGCGCGCCGCGCATATCGAAGTTGCGCAGGGCGGGCGTATTGCCGGCGATGATCGGCCCGCGGCGCTCCCGATCCACCTCGCCGTGCATGGACACACCGATGCCGGCAACATCCGGCGCGGATGCCAGCACAGCGTCAAGGCAGCGGAACAGGCGATCAAGGAAAGGGCCGGGGTCGGTGCCGCGCGCATCCGTCGGGATGCGCTGGAACGATGACACCGCGCCGCGCACATCAACAAGCCCCAGTTTGGTATTCGTGCCGCCAATATCGATCCCCAGCGCGACTCGTGTCCTGGACATGTCCTCTCCCTCCGCTGGCAGCGGCGGCTCTACTGGCCCGGCCGGTCCGGGTTGCGCCCCCGCGCCATAGCCTGATGGTAGATGAATAACTGGAGGACCGGGAGGGTCAGGATAGCCCGCGCTTCCATTGGCAGCCCCGACGCCAGCCGGATTTCGTCAGTCCGGTCGGCGGCCAGCCCCCCCGCTTCGCTGACGATCAGGAGCCGGGCGCCCCGCTCACGCGCGTCCTGCGCCGCCCTGATTTCCTCCTGCTGGAGCGCCTCGGAGAGCAGCAGGACGACCATCGTCCGCGGAGTGACAACATAGCGCGGGCCGTGCAGATATTCCAGAGTATGAAAGGCCATGGCCGGCAGGAGCGTGGTTTCCAGCGCCTTGAGCATGGCCTCACAGGCCAGCCCGTAAAGCGCCCCCGACCCCAGGAACATAAACTGCTCAATCGACAGGTCGCCCCCCAGACGCTGCGCCAGCGGCGTGTATTCGGCCAGCAGCCGTGCGGCCAGCGGCGGAAGCCCGGCCAGCAGGGCCGCGGCATCCCGCCCGGCGAAGGTCAGCGCCAGCGCCTGAAGCAGGAGCGTCATGCTGCTGAATGATCGCGTCTGCGCCCGGCTTTCTTCCCGCGCCGAATCGACCGCCAGGGCCAGGTCAGCTTCCTCCGCCAGTGGGCTGTCGCTGTGGCAGGTGACCGCCAGCGACATCCCCTGAGCATGTGCCCTGAACAGGCGGGCGGCCTCCACAGTCTCGCGGGTGGTCCCCGACCGGGAAACAGTGATGAGCAGGGTCCTGCGCTGTGGCGAAAAATGCACCCGGGGGAAAAGCATCAGATCCGACGCCGGGAACGCCCGGGCCGGGATACCTGTCTGCTCCTGGATCAGCGTCGCACCGACCAGCGCGGCGTAACAGGTCGAGCCGCATCCGGTCAGGAACACCTGCTCAAAGCCGCCCTGGCTCCAGAGCGCGCCGAGGGCAGCTTCATGAGCGCGAAAAACCGCCAGCGCATCAGCCCAGACATCCGGCTGGCTCAGAATTTCCGCGTGGGTGAATGTCCCTCTGGTCATATCCTCCCCTCCTGGCGCGGGCCGTGCGCTGTTCGCTGCCGCCCCAATAGTACCCTGTCCGGAGGCGGCCTGACCAGCGATCTCCCCGGCGGGCGGCTCCAGCGATAGGTATATCGAAGCGAGTGGAAATTCAGACGGCGCTGGCGGTTACCTTTGAACCGGGACATCGCGTTCGGATGATTCGGCGCCCGGAATGGCGCGCGATCTCAGCGTTGCTAACAGGTAAAGAATTCCGCTCTGTAGATGCAACCAGAGTGGAGCAGCGCCCACCAGTATCATAGCCCGCCCCTTTTTGCAATTTGTACTACAATGATGCAAGGGTTAACCCAAAGTTGCGTTTTTCTAACGCTTGCGCTTTTAACACCTGTTTGCTATAGTCGGAACAAATCAAGATTAGCCTCCTTTATGTAAATTAAGATGTAATCTGTCGAGAATACCGTAAGCGATCGCCTCCGGACATTCATGCTTGCCTGAAAGCTGGACTCTGGAAGCGAACACAGGGGGGCTGGCTGCAGGGGGGCACAGCCGGAGCTTGTGCGCAGCACCACGGCCATCCACACCTGAATAGACTCGTCGCTCGTCAGGAAGTTTTACACACTATCTACCGGATTATCGTTCGTTCTCAACCGTATGAGGAGGGAGACATGGCTGCCAGACACAGATTTATCCGATTAACCCTTGTCCTGATCATTGTCATGGTGGGGCTGTTCCAGCCCGACGGGCGTGCTTATGCGCTCGCACCAGAATTGAACAAGAGCTTCTCCCCAACGACTATCAACCCCGGCGAAAAATCAACCATTACTGTCCAGCTCTTCAACCCGAATCCGGGGCAGGAAATGACCAACGTCACCTTCAGCGACACCCTGCCAGCCGGGATGTTCATCGCTGACCCTCTGGCCGTTACTAACACCTGCGGCGGGAGCGTCACCGCGGTCGCGGGAGGAGGCTCCTTCTCCCTGTCCGGCGGGACGATACCCGGCCAGGTCGGCGCAACGCCAGGCATGTGCGCGATGACGATCGAGATCACGACCACGGTGCAGGGCAACCTGATCAACACCATCCCCGCCGGCAACCTGACCGGTTCGCTCCCTGGCGGCATCACAGAGACGAACACGACGCCGGCCAGCGCCACCCTGACCGTGCGGAACATCGCCCAGCTTTCGCTGGTGAAGCTGATGAACCCCAACACGTTCTATTCCGGCGCCACTTCACGTCTGACGCTCCGCATCACAAACAACGATAATACGGTGACGCTGACCAACGTCGCGCTGACGGATGACTTCCCGCCCGAGCTCTCGATTTATACAACGCCCGGTGTGGCGACTTCGAACTGCGGGTCGCCGACCGTGATCGCCACGCCGGGGGCGACGCAGGTCGCTATCTCCGGGGCGACCATCGCGCCGCGCCAGCAATGCGATGTGACGCTGACGGTAACGCAGACAGCCACCGGGTCCTACACCAACACAATCCCGGCGGGCAGCGTGACCAGTAATCAGGGGGTGACTAACCAGGACGCCTACATCAATTATTCGGTACAGGCCAATGTCCTGAATATCACCAAGAACTTTGCGCCGACACCGGTTATGATCGGCGAGACAAGCGTCCTGACCATCACGGTGGCCAATCCTAACCCGGTTGTGCCAGCCACCGGCGTCAGCATTACCGATAACCTGCCAGCCGGTATTACAGTAGCCAATCCGGCAGGTATCAGCTCCTCCTGCCCCGGCCTCACGCTGGCGGCAAATCCGGGCGATACCAGCCTCCCGATTACTGGCTCGGTGTCCGCGGGCACCACCTGCACCGTGAGAGTCAATGTGACTTCAACGGTGGCGAACGTCTATGTCAATGAGATTCCGCCGGGCAACGTGTCATCCGGGAACGGCTTCGCGTCCAGCGGCTCGGCCAGCGCCAGCATCGCCTTCAACGGGTTGACGCTCGGTAAATCGTTCACCCCATCGGCTATCCAGGTCGGCGGGACAAGCCGGCTGCGCATTCTGTTCACCAATCCGGGCATAGTTGACCTCGTCGGGTTGAGCCTGACCGATGCCATGCCGGCGGGGATCAGCATCGCTTCTCCGGCCAACCCTGCCACGACCTGCCCGGCCGGGACGGTAACCTCGACGGCCAGCTCCATCACCGCAAACGGGCTGACCATCCCGGCTTCTGGCTCGTGCTATATCGAGATTGATGTGACATCCAGCACGATCAATGTAGACGGGTATGTTAACGACATCCCGGCCAATGCCGCGACCATCGGCGGCACGCCGGTGCTGCATAACCCCACTTCAGCCAGGCTACAGGTCGTATCCACCGGCGGCGGCGGTACCGGCGCGCCTATCGGCAGCAAGACCTTCAATCCGACACCCGTGCAGGTCGGGCAGACATCACGGCTTACGATCACGATTCAGGCGCCCACTGAGGCGCTGAGCAGTATCGCCTTCACCGACGCCCTGCCAGCCGGCGTGGTAGTTGCCGCCAATCCCAATGTGAACAACTCTTGCGGCGGCACTGTGACAGCCGCGGCGGGATCTGGCACGATCAGCCTGACCGGCGGCAGCATCACCGGAACGTCATATCCTCAGTCCTGCACCGTGCAGGTCAATGTGGTCTCCAACTCGCCCGGCGCGTACACCAATCTCATGGCGGCGGGCAGCATCACCGCGTCAGCGGGCGGCACCCCGGTTCAGAACGCGGCGGCCTTTCAGGCTGCCCTGAACGTGAACGCCAGCATCAGCGGGAGCAAGTCATTCGCCCCGACTTCCATCAACAGCAACGGCACGTCAACCATGACCATCCGGATCAACGCCCCGGCCGGGGCGGGGCTGTCGAATGTCGCTTATACCGACACCCTGCCGGCCGGGATGATCGTCGCCACGCCCAACAACCTGACGACGACCGGCTGCGGGGCGGGAACCGTGTCCGCCGCGCCCGGGAGCGGGACTGTCGCCCTCTCCGGGGCGACGATCGCCGCCGGAGGCAACTGCCAGGTCTCGGTCAGCGTCACGGCACCGAATGCCAGCGGGAATCTGACTAACAGCCTCCCGATTGGCGCGGTCACCGGCCAATTCGCGGGCGGCGTGCCGGCCCAGAATACAACGGCGATCTCCAGGGACCTGAGCGTGACCGGGCTGACGGTCGCCAAGCAGTTCAACCCGGCGACGATTTCGCCGACCGGACGCTCGACCCTTATCATCACCATTCGCAATTACTCGTCACAGGAGCTAACCAGTCTCGCCCTGACCGATAATCTGCCGAACTCTGACAATCGCCGGCTGCGAATCGCCAACCCTCCCAACGCATCGACGACCTGTGGCACAGGCACCGTGGGGGCGACGGCGGGCGCCACGACGATCACCCTGACCGGCGGGCAGATTCAGTCCCAGGTCGGGGGCACGGAAGGCATCTGTACTATCGCAGTCGATGTCGAACCCCAGAATCACAATGGCGCTTATACCAGCGGCGCGGCGACCAACAGGATCAATGCGGGCCAGGTGACCTCGGCGCAGGGCATCAACAACCGGGCGGCAGCCAGCGCCAACCTGAACTTCCTGCCGCTGGTTCTCAATGTGAACAAGTCGTTCAATCCGCTGCTCGTGACGGGCGGGCAATCGTCCGTGCTCACGGTGGAGATCGAGAACCCGCAGGGGGTGGCGATCGAAGACGCCCAGTTTGTGGATAATCTCCCGGCGGGGATGCAAGTCTTCCTGCCGGCTAACCTGACCCTGACCGGCTGCGGCACAACCTGGTCATCAACGGGCACGACTCCCGGCTCGACCAGCTTCAGCTTCTCCGGGCTGGATATCGCGGCCAACAGCACCTGCCGCATCGCCATACAGGTCACGTCCACAGTGAGCGGCAACCTGACAAACACGATACCGGCGGGGGGCGTCACCTCGAAATCTGGCGCGACTAACGCTCAGGCCGCCTCTGCCTCGCTGACGTATACCCCCGGCCTGGGCGTGGCCAAGGCCTTCACGCCGGACACAATCCCGGTCGACGGCACCAGCACGGTCACCATCCAGATCATCAACACCAACGGCTTCGCCATCACCAGCGTGAACCTGACCGATACGCTCCCGGCCGGCGTCACAATCGCCAGCCCGGTGACCACCAGCACCACATGCGGCAGCGGCACAGTGAACGCGACGGCGGGCGGCGATAGCATAGCTCTTGTCAACGGGAGTCTCTCCGCCAACCAGGCCTGCCAGATCACGGCCGTTGTCACGGCCGCAGCAGCCGGGACGTACCTCAACGACATTCCGGCTAATGCCGTGGACGCGCGCGATCCCTCCGACAATCCCGTGACGAACCCGACCGGCACAGACGCGACGCTGACCGTCACCGCCTCCGCCGATCTCAGCATCACCAAGTCGGATAATCCCGACCCGGTCCTGCCTGGCGACACACTGACCTACACCGTCACCGTCAACAACGCCGGGCCATCCGATGCCACCGACGTCGTGGTGACCGATACACTCCCGGCCGGCGTCACCTTTGACTCCACTTCCGGCTGCGCCGAAGATCCGGCCGGCGTCCCGACCTGCTCGCTGGGCACGATCGCGGCGGGCGACTCCGCCTCCTACACCGTCACGGTGACTGTGGACGCGGCTACGTCCGGTGTGATTACGAACTCCGTATCCGTCACGTCTAACACACCTGATCCGAATGCCCGCAACAACACCGATACGGAGGACACCACCGTCACTCCGTCGGGCACCGCTGACCTCAGCATCGTCAAGTCGGATAACCCCGACCCGGTCCTGCCCGGCGACACGCTGACCTACACCGTCACCGTCAGCAACGCCGGACAGGCTGACGCAGCCGACGTTGTGGTGACTGACACGCTCCCGGCCGGCGTCACCTTCAGCTCCACCTCTGGCTGCGCTGAAGATCCGGCTGGCGTCCCGGCCTGCTCGCTGGGCACGATCGCGGCGGGCAGCTCCGCCTCCTACACCATCACGGTGTCCGTGGACCCGGCCACAGCCGGTACCATCACGAATACTGCGTCGGTCTCGTCCAGCACGCCTGACCCCAATCCCAATAACAACACCGACACTGAAGACACCTTCGTTGGCACCTCTGCCGATCTCAGCATCACCAAGTCGGATAATCCCGATCCGGTCCTGCCCGGCGACACGCTGACCTACACCGTCACCGTCAACAACGCCGGACCGTCCAGCGCGACCGACGTCGTGGTGACCGATACGCTCCCGGCGGGCGTCACCTTCGCCTCCACCTCCGGCTGCGCCGAAGATCCGGCCGGCGTCCCGACCTGCTCGCTGGGCACGATCGCGGCGGGCGGCTCCGCCTCCTACACTATCACGGTGACCGCGGATGCGGCTACGTCCGGTGTGGTCACGAATACTGCGTCGGTCACATCCAACACGCCCGACCCGGATACCAGCAACAACACCGATACGGAGGACACCACCGTCGCCCCGCCAGGCACCGCCGAACTCAGAGTCACCAAGTCGGATAACCCCGACCCGGTCCAACCCGGCGGCACGCTGACCTACACCATCACCGTCACCAACGCCGGGCCGGCTGACGCGGACGATGTCGTGGCGACCGACACGCTCCCGGCCGGCGTCACCTTCGTCTCCACCGCCGGCTGCGCCGAAGATCCGGCCGGCGTCCCGACCTGCTCGCTGGGCACGATCGCGGCGGGCAGCTCCGCCTCCTACACCGTCACCGTGACCGTGGACCCGGCCACAACCGGCACCATCACGAATACCGTGTCGGTCACATCCAGCACGCCCGACCCCAACCCCGGCACCAATACTGACACTGAGGACACCACCGTTGGCACCGGCGTGCAGCCGACCCCCGTGCCAACAAGCCCGCCGCCACCGCCAGGAATCCTGGTGTTTGACCCGGCAATCAGCAAGGTGGGTTACCTGCAAAGCGGCGGCGTGGGGCTGCCCGGCGAACGGCTGACATGGGAGTTCACGATCACCAACATCGGGACCGCCCCGGGCACCAATGTCGTCATCACCGACACTATCGCCTCTGCCCTGCGCATTGACAGCGTCTGGATTGAGACCGGGACCGCCGCCGTTGCCGGCCAGACTGTCACCTTCACCATCCCTGTCCTCAACCCCGGTCAGACGGTCCGGGCTACCATCGTCACCATCGTGCTGGTCAGCCCGCTGGATGTGGAGAATGTGGCGAACCTGAGCGGCGTTGGGCCGAACAACGACCCGGTCACACGCAGCGCGCAGGCCCGCGTGACGGGCATCAGTGACCTGCCCAGCACCGGGTATCCGCCGCCGGACGCCGGGCGCTCCGCGCTCCCGATCTGGCCTGGCCTGGTGACGGGGGCTATCGGAGTCGTCGTCTCCTTCCTCGCCGGCTACAACGTACTCAAGCGGCGCAGGAGCTAACCGCCCGGAATCAGGAGGGCCGGCCAGGCTAAGCCCCCGACCCTCTCTCGCAAAACAAGCCGGATCGCACGATCCGGCTTTTTGTTCCCCCGCGCGCTATCAGCGCCCTCCCCGGCATTTCAAGCACCCCGGCTGCCGGCCGCCGGGATCACTTGAATTACTACTATCTTTTCGATTATGATGAGTTTGTGCAGCGAATCACAAATCAACAAAGGAGAAGGGCATCCGCAGAAAGGAGGGATCTCCATGCTCTAGCGTATTCGGGCCCTGCTGAGCAAGCCGGTTAGCCTGGCTATCCTGATCAGCCTGATCATACCGCTCGGGTTGTTCGGGCCAGATAGTCCGACGAGAGTTGGAGTCGCGCACGCGCAAGGCGGCGGGACACTGGCTTATGGATCAAAGGTGTTCGGCCGCATTTCAGCCGATTCACCTGTCGTGATGTATAGCTTCACCGGCAATGCGGGCGATCTGGTGCAGGCTACAGCGCGCAACTGGGTCGGGACTCTAAACCCACATCTTGATCTGGTCGGACCAGACGGGCAAATTGCGGATGTGGCCGCCTCCAGCCTCCTGACGGAAGACAGCCTGGAGGCGTCGCTGTCTTTGTTCCTCCCTCAGACGGGTATCTATATGCTGCTGGTGAGCGCCGAAGGCGGGACTATCGGCGAATACATGCTCAAGTTGCAGGGGCGGGGCGCCGTAGATGCCACGCCGCTGGTGTATGGGCAGGGCGTGACGGCGACTCTTCCGGCCAACCCGGAACGGCAGTATTACGCTTTTGAGGCCGAAGACTGCCCGACCGCTTTCATTGTAGCTAACCTGGCCGAAGGGCAGCCGTTCACCTTCCCGTTTATGGTAACCCTGCGCAACGAGGGCGGGGATACCATCGCGCTGCTGCGCGGCGGTGACGCGCTGGAAGATCGGGCCATCCTCGCGCCGCTAAGCGGGCGCTACGAAGTCGCCCTTGATTCCGACGACCCGGCGGCGACAGGCGCTGTATTCCTGCTGATCACCTGTCTGGATCAGGCTCCCGGGTGCATTACGGGCGGTGCGAATGGCGGGCTTTGTGACCCGATATCGTGCTATGAAAGCGGCCTTTGCGGGGACTTCCAGGTAACCGTCACCCCGGAAGGCGGCGGTGTCATGACCTTCACCTGGCCGGCTCTGGAGGGCGCGCAGTGGTATATCTTCAGCATCATTGATGCGACCGGCGCGCTCCTCGCCGACTCGCCAATCATGCTGGTGGACGAGACAAGCCACACCTATATCGTCCGCCCTGAAGATGCGGAGCGGGGGCCGTTCACAGCTTTTGTGCAGGCCGGAGGCGAGACGATGGATGAAGGGCTGCGCTGCACCGACAGCGTCCCGTTCTCGCTCGCCGGGGCCACTACGGACGCCTGCCGCGGGATCGATATCCACGCAGATGTGATCCCCGCCGATGATCGCCAGATCGCACTGAGCTGGAGCGCCGCCCCCGGCGCGGGGGTGTATCTGATTCACGTATACGCCTATGACATCGGCGGCCTGATCGCTATTCGCATCCTGGACGTGCCCGGTTCCATCACCACTTACCACCTCAGCGACCTGTTCCCGGCCGGTTACAACCGCTTCCATCTGCGCGTCGCTGCCTATGAGGCTCCGGAAGGCGGGGGCGACTCTGGCGATATGCCCACCGGCTACCTGTGCGATGGGGGCATCGATGTCGAGTTCGCGCCGAGGCCCACGGAATGGAGTCCGGCGGCGCCGTTCCGGGCAAAGGAGGAGCTACGATGAACACTAAACGTAGCAGGGTGGTACGGCTGGCGCTGCTCGGAACGATCGTGGCGGCAGTTCTGCTCAGCCTTGCCGGCGGCACAGGGGCGCAAAATGGCGGCACGCTCGGCTATGGCTCCCGGGCTTATGGCACAATCGCGGAGGATGCGCCGGTAGTGGCCTATGGATTTCCCGGCAGCGCCGGTGACCGCGTCGCCATCCTGGCGGAAAGCTGGACGGGGACGCTTGAGGTACAAATCGACGTAGTCGCGCCCACCGGGGCGATTCTGGGCCGCAGCACCCAGAATCTGCGCGATAACGATCCGGCGGGCGCTTATCTATCGCTGAACCTGCCGGAGGCTGGAGTGTATCTGGCGCGGGTGAGCGGCGAGAACGGGACCATCGGCGACTTCCTGCTGATTCTGCTGGGGGAGGGTGCCCCGACGAGCATGCCGCTGGACTACGGCCAGCCGGTGGATGTCACGCTCCCGGCGGGCGCGTCGCCGCAGCACTTTACCTTCTTAACAGAAGCCTGCCCGACCACGCTGATGATCAGCAATCCCAGCGCGGGGCAGCCTTTCACCTTCCCCTATCTGATCAAGGTGCGCGACCAGCGCGGACAGATAGTCGCCATCCTGCGCGGTGGCGAGCAGTTGGAAGACTGGGTGACCGTCGCGCCGCGCAGCGGGCAGTACGATGTGGAGGTGGCAGCGGCAGACCCGGCGCTGGCCGGCTCTCTGCGGCTGCTGGTGACATGCGCCGGCGACAACCCCGGCTGCTCTGACCGGCCAGCGATTCCCGGCATTCCTGTCAGGCCAGATGCTCTGTGCCTGCCCTGTCCCGGCCCGGAGGAGCTGATCACCGGCAGGGGATGCCCGGACCTCGGCCTTATCGTTACGCAGATAGCGGACGATCCTCCGGAAGTTATCGTAACCTGGGATATATCCTCCGGCGCGGAAGGCTATGCGGTATATGTCTACGGACTCTCCCACGGCGGTATCGAGACCTACCTGACTCACGCTGAATGGCGGCCGGGCGATCCCGCCGCCTTCACCTGGGTGCTGCCGGAGGGCTACGACGAATTCCGGTTTGTGCTCCGGGCCGTTATCGGCGACGAGACAGTCTGCACGGACGAGGCCAGATTGGAACTTGAAGGCAGGCTTATCCCGGTAATCCCCTGCCAGGTCCGCGCTGACCGGGCGGGCGTCGCCGCGCGCGTCGGGCCGGGCATGATGCGCGCCATCTTCACCTCGCTGACGGCGGGGGTCGCCTATCCGGTCCTGGGGTTTGCCACTGCTGCAGACGGCAGCCTGTGGTGGCAGATCGACAAGACGCTGTTCCCCGGGCACGAGGTCGTGACCAGCCTGTGGGTAGCCGCAGATGACGTGATCGCGGAGGGCGCTTGCGACGAGGTGCCGCCGGGCGAGGTGCCACCTCTGATCCCAGAGTCGGAACCCCGCCGACCGCCCGGATGGCTGCCGTGCGGCTCCTGCGACACCTGTGGGCATCCCGCCGAAGAATGCGTCACCTCGCCGGAAGGCATATGCCTGTGGGACCCGGCGAGTTGCACCGGCGGCCCTCCGCCGGAGGATGACGGTGACTGCTACACGATCAACGTGACAATCGATATGGGAGACTGTTACGGCCCTGGCTCGGCGATGCTTGATGTCGCCCCGAATTGCGCCGGCGGGCGCTACCTGCCGGGGACGGTCATGGCGGCGCACGCGGTAGCTGTCGATTCCAAATGCAACGTGAACTACTGGTCCGGCTGCGGCGCATCGGGGACAGACAACGACATCACCTTCATCGCCACGAGCAGTTGTACGCTCACAGCGCACATGCATTACGGAGACTAGGCCGGCGTTTGCCTCACGCTGGCGCGGCACCCAACGAGTTTCTCAAACGCGGCCCCCGGACAGATGCAAGAATTCCTGTCCGGGGGCTACCCTCTTTCGCCTTTCCTGCGCTGAAATATCCTCCGCCAGAAAGATGTCTGTCCCAGGGCTGTCAGGCAGGTATACAATGAATTTATACGTCCAATGTCCGGAATGAGAGTTGACAGCCTTCGCAGGAGGCCGCGCATGACATTCGATCCGCTTCGAGAACACACCGCCATTGCGATCGATGGCGGAGGTATCAAGGGCCTGATTGTCGTTAAGGCGTTGATCGCGCTGGAAGAAGCGCTCGGCGTCAACTCCCTGATTGAGCTTCCCCAGCTTCAGGTGCTGGCCGGCACCTCTACCGGCGCAATCATCACCGCCGCCATCGCCGTGAACATGAGTGCCAGAGAAATCACCGATCTCTACCTCAGCGCCGGGCGCAGCGTATTCCCGCCCCTGCTGCCGGCCTGGGTTCCCGCGCCGCTCCAGTCCGCCTATAAGATGATTCTGGGGCTTTTCAAGCCGGCCATCTTCTCCAGCAACAGCCTGAAGAAGCTGCTGCGCGACACCTTCGAAGCCAAAACTGGCGACCCGGATATTACTCTCGGCGACCTCAAAAAGCGGCTCCGCAAAGACCAGGCCCTGATCATCACCACCGCCGATATTCTGGAGCGGCGCACGCGCTTCCTGAAGACCTACGATGACCGGGACGGCGACTGGAAGCTCTGGGAAGCGGTGATGGCCTCCTCCGCTGCGCCGACCCTGCTGCCCGTCCTCCAGCGCGCTGGCGAACAGGGCAAGATGCACTACTACACCGACGGCGGCGTGGGGAGCTACGCCAACCCCGGCTATGTCGCCGCGCGGGAAGCGGTGGAATGGCAGGGCTACGCCCCGGACACAGTCAGCGTCCTGAGCTTCGGCACCGGCTGGGTTGAGGCCAACGCTTTCGAACGCTCGGTGGGGCGGCCAGATTCCTGGAAGATCGTGGACTGGGCGATGAACGCTATCCTGCTGCTGCTCGCCGACGCCGCCCGCGCCCAGTCCCTCGATATCATCCACGATTTCGTCAATCAGGGGATGGACTTCCGGCGCTTTCAGACGCTGCTGGAGGAAGATCTCGGCATGGACGACACCTCCGAAGCCTCGATGGCGCGGATGCAGGAGCTGGGCGCAGAACTCGGCCAGCGCATCCTCGCCAACAAGCACGCTCTGGGGGCCGATTCCGGCTTCGACCCGGAAGGGCTGCGCGAGGCGCTGGAGCGCTATGAAGCAAGCGTGCGGGAGCGGACGCTCACCCTGTCAGAGTAAGCTCGACCTGTTGAGCCAGCGGGGAGCAGCGGCGCACCGATCCCCACTCTTTTCCGGCTGAGCTTCAACAACACAGCCGGGGAATATCGGTATATAATGAAATCGCAGGGTTGTCCTGCTGTCCTCGCTAATGCAGGCAGCGCGAAGGTCCCCCCTCCTCTGCCGGCCCGCTGATTGCGGATGCCGGCAGATCCCTCGCGCTGCCTCTATCTGTCCGATCCCGTCGCCTGCGCAGGCGGCGGGATCGCTCTTTTCCCTCTGACACACTACGAAGCGCGCTACGCCCGGTATAGATCGCTGAGCAATCCCGGCCCGATCAACAGTCAGCAGGCCCGGGGGCCTCCGGCGGCGTTGATTCCGGGGCCTGATCGCGCCAGGATGCTCCGCTTTTCTGACAGCCATCACATAGCGCACCGGGAAAACTTTTTGCCAGTTTCGAGCGGCAAAGTGGCAAATGAAGCGTTAACATTTTGGCGTATAAGGAGCGCGCCAACTCCAACAGGCCCGCGCCGCATGCCACTCATGCTCCTGCCCGGCTTATTGAGGCTGGCCCTCCCTTTTTTATAAGTATGTTTATCGGGGCGAAAGACCCCACCCACCTGCCAGGAGACAAGAACATGGCGTTCAATCTACGTAACCGCAGTTTTGTCAAAGAGCTGGACTTCACCCCGGAAGAGCTTAAGTTTCTGCTCAAGCTGTCCATCGATCTGAAAGCAGCTAAATATGGCGGCTATGAGCAGCAGCGGTTGAAGGGCAAGAATATCGCCCTCATCTTCGAAAAAGCCTCCACCCGCACTCGCTGCGCCTTTGAAGTCGCCGCTTACGACCAGGGCGCGCACGTGACCTATCTGGGGCCGGAAGGCACGCAGATCGGGCATAAGGAATCGATGAAGGATACCGCCCGCGTGCTGGGCCGCATGTACGACGGCATTGAGTATCGTGGCTTCGCCCAGGAAACGGTGGAAATTCTGGCGCAGTACGCCGGCGTGCCGGTGTGGAACGGCCTGACCAATCAGTTCCACCCGACGCAGGCGGTGTGCGATATCCTGACCATGATGGAGCACAGCGACAAACACCTGAACGAGATCGCCTACTGCTACATGGGCGACGCCCGCTACAACATGGGCAACTCGCTCATGGTGATGGGCTGCAAGCTGGGCATGGATGTGCGTCTGTGCGCACCAAGGCAGCTCTGGCCGGCCCAGGAGTTGATCGAGACCTGCCGGACGATCGCCGCCGGGACCGGCGCCCGCCTGACCCTGACCGAGAACGTTGATGAGGGTGTCAAGGGCGTAGACTATCTTCACACCGACGTGTGGGTTTCCATGGGCGAGCCGAAAGAGGTGTGGGACGAGCGCATCGCGCTGCTCAAGCCCTACCAGGTCAACATGGAGGCGGTGAAGAAGACAGGCAACCCCGGCGTGAAGTTCATGCACTGCCTGCCCGCCTTCCACAACCGCGAGACCAAAGTCGGCGAGGAGATCTATCAGAAGAGCGGGATGGACGGTCTGGAAGTGACCGAAGAAGTGTTTGAATCGGAGCGCTCCATCGTCTTCGACCAGGCTGAGAATCGGATGCACACCATCAAAGCCATCATGGTCGCCACACTTGGCGGCTGAGCAGGGAGCAGTGTGCGGCCGTGGCTTTCCCGGGGACACATAGTTCCCGGGAAAGTAGAAGATTCCCCTCCCCGGGTTTCTCACGATTGGGTGAAGTACCGCCGCACACTGACTTTCTGACTATTCGGTTCTTCGATTTACAGGCTATATACTGGGTAACACAGTTGGCGCAACACCTATACAGTTTCAGAAAGGATATTACAGTAATGACGCGCACAGTTGTAATCACAGGGTTGTTCATCATCATGATTTTGCTGGTCGGTCATACCCCCGGCCTGGCCCAGACACCGGAGTCCAGCCCGCTCATCGTGCTGGCCGACGGCAAACTGTGGGTCTGGCAGGCCGCCGATAATTCGCTCCTCCCCCTGATAACGGATAGTGGATACTTCAGCTCACCCTCTCCGTCGCCCGATGGGCGCCTGCTCGCCTACAATGCGCGGCCGCCAGTGCTGCAGGAGTATCTGGAGACTTTCGGCGGCTTCAGCGGCGCCTGGCCGGATGACATCTGGCTGATGGATCTGGCCACCGGCGAGACGCGTCCAATCGCAGTCCAGCCGAGCCCCGCCTATCTCGGTGTGGAAGGCCACCCGAACAATGTGCTGGCCCGATCGCGCGTCGCCTGGTCGCCGGACGGCACACAGTTCGCCTGGAACGAGTATATGCTTGGCACAGACACCGCCTATCTGGTCCTTTACGATCTGGCAACTGGCGTGCAGCGGACGATCTTCACCCAGCCGCCGCAGTGGGGCATCCCCGGCCCACCAGAGGTAGACTGGGTAGACTCCGGATTGATAATATATTATATACGCTATGATGAGACGCTGGGCGACGGCGTGGCCGAGATCTATCGCTTCACCCCCGGCGCGGATCGTCCGGCGGTGATCCCGCTGGACGCAGACTTGCTGGAAGATACGTCTATCGACATCCTGGCCAGATACGGAGGCCGTGACTATTACGCGGCGCTGAACAGGACAGATAACACCTGGGTGCTGATCGACCTGGTCACTGGCGAGGCCTCCCGCACCACGACCTGGCCGGAGCTGGTCAGCACGACCAACCCGGATGGCTCGCTGCGCGTCGCTCTGCGCGGCCTGGAGACGTTCCGTCAGCAGCTCGGCGGCCAGGCCAGCCGCTTTTTCAGCGCTCAACTCCTGGCGGCGGACGGCACGCCGCTGGCGCCGCCCTATGAGTTCGGTTACCCCGACTTCACCGAGGATTACCGCGTTGCGCTGGCGCCCGGCGGCGAGAAGCTCGCCTACCGGCCTTACAACCAGGATACGCGAGTCTATGGGAACATCAACGTCTGGGATGGCGGTGAGACGGCGCTCAATATCTCGGATGATATGTTTATACAGAGTATGGTCTGGGGACCGCAGACCTGGCGCTTCCCGGCGGACGCCGTGCTGGAGCCTGTCGCTTTCCAGTGCCCCGGCGCATTGCCGACCCGCATCACAAGCCCTTCGACCGCGGTCGTGCTGCCCGGCAACCCCAACCGGGTCCGGGACATACCCTCCCTTTCCGGGGCTGTGCTCGGCCAGATTCCGCCCGGCGAGGAATTCTCCGTCGTAGGCGGGCCGGTCTGTGCCGACAGCATTGTCTGGTGGCAGGTTCAGTACGGCGATCTGGCCGGCTGGACGGCCGAGGGCGCCGACGCCTATTTCATCGAGATGACGGCGCTGGGCTGAGCATAGTGGGGCCGGGGGCATCAGAAGCGCCCGGCCCCGCTGTTGATTCTGCGCGGCCTAATTGATAGTCAGCGCGACTACGGATTTGGCGGGGAGTTGAACACTGAGCCCGCCATGGGCGATCCGGGCGCCCTGGAACGGCACAGGATGTACCGCCGCCGGCTGGTCGAATGTATTGTGAGCGGTCATATCGTCGGCGGTCAGGATGCGGCCGTTCACCGCCCCGGCGTTCATCCCCCTCAGCTCAACTGTCAGGTCAAGCGCGGCGCGCGGATTGAGATTGCACAGCGTCAGCAGGACCCGGCCCTCTTTGCTGAGCGAGGCTGAGGCGCTCACAGCGGGCAGGGCAGCGTCGCCGACGGCGTATTCGTCGCACTTCAGCTCCAGCGGCAAAAGCGTCGCATCCTGATGTCCGCGGAACATCTCGAACACGTGGTAGGTGGGCGTCAGGATCATCTTCTCGCCTTCGGTCAGGATCATGGCCTGCAGGACATTCACTGTCTGGGCCAGGTTAGCCATCCGGACGCGGTCGCAGTAGTTATGGAAGATATGCAGGGTCAGCCCGGCGACAAGGGCGTCGCGCAGGGTGTTCTGCTGGTAGAGAAAAGCCGGATTCGTGCCAGGCGTTGGCGGGTACCAGGTCCCCCACTCATCGACGATCAGGCCGACATGCTGGCCGGGGTCGTAATAGTCCATGATGGCGACATGCTGTTTGATGCTGTCCTCCATCTCCAGCGCCTTCTGCAGCGTGACGAACCATTCTTTTTCCCCGAACTCAGTGGCGGAAAAGTCCATCTCGCGGAGATAAACGTAGTAATGCAGACAGAGCGCGTCGATGACGCCCGGCCCGCCGCGCTTGAAAACATCGCGCATCAGGACCTCGGTGCCCTCAATGTACGGCCCGCCCATGCCGCTGGCGATCTTGGTAATCTGGTTGCCACTATAGTCGCGGACATAGATCTGAAACTGGCGGTACAGGTCGGCGTAATACTCCGGGCGCATGAAGCCGCCGCAGCCCCAGTTCTCGTTGCCGATTCCCCACCACTTCACCTGCCAGGGCTGTTCACGGCCATTGGCGCGGCGCAGGTTAGCCATATCGCTGTCGCCATCGAAGGTGAGGTACTCAATCCAGGCGGCCATTTCACGCGGTGAGCCGCTGCCGACATTGCCGCAGATATAAGGCTCACACCCGAGCTGCTCGCAGAGATCCATGAACTCATGCGTGCCAAAGCTGTTATCCTCGACGACATTTCCCCAGTGAAAGTTGATCGTGCGGGGGCGTTTATCGCGGGGGCCGATCCCTTCCTGCCAGTGGTAGCCATCGGCGAAGCAGCCGCCCGGCCAGCGCAGGTTGGGGATATTGACGGCGCGCAGAGCTTCAACAACATCGGTGCGGATACCCCGCGTATTGGGGATGGGCGATTCCTCACCAACCCATAGGCCATCGTAGATGCAGCGCCCGAGATGCTCGGCGAAGTGCCCGTAAATATGCCGGCTGATGGTCTGGCGGCCCAGATCAGCGTTCACCACGATCCGATTCATGGTATCTCCTTTTCGTCAGGACAGGCTCCCCCATGATTATTGCCCAATAAGGCGGGGGGAGGCAATTCGCGTTCTAGCCATGGCCGTTCGTATCCGCAGGCGACACTGCCCCGCAACTTGTCCGGACGACCAGGTGTCCGACGACCGACATGGAAGGTACCGATCGCGCCTTGCGGCGCAGCAGACGATCAATCAGCAGATGAGCTGCTTTCTGCCCGATCTGGCTCAGCGGATAGGCGAATGACGTGAGCGGCGGCGTGAGCGCCCCGGCAAGATCACGATCATCGTGACCTACCAGCGCCAGATCCTGCGGCACACGCAATCCACGACTGGTAGCGGCCTGGATGCATCCAGCAGCCATCAGGTCATTGCTGGCGAAGATAGCATCAATTTCAGGATGACGATTGAGAAGCTGATGCGTGGCCTTGACGCCGCTGGAGATCTCCCAGTCGCTGAACTCAATCAGCGAAGGATCGTGGGGGAGTCCATAATCATCGCAGGCCTTCTTATAGCCCTTAAGGCGCTCAACCGCCGACGCCCAGTGTTCAGGCCCGCTGATACAGCCTACCTTGCGATAGCCCAGATCAAGAAGATGCCGCGTCGCATCATATCCACCGCGCACATCGTCTGCCCCGATGCAGTTGCGTTCGCCAGGCAACTGCCGCAGTTGGGCGAAGATCGTCGGCGGACAGGACTCATCATCCAGGTATACGGCAGGATCAGTCCAGCTATCCACAAAGATAATGCCGTCCACATGATGCTGACGAAACTGCTCAATAACCTGTCGCTCCAGCCGGGCATCCTGCTCGCTGTCCCCAATAAGCAGTCCATAGCCACGTTCGGTCGCCACCTCGTGGATACCACGTGTGATGCGCACCGACAACTCATCGTTGAGGAAAGCCAGAACGACGCCGATGGTCATGGTTCGGTTAGTCCGCAGTGCCCGCGCCATGATACTGGGGACATAGCCCAGTTCCTGGGCCGCCTGCAGGACCTTCTGCTGCGTCTCTGGCCGGAAGTTGAGATTGCCTTTATCCATACTGCCAAGAATCTGCGAGACAGCTGTCTGTGAGACACCCGCCCGTCGCGCAACATCTTCCTGTGTAACACGTTTATTCGCTCTCATCTACGTAGCCACTTTCTGGTAAACGTCAATCGTCGGAGAGCATATAAGGGACACCGCCGCGACGCAAATGCATGAGTTATCGGTGTTCCGCGCTGCTTGACTTGGCTTATAAACCCATTATATAATGCAATTGACAGAATTGTTACGTAAAAATTAACTGGATAAAGCCGAGGGATAGAATGGCTGTCTATTCCTCGAATGATGCCGATTGAGGTGGAAATTACATGTTTTTACGTATTATTCCGCCTATCTGTACCGGGCTTTCTAAAAGTTACGGCCTTTTTATCACTGGACGCAGGACCTAAAGGTGGATAGCTAATTATTACGAATTAAGCTACAGCTATTGAGGCGCGGCGGAAAATTTGACGAAATGCTTCCGTTAAAGGATCGGGTGCCGGCACCTGTCCGGCATGAAATCATTTCTCTCCTGGAGGAAAGTGAGATACCGACGGCGAACCAACATCCATACAAATTCAGGAAAGGAGATAATGAGGGCTTCTTGCAGTTTCTTTGCTTCGTACACTAGAGACTATCGAGTAAACTTGACGGAGGAATCAAAATGAAGCAAAGCAGCAAATTTTCACGCAGGAACTTCTTGAAGATGTCTGGCGTTTCTGCAGCAGCTCTGGCTGCCTCCGGACTTCCACTGGGTAGATCTGCGAGCGCAGCATTCCGTCTTCAGGGCGTCACGAATATTGTTTTCGGTGGCTGGGGAGCAACCGCCGAGGACGAAGGCGTTCAAGCGGCTATCGTAGAGTTCGAAAAGCAGTTTCCTAACATCGCAGTTGAATGGCAGAATACCCCCCTCGCTTCCGATTACATGCAGCAGCTCCTGACCAACTTTGCGGCCGGAACTGCGCCGGATACGAGTTTTATCACATCCGATTCCTACGAGACTCTGGCTAAAGGCGGGCAGTTGATGGATATCACTGACCGCATCATGAACGATGAACTGCTCGGCCAGGAAGGCTATTTCTTCCCTCAAGAGGCTGTCCGGTGTGCTGATGATAACGGGCGTTGGCACGGTATCGGCTCCACGTGGGTGGCGGCACAAACCTACCATAATCTCGCCGTCTTTGACGAAGCCGGCATCACACCGCCCGGATTCAAGGACGATGAGTTGTGGGACTGGGATACCTTCCTTGAGAACGCTGATCAGTTGACAATCGACGTGAATGGACGTCATCCCAGCGACTCCGGATTCGATCCGGACAACGTCCAGCGGTGGGCAGTTGACTGGCCGCTCGGCAACTTTGTTCTCCCCGTGGGGGCAATCTACTCCAACGGCGGAACATGGATCGACGAGAATGGCCTGGTTGCACTCGACAGCCCGGAAGCGATGGAAGCCTTGCAGAAACTGCAGGACCTGGTCTACCGACATCATGTCGCCCCCCGGACTGCAGCAATGGCTGACCTGGGCATGACCAACACGCAGATGGTTGACAACGGCCGCCTGGCGATGGCTATTGATGGCTCGTGGGCGCTGTCATGGATGAATCCATCTACTGTGACCCATGCTACCCTGGGGACTGGCGCAATCCCTTACCTGAAAGAACCCAAGGACTACATGCAGGCCCATTTCCACTCCGTGATAAACAGCACGGCACACCCTGATGAGGCATGGGAATGGGTCCGCTTCCTGGCGACGCCATTCTACACCCTGTCGTTCATGAAGATCGGCCTGTGGCTGCCCAGCCAGATGTCTCAGGTGACCGAAGAGGGGCTGCAGGAATGGCTCACGCCAGGTATTCACCCCGACAACTATGCCGATTTCGTAACCGAATATCTGCCCAAGCACGGTGTCGTGGCCCGCATCCCGGACGGCTACATCGAGGCCGACAGCAACTACATCACCCCGGCTATCCAGGCCATCGTGAATGGCACTCCCGTGGAAGAGGTCATGCCTGAGGCAGTGAGACAGGCAAATGAAATAATCAGCTCAATGCAACACTAGACGTTGTGTTGGAGGGGGCGAGAATCTATCTCGCCCCCTTCCTCTATAGACACTCATAAATCAAGCTGGCCGAAGTGTAGAAAATAGCGCGTGAAAACCTATGGCGACTTCTTCCATCTCTAAAACTTCCAAAATCCGGCTGACTCCAACAATGCGCCGTACTATTGTTGGCTACATCTTTATCTCGCCGTTCATCCTGGGCTTCATATTCTGGTTCCTCATCCCGGCCCTGGCTTCAGTCTATCTCACTTTTCAACGGTGGAACCTTATCAGCCCGCCGACATTTGTCGGTTTCGACAACATAGAGAGACTCTTCAGCGATCCACTCCTCGGCCAATCGCTGAAAGCCACGATTCTGTTTACAGCCTTTTCCGTCCCGCTGAATATGGCGCTGGGGTTCTTTCTGGCGATTCTCATCAATCGAACGTTCCGCGGTATCGCTATTTTTCGAACGCTTTTCTATATCCCGAGCATCGTCCCCGCTATTGCTACAGCGCTGCTCTGGGCGTGGATGTTTAATACCGAATTCGGGCTGGTCAACATCCTGATAACGGCATTCGGTGGACCGAAGATTCCCTGGTTGCAAAGCACCACCTGGGCTATTCCGGCTTTTGTCCTTCTGAGCTTATGGGGCGCCGGAAGCTCCATGATCATCTTCCTGGCAGGTCTACAGGGCATTCCCGATATCTATTACGAGGCTGCCGAAATAGATGGAGCAGGACCCTGGGCAAAATTGCGCCACGTGACGCTGCCTGTGATGTCACCGATCATCTTCTTTAATCTGGTGTTGGGGCTGATCGGCGCGTTCCAATCTTTTACCATTGTGTACCTGATCACAAGCGGGACGGGCGGGCCAGAGAATGCAACACTGTTCCTCGTGCTTTACATCTACCGAACCGCCTTTCGCAACATGAACATGGGCTACGCCGCCACAGTCTCCTGGGTGCTTTTCTTCATCCTGATGATACTGTCGGGCATCGTCTTCAGATACCTCGGTCGCCGTGTCTACTACGAGCATGAGGCTGAATAACAAGGATCCAGCATGAGCACAATCGACCAATCAGCCAACGGTACACAACTTAAATGGCCAGCGAGCAAACACTCTTCCCGGATCTACTTTCGCCGCGATCGCGTGTGGAAGTGGGCTTCCAACATCGCTCTGGTCATCATGGCGTTCATCATGGTGGCGCCGTTCTTCTGGCTTGTCAGCAGTTCGCTCAAGTCCCAAATAGAGATTTTCCAGAGTCCACCGGTGTGGATACCCGAGCGGCTTCATTTTGAAAACTACACCAGGGCACTGACGATCAAGCCCTTCGGGCTTTATCTCGTCAATACACTGAAGATCGTGATATTGAATGTCGTTGCCGTCGTGCTGTCTTCTTCATTCGCCGCCTACGGTTTTGCTCGTCTCAACTTCCCTGGCCGCGACTTCTGGTTCGGCATTGTCATGGCGACTCTGTTCCTGCCCTATGCTATCCTGATCGTGCCCTCGTTCATGATCTTCACCCGGTTGGGCTGGGTAGACTCCATCGCCCCACTAACGGTCCCGCTGTTCTTTGGCGGTGGAGCATTCAACATCTTCCTGCTGCGCCAGTTCTTCCGCACCATTCCGGAGGAATTATCTGATGCGGCGCGCATTGACGGTTGCAGTGAGTTCGGCATCTACTGGCGCATCATTATGCCGCTCTCCAAACCGGCGTTGGTCACGGTCGCCCTGTTTACCTTCTTGAACGCATGGAATGACCTGCTGGGCCCAATTATCTATCTCCGCTCGCCAAACAACTTCACCGTGGCCGTCGGACTGTCCTCCTTCCGCAGCACGCTAGATGTGAGCTGGGATTTACAGTTGGCGGCAACAACGGCGGTTACCCTGCCGATCATTGTGCTGTTCTTCTTCTCTCAGCGCTACTTTATCCGGGGCATTGTCATGACGGGGCTGAAGGGATAGGGATTCCTCAGATCATTTACTATCCGACAGGCAATCGAATCATCGCTGTTGGCCACAGGCGCGATTCACCCGTCATGCCAGGCCAAAATACGAATCCGAACACAGAACGGACGAGAGATCATGTCACATAACGACTATCCTTACACACCAATCCCTTTCACAGAGGTGCAGATTAACGATGCATTCTGGGGGCCGCGCATCGAGACCAACCGCACGGTGACTATCCCCTATGACTTTCAGAAGTGTGAGGAAACCGGGCGCGTGGACAACTTCGACCGGGCCGCCGGGCTGATGGACGGCCCCTTTGAGGGCGATTATGAGTTCAATGACTCGGACGTCTTCAAGGTCATCGAAGGCGCGTCCTATTCCCTGCAAATCCACCCCGATCCGGAGCTTGACGCCTACATCGATAGCCTGATCGCCAAGATCGCGGCGGCGCAAGAGGAGGATGGCTATATCTACACCGCGCGCACCATCGACCCGGATCATGTCCCGCCTAACGCCGGCCCGACGCGCTGGTCCAGCCTGACCATGAGCCACGAGCTTTATAACGTCGGGCACATGTATGAAGGAGCGGTCGCGCACTACCAGGCGACCGGCAAGCGCTCCTTCCTGGATATCGCGATCAAGAACGCCGACATGCTGGTAGCGACCTTCGGGCCGGACAAGCTGCACCGGGTCCCCGGCCATCAGGAAGTCGAGCTGGGGCTGGTGAAACTATACCGTGTCACCGGCAACGAAGCATACCTCCAGCTCGCCAGATTCTTCCTGGATGAGCGCGGACACGCGCGGGGCAGAGAGCTGCTGCACATCTGGGATATGCCTGATTACATGCAGGATCATCTGCCGGTGCTGGAGCAGGCAGAGGCCGTCGGCCACGCCGTGCGGGCGACATATATGTACTCCGGGATGGCGGATGTGGCGGCGCTGACCGGCGATCAGGGATACGTACACGCTATCCAGCGCATCTGGGAGAATGTCGTCCAGAAAAAACTGGCGCTGCACGGCGGAGTCGGCGCGCGACATCATGGCGAGTCCTTCGGCGCCAACTATGAGCTGCCGAATCCCACGTCCTACAACGAGACATGCGCCTCTATCGCCAACATCTTCTGGAATCACCGCCTCTTCCTGCTAACCGGACAGGCTCAATACATCGACGTGCTGGAGCGCGTCCTGTACAACGGGTTCCTGGTTGGCGTATCCATGGAAGGGAACGCGTTCTTCTACGTGAATCCGCTCGAATGGGACGGTCACTTCCACTTCAACCGCGACGATTCCTACACGCGCCAGCCGTGGTTCTCCTGTTCGTGCTGCCCCACGAATGTCGTCCGGCTGCTGCCATCGCTGCCCGGCTATATCTACGCCGTCCGCGATGATCGTCTCTATGTCAATCTGTATATGGGCAACCAGGCTCAGACCCGAATTGCCGGAGCGAATGTTCAGATCGAGCAGCACACCCGGTACCCCTGGGATGGTGCGGTCCGGCTGACCGTCGCACCGGAGCGCCCGACCCGGTTCACGCTGGCCCTGCGCATCCCCGGCTGGGCGAAAGGGCGGCCCGTCCCCAGCGACCTGTACACTTATCTCGATGCTGCGCCGGCGCCCGTCTCCGTTAAAGTGAATGGTCAGGAGGCCGCCGGGCAGGAGCAGGACGGCTACTTCCGCATCGACCGGACATGGCAGCAGGGCGATGTCGTCGAGCTTTCGCTCGGGATGCCGGTACGCCGGGTGATTGCCCATGAGCTGGTGGAGGATAACCGCGGGCGTGTCGCCCTGGAGCGCGGCCCCGTCGTCTACGCCGCAGAAGCGATCGATAACGGCGGCTCGGTCCTGGACCTGCTGCTGCCGGACGATGCAACCCTCACCACACAGGAGCGCCCGGAGTTGCTGGGCGGCGTGGTGACGATTGAGGGCACGGTCCGCGATACGCAGGGCCGGCAGCGCGCTTTCGCCGCCATCCCCTATTACGCCTGGTCGCACCGTCAGCCGGGTGAGATGGAGGTATGGTTCCCGCGCCAATAAGTGCGGGGTTCGCCGGGAGGCAGCTACGTGCTTCTGGCGGCTTAGAAATATAGCCGCAGGCTTCTGGCAGAAAGAAACGGGGCACATCTACAGGGTGCGCCCCGTTTTACGTATCTTATCGGGCCGGCAAGGAGCGGCCGGGCGCCCTACCAGCGATCCATATACCACCGCAGCGCGTCGGCTACAGCGCGCGGATCGGTACGGTAGGCAAAGCTGGCGCGCAGGACGCCGTCCGGATCTACCAGGTAAGAACGAGTTGAATGGTCAATCGTGTAGACAGCCAGCGAATCGCTGTCCATGCGGCGCTGGTAGTAGAACCCGTAATCGGGCTGGATGCGGCTGAGCGTCTCGTCGTCCGCTGAGAACCCCACAAAGTCGGGATCGAAGTTGGCGAGGTAGCGCCGGATGGCTTCCGGTGTATCCCGGATCGCGTCAACGCTGACGTAAACAAAGGTCACGTCTTCCGCGGCGTCCCTGAGGAGCGCCTTAACCCGCTTATAGTCGGCCAGCGTGAGCGGGCAGAAGTCCGGGCAGTGCATGTATCCGAAGAAGATCACCCGCCAGGTGCCATTCAGGTCGCTCAGCCGGGTGACCGTGGCATCGCTGGAGGGCACGGCGAAGTCCTGCACCTGTATGGGCGGGTTGGCGACCTGCCCGACGTATATGCCGGCGTCTACAGCGGCCAGCGATTGCTCAGTCAGATCGTCTGGCTCCAGCTCAAACGGGATTGGCGTGCTCGACACCCAGGCCGTAACTTCGACCGTCTGACCAGAAGCGAACACCAGGGTCAGCGGCAGGGTGTCGCCTGCGGCGAGCGGCTCCGGCAGCCCCATAAGCATGATATGCAGCCCGCCCGGCTGTAAGGCGACCGTCTCCCCGGGGGGAATATCAATCCCCTCAACCGGCCGCATCCGCATGATATCGCCTTCCATCTGCATCTCATGAATTTCGGCCATACCGGCTTCCGAGCGCACGGCCACCAGCCGCTCCATCTCGGTGCCACCGTTGGTGAGGCGCATGTACGCGGCGCTCATATCCTCGCCAGGTCGCGCCCACGCTCCCGCAATCCGCACCGGCGGCCGGGAGTCGCCCTGCGCGTTCACCGCCGACGCGCCAGCCACCAGCACCATCAAGGCGATCAACGCCACGAAACCGCAACGAAACCTCAAACCCTTCATATTCACCATCTCTGCTTTCTGAAGCCGCAAAAAGAGAGCCGGTGAAAGACTGATATCACCGGCTCATGTTCTCTGCTAGTGACCGGATTGCTCCGGCAGGCCACCCCCGCTGAAAATGGCCGGGTTCTCCGCGCCTTCAACCTCCAGATATCCCACCAGCCCGCGCTCCGTACGGCTGAGGGCATGGTCTACCAGGAGATAGCGTCCGGGGACATCCACTTTGAACTCCACCATAGTCGCGCCGCCGGGCGGCACGAGCGTCGTCTGGACATTCGTCATCGGCGGAGAGGTCAGGGATGCCAGATTGTACACCCGGTCGAAGATCTCGCCAATCACATGGAACGAAGAAATGGCGTTAGGCCCGCCAACACCGAAGTAGATGCGCACGGTCTCCCCGACCTGGGCGTGCAGGATGTAGGGATCGACCGTCAGCGCGTTCGCCGCGCCGTTGAACACGAAGTATTCGGGGTCTTCGTCCAGCATCTTCTCGTGGCTGAAATCCAGATGCCCCTGCATGCCGAACGGCTGGGCCGTGTACATCTCGCCCTGCATGACGTAGAATTCACGATCAACCGGAGGCAGGCCGCCTATAGGTTCAACCAGAATCAGGCCGTACATGCCGCTGGAAATGTGATGGGCAATGCTGGGCGTGGCACAATGGTACACATACAGGCCGGGCTGAAGAGCCTGGAAGCTGAAGAGAGTCTCCGACCCTGAGAGTGTCTGAGTGTAAACAGCGCCGCCGCCCGGCCCGGTGACCGCGTGCAGGTCAATGGAGTGCGGAAGCTGGTTCCCCGGCGCATTGTGCAGATGCAGCTCCACAGAATCCCCAACGCGAATACGGAGCATCGGGCCAGGGACCTCGCCATCGAAGGTCATATACCGGTAGGTCGTGCCATCAGCCAGAATGCCATTGAGTTCCACAGCCGTCAGATCGACCCGGATAGTCTCCGGGCCGCGATCGCCAACAGGCGGAGGCACATCCGCCGGGTTGCGGATGATCGATACGGCATCCTCCGCCGCCGGCGCCGCCGTCATCGTATCCGTGGTTCGCGCTCCGGCGCTGCTGCCGTAGCCGCTGTCGGTCTGCGATTCCTGCAGGGCGCTCTCATCGCCCACAGCGACAGTCCCGATGATGCGCAGGACTCCCTGCATGCCGACCTGTCGGTGCCCGGGAATCGAGCAGTAATAGAAGAAATTGCCGGGTTGGCTCGCCACAAATTCGACTGTGACCGTCTGCTCATCCGTGACCAGATCGCCGGTGGACACATTAAACTCATCAATAACCAGGTTGTGAAGAACCGGGTCGCCATTGATAACGGTGAGACGCACCGTGTCGCCGACATTGGCCGTCAGCTCAGGATTCACGACGCCATCAATAGCCCCGCCAACCCCTACAAATGCCATCACCGGATCGCCGCCGATCTGCGTCCGCAACGTATATTCAACCACGCTGCCGGACTCCTGCGCCGCGACCCCCTGCAGAGTCAATTGCCCTCCTACAGGCAGCATCACCAGCGCCAGGGCGGCAAGCCCAATGAAGGCGGCTGATACAACCCGAAGGCCGAAATACCTGCTCATTATATGTTCCTCTCTACGAATGTGGGACTTTCACAATCAAATAGGGCAGTTCAATAGCGCCAGCCGGGCAGACTTCCTCACATGCGGCACAATAAGTACAAAGTTCCGGGTAGGCCAGAGCGGCCTTGCCGGCTACCAGCCTCAACGCCTCAGTAGGGCAGCGGGTAATACAGTCGCCGCAGCCCGTACACAGGTGCCGATCTATGCGGGGGAACCAGGATTCTTCACACACCATCGAACAGCCTTTACTTCCAGCCTGAACCGAGAATAACGAGGCAGCGAAGATCTGCATTTAAGCCAGATTAAAATATGGGTAATCAGATATGAATTATCGCGATATTGAAGGGAGAGCTGCCAGCTTAGAGGAGGGCAATAGAGCGCAGGATATCTTCGCGGACGATCGCGATCCGGTGTCGATCGAACTCAATCGCCCGCGCAGCTTCCAGCTCGCGCAGGGCAACGCTGATGGTCTGCGGCGTGGTGTTCAGGTGGGCGGCGATGGCGGTGCGGGTGACGCCCGGCCCGCTCAGGCTGGGGTCTTCGGCCTGTTTGAGGAGGAAGCGAGCCAGGCGAACGGTTACCGAGTACAGGGCCAGGTCTTCAATCTGGCTGACCAGCGCGCGGACCCGCGTAGCCAGCAGGCGCACCGCATTGAACGCCACCCGGGGGTTGCGGGCCATCACATAAGCAATTACGTCGGAAGGCACGAACCAGACCTGCACCTCAGGACTCAGGGCGGCCGCGTTGGCGGGGTTATCCCCCCCGTCCAGGGCGCCAATATCCCCAAAAGTGTCGCCCGGCCCGCGGAGATGAAGGATATGCTCCATCCCGCTGGAGTTGAGCTTGAAAATCTTGACATGCCCCTTTTCGACGATCCACAACCCCTCCGCCAGCCCGCCTTCCATAAAGATCATTTCGCCAGCGGTAAATTCACGGAGGCGGCTGTGTTCCGTGATATAGGCGAGTTCATCTTCGTCGGCGCCAACGAAATAAGGATGGGTGCTGATATGGATTCTGACAGTGCTCATCACCATGGGCTGCCAGCCATGCTAGACGCAGGTCCTCCTGAGAATCGGGGCGCTGCCGGTGTTCCTGATCGAGGAGAGGCCTGGAACAGCGGCAGTTCGGCTTGCTAACGCTAATTTGTACCACTCTGGGCAGTTTTTCACAAAGAATCGTGCCACCACGGACCCGGCCAGGGCGGCTTGCCAGGCTGATCTGCAGGATCAGCGGGTGGGC
>JARKNX010000212.1 GCA_029976025.1 Aggregatilineales bacterium | reverse complement strand
AGGCGCCAGGGACGCGACCCCTGAACCCTCTGATTAAGAGTCAGATGCTCGGCCAATTGAGCTCGCGACCCGCGCTGCGACGTGATTGTACCTTCACGACAGGTGAGATTATCCCCACAACCGGGGCACAGGTCAAATCAGGCGCCGGTAATCCGGGGAATCGACTGTGGTTAACCCCGTTGACTGGACACTTTGGGTCCGGTTTACAGTAGAGTCGCCTTCAGACCCTTTAAGGTGCGTCTGCGACGAGGGGCCGCAGCCCCAGAGTCGCCGGCGGAGCCGGCGAAGCGTCGCCGCCTTCCAGCACGCTGTCTGAGCTAGGTCGCCGCCCAGACCGAGTCGGCGGTCTGGGCGGCGTACCATTGAACTTCAAACTCCTGCGGCGTCAGGTAGCCCAGGGCCGAATGAATGCGCTTGGTCTGGTACACCTCGTCGATGAAGTGGCCGATTTGGACACGGGCGTCGGCCAGATCCTGATACTCACTCAAGGCCACTTCCTCTTCCTTGATGGTCCGGATGACCCGTTCCGCATACGGGTTCGCCGTGGGTTGGCCCCTGGCCGCCATGCTGACTTGGATGCCCGCAGTTTGCAGGCGGGTGACATAGCCCGTGGCGGCGTACTGCACACCTTGGTCGGAGTGATGAATGTCGGGCCGCCCTTTGCTCAGGGCCATCTGCAGGGCGCTGAGCGCCAAATCGCTGTCCAGGTAACGCCCCAAATGCCAGCCGCGCAGGCTGCGGGTGAAGACATCCAGCACGACGGCCAGGTAGATATAGCGCTGCGCCAGGCGAATGTACGTGATATCGGCGCACCAGACCTGATCGGGACGATTGACCGTGAGCCCGCGTAACAGATCCGGATAGTGGCCATAACCATGCCGGCTGTCCGTGGTGCTGATCCGCCGACGGGCCACCTGGATCAGGTCATTCGCGTGCATCAAGCGGTGCACCCGCTTGTGGTTAACCGGATGCTGGCGGCGCTGCAGCTCGGCGGTCACGCGGGGCACCCCGTAGGTCGGGAACTCCAGCAGTACCTCCTCAATCCAGGCTAGCACAGT
>JARKNX010000006.1 GCA_029976025.1 Aggregatilineales bacterium | reverse complement strand
CGCCTGCCGCGCATCTGTCTCGCCTTTCTCACGGGCGGGGCCTTGACCGCGTCCGGCGCGGCCCTGCAGGCCATGGTCAGGAATCCTCTCGTCTCTCCCGATATCCTCGGGCTCTCGTCGGGCGCTGCTTTCGGCGCGGCCCTGGCGCTGACCGTATCCTTTCTGCCCCTGCAGCCGACCGCTTTTGTCTTCGGACTCCTGGCTGCGTCTCTCAGCTACCTGCTGGCCCTCAACCGGCGCTGTCTCTCCATCGTGTCCCTGATACTCGCCGGGATCATCGTCGGCGGGATGTTCACGGCCCTCCTCACCATCGTCCAGATCAGTACTGATCCCTTCAAGCTGCAGACCATCGTCCACTGGACCATGGGCAACCTGCACAACGCCGGCTGGCAGAAGGTGCGCTCGGCAGCGCCGCCCATAGCAGCGGGCGTCCTGGCGCTGTTCCTCATGCGCTGGCGCATGAACGTCCTGGCCCTTGGGGACGAGGAGACCAGGGCCGTTGGGCTGAACCCGGAGCGGGAAAAGCTTTTTATCCTGCTCCCGGCCACCCTGGTCGCATCGGCCTCCGTGGCGGTTGCCGGGATTATCGGTATGGTGGGGCTCGTGGTACCCCATATGGTACGCATGTTGGTGGGACCGGACAACACCCGGACGCTGCCCGTCTCCTTCGCCTTTGGCGGGGCTTTCCTGGTGCTGGTGGACGACCTGTCGCGGGCGGTCACCACCTTCGAGGTGCCAACCGGCATCTTCACCACCCTCTTGGGCGGTCCGTTCTTCATCTGGCTCCTGAAACGGGCCGGCGCGCGATTCGGGGAGTAACCCATGGCCCTCCAGGTGCGGAATATCTCTTTTGACTTCGACGCTGTGCCGGTCCTGAAGAATGTATCCTTTTCGGCGCCCGAGGGGAAGCTCACCGTGCTGCTGGGAAGGAACGGCAGCGGCAAATCCACACTGCTCAAGGTGATGGCCGGCATCCTGCGACCGAAATCCGGCTCCATTACGGTGTTCGGTCGGGAAGTCACGGCGCTGTCGGGAAGCTCGCGCGCGGAATTGATCGGCTACCTTCCCCAGTTCCATCGCACCGTCTTTCCCTTCACCGTCGAGGATGTGGTCCTGACCGGCCGGGCCGCGTACGTGTTTTCCACGCCGTCTCGGGCGGACCGGGAGAGAGCGCGCTCCGCCATTGCCGCTGCGGGCATCGAACACCTCCGGACGCGCCCTTATACCGAGCTTTCAGGGGGGGAGCGGCAGCTGGTGATGGTTGCCCGCGTGCTGGCCCAGGATCCGCGGGTGATCCTCCTGGACGAACCGGTATCCCATCTGGACCTTGCCAACCAGCAGCATCTGCTGGGAATGCTCAAAAATATCGTTGCGCGGGGCGTGACGGCGCTGGCTGTTCTCCATGACCCCAATGCGGCGATGCTGTACGCCGACGAGATCGTGTTCCTGCGTGACGGGGAGGTCGTTGCGCCCCCTGATGGTGTGCCCCCATGGAATCCGTTCTTTATTCAAGAGATATACGGCGTGCGCACCGAGGCGCTTCCCTGGCGGGGGAAGGCGCTGGTGGTGCCCGTCAACGGATTGTGAAAGGAGCAAAGAGATGAAGAGTGAAGCACCGGGCAGCGGCATGGAACTATGTCTGGAAGTCATCATCGCCTCGCTGGCGGACCGGTCGGAGGTACGCTATTGCGTTATCCGCCGATCCATCTCCCGCCGTACCGAGGATCCGGACGATCTCGTCCATGAGATCCTGGCGGAAAAGGAACCGGGAAGACCGGCGGTTCCCCTTGATGCGAGCATCATCCATTCGACCAGTTGGCGGTATGAATCCCGAAACAGGATCGTGTTGACCTACCTGGTCTATTCCGACAGCGCCGTTTTTAGGGAGGATGGGGGCGTTCTACTTTCCCTGACACATACCACGGCATCGCCGGGGGGGAGCCCCACCCGGCCGCGTCCCGAGAACATCACCGTGGAGCAGGTGGTTGCCCACGGCATCATGCACCTGTCCCACCTGCTGCGGCAGGATAGTCCCGGTTTTCTCTCCCGCCTCTCCCCCGCAAGCATCGATGCGCTGCGGGCCCTGGAGAGCCGCCCGGCGGGCAGGATCGGGTAAGTATATTTTAGGGAGGCTAAAATTCAGGTTGACAATAGTATCCTTCTCGCGTAGTAATGGTGTGCTACGTTTTTGTTAATCGTAATACTGTAGCGTTCCGGTTTCTTTGGAGATCGGCAGGGAGGTATGACCATGCATATGGCGGACGCGCTTCTTTCACCCGCGGTAGGAGGAACAATGTGGGCGGTTTCGGCCGCAACTATCGCCTATTCCTCGGCAAAGGTGCGTTCCGAGCTGGACGAAAAGAAGGTTCCGCTCATGGGCGTGCTGGGGGCGTTCCTTTTCGCGGCCCAGATGATCAACTTCACCATACCGGCCACCGGCTCCAGCGGCCACCTGGGGGGAGGGCTCCTGCTGGCGATACTGCTGGGCCCCCATGCGGCCTTTCTTACCATTGCTTCGGTGCTGGTGGTGCAGGCGCT
>JARKNX010000175.1 GCA_029976025.1 Aggregatilineales bacterium | reverse complement strand
CTTTGCC
This sequence comes from Aggregatilineales bacterium, assembly GCA_029976025.1. Taxonomy (GTDB): domain Bacteria; phylum Chloroflexota; class Anaerolineae; order Aggregatilineales; family Ch27; genus JARKNX01. The sequence goes on along the minus strand of JARKNX010000175.1, from coordinate 6,411 downwards.
GTCGTCACTGTCTCCTCCTGGCGGGTCAGCCGTCTGAACATCGTCTCGGCCATCCAGGACACGCCGGAACCCCCCGGGGGCAAGCGGGCCGCGGGTAAGCTGATCGGGCGGCTGATCACCGGCCCGCTGACCGTAGCCGTGGGCGCGTGGATCTGCTTCGGCGTGGCGGAGGGCGGGTCGGGCGCCCTCCTGCTGACCGCGCTCTCCATGGTGCTGGTTGGCGGGCTGCTGAGCGTGAGCTGGGCGCTCTCGGCCACGTCCATGCGCACGGAACGCCGGCGGCGGTTAGTCTATTCCGCCATGGGCGTGGGCCTCCTGCTCATCTGGGGGCTGCCCTGGCAGACCTTGCTGCCCGGGCGGGGCTTCGGCTTGCTGCAGGGGGATGCCCAATGGACACTCCTCTCGCTGGTGGTCAAGGGCCCGGCGCTGATCCTGGGCGGCATCCTGGTCATCATGTTCAGCGCGGACCTTCTGCTGCACGCGGTGAGCCGGGTGCTGGGCGGCATCGGAGCACTGACGCCGGTGCTCAAGACCGCCATCGCCTATCCCCTGACCAGTCGTTTCCGCACGGGCGTGGCCATGGTCATGTTCGCCATGATCATCACCACCGTGGTGCTGATGTCCGTGGTCATCGAGGCCACCCAAAGCGTCATCACGCCGGACGCCCGAAGCAGCGCCGGCTACGAGATCAGGACGTCGTTCGGCCTGCTCAGCTTCTTCGACCGGGTGACGGATCTTCAAGCGGAATTAGCCGGGATGAAGGACTTTCCCCACGACCAGGTGGCGGCAGTGGGGGCCATCGTCAACCCCACGCTGGACGTGCGCCAGGCGGGCCCCGGTGCGACCGGCCCGTGGCATTCGCTCGCGGTGACGGGCATGGACGAACGCTTCATGGCCCAGGCCCGGGAGATCTACACCTTTCAACAGCGAGGGGCGGGGTTCGAGAACGACGCCGCGGTCTGGCAGGCACTGATCGAGCGGGACGACGTGGCGATCGTCACCCCATTCGTGGTGGCCAATCCCGACAGCAGCTACGCGACCTCCGGAGGCGGCGGGGGCGACCTGACGGCGGCCATCGGCGGGCTCGCGGAGGAGGCCGGTTCCCAGGATGACACGCCAGCCACGGAGGGTGAGCTCAACTTCCGGCTGGCCGGTTTCAATCGGGCGGATGATCTGCCCCAGGTGTGGCTGGAGCTGCGGGACAAGTCGGGAGGACAGGTGCGCGTCCACCGCGTGCAGGTGATCGGCGTGCTTTCGGACACCACCACGGTCAGCATGAACCCGGTCCACGTCAACAGCCGTGCGCTGGCCGCGGTCACCGGCAAGGACGTGCGGCCGGACACCTTCCTGATCAAGGTGACCGAGGGCGCCAATGCGCGGGAAGTCGCGGCGGAGGTGGAACGGGCCTTCCTCAGCTCCGCGCTCGACGCCACGGTGATCGCAGACAGCTCGGCCCAGGGCCAGGCGTTGACCCGCGGCATCCTGCAGTTGTTCCAGGGATTCCTGGCCCTCGGGCTGCTGGTTGGTATCGCCGCGCTGGGCGTGATCAGCGCACGCTCCGTGGTGGAGCGACGGCAGCAGGTGGGCATGCTGCGGGCCATCGGCTACCAGCCCGAAATGGTCGCGCTCTCCTTTGTGCTGGAGGCCAGCTTCATCGCCCTGGTGGGCATCGGTCTGGGCACCGGTGCGGGCATGGTGATGGGACAGGCGATCATCGGCCAGCTTTTCAGCGTCATCACCGCGGGGCGCACCCTGGCTGTGCCGTGGAGCCAGATCGGGATCATCGCCCTGGCCGCGTACCTTTTCTCGCTGCTCACCACGATCCTGCCCGCGATACAGGCCTCGCGCATCTATCCGGCGGACGCGCTGCGGTACGAGTAGGCGACGGCATCCTGAGCGGAGGGGCGACCGTAAGGGTCGCTGCTCCGCCCAGGATGCTTCTACCGCGCTCCAGGGCGACCGCAAGGGTCGCCCCTACGCCCTCTCTTCGCGCCTTCGCGTCTTCGCGTGAGCCGCCTCCTTCGACGGCTTTCCAGGGCGACCGCAAGGGTCGCCCCTACGCCCAGGATGCTTCTACCGCGCTCCAGGGCGACCGCAAGGGTCGCCCCTACGCCCTCTCATCGCGCCTTCGCGTCTTCGCGTGAGCCGCCTCCTTCGACGGCTCGGGATGCCTTTCGAAGTCAGGATGGGCGTTGTATAATCCATCCATGTCTGCGCCGATCCTGGCCACCAAGCTCTACATCCCCCCACCGAGACCCAAGGTGGTGCCGCGCCCCCGGCTGATCGAGCGGCTGAACGCGGGTCTCGCTTTGGGATGCAGACTGACCCTCATCACTGCCCCCGCCGGCTTCGGCAAAACCACGCTGGTCAGCGAGTGGCTTGCCCCGTGCGAGCAGGGCGATCCAGCGGTCCGCGCGGCCTGGCTGTCGCTGGACGCAGCGGACAGCGCGGCCACACGCTTTCTGGCTTACCTCGTCGCGGCGTTGCAGACCCTCTTTGCCGGCATCGGATCAGGGGTGTTGGCTGCGCTTCAATCTCCCCAGCCGCCACCCATCGAAACACTCCTGACCGCGCTCCTGAACGAGATCGCGGCCACGCGCCGGGAATTCATCCTCGTCCTTGACGACTACCACCTGGTGGATGCCAAACCGGTTAGCGAGGCTCTGACCTTTCTGCTCGAACACCAGCCGCCGCAGATGCGCCTGGTCATCGCCACCCGTGAGGATCCGCAGCTCCCCCTGGCCCGTCTGCGCGGCCGGGGGCAAATGACCGAGCTGCGTGCAGCCGATCTGCGCTTCACCCCCGCGGAGGCGGCCGATTTCCTCAACCAGGTCATGGGCCTCAACCTCTCGGCCGGGGAGATCGCCGCGCTGGAAACCCGCACCGAAGGCTGGATTGCCGGCCTGCAAATGGCCGCGCTCTCGATGCAGGGGCATCAGGACACCGCCGGCTTCATCAAGTCTTTCACCGGCAGCCACCATTTCGTGCTGGATTACCTGGTCGAAGAAGTGCTGCAGCGGCAGACCGCGGGTGTCCAGGCATTTCTGCTGCGCACCTCCATCCTTAGCCGCATGTGTGGTCCCCTGTGTGATGCCGTTCTCGCCGCTGCCAGGGGGCAGGAGATCGCCGGGCGCCTGGACGATGGTCAGACCACCCTGGAGTACCTCGAACGCGCTAACCTGTTCGTCGTCCCGCTGGACGACGAGCGGCGCTGGTACCGCTATCACCACCTCTTTGCCGAATTGCTGCGGCAGCGGCTGCAGCAGAGTGCCGCCTCATCAAGCGGGCACGAAGGGTGGAGCGTGGCCGAACTTCACGCGCGTGCCAGCCAATGGTTTGAAGACAATGACCTGATGCTTGAGGCTTTTCGCCATGCGGCTGCCGCGCATGACATCGAGCGCGCCGAGCGGCTGATCAAGGGCGGAGCGATAGCCATGCACTTGCTCACCGCGGTGACTGCAATCGTCGCCTGGCTGGATTCGCTGCCCAAGACCGCGTTGGACGCCAGACCGTGGCTGTGGGCCAGGTCTGCAACGTCCGCGCTGATGTCCGGGCAAGTCACCGGTGTCGAGGAGAAACTGCGCGCAGCCGAGGCTGCCCTGGCTGCCACCACGCAAGGCGCCGGTGGGGATGACGAGGCCCGCGACCTGGTGGGACAAATTGCCAGCGTAAGAGCCACATTGGCGGTCCTCCGGTACGACGCGGACGCCGCGATCCTCCAGGTGCGCCGCGCGCTCGAGTACCTGGGCCCAGACAACCCGCCGGCCCGCGCCCGGGCTGTCTGGGCGCTCGGGTTTGCACACCAGCTCCGGGGGGACCGGGCCGCGGCCCGCCAGGCCTATGGCGAAGCCATGGCGATCCCCCAGACGTCCGGGAATGTCTACTTCACCATTATGGCTACGACCGGCCTGGGCCAGATACAGGAGTCCGACAACCAGCTTCATCAGGCGGCCGAGAGCTACCGGCGCTCCCTGCAGATGTTCGGTGATGGGGAACCTCCGAATGCCAGCGAGGAGTTCCTCGGCCTGGCCCGGATCTGCTACGAGTGGAACGACCTGGATGCCGCCGAGCAGTACGGCCGGCAAAGCGTCGAATTGGCGCGGCAGTATGATCCCGCGATTGACAGGGTCATCATGAGCCAGGTGTTCGTGGCCCGCGTGAGACTGGCCCGGGGCGATGTAGCGGGTGCAGCAGTCATGTTGGCGGAGGCGCAACAATCTGCGCAGCAGCGGAACTTCACCCAACGACTGCCGGAGATCGCCGCGGTCCAGGTGCTCACCCTGCTCAGGCAGGGAACCCTGCCAAAGCAGGGTCGCCTGCTTCGGCAGGGTCATCTGGCGGCCGCGGCGCAGCTCGCCCAGGCCTACGAACTCCCCCTGAGCCAGGCCAGGGTGCACGTGGCCCAAGGAAACCCGTCCGCGGCCCTGGCAGTGTTGGAGCCGTATCGCCGGCACGTGGAAGCCAGGAATTGGCCGGATGAACGGCTCAGGGCGATGGTCCTCCAGGCGGTCGCGCTGCGTGCGGCCGCCCAGCAAGGGGCCGTCTTGCAGGTGGAAGGCGAGGACGAGGCCGTACAACTTCTGGGCGAGGCGTTGGCGTTGGCCGAGCCCGGCGGCTTCATCCGCCTCTTCGTCGATGAAGGGCCGCCCATGGCGCAACTGCTGTCCGAGGCGGCTGCCCGCGGGATGATGCCGGATTACACCGCCAGGCTGCTGGCGGCATTTGAGGGCGTGACGAACGATGCGGAACCCGCGGCACAACTACCGCCCCCGGTCGCGGCCAGCAGCCCTTCGTCGTTGGTCGAGCCACTGAGCCAACGCGAGCTGGAAATCTTGAAGCTGATCACGGAGGGACTGACGAACCGGGAGATCGCCGACCGTCTATTCCTCGCTCTCGACACCGTCAAGGGGCACAACCGCAGGATCTTCGACAAGCTGCAGGTGGAGAGCCGCACCGAAGCCATCGCCCGCGCCCGCGAGCTGGGGTTGTTGTGAACGTCTAGAAATGAACCGAGCAACGAGCAGGTCGGCCCGTCCAGCCAGACCGCCCGGCGATCATGAAGATTAGCAAATTGGCCGGGCAATGAGCAGGTCGGCCCGTCCGGCCAGACCGCCCGGCGCTGAAGACGCCGGGCTACCTGGCAACGCCCGCTGAAGCGGGCTGAACGATCCGGTGCAGGCATCCTACGCCCCCTTTCAGGGGGCGCTGCTTCGTAGCCTGGGCGTTGACGCCCAGGCGGTGGTCTAACCCAAAACAACACCTCCCACCAACACCAAAGTGTCTATACAACGACACCGTCGCGCCCGTATATTGCCTCGTGTAGGGGCACAGCCGTGCGGTCGCCCCAGGTTCTTGTAGGGGCGACCCCGGTAAGCACGCTGAAAGCGTGCGACGTCGCCCAAGCGGTGCGGTCGCCCACGCGGACAGGTGCAATTTCATGTCAAACATTCCCGACCCGACAACTCATCCAAACCAACCCGTGGTCTATCAGATCAGGCTCAGGGGCCATCTGGGCTCGCAGTGGACCGACTGGTTTGGCGGCCTGGCCATCACGCTGGAAGAGGACGGCGATACGCTGCTGACCGGCCCGGTGGCCGACCAGGCCGCGCTGCATGGGCTGCTCAAGAAGGTGCGTGATCTGGGGATACCCCTGGTCTCGGTCAGTCCCGTCGAACCTGACCCCCCCACTACGCCCGGGTCAGGCCAGGCCGGTGGATCAGAACTCAAATCGTAAATCGCTGTGAGCGACTTGTCCGCGCCACAATCCAGCACCACAAGGCGGTACAAAATGAACCAGAGCCTTATCTCGCAAATCCAACAGATCGCTACCGGGGCAGCATTGATCCTCTTCCCGCTGATCTTCGTCTTTGCTTTCTCCGTTCATCCTGGGTTACTGAGACCGCGGCTGCTCCAGCCTGAAGAAATCATCCGGCGGGCGCGGCGTAACAAATCGCTGCAATTGGGACACGTCCTGGTGCTGCTCGGCACTGCGCTGCTGATCGTAGTGGCCATTCACTTTATGAAGCTCCTGGGTCAGGGAAATGCTGCCTGGGCTGGATGGATTGGCGCGGTGCTGGCCGTCTTGGGCGCCGTCCTGTTGGCGGCGGACAAAGGCGCCCTGTGCCTGACCATGAGCGCGCTGGACACTGTGCCGGAAGACCAGTTCTCTGCCATGATGCCGGGCTTGTTGGCCATGTTCTCCAAAAAGGGCTGGATGATCCTGCTGTGGGGAATTCTGCTCTTGCCGGCGGGATTTGCCATTCAGGCAGTGGGCCTGCTGCAGGGCGGTGCGCTGCCATCCTGGCAGAGCATCCTCTTTCTGATCGGCGTGCTGCTGGTGGGCACGCCGGATGGAATGGAAATCATCAATCTCAGCGCCTCCGTGCTGATGGCAGCCGCTTTGATTCCCTA
>JARKNX010000156.1 GCA_029976025.1 Aggregatilineales bacterium | reverse complement strand
GTGGGATACCCTCTGTGCCTGTGCAGCCTAGTTTACCTGTCAACCTTTGCTCGCACCCGATATTTCGATCAGTTTTACAGATGAACGCCCGGCGAGTATAATCCGCGTGAAACATCGTCCGCAGGAACGGCACAATTACATACCAGAAGAGACCTTCAGCCAGGCCGGAGCCGGTATGACGACAACGAATGTCCCAATCTCCTCAACCCCGTCTGCCCGAGAAGAAGTGCAGCGGCTCAGCCGTATCCTCCATGAGACGCAGGGAGTGCTGCGTGCTCAGCGGGAGGTGCTGCGACAGCGCGGCATGAGCCTGCCGTCGGGTGTGCTGACCGCGTTGGAAGATGCACAGATTGGCTTACAACGGCTGGCTAACAACCTCAAAGAGGAAGAAGCAGAACTCCGGCAGTTGCGCGCGTTGACTGATACGACGGCCATGATCAACAGCACGCTCGATCTGGATGAGGTCCTGAACCGCGCCATGGATACCGTTATCCGTCTGACCGGCGCCGAACGCGGCTATCTGATGCTCCGCGACGAAAAAACCGGAGAGATGGAGTACCGGGTTGCCCGCAACCTGGACCGACAGATTATTGAAGAAAACGACTTCACCGTCAGTCGCAGCGTCATTAAAGAAGTTGCTCAGACGGGTAAACCGGTCGTCACAACGAATGCGCAGAGCGATCCCCGTTTTGCGGCTCAGGAGAGCATTGTGTCCTTCGCGCTTCGCAGCATCCTGAGCGTGCCGCTCAAGATCAAGGACACTGTCATCGGCGTCATCTACGCTGATAACCGCATCCGGTCCGGGTTATTCGGCGACAGCGAATTGGAGCTTCTTGCTGCTTTCGCCAATCAGGCCGCCGTAGCCATTGAGAACGCACGCCTGTTCGAGCGCATCCGGGCGGCACTGAAAGAAATTACCGAGATCAAAGACCTGATGGATGATGTCTTTGCCTCTATCCCCAGCGGCGTCATAGTGACGGATACGCAAAATCAAATTCAGACTCACAACAAAGCTGCCAGCGAAATCCTGGCGATGCAGACCCACAGCATCGGGGAATCGATTGATCGGCTGCTTCCCTATCTGGCTGACGGTCTCCTCCGCGTACTGGAGGCGGTGAGTACTGAGAATCTTCGGACAAACGTTGAGCTGAACGCCCCCGTAGGAAAACGGGGGCCGCGTAGCCTGAACTTACGCCTGAGTCACCTTCGTGGCACCGAGCATGAGACCGAAGGCGTCGCTATCGTTCTCGATGATCTGACCGAACAACGCCAGCGCGAAGCGCAGCTCAACGTAGTCCGGCGCTACCTCCCCCCGGCCATGGTTGACAACATTCAGAGCATCGCCCAGTTGGGCCTGGGTGGCGTTCGACGCGACATTACCGTGATCTATGTGGATGTCCGCCCGATAGACACACTCCCGGCTGCGCTCCCGCCCAAGCAGCAAATGGCCTCCCTCAATCGCTATATGGCGATCTCCAGTACCCCGATTCACAACTATGGCGGCATCATCGATAAATTCATGGGCACCGAAGTCATGGCCTTATTCAACACGCAGCTTAATCCCAGCGAACGCCACGCCTGGGATGCAGTACAGGCGGTCCTGGATATGGTGGACGGTTTCATGAATCTGTACGCCGAACAGGGGGAACCGGAAGGCGCTGCATACTACCGGATTGGCATTCACAGCGGCATCGCCACTCTGGGCAATGTGGGGAGCATCAACCGCCGCGAGTTTACCGCTATCGGCGATACGGTCAATCTGGCCCACCGGCTGGTCGATATGGCAAAGCGTGGCGAGATTCTGATCAGCGAAGATACTTACAACGCCTGTTCCGAGTGTCTGAAGGACCCGGCAAACAGGGTTGCCTTTGTCGATCGCGGAGATACCACTATCCGGGGTCGCTCTCAGCCTGTGCGTATTTATCAAGTGCAGCGGGGAGTGTCGCAATAACCATGTCGTCATCACCATTTGAAACTCACCCCGTGCAAAACCCTAACTCAGATGAGATTCAATATGTGAGTCTCCTGGTTGCCCAGGTGGAGGATATGCTGCGGACCCAGCGCGACATCCTCCAACAACGGGGTATGGGGCTGCCGCCGGGCACGCTGAAAGATGTGGCCGAAACACGGCAAGGTCTGGAAGCCCTGAGCGCCCACCTGGCGGCCCAGCAAGTAGAGCTAAACCGGCTGCATGCGCTGGCGGAAACATCGGCCCTGATCAACAGCTCGCTCGGGCTGGACGAAGTTCTTAACCGCGTAATGGACACCGTCATCCGTCTGACTGGCGCCGAACGCGGCTATATCGTCCTGCGCGAGGAAGGCACATCGGAGCTGGTTGTCCGTGTAGCCCGCAACCTGGATCAGGAGACTATCCAGCGCGGCTCCTTCACGGTCAGTCGCAGCGTCGTCAACGACGCCGCTGAAAACGGACAACCTATCGTTACTACTAATGCCCAGGCCGATCCGCGATTCTCCAACCAGGAGAGCGTGGTCTCCTATTCGCTGCGCAGCATTCTGTGCGTCCCGCTCAAGGTGAAGGACGAAGTAATTGGCGTGGTCTACGCTGACAACCGTGTTCGTTCGGGCCTGTTCGGCCAGAGCGAGCTGGAGCTCCTGTTAGCGTTTGCCAACCAGGCCGCTGTCGCGATTGAGAACGCGCGCCTGTTCGAGCGGGTCAGCACCATGCTCGCTGAAGTGATTGAGAACAAGGAACTCCTGGAGAATGTTTTCGCTTCGATAGCCAGCGGTGTAATCACAGCAGATATGCAGGGCAATATCATCATCTGTAACCTGGCGGCGGAAAAGATGTTCGATATCACACGCGAGAAAATTCTTCAGCAGCGCACTGCTGAAGCGCTGCCTTTTCTCGGCGAAGACTTCTACACAGCTCTGCGCCAGGTTTACCAGACCAGCTCGCGCGAGAGTCTGGAGCTCCAGCCGGTCATCCCTTCGCGAGGTCAGGCTGTACTTGCCACTCGAATTAGTCCGCTTAAAACGCACGATCAGTCTATTGGTGGCGTGACGATGGTGTTTGATGACCTGACCGAGATGCGCCGCCGCGAAGAAACGCTGGCTGAGGTACGGCGGTATCTTTCTCCGGAGATGGTCGAAAATATCCGCATGATCGATACCATCGAACTGGGGGGCGAAGAACGGGAGATCAGCGTGATCTTCGCTGACGTTCGCGGCTTCACCCAGTTTTCAGAGCGCCTCCAGCCCGAAGAACTCATGATGATCATCAACCGTTATCTGGGGGTGTGCAGCGACGCTATCCACCTCTATGACGGCGTGATTGACAAATACATGGGGGATGCCGCGGTAGGCATGTACAATACCCAGCTTAACCCACAGGAAGACGACCATGCTTTGCGGGCCGTGCGCGCTGCCATGAGCATGATCTATGATGTTCAGGCTCTCCATGAGATATTGCCGCCCGAACTGCGGCTCTGGTACGGCATCGGGATCGATACGGGATTGGCCGTGTTGGGGAATGTCGGCAGCGCCGCTCGCAAAGAATTTACCGCCCTGGGCAGCCCCATTATCCACGCCAGAAAACTGCAAGAAACAGCGGAGCGCGGGGAGATCGTTATCTCAGAGGCGACCTACGACAGGGTGCGCGATAAGATCGAGGTGGAACGTCTGGAGCGCCCGTTCAGGGGCGAAGAAGTCCCTCACATTATGTACAAAGTGCTGGGGTTCAAGCGTAAACAATAAACACGCTCTGGCTGGCGACGGGCGGATCAAACCAGCAAGCGAGGAATAAACAGCCAGGCCAGGCTGACCACCGTCTGACAGACCCACGCCGCTGCCAGGCCGTTCCGCTGCCGCAGGCGGCTGTACAGGGCATTCAGCATGATCAGAAAAGTGCCCACGATCAGGCTGACAAAGGGATACCTGATCACATCCATCGTGGGGAAAAAGAGCAGGATAGACCATACGCTGGCCAGCAGTGCTGCGACCAGAATCGAGCGCTGCTGCTGAAGGGAATACCGGAAAAAGAACGTTTCTACCGGCGCCATCACAAATACCACAATGAGGAACACCGCCCCATCAGGCATATTAACGAAGATGCGCTCTGAGGCCTCCGCCAGCAGTCCGGCGCCCACCAGCAAGAGAAGCGCGCCGAGCGCAAGCCCCCATCCCCCTCCCCACAGCAAATCATTGAGACCAATGCGGATGATCACGGACTCTTTCTGTGTGATGATCGTGCCGATCAGAAATCCAGCCAGCAGAGTCCACAGGATGGCGTAGCGCTCCACCGGCAGGGTAGCTGCCAGCGGCGTCAGCCCCAGACTCAGGGCAATGACCACGAGGTAGGCAAACATGGCATTGGAGCCATGGGATTGAAAGGTCAGCGCGTTCTGGCGGCTGTTTTCTCTGCTCGCGGGGTGCACCTCCTGATTGCTCCGATCATCCCGATCATCAATAGCTGAAGGTGGAGGAAGCGGCTCATCAGCCGAAGGCCAGGCGGGTAGGTTATTCCAGCCGGCCACCTCCTCAATCTCTGAAGCGTTTTGATCCTCCCATTCAAACGATTCAAATTCCGGCGGATTGCCCGGCTCACGGTTCATGACAACACTTCCCTGAATGCCGCAATAACCTGTTCGATATGCGCCGGGGTGATCCAGTAATGCGTGACCAGGCGCAGGCCACGCGGATCGCGGCCCCCAACCCAGACGCCCCGCTGTGCCATCTGTTCGGCGATATCAGAGACGGACAGGCGAACCTCATCGGTGAAATGAATGAACACCATATTGATACGGACCTGTTCCAGATCAACCTCAATGCCGGGGATGTGAGACAATCCCTCAGCCAGTTGCCGGGCAGTCGCGTGATCTTCATGCAGCCGGGGGGCTACCTCCCGCAGCGCCACCAGCCCCGCCGCCGCCAGAATGCCTGCCTGTCGCATCCCCCCGCCCAGCGCCTTTCGCATTCGGCGCGCCTGCTGAATGAACTGCGCCTCCCCAACCAGGACTGCCCCTACAGGGGCGCACAGCCCTTTAGAAAGGCAGAAAGCTACGCTGTCAGCCGATGTTACCAGGTCGCGAACCGTACAATCTAGCGCTGCGGCCGCATTGAAGATGCGCGAGCCATCCACGTGCGTCCGGAGGCCATATCGCTGCGCCAGCGCCGCCACATCATCCATGTAGGCGGCCGTCAGCGGTATCCCCCCCACCCCGCACTGCGCGTTTTCTACAGTGATCAGCCGGGTTACAGGCAGGTGGATATCTTCCGGGTAGCGAATAGCGGCTTCGATATCACACAGGCGCAACGTGCCGTCAGCCTGGACGGGAACTGTGTGCGGGTGGATACCGCCGAACGCTGCCATGCTGCCCACTTCATACCTGAAAGTGTGGGCCTTATCCCCCAGGATGACTTCATCGCCGCGCCCGCAGTGAGCCAGTATAGCGGCCAGGTTAGCCATAGTGCCGCTGGCGACAAACAGCCCGGCCTCCTTGCCAAACAGCTCAGCCGAAAACGCTTCCAATTCGTTAACCGTCGGGTCTTCACCAAGAACATCATCGCCCACGGCGGCATTGGCCATAGCCTCACGCATGGCAGGCGTAGGGTGGGTAACCGTATCGCTTCGAAGATCGATCCGATCCATAAAACCTCCCAATCAAATAGGTATGACAGTCCGATCGTAAAACCGACGGCTTGAAAAGACAAGGGTAGCGACAACCCCTACCAGTCCTTAGAATGGGTATCATAAGCATACGCGGCCCCCGCCGATGGAGGAACAGTGGCAACCACAATCACGCTGCGTCATGTAAGCAAAGTCTTTCCAGCGACGGAGACATCCGATCTCCATAAACAATCAGGCATGTCAGGCAACCTGCATGCCCTGCGCGACGTCTCTCTGACTGTGCGGCCTGGCGAGACGCTGGGGGTGCTCGGCCCATCCGGCTGCGGCAAAACAACCCTGCTGCGCGTCATCGCCGGGTTGGAGATCCCCACGAGCGGTGAAATCCTGTATGACAACGTAAATCTGAAAGACATCCCCATGGTTGAACGCGGCATCGGCATGGTCTTTCAAAGCTACGCCCTGTATCCCCACCTGCCAAGCGTGGACAATATCGGATTCTTTCTACGACTGCGCAAGCGAGAACAGGAAATCCCGGAACGCGTGCTGGAAATCTCCGAAGTGATGAAGATCGATCTCAAGCCGCTCCTGAGTCGCCGACCTCCAACCCTCTCAGGGGGAGAGCGCCAGCGTGTCGCAATCGCCCGCTGTCTGGCCCGCGACCCGCGTGTATTCCTGTTCGATGAGCCTTTCTCCAATCTGGATGCCAAAGTTCGGGCCAGCGCCCGTGTCGAACTCAGGCGGCTGCTTCAACGCTACAATGTCACCAGCGTCTACGTCACCCACGATCAGACAGAAGCCATTGCGTTGTCGCACCGTATCGCTATCCTCAACAACGGCCAACTCGTACAGATCGGCACTTTTCAGCACCTTTATGAGACTCCTAAAAATGTCTTTGTGGCCGGCTTTCTGGGCAGCCCGCCGATGAATCTGTTCCCGGGTAATGTCCGGGGAGGCAAGTGGATTGGCAAAGCCTTCGACTGGGGGCCAGTCCGCGCTGATATCAGCGACGGCACATCGGTTGTTCTGGGTATCAGGCCGGAACACCTTCTACCTGTAACGGGAGGGGGCATTGCAGCGACTGTTCAACTGGTCGAGCCTCTCTATGCAGAGCGCGCACAGATTATCCACGCCCGGCTTGGCCCGCATAATCTCGCCATCCGGCTGTCACAGGATACGTCTATCCAGCGCGGAGAGACGCTCTCCCTCGCGTTTACTGCGGAACGGGTGCATCTCTTCGATGGTCAGACCGGCCATCTCATTAGCTGATATTCATCCGCCCGCAATGCTCAGCGCAATTCAAACGAAACGAGTGGGGCAAGCTCCCTCAGCGTCGCCGGTCCAATCCCGCTCACATTGGCCAGATCATCGAGCGACAGAAACGGGCCATGCTCTTCCCTGTAGGCGATGATCCGCTCGGCGATAGCCACTCCGATGCGCGGAAGGCGATCCAGCTCTTCAACAGAGGCTGTATTGATGTAAATAATGCCGGTGTCATTGGGGGTAGGAAGCGCTACTTCCCCCGGCGCGGCGGCGCTGCCGCTATCCTGAACCGGCCCAACAGACGCGTAAAATACATGAACCTGATCGCCATCGCGCAAAAGCTGTGCCAGATTAACGCGCTCCTGGTCGGCAGCCGCTGCCAGCCCGCCGGCCGCCTCGATAGCGTCGATCACGCGGCTTCCATAGGGAACGGTCACGAGCGATTCGGGGTTCTGGACGGCGCCGGTGACATACACCTGGATTGGGCCTGGCGTCGCTGACGGCGCTGGCGTTGTCGTGGGAGCAGGTGTAGCCGTAGGAGGGGGCGGCACAATAGTTATGGTGACCGGGGCCGGACGCCGGAGAATGAACGCGGCGCTCCCGCCGGCAATTGCGATAATGAGCAGGATAACCAGAAGATTCTTGTGCCGCTCCAGTAGAGGCGGCTTTTCCGGCCCGGCAGTGGCCATGACAATCCCCCCTCATGATCGCAGCACGGAGTCTGAGCCAGCATTCAGACTCCGTGTTCTCTTATAATCGTCTTCCGTCGAGGGCAGAGCTAGTACTTGCGCACGATCGCTCGATAAGCGGCCGGCTGGCGTGACTGTAGAATCTGAAACTCCTCGCGGTAACGGCGCACCTCATCCAGATCGATCCGTGCCACAGTGTACCCTTCCAGTGGCAAGCCGGTTTCCGGGTCCACCTCATCGGTTAGCGAGGCGAATACCTGACCGCGCGGGCCGACAACCATGCTCTCCCCGCCAAACGTCATCGTCACATCTTCGCCCATGCGGTTTGCGCCAGCGACGAACACAGCGTTCTCATAGGCGCGCGCCTTCAGGTAAGTTTTCCATTCTTCGATCTGGCTGGATTCCCAGTTCGCCATGACGCACAGCAGTTCTGCTCCATCCAACGCCAGTGAGCGAGCAACCTCCGGAAAAGCCAGATCCCAGCCCAACATCAGGCCGAGCGTCCCCAGCTCGGTCTCAAAAACCGGGATCTTATAGCCTTCGCGGAAGGCCATACGTTCTTCACCGCGGAGGTGAATCTTGTTGTAGACATCAATCAACTCGCCATCCGGCCCGACCAGAACTGCCGAGTTGTACAGTACGCTCTCGACTTTTTCTTTCGTCACCATACCGAAGGCGATATAAACGCCATGTTCGTTAGCGCGCTGCGACATCAGGTTGATCGTCGGGCCGGGCACGCGCTGGGCAATCTCAGTGAAGCGAACGCCCAGTTCGTATCCGCTGGTCACCAGTTCCGGAAAGACAATCAGGTCCACCCGCTGCTGAGAAGCAATGGTAGAAACAAAGTCTGACATCTTAACCAGGTTGTCTTCTGGCTCGCCCAGGACGGGCTTCATTTGCACTACGGCAATGGTAATCTCACGCATGTTGTTCCTCGAATGTCAACGCAGAATATGGCTCAAGTGCAGATGGGGTTGCTGGTCATCTCGCGCCTCCTCAGGCAGAGGCGGCAGGTAGATAAGCGAATCACTTTATAACCTGACGACCAACTGGCAACACTGTCTTTTACTGTATAGGTTCCTCTGCAATCGCGCAAGGACGGACTTCACCGCTGGTCAATATAAGCCCGGGTGCCAATAGCCTGCGCGATCGCGATTCCCGCTTGCTGGGCCGGGGTAGTGGCTTCATCCGCATACAACGGGCGCGGCGCTTTACTTTGTCGGGCTTCTTCGAAGTGCGCCTCCACGACGTCGCCCTCTGTTTGTTCGATATGAGCCAGCGTTGTATAGAAATCCTCCGGCCTGAGATGCCGCTCCTTGCCAAATGGCTGTTCCCGTTCGTTCAGCAGCATATGCAGCCAGGCTTCATGGAGCATCCTGTCGGGCTGTCCATTGCGCCCCCGCCGCTTCTGCCGGGCGACCTGCGTTACCACCACCGCCCTGATATTGCTGAACGGGTAGGTTTCGCGGACATCGCTGGTCAGGTCGAGGTGGCGCCGCACCTGGCGATCGGTTCGGTCAATCACCACGTATTTTGAGCGGAACATCTGCAAGAAGAGGCGCGCCCCCAAAATTATCAGTCCTATTCCAAGTGCCAGGCCGATAAAGGGCAGAAAAGCTGGCTGAACCGGCGCATATACGCTCTGAAGCGTCAGCACGCTGAGGATAATGAAGGCAGTGCCGAGCAACAATCGGAACAAAACGGAGCCAATCGTACCCAGTGACCAGAAACCGGCGCGCTCCAGCTTCAGCCCTCCGCTGATCTCTTTGAGATGCCAGTGGCCTAACGCCAGCGGCAGGGTAATTGCAGGCGCCAGCTTGCGGCTGACCCGCACAACCGGAGTCGGAGAATCGTCGATCGGAATATCACCAGCGGCGCTATCAGATGGGCTGACCAGGCTGCTGAGCATAGCGGCAAATGCCGGATCGTTCTGAAGCCGCAGGATTTCAGCTTCCAATTCCGGCGAACGCGCGGAGACCGTAGAGGCTTCGCTCTCGGCAAGCCGTTGCCGAAGCCCGACGAGGCGCGGGATAGATGACTTCATCCAGTCCTGATCATCAGAATTAGCCTCCCCCATCTGCGCTGATGCCATCTGCACCGAGGATGCAGCAGCAACAGCAACCGGAGGCGGCACGTAGGCCTTCAGCATATCAGGATGCAAGGGACCGGTCGTGGGGGCCATATGTGGCGCTTCGACGAAGCGGAACCGGCACTGCAACACCTCCGCCAGGGCCGCCCCCGCCCGTTCTGCTTCATGTGCCGACAGCAGTGCGTAATCGTCAGGCCAGTGCGCCAGCTCACACCAGCGCCCGCCGCGCGCGGCAGCCGTAGTCGGACCGAGCAAAAAGCCAAGATGCCAGGCGCGATCAATCAGCGACCATCCCACCACAACTTCCTCAACTTCTTTCACAGGCAGTCCGCCATTAGCCGGTAGCTGGCGCGCCTCAGCAAATGCCGGGCGATAAGCCAGCGCCGCAGCGCCCAGAGTAGCAATCAAAAGCGGGCGTTCCCGGGACATGCCATTGGAGAGTTGCCACAATCCGCGACCCAGTTCAATCACCAGGTTGTTAGCGGCCCTGATGGTTTCCATGCTCTGCCAGCCTCCAGAGGTAGTACAGCCGCAATAGTACCGCGCCGGGCGGAGATCGCCAATGGTAGATTGATGCGAAATAACCCGGAGACCTGACTGGTGAGCACTTCCAAAGCACAGCGCAGCATCGAATACAGACTTCGCTAGAGTCAGTTGGTTGACGAATATTATTTCACCGATATACTGTGTATACAGAATATCATTCATTGCGAGAGAACTATGGCAGAACATTCAAAAGAAGGTGGATTGGACGAAACCGATCATATTATCCTGCGTCTGATGCAGGAAAATGGCCGGATCAGCAATGCAAATCTGGCGCGGGAGACCGGCCTCTCTCCGGCGGCGATGCACGCCCGCTTGAAGAGGCTGGAGACCCGGGGGTACATACAGGGCTACACAGCTATCCTGGATCGCGAAAAGATGGGGTACGACCTGCTCTGTTTCATCAGCGTCCGTCTGCAACTACACCAGCCGGAGGAAGTTGAGCATTTTCGCTCAGTCATCCGCCAGATGTCCGAAGTGATGGAATGCCACCATATCACCGGCGAATATGACTACCTGCTCAAAGTCGCCTTTCGCAGCCGAAAGGAGCTTGAGCAATTCGTGCTGGACAAACTGACCCCAATCAAAGGAATCGCGCACATCCATACCAGCGTCGTGCTAAATGAGCTCAAGTCTACCACTATCCTGCCTGTCGCCTGATCCTGGCAGTCAGTATTCGCGCGTTACACTAAGGAGATGATATGTCTGAGCACAAACCGAAAACTATGGGGCAGCAGCTTGGCCGCCGCTCATGGGCCGAGCCGTGGAAGATTAAGATGGTCGAGCCGATCCGGATGATCAGCCGATCAGAACGCGAGAAGGCCATCCAGGAGGCTGGCTACAACACCTTTCTGCTGCGTTCGGAGGATGTATATATCGATCTGCTCACCGACAGCGGGACCAGCGCCATGAGCGATCGCCAGTGGGCCGGCCTGATGCTGGGTGACGAAGCGTATGCTGGCAGCCGCAATTTCTACCACCTGGAAGAGATGGTGCAGCGCTACTACGGTTACAAATATCTGGTCCCCACCCACCAGGGTCGAGGCGCCGAGCATCTGATCAGCCAGAGCGTCATCAAACAGGGGCAATACATCCCCGGCAACATGTACTTCACCACCACGCGTCTCCACCAGGAGATCGCCGGCGGCACCTTCGTCGACGTGATTATTGACGAAGCTCACGACCCCTACAATGAGCATCCTTTCAAAGGCAATATCGACCTCGCCAAACTGGAAGCCCTGATAGATCGTGTCGGCGCGGAGAATATCGCTTTCGTCAGCCTGGCCGGGACAGTCAATATGGCCGGCGGGCAGCCAGTCAGCATGGCCAACGTGAAGGCGCTCCGCGCTCTGTGCGACCGCTACGGAATCAAAATTTACCTGGATGCCACCCGTATGGCAGAGAACTCATTCTTCATCCAGGAGCGTGAAGAAGGCTATGCCGACAAACCAATTGCGGAAATCCTCAAGGAATTCTGCGGCTATACTGATGGCGCGTGGATGAGCGCGAAGAAGGATAACCTGGTCAATATTGGCGGCTGGGTAGCCGTGAATGATGAGAAGCTGTTTGACAAGCTCCGCAATATGGTCGTGATTTATGAGGGGCTGCACACCTACGGCGGGATGGCCGGGCGCGATATGGAAGCGCTGGCGATCGGCATCTCAGAGATGGTAGAGGATGATCACATCGCCTCGCGGGTGAATCAGGTGCGCTATCTGGGCGACCTCCTCATGGCCTGGAATATTCCCGTGGTCCGCCCGATCGGCGGGCACGCCGTTTTCCTGGACGCGCGCGGCTTCTACCCGCATATCCCGCAGGACCAGTTCCCGGCGCAGATGCTGGCCGCACAGTTGTACGTAGATTCTGGCGTTCGGGCGATGGAGCGCGGAATCGTCAGCGCCGGGCGCGATCCCCAGACAGGCGATCACCGCTATCCCAAGCTCGAGCTGGTACGGCTGACAATCTCGCGCCGTGTGTATACCCAGGCTCATATGGATGTGACAGCCGAATCAGTCATGGCTGTTTATGACAGCCGTCAGCAGACCCGGGGTCTGCGCATGGTTTACGAGCCGGAATACCTCCGCTTCTTCCAGGCCCGGTTCGAACCCCTGTAACGCTCCTTCCGAACAGCCTGATAGCGCCCCTGCCGCAAACCCCGCAGGGGCGCTTCTCCTCACTATCCGCCACCTAACAAACCCCGGGAGAAAACGAGGATAGCGCCGCTACTCAGGGCTGCCCGCCCTGGCTCATCAGATTCACGATCGCCGGCCCCAGCGCTTCCGCAAGCTGGCGAGCGCCCTCCGGCGTGTAATGGACCGCGCTGTCGGTGAACTGGTCCATATCGATGGCGCCCCACAGGTCGAGGAAGAGCCACCCCTCAGCGTCCGCACGCTGCCGCAGCAAATCCCGATAAGCATCATAAGCCCAGCGCGGATAGAAGAAGTTGTAACGCAGATCGCTGTTCTGACCGGCGCTGACGAACATTGGCTCATTCACCAGCAGCACCGGCACATTGCCGGCGCGGGCCACACCAGCCCTGAGAACGTCAAAGGCTAACTCACGCTCAGTTAATGGCTGCGGCTCGGCGAATTGGTGAAAGCTCCTATCTTCCTCAAAGTCTTCCTGCCGCGGCGTGTACGCCTCCGGGTAGTCCTGATCGATGCCTGTCGCCCCCCAGAGCAGGCCGGCCATTTGCAATCGCAGCCAGTCCGCCAGGTCACGGCGCCGCCCTACGATCGTCTGCCCCCAGAAATCAGGAGTGAAAAGCTGTGGATCGCCGGGATCGAGGTCAAGAGCGTAATCTGCAATAAGCGCGCGAACGCGATCAGGGTTGCGCTGCACGAGCGGCGGAAAAAGTTGCTTGTCGCGCGGGAAGGATTCCAGCGTGACCAGCCAGACAATCAAATCAGGCTGGTACTGTAACGCATAATCCAGGAGGAGCAGGTCCTTGGTCAGCGACATAATTGGATAGCCGAGGTTGTAGAATCTCGCCCGTCGGCCATCAGCGGTCGTATAACCTGCCGCGTTAAGAGCAGCGGCCAGCGTATCCGCCGGAGGGAGCAGCATACCCCAGGTGGCCGAATCGCCCACCAGCAGCACGCGAAACTCGTCCGGCGCCTTCGGCTGGCTGATCTCATGCGAGGCGAACATTGCTTCGAGGCTGTTCAGACTGAGGTTATAGGCCCGGCTGAGGTTCTCCCCGTATGGCAGACGTTCGCGGCCAGGGACCAGGATGTTGTACCAGGACAGGCGGCCCAGCAGTGGCAGCGGAGTCAAAACAGCAAACGCGACATTGAGCGCCAGGAACAGAATCAGCGCTTTGAGCAGGATACGCCCACCCTTGCGCCATGTGTACAGCTCGCTGGCCGTCGGAGGCTCCTGCGTTGTCATTTCTTCATCTCCCGGCCCCAAACAGCTTCAGGAAAACTGCCCAGGCCGTTTGAACATCGGGCAGCGCGAACCATACCCAGCCCAGCACAACGTACTGAAAAGTGATCGCGGTGCCGGCGACCGTCCACGCCTGTTTCAATCGCGGTTTTTCACGCAGGCCCAGATACCAGTGGCGCGTCCGATCGCTCCAGACTTTGTGAATAAACAGCCCTGCCCCATGCCAGATACCCCAGATCAGGAATGTCCAGGACACGCCATGCCACAGGCCGATGATGATCATTGTCGCCATCTGTGACGCGAACACTACCAGGTAAGGCGCCAGCGGGGGTTTGCGCGTCAATAGCCAGCGCGAAAAAGGAGAAAATACGTAAAAGCGCACCCAGTTGCTCAGCGTCATATGCCAGCTCTGCCAGAACGCCGCCAGATTGGGCTTGAGATAGGGGCGGTTGAAGTTCTCCGGCAGCCAGATGCCATAAAGGATACCCAGCCCGATCGCGATATCCGTATACCCACCGAAGTCGAAGTACAGGCGAAAGGCGTAAGCGTAGAGCATCCACCATCCCGCCCCCGGCGTTGTGAACTGCCCGGCGTTCACCGCGTTGAGCGCCACCAGCGCCAGTGTATCGGCGACAACAAACTTTTTGAAGATGCCCACAGCAATGCGCAGGCCGCCCTGGGCAAACCGCCGGGCATCCAGCCCGCGCATCTCCGGCAAGGCGCGATAGTCCCGGCTGAATCGCTCAACGCGATCGATCGGGCCTGCCGTCACCGCCGGAAAGAAGAGGACATAAGTGAGCACCTCCCGTAAGGACAGGGATGGCAGGACGCCCGACTGACGATCGCGCAGGATATGGATCAGGCGGAACGCCATATACGAAAAGCCCATCCAGGCCACATCACTGGCCCGCGCCAGCGCTGGATTCTGACCGGAGAAGCTCCGTAACAGGCTGCTCAGCGCCACAGCAAGCGGCTCAGTCTTCAAGACGATAAAGAGGCCGATGATCGCGATTATCAGGCCGAGCAAAGTGCCCCGGCGGCCTCCCAGCAGACGCCAGGAGCCTATCGCCAGCGCGCCCAGAGTCACCAGCAAGGCGGCAACCGGGATGACATCCGGCGGGCGAGAAGGCGTGGGACGGAACGCGGGCGCCAGGTAGCGCGTGGCCGAAAGCGCGAGAATGACCAGCCCGGCTGCGCCCAGGGCAATCCAATCGTCACGGCCAATCGACCTGTCAGGGGGTAGTGTCAGACGCCAGATCAGTATCGCCAGAAAAATAGCGAAAATCGGCAGGAGAAAATCCAGATAGTAGATCGTCAGCGGCGGGCTGAGCCAGTATACAGCGACCAGACTCAGGATCAGCAGGATCCACCCTCGGGCGCGTCCTGGCGCGAGCCAGCCGTAGACCGCCGATAGCGCGGCGGCTACCACAACATGGGTCAGCGTCATTGATTAGAAGCCCTGGTAGATCCACTGCGGCGCCGAATCAGTCGTCACAATAATCAGCAGCACGATAAGCAGGCAGAGTCCCACCGCCAGCAGATTCTCGCGATTAAGCAGGTGACGCACGCGAATCCTTCTTCCTGTTGTACACCCGGACGCAAACAGGCTATAGTGTAGTCTCTGTCCACCGGCTTGCCAACGATGGAAAGGAGCACAGGGTGCCCCGCTACAGCTCACGATTCATTATCCTACTCATCGCACTCGCTATCCTGTCCGCCTGTGGCCCCGCCGGGGAAGCTACGCCTCCGGCTATGGACGAGGCCGCCGCGCCAGTGACGCCAATCGTGACTGCCCTCCCCTCCGCCAGCAGCTTCAACCTGGAAACGCCAGTGCCGGGCAGTTTTGACCCGGGTTCAGTACAGGATATCGACCTGACAGCCTATCCGATTATGCCGGCAGTCACCGACCATGCTATCGCCCTGTACCGGGCCGGGTTGGCCGACCATCATAACCCGCGCGTATTCTCCAAGATCGGCGACTGCATGACCGCCGCGTCAGCTTTCCTGACGCCATTCGGAGCTGACAATTTCGACCTGGGCGATTATGGCGAATTACAGGCGGTGCTCGATTATTTCGGGGGGATTCCCGCCCGGGGCGAGGGCTTCACACTTGATTCGTTCGCTAACCCCGGCCTGGCGACAGCCAGCGGCTTCAATGCGGCCAGTGTGCTCGATCCGACCTGGATAGACCCGAACTGGTGCCAGCCTAACGAAAGCCCCCTTGCCTGCGAATATCGCGTTTCAAGGCCAGGGCTGGCCATCATCATGTTCGGCACGAATGATGTTTTCTACCTTGAAGCGGCTGACTTCGATTACTATCTACGGAATGTTGTGCTGAAGACCATCCAGAGCGGCGTCGTGCCCGTGCTGAGCACATTCCCGGGCCGCCCGGAATATCCGGAGAAATCCATCCTGTTCAACCAGATTATCGTCCGGATCGCAGAAAACTACGATCTGCCGCTGATCAATCTGTGGCTTGCTCTGCAGAAGCTGCCTAATCAGGGGGTAGACACCACCGAGACAATCCATCTGACCGTCCCGGGAGACGGCAACACCGGCATCCTGGACGATGAGCATCTTCAGGCCGGTTACACATATCGCAACCTGATCACGCTGCAGGCTCTGGATGTCCTGCGGCAAGGGTTGGGAATGATAGCCGGCTGAGGACCATCAGCCGCCGGCCTGCCCGGCATAGCCACACAGCCGCCACTCACCATCTTCCTGGCGAAGCTGATACAGAAAAGCGCCCAGGTCCCATTCGCGCGTCTCGCCGTTGTAAACAGTGACGATCTTGCCCTGGCAGGCGACGAGGGTGAAACCATCAGCCTCGCCTGCCTGCTGGCAGGCCATACCCTGAAGCTCGGCATTCATCGACTCGAAGGAAGCAGCCTCCACCCGGGCCTGCGCTTCCCAGTCTGCACAGGACAGCCTGAGCAAGGCATCCAGATCGCTGGCAACCTTGGCCTGCAAATAGGCTTCCACCGCTGCAACCGGGTCTTCCTGGGCACAGCCGGCCAGCAGCAGGATAAGCAATCCAAACAGTAGAGTCCGTCGAATCATGATCTGGCTCCCTAACGCTCATGCCCGTCCAGAGCAATCGAATTATAGAAGGTAACATCGCGTTAGCAAGGCAAATAGTTGATTCAGGCGGCGCTGCTGGTCGCGGATTTTATCGCGCAGCTATCGGGACTATCTGGTCGCCTGACTAACTGGCTGTTTTTGGATAGAGTCTATCGTGCGTTACCATAGCATGGGTTCGCATGTTCCCGCGCCATCGAAGACGTCAACCCAAGGAGAGGAGACAATGCGAAGCACCTTCGGAAAAAGTCTGGTTATTCTGCCCGTTATCCTTGCCACGCTATTTGGCCTTACTCTGTCAGACCGGACAGCTCAGGCCCAGGGCCCAGACGCCTGCCCTACACTCCTGAATACATCAGTTGAGGCAATCGCCCTGGCCTGTCCGGATGTTCCAGCGGGTCAGGCTTGCCTTGGCTCCGCTCCGGTAGAAATCACACCTGCTGGCGACGCCGGGTTTTCAGCGCCTGGCGACATGATCTCACTGGAGATGATACAGACCCTTACCACCTCGCTGAATCTGGAGGAAGGCGCCAGAGGAGGCGCTGTCCTCGCACTTCAGGCCGATCTGCCTGCCGGAGCGCAGGGCGGAATCACCGCAATACTCTTCGGCGATACCAGGGTGGTCAATCTGGTGGACCCTGAAGCTGAGGCAGCGCCGACCATCGTCCTCCAGAATGCGGCAGGGTACCCGGTTAATCTGCGCGGCGGCGGCGGGACCACCTACCCCACTATCGGCACGCTGGAAGAAGGCGTCCAGATTGTCGCTGATGGCCGCACTGAGGCAGGAGATTGGTATCGCGTGATGAGCAGCACTGGCCCCGCCTGGGTTTATCGCGATCTGGTCAGCATTGTGGATGGCGATTCGGCGGCGCTCGCTGTACTCAGCCCGGATGATATAACACAGGCTTTCGTTGCCCCCATGCAATCCATGAGTCTGCACACCGCCGCGAGCGAGGCGGAATGCGGCGCGGGTGCGTCGGGCCTGCTGCTCCAACTGCATGGTGAAGATATTGCTCACCTGCGGATCAATGGCGTCGATCTGTCCTTTGCTGAGGCTACCCTCTTCATCCAGGCGCCGACGGAAGACAGCATGCAGGTGCTGATCCTTGACGGGCAGGCGGACATCAAAGCGAACGGAAGGAGCATCGCTGCACAGACCAACAATCGCATCGAGCTGATCCTGGACGGCGAGTCGGCGCCGCTGGTACACCAGGCGTATGAGTTTGCCAGCCTTGAAGGTACACCAGTAGAGTTGCTGCCAGCCGGCATGGTCTGCATTGCTGGCCTGCCCCAGCCAGAGGCAGAGGTGATGCTATTCACCGGGCCAGGCGGAGATTACAGCCCCCTCACGGCTATGCAAAACGATCTTCACTATACCGTCATCGGCCAGAATCAGGATGAAGCGGGGACGCCCTGGTGGCAGGTGGACATCACCGGTTACGCCCGCGCATGGGTCGAACGGGATCGCGTGCGGACAATCGGCCTGTGCGACGCTGTCGCTATGGCAGAGCCTCCGCGGATCACTGTCTCATCGGGCGGGCAGGTCAGTGGGGGGCTAGTCCCAGCGGGGCAATCCGTCTGGCAGACCGATCCGGGGCTGGATTCAATATCCGGCACCTGTCTCCAGCCGCCTGTCGCGCTCTGCGCCCATCTGGCCGCCATTACGCGCAATCCGGATGGATCGATCACCTGGCGCGGGCAGGAGCTCACCCCTTATACGCTGTACCCGGCGGGGGATAACGCCTACAGCTATGACGGGCGGAATGTGCTGAATAGCGGAAACACGTCGATGATGTTGCAGTTTGTAGACGCCAACAACTGGGTCATGACCATGACGACGATCTTCGACAACGATCCGGCCTGCACCCACACCCTGAACTATACGGCTGCGCGCCGGTGGTGAGCCGCAATCAATCGAAGCTGTCGTCCGGCAGGCCCAGGACTTCGCCCATAAATTTTTCCCGGTTCGCGCGGCGGGCAACCTTGCCGCTGCTGGTTTTGACCAGCCAACCGCGATCAACAAGGTGCACATAGCGAGCAGCGACATCCATGCTCTTCACGACAAGCATTCTGATTTCACGGAGCATCGCTGCTCGCTTCTCTGCATCCTGATGATCGGTCTCAGCTACAATAGCCAGGTCCTCAGTCCCCAACTGCGGATTAGGCACGCCGAAAGCTACTGATCGTCCCGCGTGAATACCCTCGACGGTATTAAGCAGGTTCTCAATATCCTGGGGGTAGATATTCTTGCCGCCGATGATGACCAGGTCCTTCTTGCGCCCGGTGATATACAACTCGCCGCCGGCCAGATAGCCCATATCGCCCGTATAGTACCAGCCCTCGAAGATGGCCTGCGCCGTCAGCTCAGGGCGGCGATAGTAACCGGTCAGCATGGAATTGCTGCGCAGAGCAATCTCACCCACCCGCCGGTCGGGCAGCAGTTGCCGCCCTTCATCCATGACACACACCTCACAGCCCGGAATCGGAATGCCGCAGGACACCATTGCGACTGCGCCGTCAGATAGTTCGACAGGGACGGCCTGCTGCTGCTCCATCAAAATATGGCGGTCCACCGTATCAATGACAAGAGGCCTGTCCAGCGGCGATTGTGTGACAGCGAAAGTATTCTCCGCCATGGCATAACAGGTCATCAGTGTCGCAGTTTTCAAGCCGTAGGGCGCATATCGCTCCAGAAAAACCCGGTGACTCTCAGCGTACACTGGTTCGGAGCAGTTAATCACTGCCCGGCAGGACGAAAGATCCACCCCCTCAATATCGCGATCGCGCACCCGCAGCGCCATGAAGTTGTAGGCAAAGTTGGGGAGCCAGCATAGGGTTCCGCGATAACGATGGATGGCGCGGAGCAGCAAGCCAGGATCGCGGACCCACTGAAATGGCGACATCAGGACGAGCGGGATACCTGTCAGCAGGGGCATCATGAAGCCGGCAATCAGCCCCATATCGTGGTAAAGGGGCAACCAGCTCACGACAACATCATCAGGCCGGAGGTCGATTGCTTCGCTGTAGCCAGCAATCTGGTTGAGCACAGCTCGATGCGAAAGCATGACCCCTTTTTGCAGCCCTGTGCTGCCGGAGGAATGCTGCAAAAAGGCCGTATCCTCAGGACGCGCCGGGTTACGCGAGAGATATTCGGCCACATCGCCGCCGGGCTGCAGATCTTCCACAGCCAGAATCGCCCGCAGCGTTTCAATCCCGGCCAGAGTCTGGCGCAGCGCAGACTCAAGTTCGCGATACGTAATCACAACCCGCACCTCGGACAGCCGCACCAGTTGTTGTACGCTGTCAAAGTAGCGCGCCGGATCGAGCTTTTCCGTCAGAAACGGGAATATCGACGGCGCCGCGCCAAGCAGCATCGCCCCCCAGAAGCTGTACAGCGTATCTTCACCGTGCTGGAGTACCAGCACAACCAGATCGCCGGGGCGAATCCCCACCGCTTCGAGCGCGTGCGCGTAGCTTGCGGCCCGGGTCAGGAATTCCCCATACGAGACAGTGCGATCCTCGTCATGGCCGACCATCGCCACAGCAAGCCGGTCAGGCCGATCGCGATATAACTGGCGGGCACGGTCAAGCAGTGTCCCGGCCTGAGTAAACGCCACGTCTGCCATATTTACCCTTGCGTCTTGCGCGCTTCGATAGCGGCAACCATCATATTCAGCGTGTCCATATTCTGGACTGTCATAGCCGGGTCCTCGATAAAAACACCGAAGGTCTCCTCAATAAAAAGCTGTACCTGAACCAGCGAAAAGGAGTCAATCAGGCCACCGGTGATCAGCGGCTCGTCATCCCCCAGAGGATAGCCGGGATCGCGAATAAGCTGTGACGTGATAAAACTGCGAAGCTGCTCTTTCATCAGGGCATCACCTCCAGCGTCTGCCGCAAGGCAGCGCCTGTATATTCACACGAAATCGGGTCCAAACGGCGACAACGCTGGCGTGGACCGGAAGGAAACTGGTCCACGCCAGGGGCTTATCTTCAGCGAGCGTATTCAGAATTTCATCTGGTCAGCAGGGAGCGCTGCAATACCCGCAAAGCCTGGAGCGAAACCAGGTTGCGCATCGCCATCCCATACTGGTTCTGGTCGCCGTTGAAGTTTATAAAACGACCATCAGGTCTCTCGGAGAGATGAAAGTTGTCTGCTTCGAGACCGCGATTCGGCAGCGGACGGAGCGCCGCCCACAGATTGATCAGCGGCAGCCCGCGTTCGGCGGCAATATCCAGCAGCACAATATTAAATTGCAGCGATTTCTCCCAGAGGTAATTCTCATTACTGGGGAAAGTCATCAGGACCGGGATAACACCCTGCAACAGCGCATCATCCAGCACCGCTTCGATATAGTACGAGAAGTCCTGTACTTCATAGACCTGTATGTCTGCCGAGCCAAATTCGATCAGGACAATGCTGGGGCGGAGCAGTTGCAGCTCGCAGGTGAATGGCGCCTGTCCAGCCGCGCAGTGCGTCGGATCCGCCCAGACTCGATCCATAACTGCCGCCGCAGTGAAGGCGCTGGAAGCCGCCATACTCTCATTAACAAACGAATTTGCCACGCCATCACGGGGGGAGACCCCGAAGAAGTCGATTGTTTCCTGCAGTTCAGGATACGGGCCCAGATCATACTCGCCCACGCCGAAAGGCAGCAGATAGGCCATATTATCAGTGTGACAATCCCCGGATTTGGAGAAAACATTGGGGCGCAGCCCAAGCCTCAACCCTGCCCGAAACAGCTCGCGCGTCTCCGCGCTGATAGTCGGCATCACCGGTGTGGACTCCAGGCGGGAAATGAACTGCTGATAAACTGTCTCCGATCCGATCACCTCATCAAGAACGGGCAGCGAGCTGGTATTCACGCCAGGCCTTATGCGATCAGCGGCCACCCAGCCGCGCCACCGGCCATCTGAAGTGCGTCCCAGGAGCATGGCATTATTACCAGTGCGCCCTTCAAGCACGAAGTCGCTCCCAACCGGAAGGTTTGTCTGGAGGGGGAAGTTGACCGCCGGCCCCTGATACAGGGGAGCCTCTCTCGCGATCGTTGTCAGAGGTGCATCCTCGCTGGCCACCGTAACATCGGACGGCGCTGTTACAACATCGGTAATCACGGCATCCGATACCGGGATAGTGGCGATATCAATATCGCGCCAGTTCAGATATCGCGAGGCAACCCAGCCGCGTGTCAAGCCATCCGGGGTGTAGATGAGGGACCAGTCTCCGATACGATTGCGGCCTTCGACATAGACAGTTATACCGTGCGGAATTGTGCCTAACTGGGAGTAATCTATGCCGGGGCCAGTGCGCACGTTCAGGTTGGAAATTACCTGTACAGCGGGACCCTGGGCGTTAACAGAGACTCCACTGCCAAACAGTGTTGCCAGCAGGGCGAGGGCCGAAAATACGAGTGTAAATCGACGGAACATAGTATTCGCTCCCGAAACCAAGGGCTTATCTCGTACAAACAAGAGCGATCTTCGCGGCGGTGATGCTGGCCGGGAACCCTTTTATACTCTACCGCTAAAACTCGGGTACGGGTATAGTACTCTGTGGAGAGCGCAGCAAAGGTAAACAGGATGGCAAACTCTTCAACTCGCAGGGCAGCGGTCACGACCTATATCGTCATCGCTTGGGCGGGAGTGCTGACCCTGCTGACATCAGGATGCTCAGGCGGACCCGCGTTGCCCCCTACCATCACCCTGCCAGTTGCGATCACCCCTACCCCGGTTGCGACCGTATTGCCAGCCACCGCCACATTGCCTCCTTCGCCTACACCTCCGCCCCCTTCGCCAGCCGTATCTCCAACCAGCTTGCCCTCCCCCACCGCAACGGCCACCCCAACGCCGCTCCCCGGCGGCCAGGTCGCCGCGGACAGGGGTGGTCTGCGCGTGCGCGCCGCGCCCAGTACAGGCAGCCCCGTGCTGGCCAACCTGCCGGAATCCGCCGACGTGCTCCTTATCGGGCGGACTGCCGACAGCGCATGGTTGGAGGTTGCCGCCGCAGGCGGAATCAGCGGCTGGGTGTGGGCCGACTTCATCACCTATGACGCTGAGATCGCCGCCATTCCGATCTCCAACCGTATTTACCAGCCTACGCAGGTTCCATTCACGCCCGGCACACCGATTGGCAGTCCCGTCCCGGCGACCGCAGCCGCCAGCCCTACTGTGGACCTGCCGCCACCGCCCCCATCATCCTATGTCTCCGGAATCACGGGCACCGCCCGCCGCATCTATGAGCAAGGGCAGCAAATGGGCAATCGGGTGGGAGTCTTCTCCAAAGTGGGGGACAGCCTGACGGTGGCCACTTACGTGATGTATCCTTTTGGCTGGCGCGTGCATAACCTCGGTGAATATGCCTACTACCAGCCAGCGATCGACTACTGGTCGCAGCCAATCATCGGTGCCGGTTCGGATTCCTTCAGCCGCCAGTCGCTGGCCGCTGATAACGGCTGGACTACCCAGGATATCCTGGACCCGGCCCGGGCCAACGGCGCATCATGCCGTTCCGGGGAGACTCCGCTGGAATGTGAATATCGCGTGGCCCGGCCGTCAGCGGCGATCATCCTGATCGGCACCAACGATGTAGCCTCGCTGTCGCCGGAAGCCTTCAACGCCAACCTGGTGCGCATCATGGAAATTTCACTTCAACGAGGCATAATTCCAATCCTCACAACACTGCCGTGGCGCCTGGGGTATGACGGGCAGGTGCAGCAGTTCAACCAGATCATCACCAATACCGCACATCATTACGATACGCCTCTGCTGGACTACTGGACAGCGATGTTGCCCCTCTCCAATAACGGCCTTTCCTCTGACGGTGTCCACCCTTCCTGGCCGCCGGGCGACTACAGCGAAGCCGCTCATTTCAACCAGGCGAATCTGGGGTACGGCTACACCATACGCAACCTGACTATCCTTCAGGCCCTGGATGCGCTCTGGCGACAGGTTCTTCGTTGAGGAAATAAGCGGCAGGGAAAGGAGCTAAGCCGACCTGTAAGCCGCATTCTGTACCCCGGGTGGGGCGGCGATCATCTATCTGGCCCCGACGTTACCGCCGGGGTCAAGCGGCCTACCCGGCGCTCTGACGAGACGGGCCGCCTCTCGCGCCTGCTTGGCCTTGCTCCCAGTGGGGTTTGCCTGGCCGCCGCTGTCACCAGCGACGCCGGTGCGCTCTTACCGCGCCGTTTCACCCTCGCTCACGTCCGAAGACGCGGGCACTCTGCCTCTCTGTTGCACTCTGCCGTCGGGTCGCCCCGCCTGGCTGTTGGCCAGCACTGTGCCCTGTGGAGTGCGGACTTTCCTCGGTCCGGAACCAGCTTCGCCAGCCCGGATCGCGATCGCCCGGTCGCCTTAGCTCCATCCTATTGTAGCACAGCGAGCGGTTAGTTCGTAGAGGGCTGATTGGTGCCCGACCCCAGAAGCGAACGATCACCCTCTTCGAGTTGATCGGGGAGGTCGTCGAGGATAGCCTGCAGGGCGACCATCTGCCGATATGCATTGTGCCGCCAGAAGGCGCCGGGCGCCCGTTCGATCGCCGCCTGAAGATCGCCGATTGCCAGCGCATAGTCGCCCAGAAGCTGGTAAGCCATACCCCGGTAGAAGAGCGCCTCCACCCGCGACGGATCGCAGCGCAGTACTGTGGTGAAATCGCGCACCGCAGCCGGACCATCTTGCAGCTCGCGCCAGTAAAGCAGACCGCGAGCAAGGCATGCTTCGACGTGATCCGGCTGCGCCTCCAGAACGCGGCTGAAAGCGGCCACCGCCGACAGGTAGAACTCGCGCCGGACCGTACGATGCCCCCAGAAGCGAAACATCATCCCCTGCTGGTAGGACCACCAGACGCGCAGCCGCTCGAACATACTCTCGTCATTCCTGTATCTGGGCAGCGTCGGGCTGGAGATATACCTGTACTTCGCCGCTGATCGGCGAGCGCCAGGCAACAGCCATGTGTGGCGTATTGTGTGCGAACCCCACACGCCCCTGCTGATCCACGACGATAATGCCCGCTTTGCCATTGACTCGCCGCTTCAGCACGGCAATTGCGTGCTCCGCCGCTTCTTGCGCCGTCATCCCGGAGCCAACAGCATCGGTGGCCGTCTTGCTGAGCAAAACGCGCATGATGAATTCCCCATGGCCGGTCGCTGATGCGCCGCCGGTGAGATTGTCCGCATAGGCGCCCGACCCCACCAGCGGAGAATCGCCCACTCGCCCCGGTAGTTTGAACGCCATACCGCCGGTAGATGTCGCTGCCGCAATATTGCCGAAGCGATCAATGGCAACCGCGCCGACCGTATCATGTCCGTCTGCCAGCTGCTGCTGTTTCTTTACAGTGGTTTTCTGATACTCACGAAAACGGGCCACCTCCCGCGGCACGGTCAGCTCTGCCTGGCTGCACAACCGCATCCCGATCCGGGCTGCATACTGCCGGGCGCCGGACCCGACCAGCATATTATGGCCCGAATCCTCCATGATCCGCCTGGCCAGCGTAATCGGGTTGGCGATTCCCCTGACCGCAGCTACCGCCCCCAGATCGAGCTGTGCCCCGTCCATGATCATGGCATCAAGCTCAATCTCACCCTCGGAATTGAGGACACTCCCAACCCCGGCATCAAAAATGGGATTATCCTCCATAGATCGCACAGCAGCTTCAACAGCATTGAGGGCGGACTCGCCCCGTTCCAGCAAGCGCCAGCCAGCCTCAAACGCCACGCGACAGCCAGCAAGATAATCGGCATGTTCGGCTATCGGCATATCGCCAGCGCCGCCATGTACGATCAAAGAAGGGATCAGCATACGTACCTCGCATGAAGAACAGGGCTTGTATGGCAGCTCTGTTGTCACTACCCGGGCCGCCTGCATCCAGTATACAACTCACGGCAATACCAGCCTATCAAGCACCAGCCCGGCAAGAGGGGCATCCGCTAACGTCATGAACTGCGGCACATACTGTTCGGAGAAAGTGCCCCGCAGGAAATGGAACCAGGCATAGTTCTCTCCGGTATAAAAGGGAGTCCCGCGTTTTCCAGTTGTGAAAAGCTCGGATGCCGTCCGGATGCGCTCTGGAGCCTCCGGATCGCCTCGCCACATCGAGATAACAGCCTGCCCGACCGCGATCCAGAGCACATCCGCCTGAGTGAGGGGGTAAAGCCGCGCCGAGTCCAGCCACAGATCGGCCTGATCGGGCTGACCGAGTTGTTCATGAGCCAGAGCCAGAAGAACACGCTCCACTGCCTGGGCGCCTGAAGGAGCGCCATTCTCGTTGATCTCCTCAATGGCGTCCTGGGGAGTCTCATGCTGGATAGCGGCGAGTGCAGCTAACACAAATCCCTCCGGTCGTTCGCCCTCTGGCCCAAACTGATTCAGCGCTTGCTGCCTCGTCTCAGTCTCAGTCCAGAAAGAAGCCCAGCCAATAGCAGGATTCAGTGCCAGCGCCTGCGAAAAGGCCTCCTGCGCAGCCACGGCATTCCCCTCAGCTTCATACAGAAGTCCCAGATTCAACCACAGCATACTCCCCTGTGGGGCGCGCCGGACTGCCTCTGCCATATCCCGAATAGCGCCGCTGACATCGCCCGCCTGCTGGCGCAATACCGCCAGGTTCGCCCACCACGGCGCGTATACATCCTCCAGCGCCAGTGCAGCCTCCAGCGCCGCAATTCCGTCCTGTACGGCGGCAGCATCTCCCTGCGCGGCGGCTGTTCCGTACAGGTAGCCCTGCACGCCAGGATAGAGCGGCATAGCGGCATCGGCAGCGCTAACCTCCCGGAGCGCTTCACCCCCGCCGCGCCAGTCACCCGCATTAGCCTGAAGGAGCGCATCCATATACTGTCCCTTGACGCTGTATGACCACCAGCCGGTGACAATCAGGAGCGCCCACAGCCCCACTGCCGCAATACTTCGCCAGCGATCTATCCCGACTGTCTGACTTGTCACCTCACGATTACCCACTGTAGCCATAACGATCAGCATAATGCCCATCAGCGCAATTGAGGGCATCATCATCGGCATATCCAGCAGGTGATGGGCGCTGTAAGCTACCAGCGCCGCGGCGACCGCCGCCAGCCAGATGCGGCCCGCGCTTAACTCCGACTGCCAGCGTCGCACCCAGCAAAAGCCGATGGCAACCGCCAGCGCGATCAGGGC
>JARKNX010000122.1 GCA_029976025.1 Aggregatilineales bacterium | reverse complement strand
TAGAACATAAGTGCTAATCTTGTGGCAAACGTCCAATGAGCAGGAACTCCCTCCGCATGCCTGCCGAACGAACTGCCACGCTTGAAGTGACCCTGGATCAGCTCCGGCTGCGCTGGGGCCAGCAGATCATCACCCGCGCCTGCGAGCGAGCACCAACGCCGATCATCCCTAGCGGCTTCCCGGCCCTGGACGAACTGCTGGGCGGCGGCTTGCCCGTGGGCCAGATCAGCCTGCTGGCTGGGATGGGGACCTGTGGCGCAGGCACACTGGCTGGACACCTGGCCGCCCATGCCCAGGCGGAGCGCCGCCCGGTGGTCTGGCTGGACGGCGACGGCACTTTCGACGCGGCTCACGCGGTTCACGCCGGGGTGAAGCTGGCCGACCTGTTCCTCATCCAGCCGGTGGATCTGGCTCAGGCACTGGCCCTGGCGCGGGACCTGGCCGAACTGCTGCCGGGCGGTCTGGTGGTGTTTAGCCTCCCTGTGCTCTCTTCCAGAAGTATCTCGCAAACGGCCCAGGAACTGCGCCGGATGGCCGGGCCGCTGGCCGGAGCGGGCGGCACGCTGCTCCTGGTCGAGGCGCAGCCCGGTCTGAGCGAGGCGGCCGGGCTGGCGCTTCACTTGGCTCGGAGACGCTGGCTATCCAGGAATGGTCTCGTCTGCGGCTGCGAGACGGCCGTCACGCTGCGCAAAGGCCGGGGGATCCCCTCCGGCCGTTCTGTCATCCTTGAAATCATCTACCAGGAGGCCCTGTGATCGGCTGCCTGCTCATCCCCTTCTTCGCGGCGGCAGTGACTCGCCAGACCCAGCCGGACCTGGCCCGGACGCCGCTGCTCCTCGCCCGTGAGAATCGGCCCGGTGCGCAGGTGCGAGCTATCTCCAGGGAAGCCTACCAGGCCGGGGTGAGACCGGGTCAGACCCTCAAAGCGGCGCGGGGCATCTGCCCGACGGCGAGCGTGCAGCCGCTGGCGACCTCGCGCTGGAAAGCGGCCCATGCATGCCTGCTGGACATCCTGTGGCGTTTCAGCGACCGGGTCGAACCCGATCCCGATCCGGCAGGTGCGATCAGGGCGGTCTACTATCTGGATTTCGGCACGCTGAGGCAGGCGGACACTGAACGGCTTGCGAAGCAGCTTCAGGCCGAGGTGCGGCGGGAACTGGGGTTGACCGGGCGGGTCGGCCTGGCTTCGAGCAAGTTCACGGCTCAGGTCGTAGCAGCGACCGGCAAGGCAGGCGTGCAGGCCATTCTGTACAGAACCGAGGCGGAGTATCTCAGCCCGCTGCCGGTGCGACTGCTGCCCTTGGAGGCCGAGCAATCCCATCGACTATTCCTGTTGGGTATCCACACTCTGGGGCAACTGGCGGCCCTGCCACGCAGCGCGATGCTGGCCCAGTTGGGACCCAATGGCCCGCTGCTGCACGACCTGGCGCATGGGCTGGACCCACGTCCCCTGGTGCCTCAAA
>JARKNX010000104.1 GCA_029976025.1 Aggregatilineales bacterium | reverse complement strand
GACAGCTCCTTCAAGTTCATCCTGAAGAGTCCGCCGGCCGCCTACCTCATCCGCCGCGCTGCCGGCATCGAGAAGGGTTCTGCCAAGCCCAACACCGAGAAAGTCGGGACAATCACCCGCGCCCAGGTGCAGGAAATCGCGGAAATCAAGATGAAGGACCTGAACGCGATAGATGTGGAAGATGCCATGCTGCAGATCGAAGGCACGGCGCGCAGCATGGGCGTCAAAATCGTCGACTAGCTCGAATCATTTCGCGGTTCCCGGGGGCACGTGCCCCTGTTAAAACCTTATTTGTTCTGTGGGAGGGGGCTGTTCCCCCACTACTACCACGAGGAGTATATTCTAATGGCAAAGCACGGTAAGCGTTACGAAGCTGCAGTCAGCCAGCATGATCTGCTTAAGACGTATAGCCCGGAAGAAGCAGTCAGGCTCGTCAAGGAGCTGGCGACTGCCAAGTTCGACGAGACAGTAGAGATGCACTTCCGCCTGGGCATTGACCCGCGCCACGCGGACCAGCAGATTCGCCACACCGTCATTCTGCCGCACGGCCTGGGCAAAACGGTGCGCGTTCTGGTCTTCGCAGAAGGCGAAGCGGCTCGCGCGGCGCAGGAAGCCGGCGCTGATATCGTCGCTGGCGATGAAATCATCGCCAAGATTGACAAAGAAGGCTGGGTGGATTTCGATGTTGCCCTGGCCGTGCCGGAAATGATGCGCAAGATCGGCCGGCTGGGCCGCGTCCTGGGCCGTCGCGGTCTGATGCCCAGCCCGAAGTCCGGGACGCTGGTTGAGCCGCAGGACCTGTCCCGCGCTATTGAAGAAGCCCGCGCTGGCCGCGTGGAATTCCGCAACGACCGCACGGGCAACGTCCACGTCCCGGTGGGCAAGGCCAGCTTCGCGCATGAGCAGCTTTACGAAAACGTGGCGACCATGGTGGACGCCATCCGCCGCAACAGGCCCACTGGCGCCAAAGGGACCTATCTCAAGCGTGTGGTGATTACCTCTACCATGGGGCCGGGCATCCGCATCGATCCCAACGCCGCCATGGATCTGCGCGTTAAAGAGTAAATACCACCCTCGGGTGAACAATGAAAGCCGGAACCTCAGCCAGAGGCTCCGGCTTTTTTGTCTGGATACAACGGATCACCCGGCCAGGGCGCCTTCAAATATCAGCAGCCAGCGCTTGGTCGGCAGCCCTTCGCCCGCTCCATAACCGCGGAGGGCGCCGTCCCCCCCGATCAGGCGGTGACAGGGGATAATCAGGGGCAGCGGGTTGCGCGCATTCGCCCCGCCAACGGCCCGGCCGGCGGCAGGCCGCCCGATCAGGCGGGCGACCTCCCCGTATGTGCGAGTCGTGCCGGCGGGGACAGCCCGCACCGCCTCCAGCACCTGGCGCTGAAAAGGTGTCAGATCGCTCAGGTCCAGCGGCAGGTCAAAATCCGTCCGTTCGCGGTCGAAGTACTCCCTCACCTGTTCAAAGCAGGGTTGCAAGGCGGCTGCATCCTGCTCGACCGTTGTCCGCGCTCCGGCGATCTGAGCCAGGAACTCCTCTACAGAGCCGCCCAGCGCCGCATAATACAGCCCTGCCGCGCTCTGACAGGCGTAGAACGGGCCGACAGGCGTCTCCATTATGTGCCACAGCAGCAGCCGGTTGCGCTTCACCGCGTCCTCCGAAAAAACTTGAGCAGGCATATCGTTTGTGTTATGCTCGATAGATTATATCCACCGGATTGTATCCGCTGGATCGTATCCGCCGGATTATATCCGCCTTGTCTTGCTCCACACTACGGAAGTATAACCCATGCTCAAAACGCACACCTGCGGCGAACTCCGCCCCGAACATACCGGTCAGGCGGTCACTCTGGCCGGGTGGGTCCACACTCAGCGCAACCAGGGTGGCCTGATCTTCATTGATCTGCGCGATCGCTGGGGGCTGACCCAGATCACGATCGATCAGGCCGCTACGCCCGCTGTTCACGAGGCGGCTTCCGATGTCCGCAATGAGTATGTAATTCAGGTGCAGGGCATAGTGCATCCGCGCCCTGCTGGCATGGTCAATGCCAACCTGCCTACCGGCGCAATTGAAGTCCAGGCGACCGCGCTCACCGTCCTGAACCCGGCCCGGGTCCCGCCTTTTTACATCAACCGCGACGAAAAG
Source organism: Aggregatilineales bacterium (assembly GCA_029976025.1). Taxonomy (GTDB): domain Bacteria; phylum Chloroflexota; class Anaerolineae; order Aggregatilineales; family Ch27; genus JARKNX01. Next base: position 47,228 of record JARKNX010000104.1, on the reverse strand, counting down.
GTGGACGAAGCCCTGCGCATGAAGTACCGCTACATGGACCTCCGCCGCCAGCATATGCAGCGCAACATCGTCCTGCGCCACCGGGTCATCAAATACATCCGCGACTATCTGGACGCGCAGGGCTTCGTCGAGATCGAAACGCCGATCCTGTTCAAGACCACGCCAGAAGGCGCGCGCGACTACCTCGTCCCCAGCCGTGTCCACCCCGGTAAGTTCTACGCCCTCCCGCAAAGCCCCCAGCAGCTCAAGCAGCTCCTGATGGTGGCCGGATATGAGCGATACTTCCAGATCGCCCGCTGCTTCCGCGACGAAGATCAGCGCGGCGATCGCCAGCCGGAATTCACCCAGTTGGATATGGAGATGAGCTTTGTCGAGCGCGAGGATGTGCTCAACCTGGTTGAAGACCTGATGACCGGCATCGTAGAGGAAGTCTCCGACCGGCAGCTTCTGACCAGGCCGTTTCCGCGCCTGCTTCAGCGCGACGCTATGGAGAAATACGGCTCCGACAAGCCTGACATGCGCTACGACCTGGCCTGGGCCGATATCAGCGCCGTCGCTACGCGGAGCAGTTTCGGCGTCTTTCAAAGCGCCGTGAAGGACGGAGGCAAGGTCAAAGCTCTGCGCGTTCCTGGCGGCGCGGCGGGACTCAATAACTCCCAGTTGCGCAAGCTGGTCGAGGAGCTGGAGGCGCTGGCGAAGGAGAACGGGGCGAAGGGCCTGTCCTGGCTGGCGCTGGCCGGGGAGGCAGGCGGCGAAGTCCGCGGGACAATGGCTAAATTCTTCCCGGAGGAGCTTCAGGCGGAGTTGTTCGGCCTGCTCGGAACAGAGGCGGGCGATCTGGTCCTGTTCCTCGCCGGGCCGGCGCAGGCGCTCTACCCCGTCCAGGACGCCCTGCGCCGCAACCTGGCCGAGCGCCTGGAGTTGACCGACCCGGCCCAAATTGCCTTCGCCTGGATTATTGACTTCCCGCTGTTCGAGTGGAACGAGGACGAACACCGCTGGGACCCCTCCCACCATCTTTTCACGTCGCCAATGCCGGAGGATATCCCCCTGCTCGACACCGACCCCGGCCAGGCGCGCGGCCAGCAGTACGATCTGTGCTGCAACGGGTATGAGATCGCCGGCGGCAGCATCCGTATCCACCAGCGCGAGATTCAGGAGAAGATATTCGGCCTGATCGGGCTGGATGTGGAAGTAGCCAGAGAGCGCTTCGGGCATATGCTGGAAGCCTTTGAGTACGGCACCCCGCCGCACGGCGGCATCGCCCCCGGCATCGATCGGCTGGTGATGCTCCTGGCGGGCGAGCCGAATATCCGCGAGGTGATCGCCTTCCCCAAGACGCAGCAGGCTGCTGACCTGATGGCCGGCGCGCCCTCCGAGGCGGAGCCGGGCCAGCTCCACGATCTGCACATCCGGGTCGTCGAAAAACAATAACCCGCCATAGATAGGAAAACGCGCTGAAGAGAGGCTCCGCCGGGCTTCTCTTCGGCGGCATCTATCGCTTCGACAGCATGGTATAATCTGCCGCCAGCTCGAATCGTCATCTGAAGCCGCTAAATTGAGTGCGCAGCATGGGGGAGCGCCATGTTACAGGAACGAATCACCCTGCTGGAAGATGCTCGTATCATCCTCGGCGTCACAGGCAGCATCGCCGCTTACAAAGCTGTCGATCTGGCCAGCAAGCTGACCCAGGCCGGCGCGCAGGTGGATGTCATCATGACGGCTGCCGCGCAGCGGTTCGTCACCCCTCTATCGTTTGAAGCTGTGACCGGCCGGCCGGTCTTCACCGATATGTGGCAGACAGCCAGCCCCGATCTGCCAACCCATATCGCCCACATTGGCCTGGGAGAAGGCGCCGATTTGCTGGTCATCGCCCCGGCTACCGCGCAGACGGTGGCCCGGCTGGCGGCTGGCCTGGCCGACGATCTGCTGGCAGTGACGGCGCTGGCCGCCCGCTGCCCGCTGCTTGTCGCGCCGGCGATGGATGGCGGTATGTACGCTCACCCGGCCACCCGGGCCAACCTGGACACTCTGCGAAATCGCGGCGCGATTGTCATCGAGCCGGAGGCGGGACACCTGGCTTCCGGGCACATGGGCACAGGACGCCTGCCCGAGACGCCCACATTGCTCGGGCACATCCGGCGAGCGATGGGCCGGCACGGCATCCTGGCCGGGCGCCGGGTGGTCGTGACGGCCGGCGGCACGCGCGAACCTCTGGACCCGGTGCGTTACCTGAGCAATCACTCCAGCGGCAAGCAGGGCTACGCCCTGGCCCAGGCGGCGCTGGATGCCGGCGCTGAGACTGTCCTGATCAGCACCGTCAGCGCCCTCCCCGCCCCCATCGGCGCTGTCTTTGTGCCAGTTAACACCGCCGAAGAGATGCTGGAAGCCGTGCAGGCTCACTGCGCCAGCGCCGACATCCTGATCATGGCGGCGGCGGTCGCTGACTTCCGCCCTGCCAGGGTCGCGCCCCATAAAATCAAGAAGGCCGCCAGCCCGAAGCGCGAGAGCACACTGGAGCTGCTCCGCAATCCGGATATCCTGATGGCCGTCAAAGAGGGTCGGGAGCGTACCGGCTGGCCGCGCGTCGTTGTCGGCTTTGCCGCTGAAACTGAGTCGCTGCTGGAGAATGCCCGCGCCAAGCTGGAGGAAAAAGGCCTGGACCTGATCATTGCCAACGATATCACCAGTCCCCAGGCCGGCTTCGGCGCGGATACAAATCGGGTCGTGATTCTGGACCGGGAAAGCGAACAACAACGCCCTCCGCTCGCCAGCAAGGCCCGCGTCAGCGAGATCATCCTGGAGCGCGCGGCGGCGGCCCTCCGCGGCTGACCCGGACAGCCTGTCAGTTACGTTCGGCAATCAGGCGCAGCCCATCCAGGGTCAGCCACGGGTTCACCACATCGAAACAGTCCGTCAGCGGATCGATGACCGCCGCCAGTCCGCCGGTCGCAATCACATGCGCATCATGAAGTTCCGCCTTAATCCGGGCGATCAGACCCTCAACCATCGCCACATAGCCGAACACCAGGCCAGCCTGCATCGCATGGACCGTGTTACGGCCGATGACGGAAGGCGGCGGGACCAGCTCCACCTGGGGGAGCTGCGCTGTGCGGGCCACCAGAGCGCTCGCCGTGACCTGCAGTCCGGCGGCAATGGCCACGCCGAGCAGAACCCCGGGCCTGGCTACAGCGGTGAACGTCGTCGCCGTGCCAAAGTCCACCACAATGCAGTCCGACTGAAAGACATCGTAGGCCGCTACTGCATCGGCAACCAGATCGCTGCCAACGCGCTCCGGGTTTTCCGTGCGAATTTCAATCCCGGTCACTGTCTGCGACGGGCGGACGATCAGGGGTTCCCGGCCCATGCGCTGCGCCACCATATCGGCAATATCCTGGGTGAGCTGGGGCACGACGCTGCTCAGCACCGCCTGGTCGAAGGAGTCCAGGTCCAGCCCGGCCTCCCGCAGAAAGCTGCGGAACATCACCGCATATTCATCCGGCATCCGCTCGCGCACGGTCTGCACGCGCCAGTGGCGGGACCAGGCCGTGCCGTCATGCACGCCAAACACGATATTGGTATTGCCAATGTCTATCGCCAGCAGCATTACCCTATCCTTTACCATCACAGCGCACTATTTGCAGCAAACCCACATTATAGGCCGGAGTGCCTCTCCCCGGCGAAAGTAAAGGCGACTCATGAATAACACAACACTCACCGCGCTGGATGGATTCCGGGTCGGGCACGCCCATAATCTGGAAGGCCCCACCGGCTGCACAGTCGTGCTCTGCCCGCCGGGGACAATCGGCGGCGTCGACCAGCGCGGCGGCGCACCCGGCACACGCGAGACTGACCTGCTCCGCCCGATGCATCTGGTGGAACACGTAAACGCGATCCTGCTGGCCGGCGGCAGCGCCTACGGGCTGGACGCCGCCGGGGGTGTGATGCGCTGGCTGGAGGAGCGCCAGACCGGCTATTCCGTCGGGCTGGGCGTTGTGCCTATCGTGCCGGCGGCCATCATTTTCGACCTGGATGTCGGCGATCCGGCCGTTCGCCCTGACGCGGCTATGGGATACGCCGCCTGTGGAGCGGCGAACGGCGATCCTGTTGTCGAGGGCTGCGTCGGCGCCGGGGCAGGCGCGCGGGTGGGGGGTCTGTTCGGGCCGAAGTTCACCTGCAAATCAGGGATCGGGAGCGCGGCGATTGAGCTGGCTGGCGGCCTGCAGGTTGCCGCGCTGATGGCCGTCAACGCGCTCGGCGATATCGTGGACGAGGGCGGGCGCATTCTGGCCGGGGCGCGGCTGCCGCCGGATGGCGACCGCTTCGCCGGGACTCTGTCCCTGCTGCGCCAGATGGCCGCCATGCCGCCAATCGGGACCGGCGGCAATACTATCGTCGGCGTCGTCGCGACCAACGCCGCGCTGACCAGGGAAGGGGTCAACAAGGTGGCGCAAATGGCGCAGGACGGCCTGGCGCGCGCCGTGCGCCCCGCTCACACCCTCCTCGACGGTGACACGATCTTCGCCCTGGCCAGCGGTGCGGGCGGGCCAGCCAATGTCAGCATCGTTGGCGCGTTCGCGGCAGAAGCCGCAGCACAGGCAGTCCGCCAGGCGGTCAGGGCGGCCACGCCGCTGGCCGGGCTGCCTGTGGGGAGCAAAATCAGAAGCTAGGGCGCCGCAATTCCGGCGCTCACAACGCCTGGCGGAGGACAGCCTCCATCTCATCCGGCGTCAGGACCAGCGGGTTAGCCTTCATGGAGCTGGCTCTGGCAGCGGCTTCAATAACGGCGGGCAGATCCGCTTCCCGCAGCCCGTAAGCGGATAGCGGCGGCACAGACAGCGCAGCGCACAGCGCCTTCACCCAGGCTATCCCATCGGCGGCGACGGCTGTCTGCTCGCCGGTGAGCAGGCGGGCGACTTCGTCATAACGGCGGAGGGCGGGGTTGTCGGCGTCGCGGGCCTGCAGCGCGCGCACGTTGGCCTCCATGACGAAAGGCAGCAGGCGCGCGCATACGGCGCCGTGCGGAGCGGGGAACATCCCCCCCAGCGCGCCAGCGAATCCATGGACCGCCCCCAGGCCGGCGTTAGCCAGCGCCAGACCGCCGCACAAACTGGCGAGGGCCATATCCTCGCGGGCGGCCAGATCATCCGGCTGCTCATACGCCCGACGCAGCGACCGCGCCGCCCGGGCTATCCCCTCGCGGCAGATGGAATCGATAAGCGGGTTGGCCCGGATAGAGACGAGCGGCTCGATCACCTGAGTCAGGGCGTCCAGACCGGTGTTGGCGGTGATCGCCGGCGGCACGCTGACCGTCAGCTCCGGGTCGATGACAGCCAGGCGCGGCAGCATCAGCGGGCTGCGCAGGCTGACTTTGACCCGGTGTTCTGGCGAGAGCAGCACCGCATTGCGGGTTACTTCCGCGCCGGTCCCGGCCGTAGTCGGGATGGCGATGCAGGGCACGCCCGGCGCCGTCAACATCTGTCCGCGGCCAACAACCTCCAGATAGTCCAGCGGGTCGCCAGGATTGGTGAGCAGGATGGCGATTGCTTTGGCCGCGTCGATGGCGCTGCCGCCGCCGAAGCCGATCACGCAATCGGGCTGGTGGGCGCGGGCGGCAGCCAGCCCCTGGCGGATGCCATCCGTTGTCGGCTCTCCGGATATCTGCAGCAGGGATGGCTCCAGGCCGTGCGCGGCCAGCAGGGTGAGGAGCGGGCGTACCCGCCCCTCCGACTGCCCTACAACCAGCGGGCGCCGGCCCAGGGCCACAGCTTCTGCGCCAACCTGATTGAAGACGCCAGCCCCAAAGAGGATGCGCCCCGCAGTGGCAAACTCAAAACGCATGGCGCTACCCCCACCCGGCCTCTTCCGGGAAGACGCTCTCGTACCAGATGCTGGAGCGCGGCTCAGCCATCATGTCGGCCACCGTATCGCGCCACCGGAGGTAATGCGCCGTCTCCCGATGCGCGGCGGGGGCGTCCGCCGTCCGGTAGGCTTCCACGAGCACAAAGCGCGTCGGATCATCCTTCTGCTGGACGAAATCAAAGCGGGCAATGCCCGGCTCCTGAATGCTGTTGCGGGCATTTTCCACCGTAGCCGCCCGGAACGCATCAACCGCTTTCGGCTTGACGCGGATAAAAACGTGTACCACCAGCATGCCAGCCTCTCCCTTCTGTTCATAATCAGACCATGTCTGTATTGTACGGCAGGGGCGATCATTTACCAACAGATTAGCGGCCATCACCCGGGCCAGGACTAATAGTCAATCAGCGATTTCCTAATACAATCATTGGCGATTCTGGTGTATAGTGAGACAAACGGTCCTTTACTGACAGGCGAGTGTATTATTATGGTACGTTGGAAACTGCTTCTCCTCCTTTGTGGCATGTTACTGGTCGTCGCGCTGGCGCCGGCGGAGTCCCGCCCGGTGGCGGCGCAAAGCGGGGCGGGCGCCAACTGTCCGGAGGTCGTAGAACGGGCGCTAAGCTCAATCGAAGTCTTATGCACCGGGATGGGGCGCAACGAAACCTGTTATGGTTACAACCGCGTGGACGCCCTGTTCTGGCAGGAAAATTCGCAACTGGTTTTTGCACAACCCTCCGACCGCGTCCCGCTGGCCGATCTGCGCACCATCGCCACAGCTCCGCTGGACCTGAATACCGGCCTGTGGGGGGTGGCGGCGCTGCACCTCTACACCACCGATCTGCCGAATATCCTGCCCGGCCAGGCCGTCATGTTCCTGCTGATGGGCGATACGACGCTGGAAAACCGGGTCCCGCCGGATCAGGCAGCCGGGCCAGTGACGCCGGTCGCGCTGGTCACCGTCGCTGAAACGAGGCTCTACACCACCCCGACCACGGCCGCCAACACGCTGGGCACCCTCCCCGAAAACACCACCGTACAGGCGATCGGGCTGGATGATACGGGCGAGTGGGTGCAAATTCGGCTGAGCGACGGCAGCACAGCCTGGCTGAGCGGGGCTGATCTCAACGAAGGGGACCTGATCGCGCTGCAGGACCTGCCGGTCACCTACGGCGCGAACGCCGCTCCGCGCTATGCCCCCATGCAGTCGTTCTATTTCACGACCGGCTTCTCCGGCCCGAGCTGTAACGAGGCGCCCGATGCCCTGGTCGTACAAAGCCCCGAAGGGCTGGAAGTCTCATTCAACGTCAACGATCTGGAAGTCCAGATCGGCTCAACCGTGGCGTTCACCACCGTAGCTGCGCCGGATGGCTCCGGGCGGCGGGTGCTGGTGGCCGTGCTGTTCGAGGGGCACCTGACCATCACCATCAACGGCCAGACAATCACCCTGACTGAACCGGGCCAGACCTTCGCCATCACCCTGAACGAAGACGGCCTGGTGGATGAGAATTCGGAGTTTGTGCCGCTGGGGGCGGAGCCGCTTTCGGAGTGGGTGGAGAACGCCTGCCTGAACGCGCTAACTTCCGGGATGTTCAGTAAGACGAATATCGCCCAGAACTGCGCCGCCCGGATGACGTTCTACACCGATCAGGGATTCATGGCCGCGCTCGGCCTGCCGGTAAATCCGCCAGCACCGTTCCCGCCGCCCCCGGCCCCGCCGGCAGCGGTCGTGCTTCCGCCGTTCCAGTGGCCGCAGATCACCGATCCCGCCAGCGGGACGACGCTGGTCGGCAACGTGAATCACATGACTTCGTGGACTTCGGCGCCGGGCGCCAGCAGCTATATGCTGGAAGTCTTCCCGGATACAACAAATCAGGCCGGTTACTTCGTCACCTTTGGCCCCACAGGTGCCACCTCCTACGACGTGCCGCTGGGGCAGATGCCGAGTCGCCCGGAGCCAGGATGGGGATACTTCATGCGGGTCATCCCGCTGGATGCGAACGGCGCGCCCCTGGCCCCGCCGGAACAGGCCCCTCTGACGTGGGTTCGCCGCCTGGACGCGACACCCCCGCCGCCAGCGGCCACGGAAGAACCGGGCGAATGCTACGAAGTGTGCGACGGCCTGGACTGCTGGATGCAGTGCCCGCCCGGCTGCGAATGGGTCTGCGATGGCGAATGCTGGATGGTGTGCTATCCTTCTGAGGGGTGAGCGCGACGCCAGCCGGCTCCGCACGATAACAGACCGGCCAGCTTCTCGTTGAAGCTGGCCGGCTTTCTTTTCAGCATCAGGCGCCGTTATATCCGTCCGGCAGCAGGCGCAGGGTGACGATCTCGAAAGGCCGGAGGGAGAGGACAACAGCCCCCTCTTCGGTCACTGGAATTTCCTCCTGATCTTCTTCCAGCAAGTTCGTCCGCCAGACCGCCACAACCGGGAAGCCGGACCGCAGCGTGACCGGCCCGCGCCAGCGCTGGCTTTCGTAGAGGCGCACGATCAGGCCGCGACCGTCTTCGGCGCGCTTGATCGTCTCAATCACGACATTAGCCTGTTCAACAGCCAGCAGACTCGGGACGGCAGAAGGCGCCGTGCCGGGAGATTCTGCTCCCCGGATGACAACAATCGGATCGTTCAGGGCGTAAGCCGCTGCGATGGTGCGTTCATCCCAGCCGCCGCTGTGGGGGAACAGGCTGTAGACGAAGGTATGCTCGCCCAGATCGGCCTCCGGATCAGGCTCGACCGTGCCGCGCAGGAGCGTGAGGCGAATCACGTTGGCGTGAATATCGTGCCCGTACTTGCAGTCATTGAGCAAACTCACGCCATACCCTCCTTCGGAGAGATCCACCCACTTCTGGGCGACCGTCTCAAAACGCGCCCAATCCCAGCTCGTGTTGGCGTGCGTCGGCCGCTGGACGCTGCCCCATTGAATTTCGTAGGTCGCCACCGGCGCCAGCACCTCCACCGGAAAAGCCACTTTGAGCAGCGTCCGCCGCTCCTGCCAGTCAACAGTGGTGGAAAAGTCCAGCCGGGGGCTGTTATAAGCCAGCGAGATGCGCTGCACACAGGTGCTGTCACCGATGCGACGGCGGACTTCCAGCGTCGCCCGCAGCGGCCCCGTTTCCGCCACGGCGATTGACTCAGCCGGCCCGGCGAGCCACATCCGATCGTCGTAGAAGATATCAATATCCCAGGCGTCGTAGTTCAGCGGGCGATCTTCAAATAACTGGAACTGATTAGCCACCGCGCCCACCGGCAGCACTTCGCGCCGGTTAACCTTGTCATAGAGGCGGGTGATATCGCCCGCCGCGTTCAGCTCCACCCGGAGGAAGTCGTTCTCCAGCAGGTCAGGCCGGGCGATCAGGCCGTTCGTCACGGCGGGCGGCTGGCCAGCCACAAGCTGCAGTGGGATAACACTCAGCGGGGGCAGCTCGCCCGGCGCAATCCACATGCCATCTTCGACTATCTGTACCGGCACAGCCTCGCCATCAGGCCGGGCCAGATAGTGGTCAGCCGGGATCGGCTCCGGCCAGAAGGTCAGATCATCCCGGCTGAAGGACGTGGTATTCGCCAGCAGGAGGTCGCCGCCGGTGACACGGGCTACAGCGGCCAGCGCCTCATCGCGCGCTTCCACGCCCATCCGGTAAACCTCCTGGTACTGCTCCTGCGATTCGGTATACACCGGGGTGATGCTGCTGCCGGGGATGATATCGTGAAACTGATTCAGGCAGACCAGCTCCCATGCCTTGCGGAAGGCCGCCCCCGGGTAGCGATAATCGGGATCGATCAGCGAGGCCATCGCCGCCAGACATTCCGCGTCGTGCAGCAGGAATTCGCTCTTACGGTTGGCCCGCTTGTTGCGACTCTGGGTGGTATACGTCCCGCGGTGGTATTCCAGATATAGCTCGCCGTCCCAGGTCGGCAGCCGATCGCCGGATTCCGCCTCCAACTGCCGGAAGAAGTCAATAACCCGCCCCGGGCGCGTTTGCGGCATGGCGGGGAAGGACTCCAGCGCGCCGATATTTTCGAGCATTTCGCGGGTAGGGCCGCCGCCGCCGTCGCCGTAGCCGTAGCTCATCAGCAGGGTGCGCTGGGACTCCTTATGCTGCAAATTGAGCCAGGTGCCGAAGATATCCCGCGGCGTGGCCGCCGCGTTGTAAGTCGCCCGGTTGTCGATATTCGGCCCTTCCGGAGTGGTGGAGAAATGCGTCAGCACCCGCGTCCCATCGAGGCCCTGCCACCAGAAGCTGTCATAAGGCAGGCGATTATACTGGTTCCAGCCGATCTTGATGGTGAAGAAGTACTCCAGCCCGGCCTGCCTGATGAGCTGCGGCAGCGCCCAGGCGTAGCCGAAAACATCCGGCAGCCACAACACGGGCGAATCGGCGCCTTCGCCAAAGTGCTCGCGGAAGAAGGTCCGCCCCAGCAAGAACTGCCGCGCCAGCGACTCCGGCCCGCTCAGGTTACAGTCCGCCTCCACCCACATCCCGCCAAGGGCTTCCCACCGCCCCCCGGCAACGCGGGTCTTGATCTCCTCGAACAACGCCGGATAGTCCTGCCGCACAAAGTCATAAAGCTGGGGCTGGCTTTGAGTGAACTGGTAAGCGGGGAATTGCTCCATCAGCCGCAGGACGGTGTGGAAGGTACGGCCGGCCTTGCGCCGGGTCTGGCCCAGCGTCCACAGCCAGGCCACGTCGATATGGGCATGCCCCGCCGCCACCAGGTCCACCTCCATCGGCGCCCCGGCCCCGGCGATGCCTCCCTGCAGCGCGGCCAGGGCTGCCGGAACGCTGGCATAAAAAGCATCCCCGCCCAGCGGCTCGCGCGTATCCAGCGCCTTATACGCCGCATTGAGCGCGTTGAGCAGGCGGTCGCGGGCCGGGTTGGTGTCTTCCAGCACGCCGACCGTGCCCAGCGCCACCCGGGTCAGGGCGGTCAGGGCGCGAACCGGCGGATCGATCTGGACGACGGCACATTCGCGCATATACACCCGCGCTTCGTCCCCGGGATGGTGGCCGGTCCAGCCGTGCAAAGCCAGATGGTGGACTGCGCCGCCGCGGCAGATGTCCGGCAGTCGGATTTCCTGATGGTGGCGGTCGCAGCCAGCGTAAGGCTGGCCGTCGATATAGACCAGCGCCTCCGGGTGGCTGAAGCTGCCCGCCACGCCTAACGGCAGGTACAGCCCGATCGGTGCGTCAGCCGGCCAGTCGGGCGGGACCTGAAAGGCCGTGCGCAGGATGAAATCCATCTCCCAGTCTCCCCAGTACGTCCGGGGATACACAATCTCCCAGCCGCTATCGTCCAGACCGGGCGCGACAGGGGGAGGATCCAGCGGGCCTTCCAGCCGGGCGAAACGGAAGGGCGGCAGCGGCTGGCTGCGACGGTAGACAAGCGGCTCGATAGCCTGAAGCCGCTGGGCAATCTTCTGCGCGGTCCAACGCACGTCATGAAACATACAGACCTCCATGAGTCCGATACAGGATCATATGAGCGCAATAATCAGCAAGAACAGCCGGGCAGGGTCCCCCCTTCGCGACAGGGATTCCGGGCCGCCTTCACTCATCCCCACAGAGCGTTCAGGAATTTCAGCTTCTCAAGCTGATGGTGGATTCCCCCGCCCTCGTGGTTGTTGTATTCGTAGGTCCGCATCTCCTTCGGGCCAGCGTAATGATTGTAGGCCGCGAACACCGTGGACGGCGGGCAGATATCATCCATCAGGCCGGCGGAAAATAGAGCCTTCGCCCTGGCCCGCGCGGCGAAGTTGACGCCGTCAAAATAGGAGAGCGTGTGGAAGGCCGTCTCAACATGATCGCGGTGGACCTTGAGATAGTTCGTGATTTCGACATAGGGGGACGTATCGACCAGCTCAGTCGCTCGCCGGTAGTGACACAGGAACGGCACATCCGGCAGCGAAGCCGCAACCAGATCAGGAGCAAGTCCGCTGACGGCCAACGTGATCCCGCCGCCCTGGCTGCCGCCGGTCACGGCGATGCGCGAGACATCCACCGCCGGGTGGCTGCGAGCTGCCTCGACAGCGCGAACGCCGTCCAGAAATACGCGCCGGTAGTAGTACGTCCTGGGGTTGAGGATGCCCTGCGTCATGAAGCCGGGATGAAAAGGGTTGGCGCCCTCCGACGGCAGATCGGGCGTATCGCCGTGTCGCCACGTGCTGCCCTGCCCGCGCGTATCCATGATCAGGGTGGCGTAGCCGGCGCAGCTCCAGATCAGCCATTCGAGCGGGAAGCCGCGCCCGCCGCCGTAGCCGATATACTCCACCACGCAGGGCAGCGGACCGCTGCGCTGCGCGGGCAGCAGCAGCCACCCCTTGATCGGCTGCCCATCGTAGCCAGCGAAGGTCACGTCGTAGGTCTCGATCACTTTCAGCCGGTAGTCGGCCGGCTCAAAGCGAGCGTTCAGGGCGTAACGCCGCGTCTCCGCCAGCGAATCGGCCCAGAAGGCATCGAAATCAGGAGCTTCCTGGCGCTCAGGGCGGTAGGCATCAAGTTCTTTCAGAGGCATATCAAAGAAAGGCATCGCTTCTATTCACTCCTCAGCCGGGCAGATATCGATCATGGGGCGATCATAGCACATACGCCCTCAATTCCGTACAGCCCTCGCTCCGGTTTAGCAGACAAAATCTTCCGGAATGGTACAATAGCAGCGCATTGTATTTCCCCTGTCTGCTAGCAGAAGGACTCTTTGTTATGACACTGCATTCTCACGATTACCTGGCCTGGATCCGGCATATCGGCGCCTGGATGCACGCCGAATCTGGCTCCTTCCACGATCTGCTCTCCAGTGCCGTCCAGGAGCCAGCCGCAGTGCTGAAAGCCGATCTGGACCGGCTGCACCATGCGGATGGAGACAGCTTCGACAGCCGTCTGGCGACACCGATGTCGTGGGGCCACCCCCGCCTGATTGAGGCCCTCGCCCGGCACTACGGCGTGGCCGAGGACCACCTCCTGATCACCAGCGGAGGCTCGATGGCTTTCGTGATCGCGGCGCTGGCCCTCTCCGCACCGGGCGATCACGCCGTCGTGGAAGCGCCGATCTACCAGCCGTTTTTGAAGGTGCTCGATCGTCATGGCGTGCAGGTCAGCTACTGGCCGAGAAAGACGCCCCAGTTCGAGCTTGACATAGACGCCCTGCAAAGCCTGATCCAGCCCAACACGCGCCTGATTGTCCTGACCAATCTGCACAACCCCGGGGGCGCGCTCCTGTCGGACGAGACGCTACGCCAGATCGCGGCCATCGCCAGGCCGGCGGGGATTTTCATCGTGGTGGATGAGGTGTTCCACGATCTGGTGCCGGACAGCGCTTCGGCGCGGACGGCGGCGCTGCTGGATGAGCAAATCGTCAGCATCAGCAGCCTGGCCAAGGCTTACGGGCTGGGCCGGATTCGCGTCGGCTGGATCGCAGCGGCGGCTAGCCCAATGGCCGCGCTGCGCGAGACGCACGCGTCTTTCGACAACAGCCTGTTCTCAATAGCCCAGGTGATGGCCTCCGCTGTGCTGGAGAATGCGCCGCGCTATCGGCAGCACGGACAGCAGATCGTGGCGGAGAATCAGGAAGCTATCCGCGCATTCGCCCGGGAAATGACAGTGGCGGGCATCCTGGAAGGAGACGCGCCGGCGTATGGCTGTGTCTACTTCCCGCGCGTTATCGGGGTGGAAGATACCACCGCGCTGGCGCAGCACCTGCTCGACCAGCACCGCGTCGTTGTCGCGCCGGGGCACTACTTCCATGCGCCGGGCCATCTGCGCATCAGCTTCGGCGGCGAGCCTTCCGCCGTCAGGGCCGGGCTGGAACGGCTGGCGGACGCCCTGAAAGTGCAGGAAGCCTATATCAGCGGCTCATCAAATCGCTGAATCTCAATCAGATAGCCGTTGGGGTCGCGCAGAAAACAATGATAGATCCGGTAATGCGGGTTCGCGGTGGGCGGCCTCTCGATCGCCGCACCCCGCTCCCGCAGCCGGTTCGCCCACCCGTCCACATCTGGTGTGAGCAGCGTCAGGATAATGCCAGCCGGCTGTTCCGGGGCCTCCTCCCGGCGGCAAAAGCCGAGGTAGCCATCCCGCCCGGTGCGATAAATGCGGCAGTCCCCCTGGTCGCGGACCAGTGGCAGCCCCAGCACATCCTCATAGAAGCGCGCCGTCGCCTCCAGATCGCGGGTGTACAGAAATGTGATCTGCCCTTCAAATGATGCCTGTCCTGCCATTGTGCCCCTCTCTTCATGACACCAGATGGGTGTATTTGAGGCCGCTCCCGGTGAAAAACAGGACCACGCGCTCCCCTGGCCGGACTGCGCCCGCCGCCAGCAGATGGCGCAGCGCAGCCAGCGTCGCCGCGGCCTCCGGCGCTACGAAGATGCCCTCAGCGCGGCCAGTCTCCAGCATTGCCGCTCTGATCTCGTCATCGGTGACCGTCAGCGCCGTCCCGCCGCTCTCCCGCAGAGCATCCAGAATCAGGAAGTCGCCAATGGCGGCGGGCACGCGCAGTCCGTCGGCTATGGTAGCCGCGCCCGACCAGGGTTCGGCGGTGCGCGCCCCGGCGTGGAAAGCGCGCACGATCGGGGCGCACCCGGCGCTCTGGACGCTGATCAGACGCGGACGCCGGGAGTCGATCCAGCCGAGTTGCTCCATTTCTGCAAAAGCCTTCCACATGCCCACAATACCCGTCCCGCCGCCGGTGGGGTAGATAATCACATCGGGCAGCGCCCAGTCAAACTGTTCGGCCAGCTCGTAGCCCATCGTCTTCTTGCCCTCGACGCGATACGGCTCCTTGAGGGTGGAGAGGTCAAACCAGCGCCCTTCACGAACGCCTTCCTGCACCAGGCGGGCGCAGTCGCTGATCAGGCCATCCACCAGCGTGACCTCGGCGCCGAGGGCGCGGTATTCGGCCAGGAACGGGGCGGGCACATCACGCGGGGCGAAGATAGCCGCGGGCAGCCCGGCCTTCGCTGCGTAGGCCGCCATGGCGCTGCCAGCGTTGCCCGCCGTCGGGATAGCCAGCGCCCGGACGCCCAGCTCCAGCGCCCGCGACACCGCCAGGCACAACCCGCGCGCCTTGAAGGACGCCGTGGGGATCAACCCCTCATCTTTGGCGTAGAGCGCCTCCATCCCCAGCGTCGCGCCGAGATGTTCCAGCCGGATCAGCGGCGTGAAACCCTCGCCCAGCGTCAGGCGGCAGGCCGGGTCGCGGACCGGCAACATTTCAGCGTAACGCCAGAGCGTGGCGGGCCGCTCGCGCAGCGCCTCGCGGCGCAGGGTTGCGCCGGCTGCCGCCACGTCGTAGCGAGCCAGCAGCGGCCGGCCCGCCGCCGGGCTGAGGTTCCACACTCGGTCGGCGTCATATGTTTCGCCAGTCCAGCCGCATTCGAGATGGGTCAGCGCGCTTTTCACAATTATCACAACACATCCTCCTGCTGCAGGCTAAAAGAAATCGGGCGCATCAGGGCAGGCAGGCCGCAAGCCCTTCCAGAAAGCCGCCTGTGCGAGCTGCATGGCGCGATCTATTTAAGCCCGGTCGTGGCGATGCCGGTCGTGATATACCGCTGCAGGATGGCGAAAACCACGGTGATCGGCAGCAGCGTCAGAACCGTCATCGCCAGAATATAATTCCACTGTGTGTTAAGGGCGCCCTGGAAGGCGTTCAGGCCGATTGGCAGGGTGAACAGCTCGGAATGGCTGAGCACGATGAGCGGCCACAGGAAGTCGTTCCAGCGCCACATGATGGAGAAGATCGCCAGCACCGCCAGGGCCGGGCCGGCCAGCGGCAGCACAATCTGCCAGTAGATCCGCCATTCGCTGGCGCCGTCGATGCGGGCCGATTCCAGCGTCTCATCGGGAATCGTCAGCATATACTGGCGCAGCAGAAAGACCCCGGTTGGCGTAGCCGCGCCGGGGATAATCACGCCCCACAGGCTGTTCACCCACCCCACCTTCGAGATGACCAGAAAGGCCGGGATCATGATCACGGAGATCGGGACCATCAGCGTGCTGAGGATGATCAGAAAGAAGGCGTCGCGCCCCCGGAAGCGGTACTTGCTCAGGCCGAAAGCCGCCATGCTGTTGATTAGCAGCGTGATCAGGGTTGCCACGACGGTGACGACGACACTGTTGCGCAGGTAACGGAAGAAGGCGAAGCTCTGCACCCCGCCCGAATAGTTCGCCGTGTCAAAATACACCTGCTCCACCGGCCTCCGCCCGACCTCGTTGATATTGAGGACGATCTCCCCGGCCGGATCAGTGGGATCGACCATCGTCACCTCGATCCCGACCCGACGGACCTGGGCCAGCCGCCGCGTTGTGCCATCCGGAAAAGTCACGTCAACCAGCCGGAGCGGCTCCGGATATCCGGCCACCTCCATCGTGACAGGCTGCATCGGGAGCAGGGTGGGCGGGAAACTGGTCAGGGACGCCGGCGTTTTGAAGGAGGACAGCACCAGCCAGAGGACTGGCCCGAACATAGCCAGCACGCCCACCAGCAGACAAAGATAGGTCAGGATATCGGCCACGTCGATCTTGCCGCCGCCCCGGCGGCGGGTGAGAAAAGCCACCACTCCACGCCCTTCCCGCATCATACGCCCCATCCTTCCTGCTGCTAGGCGATCTCGCTCGTCCGCCCCAGGCGGAGCTGAAACAGGGTCAGGATCAGCAAAGCCGCCGCCAGAAGCAGCGATGCCGCGGCAGCCAGGCCGTAGTTCTGCTGATCGAAAGCCGTCTGGAAGATGAACTGCACCATGTACAGTGTGGCCGTCCCCGGCCCGCCGGAAGTCAGGACAAACACCTGGTCAAAAACCTGAACGGCCCGGATCAGGGAGAGCACCAGCACGACCATCAGGGTTGGCATGAGCAGGGGGAGCGTGATCCGGCGGAAGCGTTGCCAGAGTCCG
The DNA here is from genome assembly GCA_029976025.1 of Aggregatilineales bacterium. Taxonomy (GTDB): domain Bacteria; phylum Chloroflexota; class Anaerolineae; order Aggregatilineales; family Ch27; genus JARKNX01. Next base: position 30,483 of record JARKNX010000104.1, on the reverse strand, counting down.
CCGCCGTCTATAGCCGCCGCCTCGTACATCTCAGCAGGGATCGCCTGCAAGCCCGCCAGCAGAATCAGCGTGTGAAAGCCCATCTGCGCCCAGACGCTGACAAAAATCACCCAGAGCCGCGCCCAGTCCGGCGCCGTCAGGAACGGCTGCGGCTCCACCCCCCACCCGGTCAGGAGGCCGTTGAGCACCCCCTGCGGCTGAAGAATCCACTTCCAGATCAGGGCCACCACAACCGGCGACAGCAGCACCGGATAGAAATACACGCTGCGAAAGAACCCGCGCCCACTGATCTTCCGGTTGAGCGCCAGCGCCGTAACCAGGGCGAACAACACCATAATGCCGACCTGAAAGACCACAAAAACGGTTGTGTTGTTGACCGCCCGCCAGAACCGGTCATACTGGCAGACATTAGGGTTGAAGAAGTTTCCGCTGCCGGGATTCAGGAAGGATAGATCGCATTCGAGGAGCAGCTCGAAATTGCGGAGGCCAGTGTATTCGCGGTTGTGCAGCAGGATGGAGCTGCCGGAGGTGAATCCGTAGGCGAAGTTGAGCAGCATAGGGAGCAGGATGAAGATGCCGAAAACCAGCATATTGGGCAGGATGAAAAAATAGCCCATGCGCCGTGTACCCACCAGCCGCTGAAGCGGCCCCAGCAGGAGGTCCAGCGCGTCGCCCAGCCAGGCTGCAGGCCGGGACAGAATTCTGCCGACAGATTCCATGCACCCTTTCACGGCGCTCAGAGCGCCCGTACCAGTTCAGGCAGGTAACTGCCGGCGCTCATGTGTTGAGCGCTCCGCCGACAGCTACCTGCCCCGGATGACCCGATCAGCCCCCGCCCGACTTACCGGGCGAACAGGGCGTCCATATCGGCCTGGATGCGCCCAATTGCCTCATCCAGCGTCATCTCGCCGGCGATCACCTGGCTGAGGCGATCGCGAATGGCGATGTTCAGGTCCGGCCCCTGCGGATGGTACTGGAGCGTGTATGCTTCGGGCATCAGGTCAGGGATCATAGCGGCGAAGACGTTGAGCGCCTCATTGTTCGCCTCATACGCCACCCCCCGCTCGATCAGGCCCAGGTGGCCCGGCAGGAACGAGGTCCGGATTGAGAATTCCTCGATAACCGGCTCGCTGAACAGGTAATCCATCAGCCTGCCCACTTCTTCGGGATGCCTGGTCCCGGCGAAGCCCACCACCAGTGCGCCGCCGGGGACACCGGTCGCGCCGCATTCGCCCGCCGGATTAGGGATCGCCCGCCAGTCAAAGGCATCGCCGATGCTCTGGGCGAAACTGCCGATCTGCCAGTTCCCGGCCATGTACAGGACAAGCTGGCCACTGATGAAGTACGGCGCGGCGGGGACGTAGTTGCCGGCGCTGCCAGCCCAGATATCGGCCGGCATCAGGCCGTTGTTATGCCAGTCCAGCACCATCTGCGCGGTCTGGCGGAAGCCGGGAGTGTCAATAGTGAAGGTCCCATCCTCATTGACATAGGTAGCGCAGTTGCTGAGGGACGGCCCCCAGAAGCGGTGTCCGGAACGGTCAATCGCCACAGGATAGATGGGCATCTCGCTATCGCTGAGCGTCTCCGCCACCTCTGTAGCTGCATCCACCCACTCTTCCCAGGTCGCGTCATCAGCCGGGATTTCCACGCCGGCCTGCTCAAACAGCGTGGCGTTGATGAACGGCCCGGTCACCGTGAACTGGGTGGGGTAGCCGTAGATTCCTGTATCATCCTCGCTGTCACGCAGCGAACCCAGCACAGCCGCGGGGACGTTGTCGATCCAGTACTGCGGATCGGCGACATAGGGAGTCAGGTCCAGGTAATGGCCGAAGAACCGGTTCGGGAAGGTGATACGGGCCATGTCAGGGGCTTCGCCAGCTTCCACCTGCGCCTGCAGGATGGTATGCAGATCGGCATAGGGCACTTCGTCGATCACGACCGTGATGCCGGGATTCGCGGCCTCAAAGCGGTCGAGCAGATCGCGCAGCACTTCGCCTTCGTTGCCGTCGTTGTACCAGGTGATATGCAGCTCAACCGGCTCCTGAGCCAGCGCGGGCAGCGCGGCCACAATCAGGACAAACACCATCAACAGGATCGGCACAGAATATCGTCGCATAGCCTCTTCTCCTCACTCTTGGTTTCACGAGGCCGCAACCCCATGAACACAATCTTACAAGAACTGCTTATACTTCACGGAAGCCAGCGGGCGGCCGTCACAGCCCCGCCGCATCCTGCCGGTAAAAGAAATGATTCAGGGCCAGCGCCGCCGCCCCGACCACACCGGCGTCCCGTCCGAAACTGGAAGAAAGCAGGCGCACTTTATCGCCTAACTGGGCAAAGGCCCGCTGCCGCATGGTGTCCTGAATGACCGGCAGCAGGATATCTTGCCCCTGAGCCAGGATGCCGCCCAGCACAATTAGCTCCGGGTTGAGGATATCGACCAGATTGGCCAGGGCGATACCCACACAGGCGGCGCGCTCGAGCAGCATAGCCCGGGTGGCCGTGTCCCCGGCCCGCGCCGCGTCAAACACGCGTTCGATAGCAGGGGGCCGCCCTTCCTCCAGATAGCGCGCCAGCAAACTGCCCGGCTCCTGCCGGGCTAACGCCTGAGCCAACCGGACGATGGCCGGCTCAGAGAAGAGCGTCTCCAGGCAGCCAGTGTTGCCGCAGCGGCACAACTCCCCGCCGGATGGGACGATCGTCGTATGTCCGATTTCGCCCGCGCCAGCCCCGCCGCCGTAGTAGAGATGGCCGCCAACTGCAATCCCCGCTCCGACGCCGATCCGGGCGTACACAAAAACCAGGGAATAGACATCCCTGCCAGCGCCGAACAGAGCTTCGCCGAGCGCCATCGCCCGCACGTTGTTGTCCACAATAACCGGCAGCCCCAGCTGGCGGCTGAAAATATCCCGCAGCGGCACGTCGCGCCAGTTCATGTTTGGCGCGAAGACATTCACCCCGGTCTCCGGCTCCACCAGGCCGGACGCCCCGACGCCAACCCCGGCCAGGCGCGTCACCTGAATCCCAGAAGCGGCGATCACGCGCCCGACTGTCGCGACGGTCTCGGCCAGCACCTCTTCGGCGGCGCAGTCCAGCGGGTGTTCCAGCGTGTCCAGAGCCACAACATGACCCAGCAGGTCCGTCACAGCGACGCGGACGCACCCGACATCGAAATGGATGCCAACAGCAAAGCGGGCGTCCGGCACCAGGTGCAGGGCTGTCTGCGGGCGGCCAACGCCCCGCCGCCCGACCGGCCGGGGAGACTCCTGATCGTCCGGCGCGACAATGCCCTGCTCGACCAGGTCCGCTATCAGATTGGTGATAGTTGTGGGGGAAAGGCCGGTCAGGCGGGCAAGCTGTATGCGCGATATGCGGCGAAACTGCAACAGCGCGGCCAGGACGGAGCTGATATTGCGGCGCCTGATTGTGCTGCTGCTGCTGCCAGAGGGGATTCGCCGGGTGGGCATACATCACCCCCCGATCGTTGCCGGCACTTGCGAGGTCGGGTAGGATCGTCGCATCATCTGATAGTCAGGTCAGTGTCAGTTATTAATTCACTTTGAGAAAATAATTATCCTCCTCACCAGTATACGGTTAAGTTGTCCGGCGTGTCAAGCATCCGCCGGATTCTCCAGTTATGAACGCCAGACCGGCGCAGGAGGGGCGTTGTATTCAGCCGGCCCCTCCTGCATTTTCTGCCTCGCGCTACTGCGATGACTCGCCTGCCCCGAGCACCGGAATCTGCCCGAAGTCATCCGGGCCCAGATCGCCCACACTGCCCGCCGAACGCGGGTAGTTGTTGAGCAGCGCCTCCTGCACACCCGCTTCCGGATAGATCACATCCAGCAGGCGGGTATGGTTGGTCGTGCCTTCCGGCGCGCCGCCGATCCGCCACTGCTCAGCCGCTGGCAGCACATCGCGCACGCGCCACACACCTGACGCCGGGAAGCCTTCCTGGCTGGCGATAGCCACAGCGTAGGACCAGTCCGCCGGGTCGCCGGGAATCATCGTCCGCGGCACGCGGATCGTAATCCGCCGCTGGCCGGGGTTGCTGGCGATTGACAGCGTCCCGGCAATCTGCACCGGCCCCTGCTCGCCGGGACGGTACACACCCGGCTCCCAGCCTTCAGCCCAGATGGCGTAATCCCAGGCGTACTCCGGCGGTAGCGCCGCGTTGCGCCCCGGCAGGAGCAGGCGGCTGCCATTTGCCGGGCCATCTATATCGATGTAGACATCGATCGTGAGGATGCCCATGCCGTTCGGCGCGCCCCAGTCATTCCGGAGCGGCCCGCGGAAGTTAACCTGAAAGATCACGTTCTCCTCATCGGAGCCAATCGTCAGCGAAGTGGCGTCGTAAGCGCCGGAAGCGAAGACTGCATCGGTCGGGTAGACGTAACTGCCCGGCCCGTGATCGTCGCCTGTCGGGTCCTCAACCTGCACCACGACATTGGGGATATCCTCCTCCGGCAGCATCATCACCGCCGGACCATCCGGCGGCGCGACAGCCAGCAGCGCCTCAGCACTGCTGACGATCAGGCGCATTGTAATCGGGTTGCCGCTGCGAGCCGCCGGCGAGAGCACGTCAATCGGCACAGCGACCTCCAGCGCATCGCCCGCCGCGACCGCCTCCACTGGCTCCCCGCCAACCCAGCCGCCGCTGCCATCCGCACGATAGAACGTCGCCGTCAGGCCGCCATCCGCGGCGGCAACTTCCAGCAGCCGGTTGGCGCCAAAGCCAAGCACCGGCTCATCGCCCGACTCTTCCAGGCGCGTATAAGCGTTAGTGGCGCCGCCGTCCGGCGTCTTCAGATAGAAGCCGTAGATCATGCCCGCTGTCGGCGGCGGGTCTATGCGCAGAATCAGCGCGTTGTCTTTATCGAAGCCGAAGAACAGGCCAGTCAGCGGCGCCGCCCGGCCGGCCAGATCGTAGTAAGCCGCCGGGTCCCACTCCCCGGCCGCTGCTGCGCCGTCCACCGTAACAGCCAGCAGGCCAGACTCAGGGCGGTCAGCCGGCTGCGGCGTCTGGGGGATGACCGGGATATAGACAAAGCTCGGCGGGGCCACGCTGATCAGCTCATAGACGCGGCGCAGATAGTTGCGGAACTGAAGATCAAAGGCCCAGTCCTGCCCGGAATCCTGATCCGCGCCGAAGAACCAGAACCAGTCCGACCCTTCGGCAATGTACATGGCTTCAAGAGCCTGCTGGCGGACTTCTTCGCTCAGGCGCGGGTCGGCCTGCTGGAGATCGTTGCGCGTCGCCAGCAGATAATTCCAGGCGGTGTTCTCCTCTGCCTCACCGATCCAGGTGCTGAAATCAGGCGTGACCCACGAGCCGGGCCAGAGCGACTCCAGCGCCACTGGCTCGCCGGTGAGCGCCAGGTATTCCGAAGGCGTCACTGTGCGGATGCCTTCCGCCTCGGAGAGGTTCTGGTAGAGCGCATGGAGGAAGTCCTTGCCATCGTTTTCGTAGTATTCCCAGGCGTTCTCGCCGTCCAGCAGGATCGTCACCAGATGCGGACCGGTTGCCCCTTCCGCGGCCAACTGCGCCCGGATGTTGTTCAGGCGCGCCATCAGATCCGCCGCGGCGGCGGCACCCGCCATGCCGGAATACTCGAAGCCGACTTTATCCGAGATCAGGTGATCGCGGAAGATGACGGCGACCTGCCCGCCGCGCCCGCCCGTGACCAGATAGGGCCGGTACAGAGCATCAGCCTGCAGCACGGTGTCAGCGCTGTTGCGGCTGAATTCTTCTATACCGGGCAGGCTGCGGGCCAGGACACGCTCATCCGTCGCCATCCAGTTGATCCCGGCGTTGGCGACCATCTGCACGATCTGGTTAGAAACAGACCCTTCCGCCGGCCACATCCCCCGCGGCGGCGCGCCAAAGTGCTCGGCGTACATCTGCGTGCCGAGCTGCACCTGCGCCACAGCATCCTGCCCGTAGACGAAGCGTTCCGGCAGCTCAGCATCCGGCATCGCCACAGCGGCAACATCCGAGTCAACCAGCAGCGGCAGGATCGGGTGGGCGAACGGCGTCATAGTCACCTCGATCTGGCCGGTCTGCTGCAGGGCGGCATGGTAAGGAATCACCTCCCGAATCAGCCGCAGATGTTCGGCAAAGACAATCGCCTTGTCCGCTTCAGCGAAATCCCTCCCTTTTGTTACCAGGCCGGCCAACGGCTCCTCCGCCAGCCAGTCCGGATCAGTCCAGGCCAGGTTGAAGAGCACCTGCAAATCGCGGAAGTCCTGCGCCGTCCAGGCTTCTATGGCCGCCTCGACTCCCATAGCGTCGCGCATAGCCAGCAGTTCCTGGTAGCGCGGAAAACGGGCGATGATACGCCGGTTTGTATCAAAGAAGCGCTCCAGCAGGAACTGTTTCTGGTCTGCCGTCAGCGTCTCAGCGGGCACCTCAGCCATCACCCAGTAGAGGTCTTTCGCCCCGGCGGCGAAGTCATCCAACTGACGGATCAGGCTGGGCGTGAAATTGAAGGTGACATGCACATCCGGGTAGCCCTCCAGGATGGTCGCCATATCCAGGTAGTCCTTGGCCGCGTGGACGCGCACCCAGGGTCTGATGTAAACCCCGGTTTCGGGGTCCCTGTAATATACCGGCTGGTGCTGGTGCCACATCAGGGCGACATACAACGGCTCTTCTCCGGACTGGCTCAGGCGGGCAGCGCCGTCCGGGTGAGGGGCAGCGCCGGCGGGCAGTAGCGAGACGATCAGGGCGATCAGGATCAACAAACTCACCCCGGTGGACTCCAACAGGCGTCTCTGTCGCATGGATTCTTTTCCTCCAGAACTCTATATAAGTGGGCTGTTTTTTCGGCGTTGGCTGTCGGCTTCCCTGATCTTAACACAGCGCGCTCATTCCAGACAGGAGACGGCCCGGCAGCAGCTTACGGAAGGAAGCGCCTGCCCGCGCCGAAAAGGGGTATCATAGAGGTAGCTCCGGGGAACTGCTGCGCGAGGAGTGTGCCGATATGACGACACCACCTGTCTACGTGGTTTCTGGCGGCGAAGGGACAAGCGGCGAACAGATAGTCCGCACGGCGCTGGCGCAGTTTGCCGACAACGAAGCGCCGGTAGTTATCGTGCCTCATGTGCGCAGCGCAGAACAACTGGAAATGGCCATCGCCCGGGTCGTGCAGGCCCAGGGCATCTTGGCGCATACGCTGGTTGACGCTAACCTGCGCCAGGAGCTTATCCATCGCGCCCGTGAGAACAACGTGATAGCCGTCGATTTGATAGGGGGGCTGCTCTCCCAGTTAACGACGCTGCTGGGTCGCGAGCCGCTCGGCCAGCCCGGGCTGTATCGCCAGCTCCGGGAGAGCTACTTCGAGCGTATCGAGGCTATAGAATTCACGGTCAAGCATGACGACGGCCGCAATCCGCAGGACCTGGCCCAGGCGGAAATTGTGCTGGTCGGAGTCTCCCGGGTGGGGAAGACGCCGCTGGCAATGTACCTCTCCGTGCAGGGCTGGAAGGTCGCCAATGTGCCGCTCGTGCCTCAGATCGACCCGCCGGAGGAACTTTTCGCCATCGACGCGCGACGCGTGATCGGCCTGACCGTAGCTGCGGAAGAGCTGGTCGCCTATCGGCGCTGGCGGCAGCGGCGGTTCAAGATGCCCAACCGGCCTTACCAGAATTCCTACGCCGATGTCGCCTCCGTTGAGGGCCAGCTGGAAGTCGCTGAACAGGTCTTCCGGCGCGGCCAGTTTGTGGTACTCGATGTCACTGACAAGCCCATTGAAGAAAGCGCGGCGGAGATTATCGCCCTGATTTCACGTCGCCTGGGCGGATAAAATCAATTGCGGCCGGCTCAGCCGGCCTGTAGAGCAAAGCCTGCCTGACCAAGGAGATGAGGACGATCATGCCTTACCTGCTAGGCCTCGATATCAGCACCACCGGCGCCAAAGCCCTGCTCATCGACGAGCAGGGGGCTGTGATCGCCAGCCATACCACACCCCAGCCAATCAGCACGCCCAGGCCACTGTGGAGCGAGCAGAATCCCGCCGACTGGTGGGACGGCATCGTTACCGCGATCCGGGCTGTGCTCGCCGGGAACAGCGTCGCTGACCAGATAGCCGCCATCGGCCTGACCGGGCAGATGCACGGCCTGGTCTGTCTGGATGTCGCCGGCCAGGTGTTGCGCCCGTCCATCCTGTGGAACGATCAGCGCACCCAGGCGGAGTGCGACTGGATCACGCAGACCGTCGGCGCACAGCGGCTGATCCAGCTCACCGGCAACCGCGCCCTGACCGGCTTCACCGCCCCCAAGATCGTCTGGGTGCGCGACCACGAGCCGGAAGTTTACGCCGGCATCGCCCACGTCCTGCTGCCCAAGGACTATATCCGCTTTCGCCTGACCGGCCAGTACGCCACCGATCTCGCCGATGGGGCCGGTATGCTGCTGCTGGATGTCGCCAACCGCCGCTGGTCGGAGGAAATGCTCCATGCGCTGGATATCCCGGCCGCCTGGATGCCGGAGGCATTTGAAGGCACAGCAATCACCGGCGTCGTCAGCGCAGCAGGCGCAGCGGAGACCGGCCTCAAAGCCGGGACGCCGGTCGTAGGCGGCGGGGGTGACCAGGCCGCGGGAGCCGTCGGCGTTGGCGCGGTGGAGCCGGGTGTGGTGTCGTTAGCGGTTGGCACGTCCGGCGTCGTCTTCGCTCCGCTGGGCAGCTATGCTTACGAGCCGGAAGGGCGGCTGCACGCCTTTTGCCACGCCGTGCCCGGCCAGTGGCACTTCATGGGGGTGATGCTCTCGGCGGCGGGCAGCCTGCAATGGTATCGCGACACGCTCGCGCCACAGACGAGCTTCGATGCGCTGACCGCTGAAGCAGAAAGCGCGCCGCCCGGCAGCGACGGCCTGCAATTCCTGCCCTACCTGACCGGCGAGCGCACCCCGCATCCAGACCCGCTGGCCCGCGGCGCATTCATCGGCCTGACCACCCGCCATACACGCGGCCACATGACTCGCGCCGTCCTGGAAGGGGTGGCCTTCGGGCTGCGCGACAGCTTTGAGCTGATCAAGCAGAGCGAAGCAGGCCGGAATATCCGGCAGGTGCGCGTCAGCGGTGGCGGGGCCAGAAGCTCCCTGTGGCGGCAGATCATGGCCGATGTTTTTGATGCGTCGCTCATCCCGGTAGAAGCGCCGGAAGGCGCGGCTTACGGTGCGGCGCTGCTGGCTGGCGTGGGGGCGGGAGTCTGGCCGGATATCCTCAGCGCATCGCGGGCTATCCATCTGGGGGAGGAAACCCGGCCGGGCGCGAATGTCCCGGTCTACGAAGCGGCGTACCGGATTTACCGGAATCTGTATCCTACCCTCAAGGACACCTTCAAAGCTCTGGCCGGCTGAGTATCCGTCTCCTGGTAAGCGGCTTTCTGCGGCGCGATCCTGCACCCGGTCTCCCGGCGGATCGCGCCGCATTCCGTCAGCCACGGGTGGCGCGCAACCCCCGTCCCCCGGCCGCGTATAGGTAGGCAGAGCTTCTCGCAGGACGGTCTGAGTTACAGAGGAATGTGGTGACCATGCAAAACGATACCCCGGCGAAAATAGGCGCTATCCTGGTGATCGGCATTGGAATTATCCTGATCTTCAACCCGCTCGGTATGGCCGGCTGGCCTCTATTCTGGATTGCGGCGGCAGCTTTTGGCGGCTGGCTGCTGTTCGACACGTACACCAACTACCGGCAGCAGGGCACAATGACCGGTATGCTGTTCATTCAGGGCGGGCTGGGCGCGATCATGGTTTCGCAGGGAATGCGGATTCTCCCTGGCCTGATCTGCAGCGCCACCGGGGTCCTGTTGCCGCTGCTCCTGATCGCAGCCGGCGGACTCATCCTGTTCAACCATTTTCGCTGAGCTGCGACCCGAATCCCTGAAAAAAATAAAAAGCCGCAGAATCGGGCCGATCCTGCGGCTTTTTGCTATCCCTGAAGCAGACGGCTGATTTACGCGCTCCGGCGGCGGAACAGCCGGCTAAGCCCGCCGCGCTGCCCCTGACGGCGGCGGAACCACTGGTCAAGCGTGATGGCGCCGATGATGATCGCACCCTGGGCTGCCGGGAGCCAGTACGCCTGCACACCCACCAGATTCAACCCGGTTCGCAGCGCCCCCATGATTGCCGCGCCGATGACGGTCCCCAGGATGCTGCCTTCACCGCCAACAGTGCTGGTGCCGCCGACAACGACAGCGGCGATCACGTCCAGCTCATACCCCTGGGCAGCCGTTGGCGCCGCCACTCCCAGCCGCGCGGACAGCAGGATGCCGCCGGCTCCAGCCAGGAGGCCGGCCAGCGTGTACACCATGATCCGCACCCGGCTGGTATTGATGCCGGAGAGGCGGGCCGCCTGGATATTGCCCCCAACGGCGAAAATATGGTAGCCCCACACCGTCCGGGTCAGGAACAGCCAGGCCATCACTGCCAGCAGCAGCATCAGCAGGCTGGGAAACGGCAGGTTAAAGGTGCCAACAGGGATGTTGTGCCGGCCCAGGACCATGAAGTTCTGCGGCAGGTTCTGGACTGGCCAGCCCTGCGCCCAGCCATAAGTGATCCCGCGCGCAATCTGCATCATGCCCAGCGTGGCAATAAATGGTGGGAGCCGCGCCTTTGTGATCAGGATGCCGTTGATCGACCCGCACAGCGCGCCGATCGCCAGCCCGACGACGATGGCGATGATGACCAGCGGGACAGAAGCCTCGCCGTTCGGCCCGAGAAAAGGCGAATGATCCCGCGAGAGCATCATGGCGGTAGCCAGGCCAGTCAGGGCCATCACCGACCCCGCCGACAGATCGATCCCGGCGGTAATGATCACCATTGTCGCCCCGAAGGCCGCGATTGCCGTCCAGGAGAAGTTGAGCAGGATGTTCTGAATGTTGACCGGCGTCAGAAAGCGTCCATCAGTCATGACCGAGAAGATGAGGATCATGGCGATCAGGACGAGCAGAATACCAAACTCCTGCACCCGGAACAAGCGGCGATACCAGGGCAAATGGCTGGCAGCGCCGTCGGATGCTTTTTGCGCAGTGATCTGGCTCATTGCTAATGTACTCCTTCTACGGCATGGCCGGTCGCGTAGGCCATGATCTTCTCCTGTGTAACATCCTTGCGGTCCAGAATAGCCGCGACACGCCCCTCATGCATGACCATAATACGATCGCTCATCCCCAGAATTTCCGGCATCTCGGAGGAGATCATGATGATCCCCATCCCGGTCTTGGCCAGCTCGCTCATCAGGGCGTGAATTTCCGCTTTGGCGCCGACATCAATACCGCGCGTAGGCTCATCCAGAATCAGGACTTTAGGGTTGGACATCAACCATTTGGCAACCACAATCTTCTGCTGGTTGCCGCCAGAAAGGAACACAGCGCGCTGATGCAAACTGGGCGTGCGCACGTTGAGCTTATCTACATACTCCTGAGCATGCTTCTCCACAGCGGGCCGGTCCACCCAGCCGGCGGTTGTGAAACGCCTGAGCGTGGGCATGGTGATATTTTCCCGCACGGAAAGCATCAGCACCAGCCCCTGATTGGCGCGATCCTCCGGCACCAGACCCAGGCCAACCTGCATCGCAGTTTCCGGCGAGCCAATGCCCACCTGCTGCCCGTCGATGAAAATCTCTCCGGAGTCGGGCTGTACTGCCCCGAACAGCAGCTGGGCGGTCTCCGTGCGTCCGGCGCCGACCAGGCCGGCCACCCCCAGAATCTCGCCCCGGCGCAAATCAAAGCTGACATCCTGCACCATGCCGTAGGCGGTCAGCCCGCGCACTTCCATGACCACATCCCCAATTTCAACCACCTGCTTGGGGAAGATATTTTCTACCTCGCGACCCACCATCAGGGAGATGATCCGGTCGGTTGTGGCATTGGCAATCGGCATCTCGCCGACGCGCTCACCATCGCGAAACACGATCACGCGGTCGGCAATGGCGAAGATTTCTTCCATACGGTGTGTGATGAATACGATGCCGCGCCCCTGGGCTTTAAGATCGCGAATAACGCTGAACAGGCTCTGCGTCTCATCGGCGCCCAGCGCCGAGGTCGGCTCGTCCATGATGATCACCCGCGCATCCACAGCCAGGGCCTTGGCGATCTCGACCTGCTGGCGCTCCGCAACGGAGAGCGTCCGGATAATGGCGCGGGGGGAAACCTGTGTCTTCACAATATCGAGGTACTTCTGCGCCTCCCGCTCCATAAGGGCGCGGTCAATGAAACCGATGCGGCCCAGAAAACCATGGCGGCGAGGCTCCCGGCTGACAAAAACATTGGCAGCCACCGTCTGTGTAGGAGACAGGTTGAACTCCTGATAAATAATTGAAATTCCCATTTGCTGGGCATGAAAAGGATTCAGCGGTTCAAAAGGCTGGCCCCCCAGGATCATCTCGCCGCTGTCCCTGGTATAAGCGCCAGCCAGAATCTTCATCAGAGTGGACTTGCCGGCGCCGTTCTCGCCAACCAGCGCCACAACCTCACCGGGATACACTTCAAAGTCAACATTTTTCAGGGCCTGTACACCAGGAAAGGCTTTAGAAACATTCTGGACGCGCAAAATCGGTTCTGTTTGCACGGCGCCACCTCAGCATGATCAAGGATGATCAGTGTAGAAGCGCTGGCAGGATCGGGGATCCTGCCAGCGCATCCCAATCCGGCTTGTCACCCGCCAGGCGGATATATCAACCCGGCGGCTGAAGACAAAACCTGCGGTTTAGTACGGGGGCGGCAGCGGCTGGGTGAAGTCCTGCGTCTCCCAGGCGGTCGCCATCGCTTCCACGTTCGCCGATGTCACGATATCCATGCCGGAGTCGGTCCAGCCGGAGTAAGGAGTCCCGTACAGCGCATGGTTGTAGGCCATGTGCACGGTGTCGTAGCCCCAGCCCCAGTACTTCTGGCCAACAAGGCCGTTCAGCAGGCCAGCCTGGACCCATTCCAGCTCGACCGGCAGCGTGTCGAAAGCGACTGACTTCATACCGCCGCTGAGCATGGCTTCCTCAAACAGCGGCATCGCGCCCCGACCAGCAAACACCGGCCACAGGCCGACGAAGAACCAGCCGTCCAGATCGGGGTAGGTCTGCATCGTCTCTTCCACCACCTGGACGCCCAGGTTGATGTCGTCGTTGCAGGCCACCGTCGTCACGATCTCGATGCCGGGGTAATCGGCCATGTAATCTTCGAAGCCACGGATGCGCTCTTCCAGGTTCGGGGCACCGGGGACGCCGGTCAGCAGGGCGACCTTGCCCGTCTCGCCCATGGCGCGGATGAGCAGATCAGCCGCCGCGCGACCACCCTCGTAGTTGCTGACGCCGAGGTAGGTGAAGCGCTGTGATTCAGGCGAGTCGGAGTCCCAGGTCATGACCGGGATGCCCGCCCCAACCGCCGAGTTGATCGGCTCCACGCAGCCGGCGTCGCTGTTGCAGGACACGCCGATCGCGTCCACGCCCTGAGCCACCGCATCGGCGATGACGCGGGCCTGCTCGGCCATATCAGACGACACCGAGCCGAGGTAGAGACATTCGACCGGGAACGGGCCAGCCGCCGTCATTTCCTCAGCAGCCGTCTGGCAGCCGGTCGCGCCCAGCTCAAAGACCGGGTTGTTCAGGGCCTTCGGAATCCAGGCGATGGTGAAGGTGCCATCAGCCGGCGGGTAAGCAGGAGGCAGCGGCTGGGTGAAATCAGAATTCGCCCAGGCGGTGGCCATAGCTTCCACATTGGCCGATGTCACGATATCCATGCCGGAGTCGGTCCAGGACGGGAACTGAGCGCCGTTCACGATCGTGTCGTAGATCATGTGGACGGTATCATAGCCCCAGCCCCAGTACTTCTGGCCGACGAGGCCGTTCAGCAGGCCAGCCTGGACCCATTCCAGCTCGACCGGCAGCGTATCGAAGGCAATCGCCTTCATATCGCCGTTGAGCATGGCATCCTCGAACAGCGGCATCGCGCCCTGCCCGGCGAAGACCGGCCACAGACCGACGAAGAACCAGCCGTCCAGATCAGGGTAGGTCTGCATCGTCTCTTCCACCACCTGGACGCCCAGGTTGATGTCATCGTTGCAGGCCACCGTCGTCACGATTTCGACGCCGGGGAAGGCGGCAACATAATCCTCGAAGCCGCGGATACGCTCTTCCAGGTTCGGGGCGCCGGGGACACCGGTCAGCAGGGCGACCTTGCCTGTCTCGCCCATGGTGCGGATGAGCATATCGCCAGCCGCGCGTCCGCCCAGATAGTTGCTGACGCCGAGGTAGGTGAAGCGATCGGAATCGGGCGAGTCCGAATCCCAGGTCATGACCGGGATGCCCGCCGCGACAGCCGCGTTGATCGGCTCCACACAGCCAGCGTCGCTGTTGCAGGACACGCCGATCGCGTCCACACCCTGGGCTACGGCGTCGGCGATGACGCGAGCCTGCTCGGCCATATCAGACGACACCGAACCCATATAGAGGCATTCCACCTCGTACGGGCCGGCCGCCGTCAGCTCCGCAGCAGCGGCAAAGCAGCCATCGCGTCCCAGCTCAAATACGGGATTATTCAGGGATTTGGGAATCCAGGCGATGGAAATCTTGCCATCGGCCAGCGGATCCGGCCCCTGGGCTACGGCGGCCAGTGGGCCAAGCGCCGTAGCCACCAGCACAAGAAGGACAACCAGACGCAAAGATTTACTCATTCGGGCGAACCTCCTCCAGGACTCGTCTTTCGCCGATAATCACGGCCTTCACGGCAGCACAGGCCGCCGCTCCGGTCGCTTAAACACCGGGTTACGATCGCTTACGATACAGGAAGGCTCTTACAATTACAGTAAATTACGTGACCAGAAGGTATGCGCAGAAAAGAGTTGTGGATAACCTTCGCGCCAGGCTATAGAGCACGTCTCGACGCTATCAGTAGTGTACACAGCATAAATTAAATGTGTCAAACCGTCCAGCGATTCCAACCATCCAGAGTGTCATTACTTTGTTTGTTGGAGCACCAAACAAAGTGTATCATCATGTCTGAATCGTGTCAACCACCCCCCGGCGGGGCAGTCACTTCGCGCCAGCCGCCCGGAGCGCCACCGTCGCCTGCCCCAGGCACAGCCCGCCGTCGTTAGCCGGGACCTGCCGGTGGCTGAGCACATAGAAGCCGCGCTCGCGCAGCGCCTCCCGCATCAGCCGCAGGAACAACCGGTTCTGAAACACCCCGCCGGAAAGCGCCACAGTCGCCAGCCCGGTCCGCGCCCGGACAGCAACGGCGGCTTCCGCGAACAGCGCGGCCAGCGTGTAGTGAAAAGAGGCGGCGATAGCGTTCACTGGCCGCCTGGCCTGCAGATCGGCGACCATCGCCGCCAGCAGCGGGCCAACGCGCAGGATGCCGGACTCGTCTATCGCAAACGGATAAAGATGCGCCTCGTCCGCCTCCCGCGCGGCCAGTTCCAGTGCGATAGCGGCCTGCGCCTCGAAGGTCGCAACCGGGCACAGGCCCAGCAGCGCCGAGGCTGCATCAAACAGCCGTCCGCAGCTTGAAGTCAGCGGCGTATTCAACCGGCGGGTAACCTGTTGGATAACGATATCGCGTTCCTGTGGGTTAAGGTGGGATAGTGTGGGTAATTGCGGGATTTCGCCCTGCGTTTCCCACAGATAACCCCAGGCAATCCGGTAAGGATGGCGAATGGCGACCGCTCCGCCGGGCAGCGGCAGATATTCCAGGTAGGCCACCCGCTCGTAGCTGCTCAGGTCGGCGATCAGGACCTCCCCGCCCCAGATCGCGCCATCCGGACCGTAGCCGGTTCCATCCAGAGCGAGGCCGATGACCGGCTCGTCGCGCCCGTGTTCGGCCAGGCAGGCGGCGATATGGGCGTGATGGTGCTGCACCTCAACGCGCGGCACATCCCGCTCCGCCGCCAGATCGCGGGCCAGGCGCGTCGTCAGATAATCCGGGTGCATGTCGTGGGCGATCGCTTCCGGCGTCACCTTGAACAACGCGGTCAGGTGATCGAGCGCCTCGCGGAAGTAGCCCAGCGACTCCAGCGAGTCCACTTCCCCGATGTGCTGGCTGAGGAAGGCATCCTTCTCCCGAACCAGACAGAAAGCGTTTTTCATCTCTGCGCCAACAGCCAGGATGTGGGCAGGGCTTGACCACGCCAGCCGGACCGGGTACGGCGCATCCCCGCGCGAGCGGCGCAGCGGCTGGAGCGCGGCGTCCTCGTCGCCTGCCGCCCGGTCCACCCACCACACAGCATCGTCGCAGCGCATGTGAATCGGCCGGTTGTGCAGGAGAAAGGCGTCAGCCAGGGGCGATAATACCCGCAGCGCCTCATCATTGTCGCACAGGATCGGCATATCGCTCAGATTGCCGCTGGTCATGACCAGGGGCACGCCCGCGTCGCGCAACAGGAGGTGATGCAGCGGCGTGTAAGGCAGCATCACGCCGAGCATCGGGTTGCGCGGGGCGACCTCCGGGGCGATCTGCGCGCCGGGCCGCGTATAGAGCAGCACGACCGGTGCGTTGACCGCCGTCAGCAGGGCCGCCTCGTCGGCGTTGACATCGCAGAACTGCCGCACCACATCCAGAGACGGCATCATCACGGCGAAGGGCTTATCGGGCCGCGCCTTGCGCTCCCGCAGGCGGGCGACAGCGGCGGAATTTGTGGCGTCGCAGGCCAGGTGAAACCCGCCCAGCCCCTTGATTGCCAGAATATACCCCTCTCGCAGGAGCGCTGCCGCCTGGGCCACGGCGTCCACAGCGCCAGCAGGTAGAGCGGCGAGGAGCGATGGCGGCGCTTCCAGCCAGGCGTGCGGTCCGCAGGTCGGACAGGCGTTGGGCTGGGCATGAAAGCGCCGATCCAGCGGATTCTCATATTCGGCGCGGCAGGTCGGGCACATGGCGAAGGCGCGCATGGTCGTCTGGGGGCGGTCATAGGGCATGTGCTGGATGATCGTGTAGCGCGGGCCGCAGTTGGTGCAGTTGGTGAACGGGTAGCGGTAGCGGCGGTCGGAGGGGTCGAGAATCTCCCGCAGACAATCCGGGCAGGTCGCCACGTCGGGCGAGATCAGCGAGACGCCATTGTCCGCCTCGCTGTGCCGGATCACAAACGCGGCGTGACCTTCGCCCTCCAGCGGGCGCGATGATGCGATCACGCGGTCAATCCGGGCCAGCGGCGGGGCCTCCGCCGCAATTGCCTGCTGGAAGGCATCCAGCGCTTCCGGCGGCCCCTGCACCTCGATATCCACCCCGGAGGAGGAATTCAACACCCAGCCGGTCAGGGCATAGCGCATCGCCAGCCCGTAGATAAAAGGGCGAAACCCCACCCCCTGCACCACACCATCAACATGAATACGTCGCAGTTCCATACCATTACCTGTTCTCGCCAAGCGCGCATTAGCATAACGAACGCCCCCCGGCGCCGGCAACTGCCGAATGTCGGCATCCTGTATAATCGAATTGTGCTATTTGTCACTACGCCAAATCGGATTTGATTTATACACTATGAAGCTATAAGCGGCAGAGGAGGACGGCCATGTGCCTGGGCATCCCCGGTAAAGTGGTGGAAGTTTACCAGCAGGAAGGGCTGAAGATGGGCAAGGTGGACTTCGGCGGCGGCGTGATCCGCGAAGCCTGCCTGGAATACGTCCCGGACCTGGAACCGGGCGACTATACCATCATCCATGTCGGCTTCGCCCTCAGCAAGATTGACGAAGACGAGGCGCAGAAAACACTGGCGCTGCTGGCTGAGCTGGAAATGCTGGGAGAAGAACTGCCCGAGCTGAGCGAAGATGAGGCCGGCGCATGAAGTATCTGGACGAATACCGCGACGGTGAAGCGACCCGGAAGCTGCTGGGGGAACTGCGCCAGACCGTCACCCGGCCGTGGCGGATCATGGAAGTCTGCGGCGGCCAGACACACTCCATCATGAAAAGCGGCCTGGGGCAGCTTCTGCCGCCGGAAGTGGAGCTGATTCACGGGCCGGGCTGCCCGGTCTGCGTGACGCCGCTGGAGCTGATCGACCGGGCGATCGCCCTGGCTTCCCGCCCGGATGTGATCTTTACCTCATTCGGCGACATGCTGCGCGTGCCCGGCTCCCAGGGAGACCTGTTCAGCGTTAAGGCGGCGGGGGGCGATGTGCGCATCGTCTATTCGCCGCTGGATGCGCTCAAGATCGCCCGCGAAAATCCGGCGAAGACTGTGGTCTTTTTCGCCATCGGCTTTGAGACAACCGCCCCGCCCAACGCGATGGCCGTCATGCAGGCTAAAGCGCAGGGAATTGATAATTTTGCCGTGCTGGTATCCCATGTCACCGTGCCGCCGGTGATCGCCGGGTTGATGGAAGAAGACGACGTGCGGGTGGATGCCTTCCTGGCGGCGGGGCATGTCTGCGCCGTGATGGGCTACTGGGAGTACAGCCCGCTGGCGGCGCGCTATCATATTCCGATTGTGGTCACCGGCTTTGAGCCGGTGGACCTGGCCCGCGGCATCCTGATGGCCGTCCGCCAGCTTGAGGAAGGCCGCGCCGAAGTCGAGAATGCTTACGAGCGCTCGGTCACCCATGACGGCAACCGGCCTGCCCAGGACACCATCAACCGGGTGTTTGAGTTGTGCGATCGCAAGTGGCGCGGCATTGGCGTCATCCCGATGAGCGGCTACCGGCTGCGCGAGGAGTACGCTTCCTTCGACGCTGAGCTGCGCTTCCCCGCCGTCGGCGCGATTCAAACCGCCGAATCCAGCCTGTGCATCAGCGGCCTGATCCTCCAGGGGCGCAAGAAGCCGTTCGAATGCGCGGCCTTTGGCCGGGAGTGCACCCCGCAGACTCCGCTCGGCGCGACAATGGTCTCCTCCGAGGGGGCGTGCGCCGCTTACTATCGCTACGGGCGCATCCACACTCCGGACGCCCCGGCCGCAAATTCCTGAGGCAGGGAAGTTTTCCATGGGCGAACAGGACAGGCCGAAATTGAGCGGGTGGACCTGCCCGCTCCCGCTGCGGAATTATCCGACCGTCGTGATGGGGCATGGCAGCGGCGGCAAGATGATGAACGACCTGATTCACGGTCTGTTCGTGCCCCTGCTCCAGAATGATCTGCTGGGGCAGATGGGCGATTCGACGACGCTGGAGATCGCCGGGCAGGGGCCACATCGTCTGGCCTTCAGCACCGATTCGTTCGTCGTCAGCCCGCTGATCTTCCCCGGCGGCGATATCGGCGAACTGGCCGTCAATGGCACGGTGAACGACATCGCCATGAGCGGCGCCAGGCCGCTGTTCCTGAGCGCGGGCTTCATCCTGGAGGAAGGGCTGCCGATGGAGACGCTCGGCCAGATCACGACCTCCTTCGCTGACGCCTGCGCGAAAGCCGGCGTGCAGCTTGTAACGGGCGACACCAAAGTGGTGGACAAGGGGCACGGCGATGGGCTGTTCATCAATACATCCGGCATCGGCCTGATCCCGCCCGGCGTCCATATCGCCCCCGGCAACGCCCGCCCCGGCGACGCCGTGCTGGTCAGCGGCACAATGGGCGACCACGGCATCACCATCATGTCTCTGCGGGAGGGGCTGGACTTCCAGGCCCCGATTGAGAGCGACACAGCCCCCCTCAACGGCATGGTCGAGGCCATGCTGGCCGTCACGACAGACATACACTGCCTGCGCGACGCCACGCGGGGCGGGCTGGCTGCCGTACTCAACGAGCTGGCCGCAGCATCGAAAGTCGGCATCGAATTCGATGAACAGCGCGTGCCGGTGAATACGGCGGTGCAGGCCGCCTGCGAAATGCTCGGCCTGGACCCGCTGTATGTCGCCAACGAAGGCAAGCTGGTGGCCATTGTGCCAGAAGCGCAGGCCGATGCTGTGCTGGAAGCGATGCGCGCCACCCCTTACGGCCGTCAGGCCGTCCGCATCGGGACAGTCACGGCGGCGCACCCCGGCCTGGTCGTGGCCCGGACTTCCATCGGCGGCTCGCGCATCGTGGACCTGCCCGCCGGCGTGCTGCTGCCGCGCATTTGCTAAGGCGCCCGCATTAACTAATGCGTCCGCATTGACCGGCGTGCCTGCATCTGCCGCTGGACGGTCAATCGCTCAGCGCCCAGTCCACCGCAGCGGCGGCGTGCAGAACTGTCGTATCGTACAGCGGGACCGGGCTGTCCCCGGCGCCGACCAGCAGGCCGATTTCTGTACAGCCGAGGATGATCCCGCCCGCCCCTGCCCGGACCAGATCGGCGATTACCGCCCGGTAAGCCTCCCGCGATGCGGGCACAATCCGGCCCTGCACCAGTTCCTCGTAGATCACCCGGTTAACCATCTGGCGCGCTTCCTGATCCGGAATCAGGACCTGAAGGCCGTGCAGCCCTTGCAGGCGGCCGCGGTAGAAATCCTGCTCCATAGTGAAGCGCGTCCCCAGCAGGCCGACTCGCTCAATCCCGGCGACCCGTACCGCGAAGGCGGTGGCGTCGGCGATATGCAACAGAGGGATGCCAATGCTGTCCTGAACTTCAGCCGCCATACGATGCATGGTATTGGTGCAGATCACGAGACAGTCTGCTCCACCCCGCTCAACCTGGCGGGCCGCCGCGATCATAAAACGCGTGGCGTCGTCCCACCGCCCGGCGGACTGCATAGCCTCCACCTCGGCGAAGTCCACCGACACCAGCACAATCCGCGCTGAGTGGAGCGCCCCCAGCCGCGCTTTGACGCCCTGATTGATCAGGCGGTAGTATTCCAGCGAAGACTCCCAGCTCATCCCTCCCAGCAGACCGATTGTCTTCATCCCCCTGTACCTCCACGATACACAATGTCCGGTGCCGCCCTGCCCCGCCGCGTAGTCTACCGCCCCCGGCAGCCTTTTCTCAAGCCGCGAAACGGGCAATAATGAGCGCAGCGCGGACACACGACAGGCGGATCACCCTGATGAACGAGCATGACATAGCCCTCAGGCAGGCTTTCGCTTTCACGCCGGACGATCTGGAGGAAAATCGGGCGGGGCATCTGGCCCCCACCCAGCGCGCCGCCATGGTCCGCTACCTGCGCCGGGCCACACAGGCTCAGGTCGGCCTGACCGGAGGGTTAGGCGCGGTCGGCCTGCTCGCGACAATCGCTTTTCTGGCTGAACATAACCTGCCGATGGTGGGATTATCGCTGTTCCTGCTGGTGACGTTGCCGCTGATCGGCTACTGGGTCCTGCGCGGCGAACGGCGCAAATGGCTGCTCGACCTGGAGCATGATCTGGCCGACACCATCTATGGCCGCGTCACGCTGACAATGCGCGAACGGCCCATCATCGGCAGGCTGGTGCAACTTCAGCAGTACGCGCTCCAGGTGGAGGCGCTGGAATTCGCCCTCAGCGAAGATCAGTCCCTGGCCGTTCAGGATGGTGAAACATATCAGATCTATTACGCCCCCCACAGCGCCATGATCCTGTCGCTGAAGTCAGCGGCGGAGGAGAAAGCCGCGCCATAACGAAAAAAGAGGCGGCAGATCGTCCGCCGCCTCCGGTATTCGTTTTGAGCGCAGCGCTTTAAGAAGCCCCCAGCACCATTCGCACGACGGCCGGCGTGATGAAGACCTCAATCAGGGCGGCGATCACCAGCAGCGGCAGCACCAGCCCCAGCCCGATCTTGGCGAGGTCCGCCGCCGCTATCAGCCACATCTCGCCAACCGTCCGGCCTTCTTCAGGCTGGCGGGTGATGACCGCCCCCAGACGGAGCGAAGCCGCCGTCGCCAGGAAGATAGCCGGTATCTCCACCAGGCTGTGCGGGATCACGGCGGCGAAGAACAGAGCCGGGTCAAGCCCCAGCGCAGCAAACTGTGAGAGCACCCAGCCCAGAATGCCAAACGGCAGTATTTCCAGCACCACCGCCATCACGCCGAAACTCACCGCGCCCATAATAGTCCCCGCCAGCAGCACGCGGGAATTCTGCCAGACGGCCAGCAACACCGATCCCGGATGAGCGCCTAACTCAAACAGATTGTTAAAATTGGACGACAGCTCCTCCGAACTCATCGCCATGTCCGGCGGCAGGCGGAACGCGCTATAGGTCCCGGCCGCCCACCCGAGAAGCCCCGCCGCCAGCGTCGCGATCAGGATCACGATTACCGGCTTACCGAGCTGGCGGACCGCCGGCAGCACTTCCGTCCGGTACCAGGCGACAGGGCCGGGCTTCTCCGCCCCCCGGAAGTGACGCCAGAAGGTGCCGCCTATCCAGCGCAGGTTGAGCACATCGAGCGAGCTGGCTAACAATTCTTCGCGGTTGAAGATGCGCGTGCCAATCCGGATGAACAGGGCGGTGCCAATCAACAGCCCGACCAGGATCGCCCACAACGCCAGGATGCCATTCGGCGAATCCGCGTCCGGGGCGCTGAACATGACGATGCTCTCCAGAATCACGAGCAGCGACATGGGCACGATAATGAAGCTCGACAGCAGGTTCGCCGCCCGGGTGGAAGTGGTCTGGCTGGAGACGACCACTGCGCCGGTGATCATGATCAGCGCCTGGGCCGTAGTCAGCAGGATGATCTGAATAATCAGCATGAGCTGCGGGCGCCAGGCCAGTTCACCAAACAGCAGGCTGGTCAGGTAGATCGCCATGCCGGCGTAACTGGCGAGCAGCGGCGGGATCATGGCGGCCAGCGTCTTGCCGATATACAGCTCCAGATTGGTCAGGGGGGTGGAAAGCAGCGGCTCCAGGCTGCGGCGCTCCTTCTCCCCGACGAATGTCTCCAGCGCAATCACCAGCGACAGCGAAACCGGGAAGAACCCGACAATCATGAGCAGGAAAGGGATCGTCCGCTCGCCAACCAGCTCCGCGCCGTACTGCGTGACGAAGTTGAGCATCAGGTTGGCCCCGAACTGCGAGAGCGCCGGGAATACCAGAGTCATGATGAAGATCGGCGTCATGATCCGCCAGTCGCGCAGGCTGTCGGTGACTTCGCGACGGGTGACGATGAGGGCGTTCTCCCATGTCCATCGTATTTGCTGCCAGCGGCCAGCGGGGCGATCCGGAAAAACAACCTGGCGTTCCGTTGTCGAAACAGTCATGGCCGGGCCTCCTCATCGCCCCCTTCGACGATGCGCAGGTACACCGTCTCCAGCGACTCTTGCAGCGGGCTGAGGGTGACAACATCCACCCCCTGGGCGGTCAGATGGCGCACAATCTGCGGGTTAGTCAGCTCGGGTTCTTCAACCCGGTAGCGCACCCAGTTCTCGCCCGTCTCAGTCACCTGGACCATGCTGCTCAACTGCGCAGTGAGGCCGTTGAGCGGCGCGCGCACCCGCAGCTCCATCAGCGGCACGCCGACGAAGGTGCGCGAAAGTTCCTCAAAAGTGCCCAGCGCGACAATGCGACCCTGGCGGATAATGGCGATCCGGTCGGCCAGAATCTGGGCCTCGGTCAGGTTATGGGTGGTCACGATGAATGTGCGGTGATCGTGGCGCAGCTCCAGAATGGCATCGCGGACGAGCTTGGCGCTCTGCGGGTCCATCGCGCTGGTTGGCTCATCCAGGAGGAGGACGGGCGGATCATGCAGCATGGCCCGCACGAGCGCCAGCTTTTGCTTCATCCCCTTGGAATACTCGCCCAGGCGCCTGTCCAGCGCATCAGACAGGCCGAAGCGCTCCATCAGGTCCGCCGCACGCCGGCGGAGCATCCGCTGATCGAGCCGGTACACGCGGCCAAAGAAATCCAGATACTCCAGCGCCTTCATGCGCTCGTAGAGGCCGTGCTGTTCAGTCAGCACGCCGACATGCCCCCGCACCTCAACTGGATTCGTGGTGACATCGTAGCCGGCAATCCGCGCCCGGCCGGACGTAGGCCTGAGGATAGAGGTCATCATGCGCACGGTGGTCGTCTTGCCCGCGCCGTTCGGCCCCAGCATCGCCAGGACAGTCCCGGCTGCCACCTGCAACGAGACGCGGTCCACCGCGCAGAACGTGCCGAACATCTTGGTCAGCTCATGCGCTTCAATCATCACACCAGGTTCCATCACGCCTGCTCCGCTATCACTCAACCCTCTGTTATTGTAATAAGCCACAAATTCCAACGCTATGGTCAATGAGCACTACACAGGCAGCCCCCATGCTCCGGGCACCAAAAGAGGGCGGCCCGTATCAAGGCGCGCCCTCTTCAGCTCCGGGCCTTCCATTCACCCTACGGCGTTACGGGCTTTTCCGCCGGGGCGGCGCTCTCCTCTGAGTCCTGCCCGGGGTTGGTCTGATAAAAGCTCTCCCGCGCCGGGCGGAATCGATACCGCCAGAGGAGGAAAAGCAGGGCGCCCACCCCGGCCAGGGCGGAGACAATCTGCGACACATTCAGCGCCCCCACCAGAGTCACGTCCACCCGCAGGAACTCCATCAGGAAGCGGATCACGGCATACGAGACAAAATACATGAACAGAAAGTCGCCCGGCTTGAAGCGGCGGCGATAGTTCAGCCACAGGAGGAGCAGAATCACAAAAGTCAGCGCACACCACAGCGATTCGTAGAGAAATATCGGATGAAATCGCTGGTCGAGCGGGTAAGCAGCCAGGTCGCGGTATTGCGCAATGCGGCTCGCCTGGGGGATGGTGATGCCCCAGGGCAGCGTTGTCGGGCCGCCGTAAAGCTCCTGATTGATGAAGTTACCCCAGCGCCCGATAGCCTGCCCCAGCGGGAGGACGATGGCGGCGATATCGATCCATTCCAGATATTTGAGGCGGTGCCGCGCGCCGTAAAGCGCCCCGCCGATCAACCCGCCAATGACGGCGCCGAAGATGCCCAGCCCGCCGTTCCAGATCGCCAGCGGGCCATTCGTCATGTCAAAGGGGTGTGTCAGCAACCAGACTGCTGTGAAGCCCCGGTTGACCATCTCCTGTGACGGGAAGAACACGAACCACAGCCGGGCGCCGATAATGCCGGGGATCAACATCCAGGTTAAGCCTCCCCAGATATGGTCGGTGTCGCGGCCATCTCGCTTAGCCATCCAGGCAGCGATAGCTGAGCATAGCATCAGCCCGCCCACGATCAGGAGGCCATAGAATCGGATGTACAGAGGGCCAAGATGGATACCGAATGCGTCGATGGACATAACCCTATGCGCCTTCTTCCTGACTATCAGCTCCCGCCAACGCCTGGTTCGGCCCGGCAGGAAGCACCTGTGAGAACTGGTAGACTGACCACAGCCGCTGCAAAGCGGTGAGGTTGGAGCCTGCCGCCAGAATCACCAGCCCCAGCGGCAGCCAGCCGGTCAGCAGCATGATCAGCAGCACCACCAGGCGCTCGAAACGGGAAAACAACCCGCCGGCGCACGGCAAACCGGCATTGCCCGCCCGCGCCCGGACATAGCTGACCATCGTGCTGCCGACAATAGTGAGAAACGCCAGCAGCATTTCAGCGAAGCGGCTGTTGACCGCCAGATAATACGAGAGGGAGAACATGATCAGCATATCAGCGTAGCGATCGATAGTTGAATCGAGCACGCCGCCAAAGGGGTTGGTGCGCTTCATAGCCCGCGCCACAGCCCCGTCCAGCAGATCAAGTGGCAGGCCGACAATCAGGATGATAGCCCCTGTCACCAATTGCCCCTGAGCCAGAAACAGGCAGGCCACCAGCGTCACGGCCAGGCCAGCCAGCGTCAGCACATCTGGATGCACCCCGAGCCGGTGCAGAGCCTCGCCTGTCCGCTCCGTGAATCCTGTGGTGGCTTCGCGCAGGCGCGTGCTCAGATTCGGTGTCGTCGGGAGTTGTGTTTGCCCCATAGTTCGCCCTCAAAAGAGTCAGGAGGGGCTGCGACCACTCACTGCCCGCTCTGGCTATCTGCTGCCTGCTCCGCCGCTCTCTGATATCGCCAACTGGCCCTTGTCAGGCCAGGGAATGTCGGGTACACTTGACGACAGATTCGGGGCGTAGCGCAGCTTGGCTAGCGCGCATCGTTCGGGTCGATGAGGTCGGCGGTTCGAATCCGCCCGCCCCGACACTATGTCTCAAATGAACACGTTCGATACTCTACCACGTGTTCATTCGAATGCAAGCATTGAGCGTCAGGCAGACTGGTACGAAAACCAGTCTGCTTGATTCTGGGGCCCGCGCGGAAAGCGCCGCTCCGGAATAGCACAGGCTCCATGCCGCCCTGACGGCGCGTTTCAGATGC
This sequence comes from Aggregatilineales bacterium, assembly GCA_029976025.1. Classification (GTDB taxonomy): domain Bacteria; phylum Chloroflexota; class Anaerolineae; order Aggregatilineales; family Ch27; genus JARKNX01. The sequence goes on along the minus strand of JARKNX010000104.1, from coordinate 4,401 downwards.
AGAGCATCCCTGAGAAGAAAAGGCTTTGCACTGCGGAGGCGCAGAGGCCGCAAGGAAAAAGTTTCTGTTTTATCTCTGTATCTTCTGCACCTTTGCCGTTCCTGCTTTTTGTCCCCGGTATGGGCTACACACCGCTCTGGCGCCTAACTTGACAGGTTTTGCGGATATTGCTATCATGCCAGTCTAGTGTTTGCGCGGTTAGCACCTTGCCATTCACTGTACACTGACTGAAAGCAACACTCCCGGACAGGCGCTGGCATACTGGCGTTTTGAGACAGATTGTGCTATATCGGCGGATAACAGAGCAGCACAATCTGAGATAACAAAACCGGCATATCAGATAGCTACCCTGTCGGAGTATGTTACATCTCAAGTGTGCGGTTGCTGCGAGGAGGTTGCAGCGTAAAATCTGAGCTTTAGCCAGCGGATTCTGGTAGAACAAAGGACTGTTGGCGCTGTGATTGTTCGCCCCCTGCCCATTGGAGACAGCAAGCGGTTAGCCCCTGACAACACATTATCCGTCAGGGTCACAGGCTCAGAATATCCGCAGCACAGCCCTGTATACAAGGGCATCCAGCATTATAGCTGCCTTACCCGGTTATCTGGAGAGGATACCCCATGCCCAGAGAGAAAAGCGGCTTTAATTATCCCAACCGGATTGCCCGCATCGTCCTGCAAGCGATGGAAGAAGTAATGGGAACTAACGGCCTGAACGCTGTGCTGAATCTGGCCGGCCTGTCAGACTATATTGGCAACTTCCCCCCGGATAATCTGGAGAAGCAGTTCGACTTTTCCGATTTCACCGCTTTGCAGGTCGCCCTGGAAGATATGTACGGGGAACGCGGCGGGCGTGGCCTGGCGCTGCGGGCCGGACGCGCGGCCTTCAGCGAGGGCCTCAAGGGCTTCGGCGCATTGGCCGGTGTGGGAGATATGGCCTTCAAAGTGCTGCCGCTGGAAGCGAAACTCAAGATCGGCATCCCGGCTATGGCCGCCATCTTCAGCCAGTTCTCGGACCAGATTTCCAACGTCCGTGATGAAGGCGATTACTTCCTCTATACGTTGGAACGGTGCCCGATGTGCTGGAATCGCAAAGCGGACAAACCGGTCTGTTTCATGGGACAGGGCCTGCTGCAGGAAGGACTGCGCTGGGTGTCCGGCGGGCGCGAATTCCGCGTGGTCATGCAGACATGTATCGCCAAGGGTGACGACATCGGGCGCTACATCATCTACAAGGAACCGCTGGACTGATCCGGCCTGCTGGGCTGGCCCGGCTCGAGATTGAGGAATCAAAAAGGTGGCTTTTCGGCCACCTTTTTTGACTCTTGCGGCTCTTTATCCCCAGTGAGCGAAATCATCCAGCGAGCAGTTCTCCACCGGCCTGCCGGCTGCCTGCAGCGCCTCAATGCGCGCCTGACAGGCGGCCACAGCGTCCGCCCCGCTCAAAGGCGCCAGACGCAGGGTGGAACGGGCCGTCTCGCCGGGCTGAAGCGTTTGCAGCCGGTCATTCTCACGGGCCGCATTGCGCCCCTCGGGCAGGCAGTTGCCCGGCTCCACGCCGCATACGTAGACGCCCTCGCGCGTGTTCTTCCACTGCGTCAGGTAAGGCAGCGCCGCCGTATCCCAGGAGAACGACAGGCCGATATCGCCGCGCATGAGCGCCACTTCTGTCCAGCCGTCGCTCCCGGCTTTAACGCGATGGAAAAAGACCTGTTCCGCGTAGCGCGGCGAGGCGGCATCGTAATCGGCCCACCGGCCCAGGCCCGGCGCCGCCACTGCATCGCGCGCGTACGCCCGCTCCCCGGCCACATGGAGCCGGGAACCCGCCGCTACCAGAGGATACCCGACGTTGCAATGGTACAACAGCATAAAAGGGGCGGGCAGATCGCCCCGGTTCTGCACCGTATCCACGATCTCGACCATTGGCTCGCCGAGGATCAGGCGATAAGTGCGCTCCAGCCGAAGCTGCTCACCAAAGAGCACCGATTCCGCGATCACGCCTTTCAGCTCAAGGATGTACTTCTCCTGGCCGCCAACAGCAGTCCACTGACCTGCAACAGCCAGGTTCCCCGCCCGCTGGTATGTGTACCGCCCGTGCAGGTCACGGCGCTCGCCCGTATCGGGGTCTGTCTCCGGCGGGCCGGCATGGGTCAGCCCGCAAGTCGTGAGCAGACCGCCGTTGAACTGGCGCAACCAGGAGCTGCCCGCATCGCCCGGAAACGGTGAATTCTGGGCAATCCAGGTCAGCGGCAGGCCGTTGCAGGTCGCCAGCCAGATATCCAGCCCGCGATCAGGCAGGAGGGTCAGGGTCAGGCCACTGCTGTTATACGCCTCAACAACGCGCTGACCGCCCGGCAGAACAGACTGCCGGAAGTCGATGAACTGGCGCAGGTCCACACTGTGCCGCTCAACGGTTTCACGTGTCCACATGGCGTTTCTCGTCCCCCTTTGCAAAGCGCAACTAATGCAATTACCTGTATTATGGCACGAGCCAGAAGCAGCGAGAAGATAACCGGTTTCTACAGGCCATTCCGCTTCGCCTCTTCCCAGAGGGCGTCCAGCTCCTGAAGCGTCATCTCTGTCATAGCGCGGCCAATACGGTCAACAGCCTCTTCAATGTAGCGGAAGCGGCGGTAGAATCGCCCGTTGGCGTCCCGCAAAGCCATCTCCGGGTCCACATCCATCCAGCGGATCCAGTTCACCAGAGCGAAGAGGAGATCGCCAATTTCCGCTGTCCTGCGGGCCGGATCATCGGCAGTCATGATTTCGTCGATCTCCTCGGTGACCTTGCTGATGACATCTTCAATCCCGTCCCAATCGAAGCCGACGCGGGCCGCCCGCTCCTGGTAGGTGAAAGACTGGGAGAGCGCGGGGAGCGTCCGGGGCACTCCATCGAGGAGCGAAGTCCTGCCGTTGCCCCCGCCCTTTCGCTCTTGCTTCTTGATCGCCTCCCAGTTCTGGACGACATCGCCGCTGCCGCTGACACTGGCATCCCCCCAGACATGCGGGTGGCGGCGGATCATCTTGCTGTTGATCGCGCTGAGCACATCCGTCATGCGAAACCGGCCTTCTTCGATAGCGATCTGCGTATGGAAGGCTACCTGGAGGAGCACGTCCCCCAGCTCCTCGCACAACGCCTGCGAGTCGCCGGAATTGATAGCCTCGACAACTTCATACGATTCCTCGATGACATAGGGACGAAGCGTCTCGTGAGTTTGCTCGCGATCCCAGGGACATCCCTCCGGCGCGCGCAGGTGGGACATCGTTTCCTGGAGACTCTCAAAGCTGCACAGAGAGGACAGCGCGGGGAGGTATAGCGTCGTCCGGGGGCCTATCGACGGGCAATCGGGGAACGTCTGCACTGTCGCAGCCTCCGTTGACTGCTGGTCGGTCCCGGCGCTATTGATCAGGGATACTGGATGATCGCCCGGATACTGGCGGAGTAGCACCTCCCGGAGCCGATTCGCGACATCGACACTGTGCAGCATAGCCAGCAGCGCCGGCGCAGCGGGATTAAGAGGGGGGAAGTGCCTTCCTGCTATCGCCTCGGCATTGTGAATCTGCAAGCCGTCCCCGGCGACAATGCCCAGGGCAGCCAGCGCAGACCCGACGAAGTTCACGCCGGATACCGTGCGGACCGACTTCCCCAGCGCCGCCGCGCGCTCCACGATTGCATCGGTCAATTCCAGGATAAAGGGGTCGCCCGGCACGGCATACACCACGTCATCATAGGCGCACACCGCCTCAACAATGCAGGTCCGCCAGTCGCCACCCTCGCCACATTCATCCGCCAGGAGTCTGTATTCCGGTCCCCGGGGGAGATCGGCAATGGCGATATGCCCCTCGGACCACAGCAGGACGTGCGCAGCATCCTGCAACGCCTTCCAGGCCTCAAGAGTCAACTTCTGAGGATCGCCGGGGCCGAGGCCAACAATTGTAATGGTCATGATCGCTCCTGGGGGATATCAAATCGGAATGGGACAGTCTGTGCTGCACGACTTACGCCGCAATTATAACGAAGGGCCGGGCCAGAGCCGAGAAACAGGCACGCCCGCCAGGGATTTCTGGCGGGCGTGCCTAAGTGCGGAACAAAAAAGCACATCTCAAAGTGTTGGCATCGACCTACTCTCCCACTCCGTCGCCAGAGCAGTACCATGGGTGCGGGTGGGCTTAACGACCGGGTTCGAGAAGGGACCGGGTGTACCCCCACCGCGGGGACACCAACACAGGAGATGTGCTGGGGTGAGCGGATGAATAGCGAGGCGGGGGAGAGCTTCAACTTCTCCGTATCACGGCTTTATGGAACGATCCATAGAGCAAAGCCGCTCGACCATTAGTATCGGTTGGCTGAGCCTGTTACCAGGCTTACACGTCCGACCTATCAAGCTGGTGGTCTACCAGCGG
>JARKNX010000063.1 GCA_029976025.1 Aggregatilineales bacterium | reverse complement strand
CCTGCCCGCCAGCCGCAGCAGGGGATTGGGGTCGCCGCAGGGGCAGGGGGCGCCGGTGAAGCATCCCCGGTCGCCGATGCGGTAGCGGATGATCGGCTGGGACCGGCGGGCCAGGTTAGTGACCAGCAATTCCCCGGTTTCGCCCGGTTCGGCGGGGCGGTCCCGTTCCATGTCCATGGTTTCGATGAGCTGGAAGGCGGTGGGGACGTGGTATTCGTTGGGTGCGCAGCGCGTGCACTGGTAGCCCATCAGGCCGGCGTCGGCGCTGGTGTAGGCCAGTGCGTGGATCTCCACCTGTTCTCCGAGGCCGCGCCGCACATGTTCGCGCACCGCCGGGCTCATGTGCTCTCCCGCATAGCCTATCAGGCGCAACTCCGGGAAGGTGATGCCGCCCTTCAGGGCCAGGTCGGCCAGGAAGATGAACAGGGTAGGCAGGCTCATCATGGCTGTGGGCCGGAACTCGCGGCAGAAGCGCAGCACCATCTCCACCGGGATGTTTGCGGAGATGGGGAGGTGCAGTGCGCCGATGCGCTTGATGATTTCGTGGCCTCCCAGGAAGGAGGGCCAGAGGCTGCCGGCAACCAGCAGGTTCGCCACCCGATCGGAGGGGCCGACCCCGATCAGTCGCAGGGCCTTGGCCTGTTCGTCGCAGAAGCGGTCCCACTCGCCGTGGGTGAGCACCGTGTAACGGGCCATGCCGGTGGTACCGCCGGTGGACGTGACGATCATCCCTTCCGGCGGCTGGGTGAGCATTTCCCCGGAGCGGGGCCAGGCGTTGTCGTACAGTTCCTGGCGGGTGAGGGGCGGCAGAGCCCTCCACGCGGACCAGTCACGCGGCTCGGCGCATTCCTCGTATTTCCGGCCATAGAACGGCGCGGCCTGCGCCGCCCGCCACAGGGCGCGGGCGTGCGCCAGCCTGCGGCCCTCATCCAGACATTCGAACATGGGGCTACTCCTCCTCCAGAAGAAAGCGGTGCTTGACCGTGGGGTCAAGGGTTGCGATATCACGAAGCTCCACCCGGATCAGCGGTTCACCGGCCGCGCGGCAGAGGTTGTCGTACTTTGCGGTGAATTCCAGGCTGTTCTCCCGCAGGAACGCCAGCAGGGCATCGGTGTAGTCGCCCGGCGGGGGCAGGCCGTCGATACCGTGGGTGAACAGCGTGAACAGGAAGCGGGTGGCAACGTCCCCTTCGGAACGTCGCACCTGGAACAGC
>JARKNX010000055.1 GCA_029976025.1 Aggregatilineales bacterium | reverse complement strand
CGTAACAAGGTAGCTGTAGCGGAAGCTGCGGCTGGATCACCTCCTTTCTAGTCATTTCCTTGTCCGCCCCCGCAAGGGCGCGGACCAACCGCTTCACCTCTCCCTCTCCTCCCCCTCTCCCCCACTCCTCTCTCGTTAAGGGATTCATATCGGACTACAAAGCTGCCAGGAGTTATCCTCCCGGCGGCTTTTGTATTCCGGCCGGGACGCTGGTGGATGCGGGTGAATCCCGCCAGCACCCCGTCTGGTTGACGCCTTCGCTGCCCCGCGTACAATAGAAAGCGGCTCAGGAGAGTGTGTCCGTATGGCGCATGATACTCTGTTTGACGGCCGCTACCGCTATGACCACATCTATCCCCGGGGTCGCAGCGGCGAGGCCTTGCGTGCCTACGACACGCAGAACGATGACCGGACGGTGGTTATCAAGCGGCCCGCCCCGCAGGATGCCCCGCCTATTCGCGCCGGGCAGGAAGTCACTATTCGCAACGAACGGCGCGCCCTCCTGCTCCTCAAGGGTCACCCTGTGCTGACCGAACTCCTGACAGAAGGCGCCTTTCGCATTGGTGCGCAGAGTCACCTGTATATTGTTGTGGAATACGCCGCCGGTGTGATTCTGGAGGAGGAGGTGCTCGAGCTTGCCAAGCGCAACGAGCGCCTGCCCGAACTGGAACTGCTGGTCATTGTGGACGCTCTGCTGGACCTTTTGCAGGCGGCTCACGGACGCGACGTAGTTTACAACGATGTCGATGCGAAGCACCTTTTCTGGAATCGGGATGCCTACCAGTTGAAGGTGATCGACTGGGGCAATGCCGTTTTCCTGGAGGGCGATGAAGTCACCCCGCAGGGCGTCAGCCGCCAGAGCGATATCTACCAGGTGGGCGAGCTTCTGTATTTTGTGCTCACTGGCGGTCAGCGGTTGATCTGGAATGGTGAGGAAGTTGATTTTGGCCCGGATGGCGCGCGAGTGACAAGCCGTCTGCAGGCGATCATCCAGCGCGCTGTTCACCCTTCGCTGGATCGTCGCTATCGCGATATTGCCTCCCTGCGGAACGATCTCAGCCAGTACCGCCTCCCGCTTGAGCGCGACCGGGATAGAGCGCTGGATCGCATTGAACACCGTCTGCAGCGGCAGTGCAACCAGCGCGATCTTGAGCGGCTGCTGGAGGAGGCCCGGGCAGTTCAGGCGCGCGATCCCGGCTTCCCCAGGACGCGCGCTATCCGCCAGAGGATTGAGGACGAATTGCACCGGCTGGCCGTGCTGGCCGATCTGGATGCGGCTCGCATCTATCTGGAAAGCGCGAATTGGCCGCGCGCGATTGCGCTGCTTCAAGATGTGCTGACGCACGCTCCGGAAGCGGAGCGCAGCCGTGTGCAGCTTTTACTCGACTGCGCCACTATGATTGAAGAGAGCGGCCTGAGGCCCCCGCCAGCGGGCGCTATGGCTGGTCTGGAGGCGCTGTTTGCCGGCGATCCTGCTCGTGCAGCGCACCTGCTGCTGGTCGTACCGGAACATCGTGAGGAGGCTCGCCAGCTCCAGTGGCTGATGGCTGAGCATGTGCAGGTGCTTGTGCCCGATGTGATGGTATTAAGGCCGCATTTGCTACGGCTCAGAGTTTTGCTGCGGCAGTATCGAAGCCAGTATGCCCGGGATGCGTTGGAGAGTGTGGACGATTCTCTCCAGGTGTTGGAGCAATCCTCGACCGGGCTGTTGCGGGAAGTGCTGGCGGCCTATCAGCAGGTCGCTGAAAGTATGTCGGCGCTGGCTGAATTGCTGGAAAGCGACTCCCTGGCGGAGGCTGCTGCATCGGCCCGCCGCGCCAGCCAGGCGGCCCATACAATCCTGGAGCAGCTTCAGGTCGCCAGCGGGCAGGCGACCGCAAACCCGGTGGCGGCTCGCACCGCTCTGGTTGCTGCCAGCGATCTCGATCCGGTCAACCCTGTTTTTGATTCAATTCAGGCTGTCCTGGACAGTCTGCAAACCACGCTCCGCCGGCTGGCCGATTACCGCCCCCAGGCCAATGCTGCCGATCTCGACGCCTGGCTTGGGGACGCGATGGCCGACCTCCAGTCATTTGTTCAGACTGTGCCGGACCCGCGACTCGGGGTTCTCATCGGCAGTTTGCAAGACGCGCAGAATCGGTGGGGAGTCTTCCAGCGGGCGCTCGTGACCGGGAATCGCCGTGAGGCCGTAGGGGCTTTACAGCGTGTGGCCGACGCGGTCCGCAGGCTGAACCCGGAGCTGACGATATGGCTCAATAATGCGCGTGGGGTGCTGGAAAAAGCCCATTTTGTGCAGCGCCATGCCTTGAATGCGCCATTTGGCCGCGCTATGGCTGACGGCTGGACAGCCTGGGATCGCGGCAGCGGCATCGAGGCGGAGCGATACGGCAAGCAGGCGCTGGAGGAGATTACAAATGAGCTGGAGGCGGCGGCGGCCAATCGCTTGATCCGGCTTGGGAAACTGCTGCGTGGCTGGTTTGAGGGGCATGGTGAAGGCAACCCCGGCCTTACACAGGAAATCGATAGCAGCCTGCTGGCCCTCCTCACTGAGGAAGAAGATCATTACTGGCGGACGTTCACCGAACAGATGCCGTCGGCGCCCGCTTATCTTAACGCGATGGGGGCTGGCCTGATTCAGCACTATGAAGAGACCAGCACAGCGGCTCAGCGCGTGTTGTTCTTCCATTACGTGTTGCGCGGCGTCCTGGAGATGTACGAAGGCAATGTCGAGGATGCCGATTTCTGGCAGGCAGCAGCGAAGCAATCCCTCCCCAAGGCTGAGGGGCATATTGCTTATATGGCCCTGAACAACGTGATCCGCGATCGGCAGGCCGTCCTGACTCTGGCCGGGCGAATTGAAGCCGCGGAGAGCGTACAGGCATTGCTGGATATCCGGCGCGAGGTCGAACGATCCACTTTGCTGCTGATTCTCGGGCCGCTGGCGGAATCGCTCGCTCATGTGGAGCGGGCACTGCCTTCCTGGGAGCGGGGTGACTTCCGCGAAGCCGGAGAATTATTTGAGGCGGCCCAGAAATCGCTGGCGGAAGGGGAGGGCCTGGCTCATATTCAGCTACCGGCATTTCGGGCCTGGCTGGATCGCCTTTACCAGAGCGCGGCCGAGTTGAGCGTGACCCGGCAGCGCATTGCCGATGTCGTCAACGATCGTCAGCCTTTGCCCGATCCGCGCCTGAAAGACTGGCACCAGCGTCTGATCGATGATACTGAAACTTTGCTGGGCGATAAGTACTGCCACACGTTCACGGCCTGGCGGAATACTTACCAGAAATTCCTGGAAATTTATGTTGATGAAGCCAGGCGGCGTTCGCGCAAATTGCGTGATTTTGACGAGCTGTTCAATCGCACGCCTCGTGTTGATGCGCATCCGGCATACGGGCTGTATCGTTTCTGGCGGGAGACTGTCGAGTCCAGGCCGGAGTATCCTGCGCCGCCGACCGACCAGCCGGTTCCGCAGTATGACGAAACCGGCGAATCAGCGGTCGCTGTGC
>JARKNX010000032.1 GCA_029976025.1 Aggregatilineales bacterium | reverse complement strand
CGGGGCGCTTTGCAGGCGGCTCAGGGCATCCTGCGTGCTGACCAGGGCGGGCAGGTCGCTGGCGGCGGGCACTGCCGGCGCGCAACCGGCCGCGAGGGCGATCAGGGTCAGGGTCAGCAGCAAAGCCGGCAGCAGCCAGCGGGTGTTGTGGTTCATGGAAACACCCTCTCACACAGTCACATCGAAAGCACAAATGCCATAATCATAGTCCACCCGCTTAGACGCGTCCACCGGCTGGAGGTTGCAGACTCATCCCGCCGGAGCAGCTTATAATGTCGGCAGGTCCTCTCGATCCATGTCAGAGGGAGCTATGAAAGACTGCTTGTTCGTATCCGCGATCGTGCTCGAAATCCTGTATGTCGCGCTGTTCGTCCTGACCCTCCGGCAGCCGGGATTCCGCTTCTGGCCGCCGCCCGGCCCGCGCTCCTGGCAGTTCTTCGCCGCCTGGATCGCGGCCAGCCTGGTGGCGGTGGCCTTTCTGTTCCTGGGCGGGCTGGATTTCGACAGCGCCTTCCTGCACACCCAGGCCCGCATCCCCGTCGCGGTGGGCATCCTGGTGCTGACCTCGCTTCTCGGCACGTGGACGTTTTCGACCTTCGGGCTGCGGGCTGTGATCGGGCTGGGCAACCGGCTGATCACGGCCGGCCCGTACCGCTACAGCCGCAACCCGCAGTACATCGGGGACAGCCTGTCGATCCTGGCCTTCATGATCCTGACCAATTCGTGGATGGTGTGGGCCATCGGCCTGCTGGGGATTGGCCTGAACCTCCTGGCCCCGTTCGTGGAGGAACCCTGGCTGGAAGCCCGCTTCGGGGCCGCCTACCTGGACTACAAACGCCGCGTGCCGCGCTTTCTCGGTTGGCGCGGGAGCGGAGGATAACATCTGACCGCGCGGCGCGTCTTGCCCGCCGTTACGCCCGGCCGATATAATGTGGAGCCACGCAGCGCATCCTTCTGATCCACCCGATGGCCCCGCCGCCGGGCGATCTCAACCGCAAGGGTTCCAGAGACAACCTATGAAGCTCCTGAGGCTGATCCCGATCTGTCTGGCCTTGATCCTGATCCTGTGCGGCTGCGGTGGGGAAGTCACCCCGACCGAGACCCCCGCGCCGCCGGTCGCCGTGGCGATCCTGACGAGCACCCCCACACCAACCGCCACCGCGACGCCCACCCCTACCCCCCGGCTCGACCTGACGGAGACGGCCCAAAGCTGGACGGCGACGCCCACCTTCACCCCCACCCCGCTGGGGCGCTGGGGAATCTACGCCGAGTCCGACCTCGACCTGGAAATCTGGCAGAGCGACTGGCTGCGGGTGATCCCCGCCGCCTGGCTCAACGCAGATGAAGCCTCGGCCCGCTTCCGGCTGGAGCTTGAGGAATACGTGCACATCGTGGAGCGCTGCGAGTATCAGTCCAACCGGGAAGTAGTGCGCCAGCAGGTGAATTTCGAAGCCGCCCTCACCGATCTTGAATCGGATGACTTCCTGGACCGGCTCCGACTGCCCGGCGAGGAGCCGCATGAGTGTGGCACCGTCGTCACGTTCCCGTCCGACCGGATGGTGCTCTATCGGACCGGGGACCTGCCCGATCGGGCGGAATTCGAAGCATGGTTCTTCCGCACGCTGCCCGGTGATAGCCCTGGCCTGGTCACGCTGACTCCGACACCCACTCCGACCCTGGAGCCGACGCCCATCCCGCTCAGCGCCGAGCAGGCCGCGCGGGATACCCTGGCGCGCAACAGCGCTTGGGAGCCGCACCAGGAGATGTTCGACGGCGTGGCGATGATGGAGGTCCCGGCCGGCTGCTTCACGATGGGGAGCTGGATCACGACCGACACCCAGCCGCCACACATCGTGTGTCTGGACTCCTTCTGGATCGATCGCATCGAAGTTACCAATGCCCAGTTCGCGGCCTTCGATGGGCAGGCGGAGGAAACCAGCGTCCAGTCTGATCCCCAGTGGCCCCGCGAGCGAATCACCTGGGCCGAGGCCAGCCAGTTCTGCGCGAGCCGGGGCGGACGGCTGCCCACCGAGGCGGAGTGGGAGTACGCCGCCCGCGGGCCGGAAAGCTGGCTGTATCCCTGGGGGGACGAGTTCGTCCCCGAAAACCTGATCTATGGCCGCGATCGACCGTACGCAAGTGGCGGTCTGGATACCACGACAGCCTCCTGGGTGGGCGCGCTGGACATGGTCGGCAATGTGGAGGAATGGGTCGCCGACTGGTTCGGCCCGTACAGCCCGGAGCCACAGATCAACCCCACCGGGCCGCAGTCCGGCACGCTGCGTATCCGGCGGGGCGGCTCCTGGACGAGCGATGGCTGGTTCTTTGTGAACGGCGCGATCCGCCCCCAGTCGGAGCCTGATGTCAGGAGTTGGGACCTCGGCTTCCGCTGCGTCCGCCCGGCCGGGGATTGACGCGGCAAGGGCCAGGCGTCCCCGGCAAGCGCGGCTGGTGCTTTGCGGCGTCTCGCTTTACCATGAAGGTACCGTCATCTGGAGGAGGGAGACCCCATGCGAGTCCTGTTCATCGGCGGCACCGGCAACATCAGTACGGCGGTCAGCCAGCTCGCGCTGGCGCGTGGGATCGACCTGACCGTGCTCAATCGCGGCCAGCGCCTGCCCATCCCCGGCGTGCAGCACCTCACGGCCGACATCCACCAGCCCGATCAGGTGCGCCGCGTGCTGGGCGGCCAGGTGTGGGACGTGGTCGTCAACTGGATCGCCTTCGTGCCGGAAGACATCGAGAGCGACCTGGCTCTGTTCCAGGGCCGCACCCGGCAGTACATCTTCATCAGCTCGGCTTCGGTCTACCAGAAACCGCCCACCCACCCGGTCTTCACCGAAGCGACC
>JARKNX010000029.1 GCA_029976025.1 Aggregatilineales bacterium | reverse complement strand
CACCCTCTCGCTGAATATCGGCACGGGCAACCCCCGCATTGGCGAGGCCATGACGCTGGATTCGATCGTGGCGGTGGTGCTCGGTGGGACCCGGCTGAGCGGCGGCCAGGGCGGCGTGATCGGCTCGGTCGTCGGCGTGCTGATCCTGGGCCTGATCCGCAACATTATTTCCTTTGCCAATGTGCCCACCTGGTCACAAACGCTGGTGGACGCCCTGATCATTATTGTGGCGCTGGCCGGCCCGGGTCTGGTGCGGCTCCTGCGGAGGCAGCAACCCTCATGATCGACACGATGAAAAAGCAAGCGACGCAGCTCAGCCCGCCGGTGGTGGCGCTGCTCCTGGCGATTCTGCTGTTCTTCGTCGGCGGGCTGATCAACCCTAACTTCCTCAACTTCACCCAGGCCATCAACATCGTCCGGCTGGCTGCCTTCCTGGGTATCATCGCCGCCGGGCAGACGCTGGTGATCATCAGCGGGCGGGAGGGGATCGATCTCTCCGTCGGCGCGGTGGTGACGCTGGGGGCTATGCTCACCTTCCGCTTTTCGGCGGGGCAGGATTCGCTCATCCTGCCGGCTTTGCTGATCACGCTGGCGGTGGGGGCGGGCATCGGCTTCATCAACGGCATTGGCGTCAACGTGCTGGGCGTCCCGCCGCTGGTTATGACGCTGGGCATGGCCGGCGTGGTGCAGGGCCTGGTCCTGTCCGTCACGCAGGGCCAGCTTGAGGGCGATACGCCGCGCCTGATGGGCCGCCTGATCGCCGAGCCGCTGGTCGCTGGCGTGCCGGGCGTGCTCATCCTGTGGCTGATGTTCGGGCTGGGCATGTGGGTCCTGCTGGAGCGGACAACCTACGGCAAGCACCTGTTCTCCATCGGCGTCAACCGGACAACGGCGCGCCTCTCCGGGGTGCGCGTCCCCTTCATTGTGATCGCCACCTACACCCTGAGCGGGTTGCTGGCCGCGTTCGGCGGCTTTGTCCTGCTCGGCTTCACTCAGACGGTATTCCTGAATCTGGGCCAGCCCTATCTGTTCCCCTCCATCGCAGCGGTGGTTGTGGGCGGCACTGTGCTCTCCGGCGGCAAAGGCAGCTACTGGGGCACAATGGCCGGGGCGCTGGTGCTGACCCTGATCAACAGCCTGCTACGCGCGCTCGGGCTTCAGGAAGCCTACCAGCTCATCATTCTGGGCATCACCCTCGTCGTCCTGATTTCCATTTACGGTCGCCAGCGCAGCGTCCGCCAGTGATTACAGGAGAGAGCTTTATGCACAAAATTGCTATGCTTGGGACCGGCCTGATCGGCATGTTCTACACCATGACCCTGCACGCGCACCGCAGCCGCGATCGTGTCCATATCGTGTGCGCGCGGGATGAAGCCGGCCTTGAGCGCTTCGCCCGGACGTGGGATATCCCCCACTGGACCACCCGCCTGGAAGAGGCGATCAACCACCCGGAGGTCGATGTCGTGGTGGTCGCGCTGCCTAACAATCTGCACGAACAGGCCGTGATCATGGCCGCCGAAGCTGGCAAGGCCGTCCTGTGCACCAAGCCGCTGGGCCGGAACGCGGCGGAAGCCCGCCGGATGCTTCAGGCGGTGGAGAAGGCCGGCGTCTTTCACGGCTATCTGGAGGACCTGGCCTACACGCCCAAGACGCTCAAGGCGCTCAAGTCCGCCCAGAACGGCGCGCTGGGCCGTATCCTGTGGGCGCGCTCCCGCGAGACACACCCCGGCCCGCATAGCGACTGGTTCTGGGATAAGGCTCAGTCCGGCGGCGGGGCGATCGTCGATATGGGCTGCCACTGCATCGAGATCAGCCGCAACTTCATCGGCAAGGAGGTCAGGCCGCTGGAGGTGATGTGCTGGGCCGATACGCAGGTGCACCCGATTGAGGCGGAAGATAACGCCGTCGGCCTGGTGCGCTACGCCAGCGGCGCCATCGGCCAGTTCGAGGTGAGCTGGGCCTTCCGGGGTGGCATGGACCTGCGCGACGAAGTCTCCGGCACGGAGGGCACGCTGTGGCTCAACCACTGGCTGCGCACCGGCTTTGAGATGTTCACTTCCGTCGGCGAGGGCGGCTATGTGGCGGAGAAGGCGGAGAGCGACAAAGGCTGGCTGTTCCCGGTCGGGGATGAGATCGGCTCGCTCGGCTATACTGATATGTTCGCCGATATGCTCAATGCGCTCGATGCCGGGACAGCCCCGATGGAAACGTTCTACGACGGTTATGTCGTCAACGCCATCATGGACGCCGCTTACCGCTCCGCTGAGAGCAAGCAGTGGGAGCCGGTTGTGCTGGAGGACTGGCGCGGCTCTGACGAGATCGGGGCGGACGTCCGGCTGAAGGACTACGACGCGGAGCACTTCCTGATCAAGGAAGAGATTATGCCTGACGGCCGGACCAAGCTGATCCTCAAGGAGAAAGTCAGCGGGCACGTCGTGCAGAAGATCACCGGGTGAGGGGCAGGACAGCAGGGAACAGGCAGTCTGGAGTAGGAAAAAACAGGTAGCTGGGAAGGCCTGACCATACGATAAAGAGCGCCCGTGCAGAAAACCGCACGGGCGCTTTTGTTTTCTGGCTAGACGGCCGCGGGGGCCAGCCCGGCTTCCTGCAGCAGCGTGGGGACGATCTCCTCCCACCCGACGGCCATAATGTGCACCCCGTTGAGGCCCTGCAGTTTGCGGATGGCGGCGATAAGCTCCACGGCAATAGCCAGCCCTTCCTGCTGCGCGCCGTCGCCCGCCGCCTCCATGCGCTTGAGGATGCGCTCCGGCAGGACAACGCCGGGCACTTTCGTGTGCAGGTGCCGGGCCATCTTCAGCGTCTTGAGCGGCGTGATGCCGGCCAGGATGTAAACCCGGCCGAGCAGGTTGCGCCTGGCCAGCGCGTTCAGCCAGACCTCAAAATGGTCAGTATCGAAGATCAGATTGGTCTGGAAGAACTGCGCCCCGGCGTTGACCTTCTTCTCCTCGCGGAGGGCCTGAAAGTGCGGCGCGGAGGCGAACGGCGACGCAGCGGCCCCCAGGAAGAACTGCGGCGGCTCCTTGAGGGCGCGGCCATCCAGGTACTTCTTCTCGTCGCGCATCTTGCGCAGAATCCACAGCATCTGCACGGCGTCCACATCCAGGATATCGGCGCGGCTCATCGGGGATGGCCCCAGCCGGCTGTGATCCCCGGCGATGACGAGCATGTTGCGCACACCCAGCGCCGACGCCCCGATCACCTCTGACTGCAGGCCGGTGCGCGTTCGATCGCGGGCCGTCATCTGCAGGACCGGCTCCGCGCCGTGCTCCAGCGCGATCTTGCTGCACGCCAGGCTGGACATGCGCGGCGTGGCTGAAGGGTTATCGGTGAAGTTGATGGCGGCCACGTAGGGCTTCACCTGTTCGATGCGCTCGATCAGCTTGCCGGTAGCCGTGCTGAGGGGCGGCGCAATTTCTGTCGCGACGACGAACTCGCCCGCTTTCAGGCGGCGCTCCAGCTCGGAGACCGGCTCGGTATAGGCGGGCGGGTGGGGCTGATCATCGCCGCCCCACCAGTCCGGCTGGCGGATCGGGCGGAAAACTGAATCCCAGACGCGGGCGCGCGTGGCGGCATCTCGCGAAGCCATACCGCCGACGAAGCGCCGCACGCCAACGGCGCGCACGCTCTTCCATACGCCGTACCAGGTCTCTGAACCCATCTGGCCCCAGTCCACCGGCGGCAGCACTTCCAGCAGCTTGTGCTCGCGGCCCATGGCGAAAGAGCGCTTGAAAATCTCGTACCAGACGCAGGGATAGCGCTCGTCCACGTAGCAGCGTTCCGGGGTGGAACCGCCGCACGGGCCGTTGCGCAGTCCCTTGGGGCAGACCATCGGGCAGATGAAGGCGGTCTCCTGCAGCAGGCAGTTGCCGCACATCCGGCAGCCGAACAGCGGCCCCTTGATCCAGCGCTCAATCTGCTCCAGGACGCGGTAGCCGAACGGCTGCGGCATAAGCGGGTAGAACTTGTGCTGCTTGCGATGACCCGGCGTGAAGAGTGGCATGGCGGCGCTCCTCTGGCTTGGCCCGGCAGCGCGTCAGGCGCTGGCCCGGGACTGCATCTGGCGGAAAGTCATGATGTAATTCATACCCATCTCGTCGCGGCCCAGCATCAGGTCCACGGCGCGGATGCCCAGGGCGTTCTGCAGGGGGTTGCAGATGGGGGCGTTCACCCCGGCCTGGATCAGGCCGGCCAGGAAGATTGTGTTGAGCATCTCGCGGTCGGGCATCCCGTGCGAGGCGTTGCTGGCCCCGGCAGTCATGTTATTGCCCAGGCGCTGGCGGATCAGGCGGGTCGCTTCCAGCGTGGTCAGCACGGCCCGGTGATCGGCCCCGATAGTCAGGACCAGCGGATCGATCAGGACATCATCGGCCTTGACGCCGAAGGCTACCGCCCGCTCCACAATCTTCTCGGCGATGGCGACGCGGCCTTCCGCCTCAGTCGGGATGCCGTTGTCGTCCATGCACAGCCCGATCACGGCGGCGTTATACCGGGCGGCCAGCGGCAGGATGACATTCAGGCGGTCCTCCTCACCATTGACGGAATTGATCAGCGGCCTGCCGCGGACGACCTTGAGCGCGGCTTCCATCGCCGCCGGGTTGGCCGTGTCAATGCAGATGGGTACGTCTACCGCCTCCTGTACCATCTGCACAGCGACGGGCAGCAGCGCGACTTCATCCACCCCCGCCGCGCCGACGTTGACATCCAGCACAACCGCGCCGGCTTCTACCTGGGCGCGGGCATCCAGCGGGATGCGGCTCAGGTTGCCTTCCCGCAGCTCGGCGCTGAAGACCTTGCGGCCGGTGGGGTTGATGCGCTCGCCGATGACGGTAAAGGGATGGTTCGGGCTGATGATGGCTTCGACGCCCGTCTTAGAGCGAAGGACAGTCTGCATGAGCGATTAACTCCTGAGGATTGGTGCGGCGGCTCGTCTGTGATGGCATCCTGAGCACAGCCAGGGGCATTATAGTGCAGGCACTAAGCGGGTGCAAATCGCACCCGAAATTCAAGCATGGCCGCCCCTTTGCCCTCTGGCTCGGTAGGCTCAACTGCGTTGAGCATGACCGGCCAGAGCAGGTGGAAAATGCTGGGGCCGGTCTCTGTGGGCGAAAAATGCTGGGGCCGGTCTCTGACCGAGCCCCCACCGGAGCATCCTGTAAATCCTGTGAATCCTGTCCAAATCAGGGCGCTCCCGGAATATTCGCATTTGGAATTGCGACCATAGCCGCGGCGATTTGCATCGATGTACTATCTCTGCTACCGTAAAGGGCAATGCGTTTCTGCCGGGACTCATCTATCAGGGAGAGGTGTCATGCGTCGTTTCCGCTATCCGCCCGCTGCCCGTTGGTTCAAGGGCAACACACACATCCATAGCATTGCGTCCGATGGCGGCCTGGATTTCCCCGCGCTGGCTGACCTGTATGCGGGCGCGGGCTACGATTTTCTGTTTCGCACCGATCACTGGGTCGCCTCCGAT
>JARKNX010000020.1 GCA_029976025.1 Aggregatilineales bacterium | reverse complement strand
GGGTTCGCGTCAAACGGCCGATTCCCCACCGCGCGCGGCCCGCCATGATCGGCCGCTGGCTGCGCGGCAGGGTGAAACGCTGCCGCTGGGGAAAAAAGCCCACTCAAGGGGCTAAGAGCCGTTTCAGCCCCTTGAGTGGGCTTCCACTTCTCCAGCGGGATGCTTGGAGCATCCCGCGATCCGGCGGCCAACACCCACCCGCGCGCAGTCCGACCCCACGGCCGCCCAGACCCGGCCGGTGGGAGGGGGATACCCCCTCCCACACCCACCCCGCCAGAGTCCAGAGGCCCAGAGTCCAGGGGATCAGGTAGGGGCAGACGCGCACACCCGGAACCCCCTGTTGCCTCCATCAGGCATAAAGATACTGAGCCCATACCGGTAGACACAGCGGGCAATCTCGCAACCGTAATCACAGGATCCGCCTCGCTGCACATACGTGGTAACTGGTTTACCGAACATTATGATGCGACTTGGTTCCCATTCAGTCGCTGTCCACTCCCATACGTTCCCGGCCAGATCGAACACGCTATACGGCGAACACCCGGATGGGTAGCGGTCGACCGGTGTGGTGTCATGGATTCCCGACTCGGAGGTATTGCAGCGCATTGAATCGAATGTGTCGCCCCATGGGTAGACTCGCCCATTCGGGCCGCGCGCGGCTTTTTCCCACTGCTCCTCGCTGGGCAGGACGACCTCGTAACCAAGCTGGCGGCTCAGCCACTTGCAGTAGGCTACCGCGTCGTCCCATTCAACGTTAGTCACCGGATGGTCTGGCTTGTTCTCGGCCCGATCGCGCAGATTGCGGCGGCGTTTGTCCGACCATTCCCGATCTTCTTCGAAAAAGCGATAACCGCTGGCCTCCACAAATACCTGGAATTCCTGGTTGGTGACCGGGTAGCGGGCAATATAGAACGTGTCCAGCCAGCGCCGCTGGCGCGGATGGGCCGTCCCTTTCCATTCTTTGCTGATTTCGTCGTCCCCATAGATGAAATACCCCGCCGGGATTTCCACCCACTCCGGCGCGATGGCCTGGCCCACCCGGCGAATCTTGCGCGGCGGAATCTTGAGGTCGGGCGCGCGCCCAATCCGGCGCAGGGCCTCCTTGACCTCGGCCAGCGGGCTGTCGCTCAAACCCTTGAGCGCGGCATCCGCCACGGACTGGCGCTGGTCGCTCAGGGCGGCGATCAGGGCCGTCAGCCCGGCTCCGCCCACGGCCCCCGCGCCGATGTCCAGCAAGCGTTGCACGGCCTCGCGCCGCACCAGCCAGTTGTCGCTGCGCGCGTCGGCGGCCAGTTCCTCCGCGTCGCGCCCGACCGCTTCCAGCACCGGTGGCTGGCGCAGGGTCTCCACCAGGGCGTTGAGGGGCGGTTCATATTCCCCCCGCCGGAAGTCGACGTAGTTGAGGGCGTTCAGGCGGTAGTGCAGCTCGCAGTCGTGGTACAGCACGGGGATGATCGACTTGCCCAGGTAGCGGGCGAACTTCCATTCGTCTTCCACCTCGCGCGAGGCCATCGACTCCGGCGAGGCCACCACCAGCACCCAATCGGCCGCTTTGAGCGCCGCGTGGATTTCGTTGTCCCAGACCATGCCGGGTTTGAGGCGGGCGATATCGAACCAGGTCTCGATCCCGCGCATCCGCAGCGAAGAGACGAGAATCTGGACGAATCCCACATCCTTGCGGCTGTACGAAATGAAGGTATAGCCCATCCCCGTCCCCCTGCCCGGCGATATTAGCCCCTTCCCAATGCATCAGATTATAGCGCAATCGGCCGTTCGACGCGGGCGGACGAGGCAGTGCCTCGTCCCTACAAAGCCCAGCCCTCGGCGCGGGGCATCGGACGGCCGATCCCCCCTCCGCGCACACCGCGCCCCAATCGGCCGCTGGACGCGCGGCGTCGGCTCCCAGTCCGCCGCTACGGAGAACACCCGCCTGCCTTGCTCCTTCCTCCACATGTGGAGGAAGAACGGGATGAGGGTTCGCGTCAAACGGCCGATTCCCCACCGCGCGCGGCCCGCCATGATCGGCCGCTGGCTGCGCGGCAGGGTGAAACGCTGCCGCTGGGGAAAAAAGCCCACTCAAGGGGCTAAGAGCCGTTTCAGCCCCTTGAGTGGGC
>JARKNX010000004.1 GCA_029976025.1 Aggregatilineales bacterium | reverse complement strand
GATCAACCTGTACCTGGTGCGGCCGTGAGAGACGGCCTCACCCCCCTACCCCCTCTCCTGAGACTGCGGTCTCAGGAGAGGGGGAGGCGTTGACATCGAACGTACCGTCTCCCCCTCTCCTGAAATCTTTCAGGAGAGGGGCCGGGGGGTGAGGCCAAAGTCCCCTCACCCCCACCCGGCCCGTTCGCGCAGCTCGCGCCAGGTACGCTGGGGAGCTGCGCTGGGCTGCCGGGGCATCTCCACCAGTTGCTGCAGCCGCCGGTTAAGCGCCAGCGAGAGGTGCCGCTCGCCTTGGGCCAGCCGCAGCAGAAACCCGTCCCGCTCCTCTGCCGGCAGCCGGGCAAGCGCCTGCTCCAGCGGGAAGCCGCCCGCCGGCTGCTGGGGCGGGCTGGCCTCCGCGGCCACGCGCACGAGCGCCTCATCCAGCACGAAGAAATCGCAGAACTCCACCAATGCAGGCGACAGCTCGCCCAGGCCCGCGGGGACGGGCGGCTCCAGCTCACGTTCGCTGTGTTCCGAATCTTCCGCAGCGAGCAACCAGGCCAGGTACAGGCAGCGGTAATCCCCGCGCAGGATGTCGTCGCGCAGCGGGGTGAGCGCGGCCAGATCGCCGCGCTGGGCGAAGACATCCTCCGCCGAGCGATGGGGGAAGGCCATGTGGAGCACGACACAGTCGCCCATGGGAGTCAGCTCGACGCAGCACTCCCGCAAGTACGGCTGCAACTCGGCTTCACGGAGCAGCCCGGCGGGGAAACGGAAGGCCAGGCGCTGGTCGCCCCAACCGGCATAATACAAGAAGGCATCGAAATAGCGCGCCAGCACCTCCAGGGGATCGTGCCGGAAGCCGCCCCAGTGGTATTCCACCCAGGCCCGCGTCGAAGTAACCGCGATATGGCTGGACAGCGCCTCCGCCTCGGCCTGCTCAGCTGCAGTCAGCGGCCGGTCAATCGTCTGCCACTCGTAAAACTGGTAATCGCTCATACGAAAACTCCATCCTGCGAACGATCATGTTGACATCTGGATGATAACGCATCCTTCCGGTCGCGACAAGTCATCGAGTCGGACGTCCAGGAATCCGAA
>JARKNX010000218.1 GCA_029976025.1 Aggregatilineales bacterium | reverse complement strand
CCGGGCAGATTGGGGTTCAGGTTGACCGGCGGCGCTCCGGGGCGCGGCGTGTAGGTTGGCCCGGCTGCGAACGGGATGGTCGCCGTAGAGCCGGCGGGCGGGTTATCGACAGCGCCGGGCGCCGCATTGGTCACGCCGGGTTCAACCAGGGCCAGCGTGGAAGTAGGGTCAGACAGCGTCGGCATGGTATTGATATCCGGGCCTTCTCCGGGTGCAAAGGGCGTCACAAAGGAGGGCGTCCCGGCTTCCAGCGGCACAGGCGGCAGTGTCGCCCCGCTATTGGTCGGTTGAACATTCGGATCGGCCTGGCGGAAACAGCCCGCCAGCATTCCCGCCAGCAGCATTCCTGTAACCAGCAGGGCTGGCATTCTGTGAGTATGGATGACCGTCAACATGAGATACCACTCCAGACCACACGCAACGACAGGGCGTGATCTACCCTGTTCATTATGCGCCTGTCGCCCCGCTCTGGCAAGCGTTCGAGCCTGGCCCCTGATAATCCCGATTCACAGGCGCCGCTGTATAATACCACCTGGCATCATTAAAAAGCAGGTGGAGGAGATAATGGCTACCATTGCGCTCATCCAGAATTTGTTCCGGGTGCTGACCTATCCGACCAGCGACAGTCTGCACGGCTTTCAGAAACAGGTCTACAACGCCTTCTACGACGCGCTGGAAGATGACTATCACCATCAATTACAGGTTGCCAAAACGCTGGAGGAATACCAGGCCAAAGAGCGTCCCGCGCCGGACCTTGTGATCTGCGCCCCGCTGGCCGAAGAAGGGAATCCTGCACCCGGCCTGGCCGAAATCCAGCGCCTGCGAGAAGCCTTTCCCACTATCCCGCTAATCGTATGGAGCACCCGATCAGAGGCCAGCCTGCGCGAGACCTGCCTGAACGATCTGGGCTGCGCCGCCTACTACACCGGCACTCTGCTCGACGCGCCGGAGGAACTCCCGCTGCTCATCGCCAGGGTGCTTGAAGCCCGGCCGCCCGGGTAGCCGGGCAACCTTCGCCATCCAATTACGTAGCAAGAGTCTGCTTGCCGGCAACAACGAGAGAGGTTTATAGTGCGGAAGAAGTTCTCTGTTACAGGTATTCTGGCTGTTATGATCGCGCTCTCCGGCTGCGCCGGCCCGGCCACCTCGCCGCCGGACCCCACCGCCCTGATCCGCGATGCAGCCGAAGCAATACAGCAGGCCGGGAGCTTCGCGGTTACGATTGAGCGGAAGGGAGCGCCAGTCTATATCGATGTGAGCGGGCTGATCAATTTCCTGCGTGCCAGCGGATACTATGTCGCGCCCGATCGGGTGCAGGCGACTGTGCGCGTCCTCTTCGGCGGGCTGGCCAGCGATATCGACGTGATCGCCATCGGCGATCAGCAGTACTACCGCCACAGTGTGCTGACTGGCGGACAGTGGATCAACGCCGAATTTTCGCCCGGCTTCAATGCGGAGGCGCTCGTGCGGTCAGAGAGCGGGCTTTCCAGGGCGATGGGCGCCATTCAGAATCTGGAACTGGTGGGGCAGGAATCGCTCGACGGCATCCCGATGTGGCACCTGAAAGGCACTGCAATCGGCAGTGAAGTCGCGGCCCTGACCATCGGCCTGATCCCGGCTGAGGCCGATGTCCTGATCGATCTGTTCATTCGCATCGATGATGGCCGCGCTGAGCGCCTGGTAATTGTACAGCCGGATACTGTCAGTGAGGCGGAACCCATCCCCAGCACATGGACGGTGGAGGTCTTTGACTACAACGGCGACTATCGGGTGGAAGTGCCGCGGTGACCGCACGATCGGATAATCACCCCGTGTCATCATTACCCGCCGCCCCCGATACCCGGGCCAGCCATTCCGGACCGTCACCGTGGCTGGTCCTGGCGCTGGTCAGCCTGCCCGTGTTCATTGGCGCGCTGGACCTGACGATTATCTCGGCCATCCTGCCCCAGGTCATCATCGACCTGCAGATTCCGCTGGAAAGCGGCCTGGATGACGCAGCCTGGATGGTCAGTGGTTACCTGCTGGCTTACACTATCTCAATGGCGGTCATGGGCCGTTACTCCGATCTGATCGGCCGGAAGCGCGCCTATCTGATCTGCCTGGCTATCTTTGTCCTCGGCTCAGTCTGGGTAGCAATCGCCGACCAATGGCCCGCCGATTTCCTGTATACACTGGCTCGCCGGTTCGGAGAGCGACCTGATCCAAGCACGATAGCGCTGATCTCACTGGTCGCCGGCCGCGTCATTCAGGCGTTTGGCGCGGGGGCGCTTGTCCCGATCAGCATGGCGCTGGTCGGGGACCTGTTCCCGCCGCACCGTCGCGCCCAGCCACTGGGGCTGATCGGCGCTATCGATACCGCCGGGTGGGTGGTCGGGCATCTGTACGGCGGCATCATGGTGCAGTTCGTGGACTGGCGCCTGCTGTTCTGGCTGAACATACCGCTCGGAGTGCTGGCTTTCGGACTGATTGCCTGGGTGCTGCGCGGCACAGCACAGCAGCGCAGCAAAGTCCGGTATGACTACCCCGGCGCGGCTCTTTTCGCCCTGACTCTGCTCTGTCTGAGCGTCGGGCTGGGCGCGAATGCAGATGTCACCATTAACGCGACATCCTTCGAAGACCTTTCGGCATTCCCCGCCTACGCCGGACCGATGCTGATTGGGGGAGGCGTGGCCTTTGCTGGTTTCCTGCTGGTAGAGCACAGGCGGCGCGACCCGCTCATCAGCCTGGATTTGTTCCGGCAGCGCAATTTCGCCATGGGCAACCTGACCAGCGTCATCAGCGGCTTCGCACTCATGATCGGGCTGGTGATCGTGCCGGTGCTGATCAATATCCGCACCGAAAGCGTGGACACGCTGACGGAGAGCGCCCTGGCAGTGGGCATCGTCATGAGCGCGCTGACTATCCCGATGGCTCTGGCGGCCATACCCGGCGGCTGGCTGAGCGATCGCTACGGCCACCGCACCCCTACGGCGGTAGGCCTGGTCATCGCCGCCGTCGGCTTCACACTGGCCGGGCTGACCTGGGTGGAGACGGTAGGTTACGCTCAGATGGCGCTGCATATGGCCCTGGCCGGAATCGGCCTCGGCCTGACCATGTCGCCCACGAGCGCGGCCGTCCTCAACGCAGCGCCCGACGATCAGCGCGGCATCGCCGCCGCCATCGACGATATGCTGCGCCTGCTGGGGATGACGCTGGCCGCCGCGTCGCTCACGACGATCGCCCTGCGGCGTATTTCGGCGCTGGCCACCCTCGCCATCGGAGAGACCGTGGCTATGACCCAGGAAGCCGTCACAATCTACGTCACTCTGACAGCTCAGGTTATCCGCGAGCTTGCCCTGTTTGGGGCTGTCATCTGCCTGCTGGCGTTGATCCCGGCGCTGCTGCTGCGCGGCGGACGCGCCCGGGACTTCCATCTGGAACATCCGCCGCAGCCAGAACTCCCGTCCGTCCCGGAGAACGCGCCTATCTTCAAGAACAGATAGGACCTCTGCCGGCGCTGCAGAAAATAAAAACGGAGGCTGATCTGATGACCGATCTGAGACAGGGGCTGACAGGCGCTGCCGAATGGACCGTGACCGAGGCGATGACCGCCAGCCATCTGGGCAGCGGGCTTGTCCCGGTTTTCTCCACGCCGATGCTGGTCGCCCTGATGGAGAATGCCGCCGTGAATGCGCTGGAATCCCACATTGAGCCGGAACAAACATCAGTCGGCACGCGCATTGACGTTGAACATCTGGCCGCTACCCCGGTTGGCGTCGTCGTTCGCGCTCAGGCCGCGCTGATCGCTGTCGAAGATCGCAAGCTGACATTTGCAATCGAAGCCTGGGATAATGTGGAGCTGATCGGCCGGGCCACTCACGAGCGTTTCCTGGTCAACCGGGCGCGATTTGAGGCGAAGGCCGCGCAAAAACGGTAGACTTGATTCGCTCGAAGCCGTGCCACAAGTCGAAGGATAGCCCTGACGTGCTCTATATCGCCTATACCCGCGAAGATGCCCTGTTCGCCATCCAGATCGCCGACGATCTGGCCGCCCTGGGGGTCGATGTCTGGCTGGACCTCAAAGAGCTGGGGCCAGACATAGACTGGGCAGCGGCTCAGCAAGGAGCCATTGCTGCCTCCGAAGGGCTGATCGTGATTCTCTCAGCGGAGGCGATAAAGCGGGAGCATATGCAAACAGAAATTCGGCAGGCATTCGAGACCGGCAAGCGCGTTTATCTGGCCGTGGCTCAGCGCACTCCCTGGCGAAGCTGGCTGGAAGGGCTGCCTGTCGCTGATTTCACGACAGATTACGAGGCCGGATTGGACGCGCTGGTGCTGAATATCCTGGGCGATGGCGCGGCCCAGGATCAGGATGAAGCGGCCGATGATGAAGCGGCTCGCTGGCTGCGAATGGCCGCACAGGAACGCCAATCTACTGCGCCTCCGGCAGTTGCCAAGGCCCCTCCGCCGGCGAGCAAATCGCTGTTTTCCCGTCTGCGCCGGCGCTGAGCGCCTCAGCAGCCGTAGGGAATGCTGATATTGGGCACCTGTCCCACATCGGACAGATCGAAGCGAATGAACAGTTGCCCGCTGACAGGACGCCCGGCGTCGCTCAGCCGGATATTCGAAACATCCAGGTTGGCATAGTAGCGGATGACGACATTATATTCGGGGGATACCCACAGCTCACCGGTGAGTGAGATCTCGCTGTCTTCCTCCAGCCGGATCATGGGCAGCCGGGCGGATTGCGCCGTCACGTCGTAGCGATAGGCCTGTATGTTGTTGAGCACCGCCTGAGTGCCGCTGTAAATCCCTTCCACAACTCCCCCGATCATCGAGCCAGCATCCAGATCGGCCACGCCGCGCGCGGCATCTTCCACATTGGTCAGGCACCGCTCGGAATTGTCCACCAGATAGTAATTTTCACCAATGCGGACTCCTTCAAGCTGCTGGTTTGCCGCGGCAAATGCCTCACCTTCCGCCTGAAGCACCACGCGCCGCGCCGGCGCCACGCTGTCCCACCACACTTCCGCCTGAATATGGCCGGAGACCAGCTGTCCGTCGTCCACAAAAGCGCCGTTGAAGCGCAGGTCCAGCAGGTAATGGTATCCCGGCAGCGCCTGCAGCCCCTGTTCCACCCCCGGGAAAGACACCTTCTCGAAGCCGGGCGGCGGAGCGTTTTCGGTCAGCGCAAGCGAAGTGCCGAGCGACTCGACGCTGTAAGGCGGCGGGGGGGGTGTCTGCCCCAGGCCGCGGCAGGAACTCAGGAACAACAGAGTTAGCAGCCCGGCGAAATACAGCCTGTTCGGTTTCATGGCCAGTGACTACCCTCCCAGCGGTATGACGCCGGCAGTGCTCCAGGGGACAGTAAAATCCGGATCGCCAACCATAAAAAGAAGTTCCGACGCTTCAAACGTGAATGGTTCAAATGGCTCGCAACAGGCCCGGGCAATCGCTTCGGGCGACTCGAAAAAGCCCAGCGTCATGTGGGGTATATAGTCGTTGTACATGCCCTCATAGGGCGGATAGTCCGGGTATGCGGCCAGGATGTGGCGGTGCAGACGGGAGATCGGCTCCGGGTCTCGCGGGGCGAGGTACAGGACGCCGCTGTCGGGAAAAGAATCGTAGTGATCCAGCGTG
The DNA here is from genome assembly GCA_029976025.1 of Aggregatilineales bacterium. GTDB lineage: Bacteria > Chloroflexota > Anaerolineae > Aggregatilineales > Ch27 > JARKNX01. The sequence continues at coordinate 32,600 of JARKNX010000218.1, read as the reverse complement.
ACAGAAAAAGGAGCGACCTCCCGGCAAACGACGCGCAGCTTTTTCGTCGTGGCGGCTAACAGCGCCCGATCAGGCGCGCCCGGCTTGCCGGGGGAGACGAACGGCCACATGAGGGTGATATGAGGCGGGACATGTTGATACTTCCAGCAGCGATGCTCCTGGCGAAAGGCCTCGGTGAACGCCCGGACTTCTGGTGGCATAGGGAGGATAACTGCCGAAACAAGGGCGTCGGGAGTCTGATCGTCCACTCTTGCAATCCTTCTTCAGTATATCTGAACAGGCGGGAGCTGCACCGGCTGCACGATCTGGAACGGGTTCGGCACAAAGACCAGGATGAAGAGGACCAGCATTATAACCGCAATCACGACACGGCGACGGCCCAGCGGAGTCACGCTGTCCAGAGGGGTGGCGTATATCCGGCCAAATACGACCAGCAGGAATACCCACAGCCACCATGCCGGCGCCACCGCCCACGCCAGAAATCCCATCAGCAGCACCGCCGGGAAGTATAGCAGCCGCGCGCGATCTCCAAACAGCGTGTAGAGGATATGCCCGCCATCCAACTGCCCCACCGGCAGCAGATTCAACCCGGTCACGAACAGCCCGGTCCAGCCGGCCTGCACAAGCTGGTTCATGAATACATCCATGCGGCCATCTGGCAGCATCCGCCCAAAAATCAGGAACTTGGCCAGGGCGTACAACAGGGAGTTCCCCTCAAGGATATAGGGGACATCGGTGGGCAGCGGCCGCACATCAGCGGTCAGCAGCCCCAGCACCAGTATCGGTATAGTAAAAATCAGCCCGGCCAGCGGCCCGCTGGCGCCGATATCGAGCATAGCCCGCCGGCTGCGCATAGGGGTGCGTAGTTGGATAAAAGCGCCCAGTGTGCCAAACATGCCGAAGGGGAAAGGGAGAAAGTACGGCAGTGTCACAGCGACACCGTGCCGGCGCGCCGCCAGGTAATGCCCCAGCTCATGCGCCCCCAGGATGAGCGCCAGGCTCAGCGCATACGGCCAGCCGCGCCACAACTCAGCCAACTGCCGCTCCGGAGACTCTATCAGCGCCTCGCCAAGCGCTATCCCGGCGCCTACATACAGCATGCTGAGGAGAGTCAGTATCAGGAGGACGGCATTCGGCCACCACGGACGCGGAGCCGGCGTCGCGAATCGTCCGCGGATCACCTCAACAAGCAGATCGTCGCCGCGCTGGCGAAACACCGGGAAGTAATCCAGCGCCGCCAGCCGGGCATCCAGCCGGTCGTAGGCTTGCCCGGAATCCTCCCGAAATGTGCCTACAAAAGCTACGCCGCGTTCTGTCTCAATCGGCGCCTCATCCGCGCGGATGTCAAAGACTTCGGCCACCGCCTCCCGGATCGCCGCAAACTCAGGCGTGTCGTACGGCGCGGCCGGGACAGGTGGCTCCTCAGCGGCGACGCTTTCGGAGGAAAGGGAAGACATTTCGTTCAGCATGGGATATCTGCTTGCAGGTTAACTCGCTTTCGATCGTGTAGTCTGCATTTAAGCCTTTCACATGACTCGCGCTTCAATCGCGCGGCACAGCGTGATGCTGCCGACAGCGCGCCTCGTACACCTCTTCCGCTCCGACCATGATGATCGGATCATGATAATGCGCCGGGCTGCCATTGACGAGGCGCTGTGTCCGGCAGGCTTCTTCCCCACAGACTGCACAGATAGCGTGCAGCTTGAGGACATCCTCAGCGCGGGCCATAAGCGCCGGCATGATTCCAAATGGCTCGCCGCGGAAGTCCAGGTCCAGGCCGGCCAGAATTACCCGCAGACCCCGATCAGCCAGCTCATCCACCACGGCCACCAGAGCCGGATCAAAGAACTGCGCTTCATCGATGCCGACCACAGTAGTGTCGCCGTCGACACTGGCCAGGATATCCGCTGCCGAAGCCACCGGCATCGCGTCCAGGTCCTGGCCGGCATGAGAGACAACTTTCTGCCCAATGTGGCGCGTATCAATCTCCGGCTTGAAGACCTGCACTTTCTGGCGCGCTATCCGGGCGCGGCGCAGACGTCGGATCAGCTCCTCAGTCTTGCCGCTAAACATGCTACCGCAGATCACTTCCACCCGCCCACCATGGTGAATCATAATAGCCCGTTTCCTCCGTACACAAAAACAGGGCAGCCAGTGGATAGGTCTGCCCTGTTGGTTGCCGAGAAAAACGCTATTCGGCGACGGCGGCCTCAGGTATTTCGTAGCCGCGTTCGCGCAGGCGCTTTTTCAGGTCGGCCAGAGCCTTGCGGCCAAAACCGGGAATCTCCAGCAGCGCTTCATCGCCGCCTTGCTCGAATCTGGCCATCACATCGCCGACCACGGTGATGCCGTTCTGGCTCAACACGTTCACATAGCGGGTGCCCAGCCCAAGCTCGCTCAGCGGCAGCGCAGGAGAGGTGCGCGCCTCTTCGCGGCTGCGGGCGTCTGACTGAATCTGATCGCGCACCTGCAGGCGCTTATAGAAGCGGTCCACCTGCCCCTCGGTGTCGACAATGCGGCGCTCGCCTGTGAAGAAAGGATGGCAGGCCGAGCACACATCGACGCGGATATCAGCGACTGTCGCGCCGGTCGTCCAGGAATTGCCGCAGGCGCACGTGACCGTCGCCTGACTATACCACTTGGGGTGAATGCTGTCTTTCATCGTATTCGTTGTCTTTCCGCGCCACGGACCGGATCAGGGTTGGCGTAGCGCCTGTCTGTTGACTGCGTAAAAGTTGTTATGCCTTCGGGTCTTCAGCGAGGACGCTGATGCGTTTGCGCCCATCCGCAATCGGCTCAAAATAAACGAAACCGGGCTGGACGGCGAAGATCGTGTAGTCCCTGCCCATCCTGACGTTCAGTCCGGGGTGGAACTGCGTGCCACGCTGGCGGACAATGATGTTGCCGGGGATCACGTACTCACCGCCGAATTTCTTCACGCCAAGCCGTTTGGACTCGCTGTCACGCCCATTGCGGGTTGACCCGCCACCTTTCTTGTGCGCCATGTTCCGTCTCCTAAACCACTAACCGGCGATAATCTCGTCGATATGCAAGCGCGTGTACTGCTGGCGGTGCCCCTTCAGGCGACGATAGCGCTTCTTGGGGGTGTACTTCCAGACCAGGATTTTCCGGGCGCGGTACTGCTCGACCACCGTCGCTTTGACACTGGCCCCCTGCACGACCGGCTTGCCGAGCGTGACCTTATCGCCATCAGCGACCAGCAGCACGTCGTCTAGCTCAACCGTCTGCCCGGCCTCGAAGGGCAGCTTCTCTACATCTACAACCATATCCTGTTCAACACGGTACTGACGCCCGCCTGTGCGAACCACTGCATACATAGGGATTACTCCAATCTTCACTTTACCGCCGTGAGCGTCGCCTGCCCAAAAGATAGACACACGCACGGGGAAAATTGGGACACGGAAAATACGAAACAAAACCCCAGATGTCCAGGGCAGGATGATTATACCGGTCACGCTAGCGCGGCGTCAATCCTCATTTTGCCCCGTCCGGGCGGAAGAAGCTGGCGTGCCTTTTCTTCAGGCGTGCGCCCCCTGCGCCCACAGTCGGACGAACGCCACCAGCAGGCGCGTGCCGTAGCCGGTCGCCCCTTTGGGTGTATAGGGAACTTCCGCGTGCTCGCTGGCCGCCATCCCGGCCATGTCGATGTGCGCCCAGGCCGGGTAATCGGTGAAGCGCTTGAGAAAAGAAGCCGAGACGCCAACGCCAGAAAACGGAGTCGACGCGCCCGGGCTGTTCTTGAGATCAGCGACAGCCGACTCCAGACGTTTCTCGTACTCGGGGTACAGAGGCAGCGGCCACAGCCGTTCGCCGGTCGCCTCCGCCGCGGACAGCAAAACCTTCTGCAGGTTGTCGCTGGTGCTGAAAAGGCCCGCCGCCACGGCCCCAAGCGCCGTAACGCAGGCGCCGGTCAGCGTGGCGATATCCACCACCGCCGCCGGCTTGAATCGCCCCGCAAAAACCAGAGCGTCGGCCAGGAGCATCCGGCCTTCGGCGTCGGTGTTGGTGACCTCGATAGTGACGCCGTTGCTGGCCGTCACCACGTCCTGCGGGCGATAGGATCGTCCGCTGATCATGTTGTCGGCAGTGGGGACCAGGCCCACCACGTGCAGGGGCAGGTTCAATGCCCCCACGGCGCGCATCGCCCCGATGATTGCCGCGCCGCCCGCCATATCGGACTTCATTGTTGCCATCCCCTGGGCGGTCTTGAGGGAATATCCCCCGGTATCAAACGTCACCCCTTTGCCGACCAGCACGATCGAATCCAGTTCATCGGCGCGTGACGCGTTATGCTCCATGATAATGAAGCGCGGCGGCGTTTCTGACCCCTGCGCCACTGCCAGCAGCGCGCCCATGCCCAGCGCCTGCATCTGCCCGCGCTCCAGAACCTGCACCCGCAGCCCCACTTCATCGCCGATCCGGGTCGCTACCTCGGCCATATAGGCCGGCGTGCACAGGTTGGGCGGCCGATTCACCAGATCGCGGGTGAGCGCTACACTTGTAGCAATGGCGACAACCTGATCGACTGCCTCTTGCACGGCGAAGCTCTCTCGTGTATCAGGTACGCACAGCTCCAGAATTTGCGGCCCGGTTTCGCCTTCCGGCTTACGCCCGTTATAAACATACAGAGCCAGCAGCGTCCCCTCTGCAATAGCGCTGGCAGAGGCTTCCGCGGATAAAGCGCCTCCACCGACCCCGTGCAACATAGTCGCCATGCGCTGGACTTTGAGGTTGCGTGCCCGAAGGGCAGCCTCCGCCGCCGCCCGGCGGACAACTTCGCTGTCGCAGGCTTCCTGCGGTCCCAGCCCGATCACGATCACCCGCCGCGCCGAAATCGCGCCGCGCGGGTACAGGACGGCAACCTGCCCGGCGCTCCCGTCAAAATCGCCGGAAGCGATCAGGTCGGTAATGGCTCCATTCAGCGCCTGATCCAGGGCGCTCACAGCCTCTCCCGGCGCAGCCATCCCTTCAAACAGGCTCGCAACAATTGCGTCGGCATCCGATTCCTGAATCGAGCCGGTGATAATCCTGATATCCATAGGACAATCCTTTCATGGTGGGTCGGGTTGTGGCTGCGACGAGCGCGGGACAGCCTGAGAGTCTCCCTCAGAATACCCGATTTGCCAAGTCTGAGGGAAAATAAGCCCGAAGTAGTCATAACATTTGCTTTCAATACGAGAATGGTTAGAGCTATCTACGAATTGCGGCCCACAGGCCAGCCAATCGCGATCATCGGGTTACAATAGAATTAGGATCGACCGCCTTCCACAGGGGACAGGAAGCATGATGCTCGCTGAAAAACGGTACCGGACCGCCATAGTAGCCTTGCGCGACGGGCGCTGGGAAGAAGCCGGCCGTCATCTGCTGGCGCTGGCCTCCGATAACCCCGATTATCGCGATGTCTCTGGCGTGCTCACCCGGTTGCAAGATACGCGGCCGGTTGACTACTGGTGCGCCGTCTTCGCTTTCTCCGAAGAACAGGGAGCACGGGAATCTGCCGCGACGGCTGTAACCACTCTGGAGCAGATCGAGCCTACCCTCCCCCGTCTGAGCGAAATGCGCGAGCGGCTGGAGGCTATCCCCGGTGAGACTGCGGACGAGGCTGCTGCAATTGAAGCTGCTTCGACAGAAGATAGCCCTGATGAGGCCTTCGCCGTCCAGCCGGAGCCGCAGTCTCTGGAGCGTATCCTGACTGATAACTGGGACGAGCGCGAAGAAGATGTGCTCCGGGAATGGCTGGGCGATTCTGAACAGGCGGCTGCCCTGGAGCGTGAAGAAGCTCTGTTGGCCGATGCGGAATTCCCGACAGACCGGATGCCAGTGCCGGAGCTGCCCCTCGAGTCCGCGCCAGAAATTCCGGGAGGCGACGTTCAGCCGGCGCCCATATCTGAAGATCTGGAAGCGCTTGATGCGGGCCTGTCAGATGACTTCCTCCACGCCGATGTTCAGGACGAAGCCCTGCTGGACGAAGAAGATACCACTCCGCACGTCGTGCCGGACATACTGCGGGCTTCGGCCATGTCTGCTTATGATACCAGGCCCTATGCCCTCCCGGAGTCCGGGCCGCAGTCCAGTGACGTGCCGCTTTTTGTCCGGATCGAGAGCAGCTCACGAGAAGCAGGATGGGATGAGCCGCCGGCGGCCTCCCCTCCGGCCTATCCATCCTCCGGGGCGGGCAACGAATGGCCCGCCCCCGCACCGCTTGCGCCGCAGGCGACCCCCTCCATCATCGTGCACGGAAACTCCCGGCGGAGCAGAAAACCGTGGCTGCTTCTGCTGGTGCTGGGCTTGATTGCGGCTGTCGTCGTGATCGCGGTCCTGGCTGCCCGGAACAGCGCCCCTCCCTCACCCGCCGGAGACGGAGGGCAGCGATCGGAGGCGCTTCCACATCCGGACAACCTGCCGGCTTTGATCGCCGCCATAGACCGGCAAATGGTGCGCCTGAGCGAGCCTGCGCAGGCTTACGGAGTGCTGGAAAGTCTGCGCTCTGCCACGGACACCTTCGCCGGCAGCAGTGACGATCTGCGGGCGGCGCTGCAGCAGTGGATCGCCTACGGTCAGGGCGCTCTGACAGCCGCCGAAACTATGAACACCGTCTGCGCTGAAAAAGGGGTCCATTCAGAAGAGTGCCGCAGCGCCGTCCAAAACCACAGCGAGCACAACGCAGAAGTTCAGCAGGCGCGGGAACAGGTCTGCGCGCTTACACCATGCCCGGAGAATCAGGAAGCCGGGCCTCCAGCACAGTGAAGCCTTCACCGATCATCCGAAAGCCATAACGCTGGTACAGATGCAGAGAGGCGGCGTTGCTGGCCTGTGTATTCACCGTGAGCGCGGATATCCCCAGGCGGTTGGCAAAATACAGGACGTGGGCGACCAGCGCACTCCCGATGCCCTGCCCCTGTCGGTGCGGGGCAGTTGCCAGCCGGGCCAGGTGTATGCCGCTATCATAGCGCAGCGAGATCTCGTAGCCGGCGACCTGCCCTTCCCATTCCGCCAGCGTGAAAGACAGCGCCTCCTCGCGGACAATCGCCAGATCGCGGGGCCGCATCTGCCAGCGAACCTCAAAGGCCGTGTGATCTATCCGCAAAACAGCCTCCAGATCGGTCGCCTCCGCCGGCCGTAAAGTCACACCGGGAGGCCGGGCAATCGCGAAGTCCTCCGGATCGTCCCAGATACGCTGAAGCGTGACGATCTCCTCAACCGGCACGAAGCCCAACAATGCCAGGGAAGGATACAGCCACGTCTCCAGCATCAGGACGCAAATCCGCCGGACTCCGCGCTTCCACAGAGCAGGCCGCAGAAAATCCCACAATTCACGGACCACAACCTGGGCGGGCAGATCACCATCCAGGGCCACTACCCGCAGCCAGCTCACCCCCACCGTCGTCGGCGAAAATGCCATCAACGCCGCGGCCTGATTGTGGCACCAGCCGACGCCGGCAACCATCTCCGGGTCCGTCAGCCAGGCGTCGCCCGGCTGCCAGTCCAGGTGGCGGTGAACGTAGCTGGCGCGTCCGATCAGGTCAAGAACTGCCGCCTGATCGGCGGGTGTGAAGAGGCGATAAGAGAGCATCCGGGGTGGCATCGAATCTGATCCAGGTTATGAATGTCGGCGTATCATCCGCCGGCAATATCAGTCAGAGCTTCAACAGCAGGGGCAAAGTTAGGATTCAGGAATACCGCCTGCCGCAGATTGCTCACCGCCCGATCATGCTCTCCAAGCGCCTCCCGGGCCAGGCCAGCATAATAGTAAGTTTCCTCGATCGGGTGCTCACCATCGGGGGTCGTGGCCAGATTATATGCCGCCAGGTCCAGGACATCCTGGAAACGGCCCGTGTGGTAGTAAGCCTCGAATGGGCCAAACTGATACCACAGCATCCGCCAGGGCAGGCCCTCCCCGGCGTTGCGCGCCTGATCGAAGGCGACTGCCGCCTGCGCGTACATCCCCAGCAGCTCAAAGCTGGTCCCCATGTTGAACCAGGCGAATGGATCGTCGGTGTTGGCCGCCGCCTCCTGCCGGGCGACATCCAGAGCGTGAGCGGCATTCTGCTGCGGATCAGCCTGATCGCCCAGCAAAGCCAGGAGTTCTGCTTCGCGCTCCGGCGGGTAGACAACGAGATACTGCCGGTTGAAATGCCTCCAGAAGCGGTCAAATTCCTCCTGCGAGTACAGGGTATCCGGCCCCAGAAACGTATCCTGGGTCAGGATTGTGCCGGCGTCGTCATCGTAACCCATCGCCAGCAGGTAGTGGCCCATCCAGTCGTACCCTTCCGGTTCGTAACCCGCGGTCACCACAACGGGGAAGCCATTCACGATCAGCCGGCGCAGCAGATTCAGGTCCCCTCCGTAACGCACGAGCGCCCGCTCTTCTGTGAAGCGATCCACATATTCCGCCATCTGCCAGGCGCTGACATTCTTATCTTCCGGGTTGGGCTTGAGCCAGACCGCCGCCGTGAACTGATCGCCGGGCCAGCTATAGTAGCTGAGCGTTATAGCCAGCGTCGCCGGCCCGCAGTTATTCCAGCCCTGATATTCATGGCGGAAGCCTTCCAGCCGCGCCGCGGACGGCAGGCCGGTCTCACCGCCCTGTGCCAGCGCCGGCGCCGTATTCAACATCACCGCCATGAGCGCCAGAAGCAGTATTCGACGCATTTTACTCGCTCCTGTAACGTGGACGAAAGCATCAATGTGCTTCCCAGTATGCCACAGTTCCGCCGGCTGTACTGGTCCGGCGCCTGCCGCCTGCCCTACGGACTGCCACGCAATGCCGATAAATGCGCTACAATCTCCCCGCACTGAACTCTCACGAAGTATGCACAATTGGCGCGGGGGTTACCTATGAAGCAGCAGGCGGACCTGCTCATCACCAATGCCCGACAGATCTGTACCATCCCGACCCATAACGGAGGTCCCCAGCGTGGCCACGCGCTGGGTGATCTGGGTTTGATCGAGCACGGCGCGGTGGCTATCCGGGATGGCCTGATCGCAGCCACCGGAACGACTGCGGCAATAGAGAGCACCTACACTGCCACAAAGGTGATCGACGCCGCCGGGCGCCTGATCACGCCGGGCCTGGTGGACCCGCACACCCATCTGGTATGGGCTGGCGACCGGGCAGCCGAATTCGAGCGGCGGATCGCCGGCGCCACCTATCAGGAGATCATGGCTGAGGGCGGCGGGATTGCCCATACCACACGCGCCACCCGCGCCGCCTCTCTGGATGAGCTGATCCGCGCCGCCCTGCCCCGCCTGGATACCGCGCTGGCGCATGGCACGACGACAATTGAGATCAAGTCCGGTTACGGGCTGGAAACCGCTGCTGAGATCAAGATGCTGGATGCGATCGTCGCCCTGGCCTCAAAGCGCCCGGTTCGCATTGTGCCTACTTTCCTGGGCGCGCACGCCTTCCCCGCCGAATATATCGACGATCCGGACGGGTATGTGTGGCTGGTCGTAGAGGAGATGCTGCCCGCCGTCGCCGCCTGGAGGGCAGAGCGCTGGCCCGGCGACCTGTTCTGCGACGTCTTCTGTGAGACGGGCGCCTTCTCCCTCGCGCAGACTCGTCGTATCCTGCAAGCGGCGCAGCAGATGGGCCTGAAGCTCAAGATTCATGTGGATGAATTTGACAATCTGGGGGGCGCGCGGCTGGGGGTAGAGCTTGGCGCGGTCTCGCTCGATCATCTTGATGTTACCTCTGACGAAGAAATCGCCCTGATCGGCGGCAGCGACACAGTCGCCGTCTCCCTGCCGACTACGCCGTTCGGGCTGGGAGCCAGTCACTACCCCCCGGCCCACAAACTGCTGGATGCTGGCGCTATCCTCGCCCTGGCTACAGACTGCAACCCCGGCCCGGCCTGGACAGAAAACATGCAGTTTGTGCTCGCCCTGGCGACGCGGTACCACCGGTTGACTCCGGCCCAGGCCCTGGTCGCCTGCACCCTCAATGCCGCCTGGGCAGTGAACATGGGGCGTTATGTCGGCAGTCTGCAGCCGGGATATGTCGCTGATCTCGTCATCTGGGAGCCAGGCGATTATCGCGAGCTGGGCTATCACTTTGGCGTGAATCTGGTGGAGCAGGTGATTATCGGCGGCCAGATAGTTCACCCGGAAGGTGTTATATTTCAGAACTGAGGGCGGGTAGCCCGCCGGGAAACTCCGGCGAGGCTGTTGATGACCTGAGAGGAGACAGGCGTGACTCGAGCTGAACGGTTTGGATTTTTTCGGCGCCACCCCAATATCACCACCCTGCTGGTGCTGCTGATATTGCTGATTCTGGTGCGTATTTTCCTGTTCACAACGCCTACGCCGCTGGATTCCCTCGGAGATTTCGAATCATTGCTGGCGAACGGGCAGCCGACCGTCCTCTCTTTTTACTCCAATCTCTGAACGCCGTGTCTGCTCTCAAAGCCCGTCGTGGACGGGCTGGAAGCTGATCTGATCGGGCGGGCGCAGGTGATTCGAATCGATATCCTCAGCGAGCCGGGGCGTGCAATCGCCGCTTCCTACGGAGTGCGGTCAGTGCCCGCCTTTCTGGTGCTGGATCGAAGCCGCAACATTATCATGACGCAGGCTGGCCTTCCGCAGGTCAACGCCCTGCGCGAAGCTGCGCTACTGGCTTACCAGCCGCCGGAGTAATCGCCTCAGGTCCTCCCGGCCCACTATGCCGGTCGCCCGCCCCAGCCCGAGGAGTCCCAGAATCAGGATCGCCCCTTTCAGCGCGACAGATACGAGTATGGGCATGGCCGGCCAGACGGCGCCCAGCAGGCACAGGCCGGCCGTGAGAATCACTATCAGGCCCAGAATCCGCCAGTTATAAGGGACAGGCAGCAGGCCCCGGGTCAGCGCAACCAGAAGGGCAGCGCCGACAACCTGGCCGGCCAGCAGGCTCCAGGCGGCGCCAGCAGCGCCAAACGCGCCAATGCCAGGGATCGTCAACAGCAGCGTTGTCGCCGCCCCGACGGCGACCGCGGCGCTCAGGCGTCCGGTCCGGCGGGTGACCAGGGCGCTAATGCCCAGGACCGTCACGCTCCCTCCGGCGGCATGGGCCAGCCCGATCAGCGGCACGAGCGCCGCCGCCTCCGCATAAGCAGGTGCAGCCAGGATGGTTGTAAGCTCTCCGGCAAACAACCCCACTGCCCCCGTTATTGTGCCCACCAGGAGGGCATACATCAGCGCGCCGCGCGCGTAGAGAGCGGGTGCATCTTGCTGCTGCCCGACCGAAAGGGCAAACGGCACCCAGCTCAATTCAAAAGCCTGGGTTGCCACCAGCACCAGCACGCCGATCCGGAAGCCAATCCCGAAGACGCCCGCCGCTGCCAGCAATCCGTAGAACCCGAAGAAAATACGGCTGACATTCGCCGTCGTCCACCGCAGCAGGTCCACAGGCACGAGTGGCACGCCGTACACCAGCATGCTGCGCAGTGAGACCGCTGAAAAGCGCCGGGACAGTGTCCGTCGAATCAGCCACAGGCCCGCCAGCGCCGTTGCAATCTGCGCCGCCAGCCCTCCCAGCAGGATGCCCTCGGCGCCCAGCCCCTGCCCCGCCACCAGCCAGATTCCCAGTCCGGCCTGAAGCGCTGCCGTCCCCACGACCACCAGGGCGAAAGACCAGGGCCGCTGCACCACGCGCAGCATCCCGGCGGTGTAGTCCTGCATCAGGATGAACGGGACAGTCGCTGAAGCCAGCACAAAGACCACGAATCGGGCCTCCCCGCCCAGCAGGATCGCACTCATAGCGGGAGCCAGAATCATACCCCCGACTGCCAGGGTGGAGGCTGCCACGCTTTGCGCAACCAGCGCCGTGGTATTCGCCGCCCGCGGATCAGCGTCCTCAAACCAGAAGAGCTTGATAGCCGCCCGCAGCCCCAGCGCCCCCAGCGCCAGCAGCAGGGCCTGCACCGCCAGGCTGATATCGAGCAGGCCCAGCTCATCTGGCAGAAGCCATCGGGCGTAGACGGCGATCGCGATCATAGCCAGCAGCCGCACGACGATCAGGACGGCGGCATAAATCGCGGTTTCAATACCGAACTGGCGCAGTCGCTGCTTTTGCATGGTCCGCCGCGCTACCCCCGTCCGCGCAACATCTGCTGCACGCCCCGCCCGGCCCGGCGACGCCAGCGCCGGAAACGCGCCTCCCAGGCGGAAGCGAACCACAGCTCCGGGTGGGTGTTAAGATACAGGCGCGCCGTCGTGTCGGCCAGCAGCAAAAGCACGTCTGCATCGCGCAGCACCGGGAAGCTGCCCGCCCCCCTCTCAGCCCGCACCTGCTGCGCATCAACGCGCAGCGGAAACTTTCGCCACGCCCACCCCGCGTCGCTGATATATTGCACGTGGGAGAAGTCAATGCTGGCATAGGCTTCGCCGGTCAGAGCACAGGCGGCCAGCAAATCGGGCCGTTCCCGGAGCAACTGCTGGGTGTCAAATCCGGGGGAGCCGTGAGCCGCCGCCGTCCGGATATCGAATCCCTCGGCCCGGAAAGTCGCTATGTCCCGGGCGAACTGCGTCGCGGCGGCCTCGATATCCCCTTTGCAGCGAGCGAGCGCGTCATGATGGTAGCCGAGTTCATGTCCAAGCGCCGCCACTTCTCTCATGCAATCGAGACGATGCAGGCGGGGCGGCGCAGCATGCCAGTAAAACGAGCCGCATAAGCCGTGACGATACAGAAGATGTGCCATCCACACCGCGTGATCGGGCCGGGCGTCCACATCGTAACGCAAAATCACAAAGCCGGTCCGGGGGCGTGCCTCAAGATAATCGACAACCCGCAACGGGCGAAGCCCGGAATCTCTGACGGCGCGACACAGGCGTTCATACGCCGCCGCAGTAAATGGCGCTGGCATCCGGCACACCCTTTCAAGATCAGGATGAAAGAAGGGGCGCTTCACAGCGCCCCTCCCTCTTCGTAACTTATGCTGACTATGCGGGCGCTACCGTCCGCGCGCGTAATTCATGAAGTCATCCACCTGCGTCGTGCGCAGGAAACGGTGGCAAAGCGTCTGTCCGCCGCTCAGCGTCACCTGCTGGAAGCCGGGGCACGCCCCCTCCACGATAGCGATATCCGCCTGGAACTGAGTCAGGGCGCGCAGGCCGTCTTCGCTGCTGGTGCAGCGCCGGCTGACCGGCCCAATTGGCGCGGTGCGGTTGTAGGAAGCGATAACCTGGCTGGCCTGGTCGGACCCGTTGCAAGCCCCGACCGCCTGAAGCACCGTCCAGTACGATGGATCGGAAACCAGCGTATTGGGCACAGGGACGCTGGCCACGTTGCCCTGCGTCTGAACACAACTGCCCAGGCTGACCCACCCGGCCAGGCCATTGGAGCCTTCCAACAGCAGCCATTCGGAGCCTTCATTGCGGGCCAGGACATTGAACAGCCCGGTATCAGCCGGGAGCACAGTCAGGATAGCGCCATCCCTGGTCGGCGTGCGGCGCAGGTTGGTGTCGCAGACGATATCGGCCACGGCCGGGCCGTTGTACCCCGTGATCTGGCGAACTGGCAGCACATTCAGGCGGCCCTGAACAACCAGACAGGTTCCGTTGGCGGTCCATCCCTCTGTGCCATCCGCGGCCTGAATGTACAGCCAGGAGGTGTTTTCGTTGCGACCGAGGATGGTCAGGAGGCCATCTTCGGGGCGCAAAATGGACAGCCGGGCGCCTTCTGAAGTTGGCTGTTCGCGGAGATACTGTGTGCAGGCCAGCGATGCGATCGGCGGGCCGCTGTAGAGCGGAGAGGTAATCTCCACCACCGGCGCTGCGTTAAGATCGCCTTCGACGCCCAGACATACTCCGGTTGCCGCCCAGCCCGTCGTGCCGTTCTCCAGCGTGATCTGCATCCAGTTGCCGTCCGCTGACCGCCCGGTGATTGTCAGCAGCCCTTCGGTGCCGTTCAGGATAGCCAGCTTCGGCGACGCCTCATCCGGCAGGCTGCGCAGATTTTGCGAGCAGGTCACTGTAGCCAGCGGCGGGCCGCTGTGGACAGCCTGCACGACGGCTACTTCAGGCACGGTGTAGAAGTTACCCTCAACGCCCAGGCAGATACCTGTCGCTGCCCATCCAACGCGGCCGTCTTCCAGCGTGATTTGCATCCAGGTGGAGTTCGCATTGCGGCCAGTAATCCACAGCGGGCCTTCCACGCCGTTGATGACCATCAGCTTCTCGCCGTTATCATTTGGCGTCGCCCGCAGGAACTGCGAGCAGTTAACAACGGCTCTGGGCGGGCCATCATATCCACCCGGCACAAGAACTGGCCGGCTGTAAACATTGCCCAGGACATTCAGGCAGGAGCCCAGCGCGGTCCATCCCTGCGATCCATCGGATTTCTGGACGTACACCCATGAGCCATCCTGGCTGCGCCCCAGAATCTGCAGGGCGGTCCCCGCGGGCATCGGGTCCAGTGTCTGAGCGCCCATGCTGGGCGCCGCCCGCAGGTACTGCGTGCACGTGACAGAAGCGATCGGCTCACCCGTATAAGTCAGGTCCACGACCGGCGCTGCCTGGACATTGCCCCGGGTCTCCAGGCAGTTCCCCCACGCCGCCCAACCCTCGAAGCTGTCATTACGCAGGTAGAGCCAGTTGCCATCGCGAGAGCGCCCGGCAATCTCATAAAGCTCGCCGGGATTCATGATCGCCAGTCGCGTCGCTTCCGCCTCCGGACGAGAGCGCAAATACTGCGAGCAGACGATGCGCACCGTCGGATCGCCGGCAGAAGTCAGGAGGCCGGCGCTTTCCAGAACTGGCAGGCTCGCCAGATTTCCCTGCGCCACCAGGCAGTTGCCGGTCGCCGTCCATCCTTCCTGCCCATCCGCCGTATTCACATACACCCAGCCGAAATCGGCGGTACGGCCCAGGAGGTTCAGCACACCCCAGCTCGGGTCCATCACGGCCAGGCGCCGGCCTTCATTGGCGGGGAAAGCGCGGAGGTACTGCGAACAGGCCAGCATGGCTACCGGCTCGCCGGTAATTGTCGTGAAGGTATCTTCCGGGACAATCGGAATCGCCCGGAAGTCGCCAAGCAGCGTGGTGCAGTTACTGTTAGCCGTCCAACCGGTGAATCCGCCATCGGCATTGGTGACAAAAAACCACGATCCTCTGGCGTCGCGCCCGTTCACGGACCACAGATCATCCGCCGGATACATAATGGCTATCCTGGCCGCTTCTGTGCTGGGCCGGACGCGGACATACTGCTCACAGGTCACATCAATCGCCGGTGGGCCGCTGTACGTAACGCCCGGATCAGCGATTGGCGCGGCCAGGAAGTTGCCGGTCACTGAGATGCAATTAGTGAAGCCAGTCCAGCCGACCTGACCGTCGCGCGTGGTGACCAGCATCCAGTCGCCGGCTGTCGTTCGCCCGCCGACACTCAGCGCTTCTCCAACCCCGAGGATGCGGATCACTATTCCATCCGAAGAGGGATAACGCCGCAGGTATTGATTGCATACCACCGTTGCCGCCGGAGGCGCGGCGCTGGCCTGCAAAGCAATTTGCGCCGGATCCAGGACAGGCAGGGAATCAAGCTCGCCATTCAGATACAGGCAGTTGCCATAATAGGCCCACCCCTGAAGTGTCGGGCTGATTTCGATGTATAACCAGCCGCCCGACCGCCCCAGGACCGCATGGGTCTCGCCGGGGTTCATCAGCCCCACACGCGCAGCAGCATCTATCGGCTCTGCGCGCAGATATTGATTGCACACCACGCTGACCGTGGTGCCCGTTTGTGCATACGCAGCTCCATCCATCAGCGGCATCACGCTGATCATGAGCAGAACCAGCAGCAACCAGCGAGCGGTTCGATTCATGGCTTCCTCTCTCCCTAGCCCGGTTATCACCATTCATCCTATACGGACCGGGGGATATGCGCAAATGCGAAGTCCACTCCGGCCCTCGATTCAAACCGCGTTCTGACCTTAAAAGCCAGAAATACTCCCTGGTTATCCCGCCACCCCTGCCCCGCTCCTCTGAATTCAGGGTGACGATTCCACCCCGTCACGGAATCTCCATGATGCGGATGCTGCGAATAACATCGCCGGGTTGCAGGGCGGTGTCAGGGTCGCGCGGTGTCAGCGCATCAACAACGGCCATGCCTTCAACCACCTCACCGAAGATTGTGTACGCTCCGTTCAGCTCCAGGATCGGGTTGTAGGTGATAAAAAACTGGCTGCCCGCCGATTGAGGCCTGCCTATGTTAGCCATAGCCACCATGCCCGGACGATCGAAAACATGGCCGTTCAGGTATTCATCTGCGAGCGTATAGCCGGCGTCGCCCCGCCCGGAAGCGCTGGGATCGCCGCTCTGAGCCACAAACCCCGGAATCACCCGGTGAAAGGTGATGTCATCAAAGAAGCCCTGACAGGCCAGAAACACAAAGCTGTTAACTGTGATCGGAGCGTCCTGTGTGAAGAGGGCTATCACGATCTCCTGTCCATCAGCCATAGTGATAATCGCCAGGTAATTCTTATCGGGGTCGATAACCTCTTCAGGCTGGTCGAAACGAGTTGGCTCATTCCCGGTCGGCGCGCACACGAACTCGCCATCGGCTGTGCGAATAACCGCCAGTTCGCCCAGGTAGGTGCCCCGCGACGGCCCTGCACACGCTGTCAACAGTGCCAGTCCCATCGCCAGGCCCAGAATTCGCCATCTCATCCCGCGCCTCCTCGCATGAAGTCGCTACTGCGAATTGTGACGGCTGCGGGGCGGCAGCGCAAGGGAGCAGCCCCCGATCATCAGCCGGAGACCAGGGGAAGAGTCGGGGAAGCCGTGGGAGTAGGCGTCAGCGTAGGAGGAACAGGCGAATCAGAAGGGCGCGACGGCAGAGGAGTGGGCAACGGAGTGTTTGAAGGAAAGTCGGTGACAGTGGGGATGGGCGTGCCCGTCCGGGTCGGTGTAGGAGTCGGGTTCACCGCCCGGAGCAGACTCTCGTGCATATAGCCTATTGTCACAAAGAATGGGCTATCGTCCAGGTCTACCGCAAACCATTCGTCATTGGCCGGGTCGCGCTGGAGCACACATATAGATTCGGCCTGGCGTCTTGTCTCCATAACCGGGCAGTTGCGGCTCGGGCACTGGCGCACAATCGCTTCTGGCACAATCACCACAAAATCCTGACATTCCGGGATCGGGGTGCGCGTAGGAGGGGGCGTGAAACGCGAGTCGGAGGTCGGCAGGACGCCCGCCGTAGCGGTGGCCTCCACCTGTCTGGTAGCCTGTCCAATCGCTGTGAAGGAGCCGGACAGATAGCTCCGCACCCCATTCCAGACGAAGTAGGCGCCGAACACCAGCAAAGCCGCGACAAAAATCACCAGCCACGCCGGTGGGCCAGACCATCCGAAACGGCGAGATGACACAGCAGACCTCAATCACAATAACGGTATTTTGTGACACTCCCTGCCTCTGGATTGTACAGGCAGGTTTCTAGCAATCGCTTGACGCGCGCGCCACGGTTGCCCTACGCACACCTGCTGATGTCCTGTTCACCCCGACAGTTTCGGCCTGATCCCGGTCAGCCGGTAGACTACGATAGGCTCGCTTTTGCCGGAGAACATCCGGGCCGACAGGCGTTCGGCTTCAATCTGCGATTCGGCCAACCGGAAAGTCGCCTCGCTGAGCAGGATAGCGCCGCTTTCGGCAGCCTGTTGAATGCGGCGCGCCGTGTTCACGACATCGCCGATTACGGTGTAGCTCATCATCCGCTCTGAGCCGACATTCCCCACCGCCGCCTCACCGCTGTGCAGCCCGATGCCCAGCCCAAGCCTTTCCACGCCGGGGTATGCGATCTCAGCGCAAACCTGGCGGAATACGGTCTGCATCTGCAGAGCAGTGTGCAGGGCATTCAAGGGGTCATCGCCGGTAGGGACCGGCGCGCCGTAGAAGGCCATCAGCTCATCGCCAATGTATTTGTCCAGCGTCCCGTGATGCTCGAAGATTACTTCTGTCAAAGCGCCGAAGATACGGTTGAGAATGTGCAGGACTTCATGGGCGGGTTTGCGCTCGGCAAACGCCGTAAACCCCCGGATATCGGCAAAAAATACGGTCACCGTCGAGGTCTCACCCCCCAGCTTCAGGTAACGATCCGGATCGACGAGGATAGTTTCCACGATATCCTCATTCACGTACCGGTTCAGCACCCGCCGCAGGAGATTATTGCGGCTCTCCAGCTCATCATGAAGCTGCTTGATACACAGCAGGCTGCGGACGCGCGTCCGCATCAGCAGGGAATTGAAAGGCTTGGTCAGGAAATCATCAGCCCCCGCCTGAATCGCCCTGATGCGGTCCTGCTCCGCCTCCAGGGCTGTCACCATCACCACCGGGATGAACTGCGTCCGTTCATCATTTTTGAGGCGGGCACACACTTCATAACCGCTCATGCCGGGCATATTGATGTCCAGCAGGACCAGGTCCGGCGGTGTCTCCGCCACCAGGCGCAACGCCTCAGAGCCGTCATGCGCCAGGATGACACAACACCCGTCTGCCTCCAGATACGCCTGCAGGACCTCCCGGTTCATCCAGTCATCATCCACGACCATGATAACCGGGCAATCCCCTGCCTGATCCGCACCTGCCATCACGTCTCCGACTCTGCTTTCAAGCTCTCTATCGGGATAACCTCGGCGGGCATTGTAACATGCGGCCCTCCCCCTTGCTATAGAGCAGGCAGCATCAAGGAATGAGGAGGCCAATCGCAAAAGAATGAAGAATTAATTGCCGAAAGTTCACGATCACACTTAAACATAAATTTTATATAAAAAAGGTCGTCTGGCCGTTGACGAAGATTCCAAGCTGTGCTAACTTATGGTTAGCCTAATCAAGGGCGCTATATCCAAATCATCTAGGAGGAATTTTCAACATGTTGTACCTACCGCGTGAAGAAGGTCAGGGTCTTGTCGAGTACGCTCTCATTCTGGTGCTGGTTGCCGTCGTCGTGATTGTCATCCTCGCCCTGCTCGGCCCGGCTATCGGCAACATTTTCAGCAACATCGTCAACGCGCTGTAAGGTTTACACTGCAGTACCGCAAAAAGCCTGCCGCCCTGGCAGGCTTTTTGTTTCATATTTCACGGCGCAGCCGGACTCGTAGACAGAGAGACGACCCCGCAGCAGACCGCGCACCTTCGATTGTCATTCTTGCCAGATCCTCAGCCTTGACAGTGGCCAGACGGACAGGTAACGTCATATACATTAGACTCCTTTATACTGTAAGGAATGTATATCGTATGGGCCGTGTAATTAACCCCGATAGTACCGGTAAAACCCGCAATCGCCTGATGCGCACCTGTGCTGAGGTGCTGCGACATCTCAGCCAGAAGACAGCCATTGATGAAGAAGCCAAAGACATGGCCGCCTGTCTGGTCTTCAGCCTCCGCGAAATTGAACAGGGCATTGAAGATTCAGCTGCAGTCTGGGAAAAGCGCGACTACTGGATGAAGGCGGAGCAGCTCCGCCAGCGGTGGGGTTGGGTGGGCAACGCCGCGGCGCAGATTGAAAACCTGATCCGTACCGATCACTGGGACGGCCTGCCCGACCTGATGATGAAGTTACTGCCGCGCTTTTCGGATATTAAGGTGACGCGCGTCACCCGGTCGTCGAAGCAGTGGGACGGCGCTTACGAAAAGCTGCACGCCGAACTGCGCTGATCTCACTTCAAATGGGCGTCAATCCACGGAGCCAGCGCAGCATAATCAGGCACCGCATACCCCTCCGGTGACAGCGTGATAACATCGCGATCGATCACCCGGTGGTCGATGCTATCGGTCAGAGCATCGAAAAGCACAGGGGGGGTCATCCGCAGGAAGTCGCCCAGAGTCAGGTTGGAATCTACAGATTGCATGAATATGGCGATTGCGCCTGGCAGGCGGAGCCAGTTGAGCGGATTCAGCGCAGCTCTGGCGCTGCCCATTACTACCTGCTGCTGGCGCTCCGCCCGCCGGTAATCGTCGTCAGCGTGGCGGGTGCGGGCATACGCCAGCGCCTGTTCCCCGGTCATATGCTGCCAGCCGGCCTCAAAGCGAATTGTCGTCGTGCCATAGTCCTCGGTAGGATATTCATAGTCAACAATTGTGCCGGGAACATCGACATCGATGCCGCCCAGCGCATCCACAAAATTGACAAACGCATCGAAGTTGATCCGGACGTAGCCATCAATCCTGATACCCAGGCTGTTAGCCAGTGTTTCCTGTAGCAGCGAGCCTCCTCGCCCGGCGGCTTCCATCTCCCCCAGCACATTCACAGTATTGACGCGCTGCATACCGTAGCCGGGCGTGTTGATGAACAGATCGCGCGGGATCGACAGCAGGCTGAAGTCCAGGCTGTCTGGCTGTACCCCGGCGATCATGATCGAGTCGGTGCGGGCAGTGAACCCCTCACCGGGGCGCGCGTCCAACCCCATCAGGACAACGTTTTGCGGTCCCGGGGGGAAGAGGAAGTAGAGCATCAACCCCAGGCCAACCAGAAAAATGGGGATGCTCAGGGCAATCAGGCCGCCCAGCAAGAGCCACAAACAGCCACTCTGACAGGAGCCAGAGCGCCGACGCCGCTGCTGGACAGGCCGTAGAGGAGGGGAATAAGGCAGTTCAAATGGGTTCGTCATAGCGGCTCATCATAACAAAAAAGGGGGATTTCACCAGGCTCATCCTCCGCCGCGGGCGGCAATCCAGGCGCAACAACTAACCTTGACGAACAACCGGCTATCCACTACAATCCCCGTCTGGCCCAGAGGGAATACGTCGCATGTTTGAGAGCCTGACCGAAAGACTTCAGGAGGTTTTCGACCAGCTTGCCGGTCGCGGTAAGCTGACCGAGGACGATGTTGATAAGGCGATGCGAGAAGTCCGCATGGCCCTGCTGGAAGCCGATGTCAACCTGAAGGTGGCAAAGGACTTCATCGCCCGGGTCAAGGCCCGCGCAGTCGGAGCGGAGGTCACCAAGAACCTCAATCCGGCGCAGCAGGTAGTCAAAATCGTCCATGAGGAGTTGATCGCCACCCTTGGCGAGGCCGGGCGGCTGAATCTCAGCGGCCCTTCTCCTCGCGTGATCATGATGGTCGGGTTGCAGGGTTCCGGCAAGACCACAACCGCCGCCAAACTGGCCCTGCACCTGCGACGGCAAAACAAGCGACCCTATCTGATTGCCGCTGACACCTACCGTCCAGCAGCGGTGGATCAGTTGGTCACCCTGGCCAAACAGATCAGCGTCCCCTACTGGGAAGAAGGCATCACGGTCGCGCCGCCGGAGATCGTCCGGCACGGTTTGCAGGCCGCCAGAGATGCCGACGCCTCCGTGGTCATCGTTGACACCGCCGGTCGTTTGCAGATCGACGAGTCGATGATGGCTGAGCTGGCCGCTATCAAAGCGCTGGCCGACCCGGCGGAGATTCTGCTGGTTGCCGACGCTATGACCGGCCAGGAAGCCGTGCGGATCGCCGAGGGCTTCGACACGCAGCTTGACATCACCGGCCTGGTCCTGACCAAGGTCGATGGCGACGCGCGCGGTGGGGCAGCAATCTCCATGCGCGCGGTAACCGGCGTGCCGATCAAGTTCCTGGCGACCGGGGAAAAGCTCGACGCGCTGGAGGTGTTCCATCCGGATCGCCTGGCGTCGCGCATCCTGGGTATGGGCGACATCCTCAGCCTGATCGAAAAGGCTGAGCAGACGTTCGATGCCCGCGAAGCTGAGAAGCTCCAGCGCAAGATGTTGCGCAACGAGTTCACCCTGGAGGACTTCCGGCAGCAAATGCAGCAGGTAAAGCGCCTCGGCCCGATCGGCCAACTCCTGGACATGATCCCGGGCGTAGGGCGGCTGACCAAAGATGTGGATATGTCAGAAGCGGAATTGCAGTTCAAGAAGATCGAGGCCATCATCAATTCGATGACCGCCCGGGAACGCCGCGATCCGCGCCTCCTGAACGCCAGCCGTAAGCGCCGGGTCGCTCAGGGCAGCGGCACCACCGTTCAAGATGTGAACATGCTGTTGAAGCAGTTCCGGCAGATGCAGAACATGATGCAGCAAATTGGCAAAGGGCGGCTGCCCAAAATCCCCGGCATGTTCGGGTAGCGCAGCCGAATATAAGGAGCAAGGTCACACAAAGATGGTTCGCATTCGTCTACGTCGTGTTGGTTCAAAGAGGCAGCCTGCCTATCGTATTGTCGTCGCCGATTCGCGCAGCCCGCGCGACGGTGGCTTCCTGGAGGCGGTCGGGTTCTATAACCCGCGCACCGAGCCAGCCACCATTGAACTTGAAGAGGCCCGCGTGCTGTACTGGCTGGGCGTGGGCGCTCAGCCCAGCGAAACCGTCAACTACCTCCTGACCCAGTCCGGCACGCTCGATCGTTTTGGCCGGCTGCGCCAGGGTGAAAGCGTCGAAACGCTGGTCGCCGAAGCAGAAGCCGCCGCCTCTGCCCGCCAGATCAGCCCGAAGACCCGGTATGCGCCGAAGCCCAAAAAGGCCCAGGCACCGGTTGCCGACGCTGAGTAATCTGCTTTCCTGAAGATATTCGACCTGGCCGCGCCAGGTCTGTTTGGTTTTGCAGCCGGCGCTGCTCCCTTGCGGAACTGCCGGCGTGCAGGCACAGGAGCGACACCGTGAAAGAACTGGTGGAATACGTAGCCAAGTCGCTGGTCGAAGACCCTTCACAGGTTTCCGTATCAGAAATCGTGACCGGCAACGCTGTTATGCTGGAGCTGCATGTAGCCCCTGAAGATATGGGCCGCGTCATCGGCCGCAATGGGCGTGTGGCGAATGCGCTGCGCACATTGCTGCGCGTCCTGTCTACGAAGCAGGGCAAGCGCGTCACCCTGGAAATCATCTAAGCCCATGCCTGCCTCCGCTCAGCCATCTCATGAGGCGGGCCAGACGCCCGCCTCCGTGCCTTCCTTTTTGATCCTGGGCCGTATCGCGCGCCCTCATGGCGTCCGCGGCGAAATAAACGTCCAGATCGTGACCGCGTACCCCGAGCGCATCTCGGATCTTGAGCAGGTCTATATTGGTCGCGATCCGTATGATGCGTCTGGCGCTACCGCCTTCACGTTAAGCGGGGTGCGGCGTCACCGCGGCGCAGTTCTGATCAGGCTGGAAGGAATCACCACCCGGGAAGACGCCGAGCGTTACCGTGACCAGTTTCTCATGGTGGCTCTGGATAACGCCGTGCCGCTGGAAGAGGGTGAGTACTACCTCTTTGAGATCATCGGTGCCGTCGTTGTAACCGACCAGGGAGAGACCCTGGGCCGGGTCAGCGATGTGCTGGAGACCGGCGCCAATGATGTCTTCGTCGTCACCGGTGGGACGCGAGGTGAGGTTCTGATCCCGGACATTCCCGAGGTCGTGCAGGATATCGATCTGGAGCAGAAACGGATTACGATCACCCCCTTGCCCGGCCTGCTGCCCGACTGACACCCGTCTCAAACATGTCTTGACAGTCTATATCGCGCCTGCTATGCTGATTCTCCGTCATAGGGGCAGGAGCAGCTTATGTGCGAATACAGATTGCTCCTGATCCGGACAGGAGATCGGGGGTTTGAGCGCGCGCCAGTACTGGATTGGCTTCAACCACGTTGCCGGGGTCGGACCCCTCCGGTTCAGGCGGCTGCGTGAAGCCTTCCCCAGTCTGAAGGATGCCTGGCACGCCGATGCGCACGCGCTTCAGGAAGCTGGCCTCGACCGGCGCACTATCGGTAATCTGCTGGAGGCGCGCCGCACGCTGAATCTGGACAGTATCCAGAAGATGCTTGACGACCTGGGTGTCACCGCCCTCACGCTGGAAGATCTGGATTACCCGGCCCTGCTGAAAGAGCTGCCAGAAGCGCCGCCAGTGCTTTACATACGCGGCACTCTGACCGCCGAAGACAATTGGGCTGTGGCCATCGTGGGCACTCGTAAAGCTACAGCTTACGGTCGCGATACCGCCTACCAGCTTGCCGGCGAGCTGGCGCAGGCCGGGCTGACTATCGTCAGCGGGCTGGCGCTGGGGGTTGATGCGGCGGCGCACCAGGGTGTACTGGACGCGGGAGGCCGCACACTCGCCGTGCTTCCGTGTGGGATTGACGCAGTATACCCGCCAGAACACCGCCAGCTCGCCCAGCGTATCGCCCGGCAGGGCGCCCTGATTACGGAATTCCCTCCCGGCACGCTGGCCGAGAGCAAGAACTTCCCGCCGCGCAATCACCTGATCAGCGGGCTGTCGCTGGGTGTGATTGTTGTGGAAGCCCCCCTCAAGAGCGGGGCGCTCCTGACTGCGGACAGCGCCGCTGAGCAGGGCCGCGAAGTCTTCGCCGTGCCGGGGCAGACGACCAGCGCCGGCAGTAAGGGCAGCAACCGGCTGATTCAGGACGGGGCTAAACTGGTGATGAGCGCCGACGACGTGCTCAATGAGCTGAACATGACGCGGGGTACGCCGCAGACGCGGGCTGAGGTCAGCAAGATCGCCCCGGCCAACGAGCAGGAGCGGCTGATTATCAATAGTCTGGGGGATGGGCCGTTGCACATTGACGATCTGTGCCGTCTGCTGACCCTCCCTGTGGCCGTGGTCAGCAGCACCCTGGCCTTGATGGAACTCAAGGGTATGGTCCGGCAGATCGGCAGCATGCAGTATGCGCTGGCCAGCGGACCCCGCACGCCGCACAAAGTGGATTGAAGCAGGCTCGCGGTCGAGCTTCTGCATGAACCGCACAGCGAAAGTATAAGTGACCTGAACTTATGGAAAACCAGAACGATCACTATTACGCCCTGGTCATGGCAGGCGGAGGAGGCACCCGCCTCTGGCCGTTGAGCCGGCAGTCACGCCCCAAACAACTGCTCAATCTCATTGACGATCAGCAGAGCATGTTCGAGATGACTGTCCGCCGCCTTCAGCCATTGCTGCAGCCTGACCACGTGTACGTGGTTGCCCGCCGCGATATGGCCGAGCAGTTCCAGGAAGAAGTCCCTGAAATCCCGGCAGAAAACTATATCCTGGAGCCGTTCGGGCGCGATAGCGGTCCGGCGGCCGGGCTGGGCAGCCTGTTCATCGCTGAGCGCGATCCTGATGCCATCATTGCGACCCTTTCCGCCGACCATTACATCGCCAACACTGAGCGCTACCGCAAGGTGCTGGCCGCTGCCGTTGAGGTCGCCCGGCAGGACATGATCGTGACGCTGGGCGTATCCCCCTCCCGTCCGGCAATTGAGTTCGGCTATATCAGGCGCGGCCAGCTTCTGGGGCGATACGGTGGCTTCGACTGCTACCGCGCTGACAGCTTCACTGAAAAGCCCACGGTTGAAAAAGCAATCAGATTCCTGAGCTCGGGCCTCTATAGCTGGAACAGCGGGATGTTTATCTGGCCAGCCCGGCATATTCTGGCTGAGTTCGAGCGCCAGCGGCCCGATATATTCAGCCTGCTCACGCAGATCAGGCCCCATCTGGGGCAGCCTGATCTTGATACTCGTATCAGCAGCCTGTGGGAACAGATGCCCTCCATCCAGTTGGACTACGCTATCATGGAAAACGCGCCGCGTGTCGCCGTCTTTCCGGTAGATATTGGCTGGACCGACGTAGGAAGCTGGGACCTGCTGTACGACGTACTGGAATCCAATGAGGACGGCAATATCGCCCGGGGCAAGGGCAAGAATCATATCCAGATCGATACCAGCAACACCCTGATTGTCAGCGATCAGATGGTCGTCACCATCGGCGTCGAGGACCTGGTGGTCGTGGCTACTGATGACGCAATCCTGATCTGCCATCGCAGCCGCGCCCAGGATATCCGCCAGGTCGTGCGCCAGCTCCGCGACAAAGGGGCCGATACCTACCTGTAACCTGAATCGGATTATTGAGAGAAGTGCAAAGATTCCATGACCGAAGGACTGCAAGCCTACTGTGTCAAATGTAAGACCAAGCGCGAGCTAAGTCAGCCACAGGCTGTTTACACTAAAACCGGCGCGCCCGGAACAAAGGGCACCTGCGCCGTGTGCGGCACATCGCTGTTCCGCATGGGGGCGACAGAAGCCCATGCCAGCCTGCCCAGACCAGCGGCGGTGGAAAAACCTTCGCGCAAGCCCAAGCGGGCCACCCCCGGCAAAAAGACATCTCCCAGCCCCGCCCCTCATCAGCGCGGACGGCTGGTCATTGTCGAGTCGCCAGCCAAGGCGCGCACGGTGCAGCGCTTCCTGGGCAATAAATATACAGTCAAAGCGTCGGTCGGCCATGTGCGCGATCTGTTGCGCTCTCAGCTTTCGGTGGATGTTGAAAACGACTTCACGCCTAAATACCGCGTCCCGAACGAAAAGCGCCAGATCGTCAAGGAACTCAAAGAAGCCGCCGCCAGGGCGCGCGAAATCTACCTGGCTACCGACCCGGATCGCGAGGGAGAAGCCATCGCCTGGCATCTGATTGCCGCGGCCGATATCGACGCAGCGCGCACCAGCCGGGTGGTCTTTCACGAGATTACCGAAGACGCTATTCGCGAGGCATTCGAGCATCCGCACCGGCTTAATCTCAACCTGGTGAATGCTCAGCAGGCCCGCCGCATCCTCGATCGTCTGGTTGGCTATAACATCACTGAGCTGCTCTGGGATAAAGTGCGCAACCGCCTGTCTGCCGGGCGCGTGCAAAGTGTCGCTTCGCGTCTGGTCGTGGATCGCGAGCGCGAAATTCGCGCGTTTGTACCTGAAGAATACTGGACTCTGAGCGCGGAGTTGAGCAAACAGATAGTGCAGGAGGCAGAGCCGGTCATTCAGTTCACTGCCAGGCTGATCCGGATTGCCGATCAGGATGTTTCCTTCAAGACGGAAGGCGATGTCCGCCCGCACATCGAGGCGTTGGAGAACAGCCAGTACACGGTCCTTGATGTCCACAAGGGCACCCGTCAACGCCGGCCTTCTCCCCCCTTCACCACCAGCACCCTGCAGCAGGAAGCCTCGCGACGGCTGAACTTCAATGCCCGCCGGACAATGAGCGTTGCCCAGCAGTTGTACGAAGGCATCGACATCGGGACCGGCCAGGTCGGCCTGATCACCTATATGCGTACGGACAGCATGACGATCGCCAAAGAGGCTCAGATCAAGGCTCAGGCGTTCATCCACCAGAACTATGGCAAGACTTATGCGCCTGCTCATCCGCCGGAGTACAGGACCCGATCGCGGAGCGCCCAGGAAGCTCACGAGGCAATCCGGCCGACCAGTGTGGAGCGCACACCGGAAAGCGTCAAGAAATTCCTGTCCCGTGACCAGCATCAGTTGTACAGCCTGATCTGGCAGCGGTTCGTGGCCAGCCAGATGGCCAACGCCGTATACACAACCCAGCGCGTAGGCATTGTCGCTGGCCTGCCCGGGCAGGCGCCCGCGCCCTATCTGTTCCGCGTATCGGGCAGCCTGCTTAAGTTCCAGGGCTTCCTGAGAGTCTACGAGGAGGCTCCAGACCTCGACGCCGAAGTTGATGAAGACGCCGGGCGCATCCTGCCGGAGCTGCACAGGAGCGATTTGTTGAAGTTAATCCGGCTGCTGCCGCGCCAGCGCTTCACACAGCCGCCGCCCCGCTACACTGAAGCGACGCTGGTGCGGGAGCTGGAGGAAAACGGAATTGGGCGGCCCAGCACCTACGCCCCCACTCTGGCCGTGATCCAGAATCGCGATTATGTGGCGCGGGACGGGCGCTTCCTGATACCAACGGAAACAGGCGAGCTGGTGAATGATGTGCTCGTCACTTACTTCCCCGAAGTGCTGAGCATCAACTTCACGGCTGATCTGGAAGACAGGCTGGACGCAATCGCCGCGGGGAAACAGGAGTGGATACCTTTCCTGCGCAAGTTTTACGATCCATTCACTGAGCGCCTGCGCTACGCACGCGAGCACCTGCCCTCTCAGCAGCACGAAGAGGCGATCGGCCGCCCCTGCCCGACCTGCGGCAGCCCGCTGGTTATGCGCTACGGGCGGTTCGGTAAGTTTATCGGCTGTTCGCGCTACCCCGACTGCCGCTACACCGAACCCTGGCTGGATAAGATCGGCGTCTCCTGCCCTCAGTGCGGCGGCGACCTGACCGAGAAAAAGACGCGCCGCGGCAAGACTTTTTACGGCTGCTCCAACTACCCGGCCTGCGAATTCACTTCCTGGAAGAAGCCGCTCCCGGGACCCTGCCCGAATTGCGGCGGGCTGCTGGTGGAGCAGAATCGCAACCATGCCCGCTGTATAAAATGCGACTCAACCTTTCCGCGCGAGCAGGTTGCAGAGGCGGCCCAGCAGACAGCGGATTTCGATTGAGTCAGCGACGATCTCCTGTCCTGGACTCTGCCTGCTCTGGCAGAGTCCTTTTTTTCGCTTGCATTGATCTCCATTTTGTATAATATCTTCAAGAAGCGTTAAGCGATGATTTGTGCACTCGCTGCCGGTTCTGTAGAATAGATATCATCCACTTGTCACCGAGACTGGCTCACGTGCCAGGTTGAACGACACGGCGCTCACTTTCCGAGAAAGGTCAAGTCTATGTCTCCTGCTGAAAAAGGCATCAAACCACCTGCGGAGGAGAGAAAGTCGAGCCAGACTTTCGAACAGTGGCGGGTCACTATCCAGCGCGTTCGGCCCCGCCTGGTCGGCCTGGTTGTGTTTGTAGTGGGCCTGGTCGTCGGCCTTGTCTGGGCCTACGCGATTGCCCCCGTCCTCTGGACCAACGCCGATCCCGTCCATCTGAACACCAGCAGCCAGGATGAATGGACAAAGATGGCGGCTGATCAGTACGCGCTGTTCGGCCCGCAGGCCGAATCCCACACCCGCCAGATACTGACTCTTGTAGGCGATGCTCAGGCGGTGATCAACCGTCTGGTTGCCGCCAACAGTGGCACGGACCCGGCCCTTGTTGGCCGGCTGGAAGCTATCCGTCCGCTGGCGCCCGGCCCGGAGAATCCCGAGCTGACGCGAATTCAGTATGATGGCATTCAGGCGATCGCCCCGGTGCTGCTGGTACTGCTGATCCTGGTAATCGGGGCGGTGGTGATTGTGCTGTGGGGTATGTACGGCCTGACCGCCAAGCTCATCGTCAGGGGGCTGATCCCTTCACGCCATAAAGCTTCCGACGATCCGGCAATGATCGAATCCCGCCAGCGAGAGGCGGAGCGCCGCCGCCTGACTCAGGAAGCGGCCCAGCAGCGTGCGGCCGCTATGGCCGCTCCCCCACCCCTTCCGGGCGTCCCCGGCGGTGCAGGCGTGGCTGAGGCGGCTCCGCCAGCGGTCCGTCCGGTGTGCGAATTTGTGTCGGCCTACCTCACCGGGGATGATTACTACGACGATTCATTCAGCATCGAAGACGAATCGGGCGGCTTCCTGGGGGAAACCGGCGCCGGCATTTCGGAAACTATTGGGGTCGGGGCGCCCAAGAAGGTCGCCGCGATTGAGGTGTGGCTGTTCGACAAGAATGATATCCGCACCATCACCAAAGTCATTATGAGCGAACACGCCTACAATGACGAGGCCATTCGGGCCAATCTGGCCCCCAAGGGTCAGGCAGTGCTGGCCCGCCCCGGACTTCCGGTGGAGCTGGAGACGCAGACCCTGCGCATTGTCGCGACCATTCGCAACCTCAAATACGGCGAAGGCCCGCTCCCGCCGAACAGCTACTTCGACAACCTGACGCTCGATATTGCCGCCTACCCCAAAGAGGGCGCTTCATCGGCGCCCGGCACGGCTATCGGGAACATGTACAGCACCGGCACGGTGCCCATGCCGCCGGTACGCTGATCCGTCGCCTTCCCAATACAAAAGCCCCGTCATCCGGCGGGGCTTTTGTACTGGCGACAAAGCGCATCAGTGAATTTCCAGCACAGTGAATTTCAATATACCTTCCGGCGCCTCATAAGACACTTTCTGGCCGGCTTTGGCGCCGATGAGTGCGGCTCCCAGCGGGCTTTCGTTAGAGATTTTGCCATCGCGCGGGTTGGCCTCAGCAGCGCCAACAATCGTATACGTCTCCGGCGGCTCTCCCTTAAGCTGGATCGTGACTGTGGAGCCAACCCCAATTACGCCGGACGGTCCGTCGTTATCCTCCACAATGATAGCCAGCCGGAGTATGTTTTCGATATATCGAATCCGCCCTTCCAGAAAGCCCTGCTGTTCCTTGGCATCAATATAATCGGCGTTCTCCGAGAGATCGCCCATTTCTTTGGCATCTTTGAGTTTCGCCGCGAGCGCCGGGCGCCTGACATTGATCAGCTCATCCAATTCCAGACGTAATTCATCTGCACCCTTGCGGGTCAGGTAGACTTGTTCTGCCATATTGTCCTGTTCCTCGGGGGTGGGTGATAACCGGACCGGACTACAATAATAATTCTACATAGAGAGCAAGTGACATACGACAGCCGGGTTTCTCCCGCACATGCATTATAATTAGGTGTCTATTGTACCATCAATATGGATTGAGGGACACCATATGCCCAGGCCATATGAATACTATCTGGAAGATATCCTGATCGACCAGCCCGTGCTCCAGATGCGAATCGCCGAACTTGGTCAGCAGATATCTCGCGACTACGCTCATACTGAGGGCCTGCTCCTGATCTGCGTCCTCAAGGGCGGCATCCTCTTTCTGGCCGATCTGATGCGCCACCTCACCATCCCGCATCAGATTGACTTCATGGCCGTATCCAGTTATGGGGCGAAGGCCCGCGAGTCCAGCGGCGCCGTGCGTATTGAAATGGATCTAAGCACCGATATCGCTGGCCGCGATTTGCTGATTGTGGAAGATATCATTGACAGCGGGAACACCCTCACCTATATCCGGCGCGCCCTGGAAGTGCGTCAGCCCGCCAGCATCAAAATTTGCACACTGCTCAGCAAGTCAGAACGGCGGGAAGTCGATATTCACGTAGACTATATCGGCTTCGAGATTCCGAACAAATTCGTCTTTGGCTATGGCCTGGATCTTGACGAATACTACCGCAATCTACCCTTCGTCGGCATCGTGCGTCAGGGGGCATTTGCGGAGGCCACCAACGACTGATGGTCACCGCCCGGGAACTGCGGCTTCCGATCCGCCCGCTCCGCTGGAGTCCGTTCGCCCCTGTGTTGCAGGAACTCCTGGCTGAGTTTGAGGCTGTTTTTCTGGTGGGCGGGGTTGTGCGGGATGCTTTCTGGGGGTATCCGGCGCACGATTTCGATCTGGCCGTCCCGGACCACGCTTTTGCAGTCGCCCGCAAAATAGCCAATCACTTCGACGGGGCATTCTACAAGCTCGATCGCGAGCGCGAGACCGGGCGTGCATTGGTGAACTACCAGGGCCAGCCGATCACGGTTGATGTAGCGCGTTTTCGCGGTGAACATCTGCTGGCAGATCTGCAAGGGCGCGATTTCACTCTCAATGCAGTCGCCGTCCCTCTGGTCAGCGATCTCTCGCAGGTCTTCGATCCGCTCAACGGCCTCATAGACGCGCAGGCCCGCATCCTGCGCCGCTGCAGCCCGGACTCTATCGCCAGCGATCCGGTGCGGGCGCTGCGCGCCGTGCGGATGAGCCTGCGCTTCGGCCTGCGCATTGAGCCGGACACCCGGGCTGACATCCGCCAGTATGGCCCGGGGCTGGTGCGTATCTCGCCGGAGCGCGTGCGGGATGAATTCATGGCCTTGCTCGGCGGCAGGCAGCAGGCAACCGCTATCCGTATTCTGGACATCCTGGGGCTGCTCCGGTTGATTATTCCCGAAGTCGATCTCTTGCCGCGTGCACCGGGCGGGAATGAGCGTTGGGAACGCGTGCTGCGGACGATTGATCGGCAGGATGCCATACTGCAGACTATCGGCCCCGATCGGACCGACAGGACCGCGGCCCAGGTTGGGCTGGGCATGATTGTCTATTATCTGGACCGGCACAGGTCGCATCTTCAGGAGCATCTGGCGGTGGGGTGGCCTAACGGCCGCAGCCATGCCGCGCTGCTGACGCTGGCCGCGCTCCTGCGCGAATGCGTCGAGGCGGCCGCTGAACAGGCACCGCCGCTGCCCGGCCAGCCCGACTCCCTCCATCTTATCGAAAAGCGCGCCACAGCCCTCCGCCTGAGCCGGCCAGAAATTGATCGTCTTATCGCCGTGATTCGACACTTCGGGCGCTTACAGCCGCTGCTGGAGGGAGCAACGCCGTCTCGCCGGGATGTATACCGCTTCTGGCGCGATTGCGGTCCGGCGGGGGGAGATATCTGCCTGCTGGGCATGGCGGCTGCGCTGGCAGACGCTGGCCCGGCGCTGGACGCACAGCAGTGGAGCCGCATCCTTCAGGCGATCGATATTCTGCTGGCCGGAGCCTTCGAGTCCGGGGAACGGAACGTGACGAATCTCCCGCTGCTGGTCACTGGCAAGGACCTGATGCATACCCTGCATCTGAGGTCCGGCCCACAGATTGGCCGTTTGCTGGAAGAAATCCGCGAGGCGCAGGCCGCTGGGGAGATTCGCACGACGGAAGAGGCCATAGCGCTGGCGCGCGAGCTATTATCATAAAAACGACCCTCTGCGCGGGTCGTTTTACATAATCGCGGTTCCTGCTACTCCCCCGGCTTCTCAAAAAACCAGAGGAGCGTATTGCCATAGCGGCGCTCGTCGTAGGCTTCCAGCCTTTTCAGGGTGATCGCCTCCTGCTCATGGGGGTCGATCTGAATAATG
>JARKNX010000205.1 GCA_029976025.1 Aggregatilineales bacterium | reverse complement strand
CGGCTGAAGAACATCGGATCCTGCGATTGGACCTCCGGTTACCAGCTCGTTTTTGTTTCTGGGGATCAAATGAACGCCGCCCTGTCCTCCCCATTGACGGGCGGGATCATTGCCCCGGGCGGGACGGTGGATGCATCGGTCTCCCTACGGGCACCCGATGCAGCAGGAACATATCAAGGATACTTCCGTTTGCGTTCGGCCAGCGGGCAAGACTTCGGCATCGGTGGAAACGCCAACGGGGCCTTCTGGGTGAAGATCGTCGCCACAGCGCCCGCCGCGCCGCCCCCTCCTGCGGCAGAACCCAAGCCGGATCTCTACGTCTCGGAATTCAGCCTGAACCCCCCCACGCCCGTCCAGGGTTCTCCCGTTCATGTCCGGCTGGGGGTCTACAACCAGGGAAATGCCGCTGCAGGAGCTTATACTGTCCGGTGGTGGGGGTTGAGTACATTTTCTAGCCCATCCTGCAGTTGGGATGTCCCCAGCACCAACGCCAGAGGCGGGCGGATCCTGGAATGCGACTTTACTTTTTCGAGCTGGTATCCGCCGCCAAAGACCACGCGCGTCATCGTAGATACAGGGAATACGGTCAGCGAGAGCGATGAGTCGAACAATACGGCGGATTATCCGATCTCTGTCAGCGCGCCGTAATTGTCATCGTTCTGGCCACGCCCTGCAACCAGCGCGTCGCTGGCGGGGTGTGCCCATCGCCGTGCTGCTGATGATGCTGGCCGGGCTGGCAGCCGCCTGTGGAAAAGCCGCTCCGGCTCTGCCTGAGGTAACGCGCTACCCCCGGCCGCTCTCGACCGCCAGCCCGGAGCTTTACCTGGAATCCAATTGCTCGGACGAGTATTATTTCCGCGCCTGCGCGCCGCAATCTCCGCTGGGACAGCTTGGCTGCCGCCAGGTCTTCCGCTCGCCCGAAAGCCTGGGCGGGCTGACGCCATCCATCCCGATGCTGGTCTGCCGGGCAGAGCCGGCGGAAGGCGAAACCCTCCCGCAGGATGCCTACCTGGTGAACCAGGGCTGCAGCGAGGCGTTTTATCTGCGCTATGTAATCTGGCAGGATGGGAATTACCGGCTGATCCAGAACATCGCAGACCTGCAAGCCGTCTTCGCCCCCATAGAAACCACAGAAGAAGCCATCAGCTACGCCGCGGCCGCCACCGGCTATACGTCGTTTTTCGGCCACCAACCCCAACCTGGCTTGCGCTACTTTGCCAACCGGCTGGAGGAAACCCACGCCGTCGAAACGCCGCAAGGCTACCGCGTCAACCTGGTGGATGAGCGCTTTTGTGGCTGCGGGCCGCACACCGTTTACGGTGTAGAAGTCGCCGTGACCCGCGACGGGGAGGTGAGCGCCGGGACGCCCCGCCCGCTTTATCAAGACCCCGCCCTGGATGACGCCTGTTTCAATTAGTAGGCCCTTCACCCCCAG
>JARKNX010000203.1 GCA_029976025.1 Aggregatilineales bacterium | reverse complement strand
AATGGAACGAGCGCGGCGCCCGCCTCGTCGCCAAAGCGCGCGCCGCCTTCCTCAGCGGTCAGTGGGATACCCTCTGTGCCTGTGCAGCCTAGTTTACCTGTCAACCTTTGCTCGCACCCTTTTTCCTGCACTCGCTGGCATGACGTCCCGATTGGGCTACAATAGGCGCGGATACGGTGCAGATGCGAGCTGTCAGAATATGGATTCGACAATTCTCATTGTTGATGACAAGCCCGATACGGTTCAACTTCTGACGGCCTGGTTACAGGATGAAGGCTACCAGACTCTGGCGGTATCCGACGGACAAGAGGCGCTGATTGTAGCGGCTGAACACCGGCCAGACCTGATCCTGATGGATGTCACGATGCCGGTCCTGGATGGTATCCAGGCTTGCCGGCAGCTCAGGGCCAACCCTTCCACTGCCAACATTCCGGTAATTCTGGTAACTGCGAAGAATCCTACGGATGCCCGCGCCGAAGGGCTGCTTGCCGGCGCTGTGGATTACGTCACCAAGCCGATCGATTTGCATGATCTGAGCGAGCGCGTGGCCGCTGCACTGCGCTCACCGGACAACTATCCTGTCGATACGGTTCGCCTTCTGGATGAGCTGGCGCACTCAGCTCTGGCGATAC
Organism: Aggregatilineales bacterium; assembly: GCA_029976025.1. Lineage (GTDB taxonomy): Bacteria > Chloroflexota > Anaerolineae > Aggregatilineales > Ch27 > JARKNX01. The sequence goes on along the minus strand of JARKNX010000203.1, from coordinate 13,694 downwards.
TGTCCTGCGATCTGGTATGGCTGTTTCGGGTGAATGTGCCCGATCAGGCGCTGGAATCCTGCGCTGCGGCCTGTTCGCGGGGGCGCGAAGGCCTGGCGCAGTTTGCGGTAAGTCTCGGCGCCGACCTCAAGACATTTCACCTTTCTCTGGTTGAGGGTGATAACTTCCTGGCTGAGGCTGTCTGGGCGCAGCAGGCTGTACTGGATGTGCCGACCGATCGGCTGACGATGATGGCTGGCGATCGCCCGCTCCATGAAAGTTTCGCGGCCCTCGACCTGCGCAGTATAAGCCTGGTCCCTCTCGCGGCTGGCAGCCGCCGGATCGGCCTCCTGGTCATTGGGACGGCGGAAGTGAGCCGTTTCGATTCGCCGCGAGGCCGGCAGCTTATTGCGGCGCTCGGCAGCCAGGCTTCTATTGCGCTGGATTACACGCAGCTCGCCCAGAATCTGATCGAGCAGGAAGAGATGATGGAGGCGGAGCACACCTTCCTGACGATGATTCTGGACGCCATGGGCGATGCTCTGGTTGTGATTGGCGAAGCGGGCGAGATTGAATACGTTAACAGCCGGCTGCTCCTGATGACCGACTACACACAGGTCGATTTGCAGGGGCATCGCGTGGATATGCTGTTTCATCCTGACGATCGCCAGGAATTGATTCGGAGTTTGCTGCGTGGGCGCGGCTCCACGATGAAGTTCGACCAGCGCTTGTATACAAAGTCTGAAAAGGTCATCCCGGTCCTGCTATCGCGTACCTCCTTCGCCCGGATCGATCCAGATGCGGCCCAACAGGTCCTGGTGCTCAGCGATCTGACGCTGCAAAAGAGCCGCGAGGATGCCCTGGAGCGGCAGAGCCAGCAGCTTCGCGCTTTGAATCAGGCAGCGGAGGCGATCTCGTCGTCGCTTTCGCCGCACGAAGTTATCCGCGAGATTCTGAATGCGGCCGTGGATATGGTGACGGCGGAGGGCGCGTCCGTCCTGCTGCGCAGCTCTGAAGCGCCGGATGAGCTGGTCTTTATAGCCACTGCCGGAGAGCAGTCCAGCGTGATTCAGGGCGTGCGCGTGCCGATCGGGGAAGGGGTGGCCGGCTGGGTGGCCCGGGAGGCTACCAGCCAGCTCGTGGAGGACACTTCCAGAGACGAGCGGTTCTACCACAAGATCGACGACCTGACGGGCATGTCTACCCGGTCCCTGATTGCTGTGCCCCTGATTGTGACGGATCGTGTCATCGGCGTGCTGGAAGCGATCAATAAGCGGGTGGGCACTTTCGATCGCATGGACATGGACCTGCTGGAGAGTATCGCGGGTACGGCGGCCGTCGCTATTGAGAACGCCCGTCTGTTTGAGCAGACGCGCCGCCGTTTGAACGATCTGGGCACGCTGCTGGATGCCAGCGCAGCCGTCTCATCGACACTCGATCTCGGCAGCGTTCTGGAGTTGATCGCGCGCCGGCTTCTGAATGCTCTTCAGGTTGACCGCTGCCTGATAGCGAGCTGGGATCGCGCCGCCAATATGCTGCATTCGCTGGCTGAAGTCGCCGATGCCTACTGGCCGGTGGGGCAGGGGCCTGTGTGCGCCAACAAACAGCTTCCGCTCCGCAACGGAGTCTTGAATTCAGGCCTCCCGGCGCTGCTCCATGTGGACGATCCGCACTGCGATCCGGTGGAGCGGGAACATCTGCTGCAGGCGGGCCAACGGGCGGTTATGAGCGTGCCGCTGTGGGTCGCTGGCCGCGTGGAGGGGCTGCTCCTTGTATACAGCAGCCTGTCCGGGCATGTATTCACTGACGCTGATGCGGAACAGGTGGATCGGATCGTGCGGCAGTGGGTGGCTGCCCTCGATCTGGCGACCGAACATTGGACAGACAGACGGCCTCTGACAGATCTCTGCTCGGAATTGCAGTTGATCCCTGGCGTTATGTGGGTCTCCGTAGAGGCGTGGCTGCCCGATCGCGACCAGACGCAGCGGCTGCGTGAATACGGCTTTTCGCTGTGGATCGGGACAGAAACTGGCTTTGAGCAGAATCCGGATGAATTCCCCACTATGGCGCGGGCGCTGACTATCGCCCAGCCGAAGGTTGTGCAGCGCGCTCTGCTGAACAATGACCCCCGGGAACGGGCGTATCTGGAACAGGTAGGGGGGCAGGTTTGCCTGCTGGTGCCGTTTATGAGCCGGGGACAGCCGGAAGGGCTGATCAAGCTCATCGATTCAGACGCCGAGCGCACATTCGATGCCGAGCAAATCTCACTGGGGCAGGGCATCGCCAATGTTGTGGGCAACGCTATGGAGAATGCGCACCTCTATCAGAATCTGGAACGACGCGCCGAGGCGCTTGAGGCAGCCTATGCCGCTTTGAAGCAGGCCGATCAGCTCAAGGATGATCTGCTCCAGAATCTCTCCCACGAGATTCAGACTCCCTTACTTCATATCCTCGGTTACAGCGAATTGATGTACAACGAGGCCTTCGGTCCGCTGACTGACGAGCAGCGCGAGCGGCTGGCGTTCATTGTTGAACGCGCGCAGCATCTTTCGGATCTGTCCAAAAACATCATTGCCGTCCAGGCGCTCCAGATGCAAAGCCTCGATCTTCACCCGACCGATCTGGCCGATGTCGTGGAAAGCGCCATCAGGGTGTGGACGCCTGAAGCAGCCAAACGGTCAATCGCCTTCAAGGTTCAGCTTACGCGACCTGTCGCGCCTGTGATGGGCGATGCGCGCCAGCTCACTGAAGCTGTCGAGCACCTGTTGGAAAATGCGATCAAGTTTAGCCCGAACAGACAGGCTATCGAGGTTGCCGTCCGCGAGCGTGAGGCTGTCGTCGAAGTGTGCGTTCGCGATCATGGCGTCGGGATTGCGCCCGAACATCATGAACATATCTTCAAGCGGTTCTATCAGGTTGATAGCAGCGCTTCGCGTAAGTATGGCGGTACGGGGCTGGGTCTGGCAATTACGCACGAAATTATCACACAGCACGGCGGCCGTATCTGGGTGGAGAGCGCGCCTCAGCAGGGCAGCACCTTCAGCTTTTTCATCCCCAGAGCCAGCACTATTTCGCCGGAAGACTTTCACCTGATGCGCTAAAACCTGGCTGTCCACCCTGACTAACCTGGAAATGAGAGGGGCTATGACAACTGTTCATACCATCATGAACAATGCCTATATCCTGTTTTCTTTCGTCCTCGGCGCCTGGTGTATCGTTATGCTGATTCGCAACCAGAATCTCGACGGCTCGTTCTGGGGCGCAGCGGCGGCGAATACGATCCTGGCCGCCGGCATCCTCCTGTGGTCCGTCATTATGGCGCTGGCCGGCGTCGAGGCGCAGCGCTGGGTTTACTACCTCTATGGGGTGTACTTTGTCATTGTCCTGCCGGGCACATTTGCCCTGCTGCGCGGGCGGGACGATCGAGTGGCGGTTACAGTATTCGGCATCGTCACAATCTTCTCCGGGGCGGCGGCGACCCGTGTGCCACTGTTGACGGAGCCCTGGATTATCCGCTGATGACTGTTGCATCCGGTATGGCATATCCTCGGCCAGAGTCTGGGCAGATACGCGACGAGGCAGAGAGATGACCGATATGCGCCGGCTCCTCACATGGGGCAAAGTGGGGTTGGCAATGTCGCTGGCGGTTTGTCTGGCGGCCTGTACCCAGCCGCCCACGCCCATCGTGATCAGCGAGGCGGAGGCGACGCGCCTTGCGGAGCCTGAAACCTTCCCCACAGCGATCCCCCTTGCTGCAGGCGCATCCGCGATATTACGCCTGGGTGTAACGGATTTTCGCGGCCTGGATCCTTTGCTGGCTGGCGAGGGAACCGAGCAGGTGCAGGCTATGCTCTACGAGACCCTGCTGGTATACGATGAGCAGGGCGCATTGCAGCCTCTGCTGGCGGCGGAACTGCCACAGGCAGAAGCGGATGGGCTGGTATGGCGCGTTGTGCTGCGATCGGATATTCACTTCCACGATGGTACGCCGCTGGATGCCGCTGCTGCCGCCGAATCGCTGCGCGCTGTTCGCTCTCGGGCGGCCGATAGTGAAGCGGCGCCCCTGGCCGCCGCGGTCTTTGCGCAGGAAACCGACTCAATTGAGATCGATACGGGGGCGCTGGTTTTTCACCTGCGCGAGACAGTCCCGTATTTCCCGGCGCTGCTGGCCGATTCATCGCTGGCCCTCACGCATGGTGAGGGGATGGGCACCGGTCCGTTTCGGCTGGAAGGCGAGCTTCCAGAAAAATCAGCCCTGATGCTGGCGGCAAATCCGGAATACATGGCCGGGCCGCCAGCGCTGGAGAGCGTAGAAGTGTATATCTTAGGCGACGGGGCAGAGGGAAGAGCCGCTATAATGGAGTCGCTGGAAAATGGCGAGCTTGATCTCGTCGCGGCGGGCGACTGGCTGAGCGACCTGGCGGTAGAAGGGTATGAGCTACACGCTGGCCCCGCTCGTCAGCGCTGGCTCATTTTTGACTCTGCCGCGCCACCGCTGGACCGGGCAGAAGTGCGGCAGGCGCTTGATGCGCTGTGGCGCGCGCGTGACCAGGGACAGGAAATGCTTGCTAACCTGGGCCTTCCGGACGGATTTGATCTCCGGGTGGCGGATATGTTGGCCACGGAAGGCGAGATTGGCTGGAATGCGCTGGAGCCGGTTCAGGCGATTATCGTCCCGGATACGGACCCCTCGCCGGCAGCTTATGCCGTTGAATGGAGTCGCGACTGGATGCGGGATTGGTGGTTGCGGACGGCCGGATGGGAGAGTGATGATCCGGTGATGCCAGGGATTCTGCTGGACAGCTCCTCTGCCATAACGGTCTGGCGTGTCGGAGTGACCGATCTCGGCGTGACCGCCGGGGGATGGCCGCGTATTACAGCGCAGACGCGGTTTGTTGGCGAAAGCGAAGCGGGAGTTTCTCCGTGAAGCTGATCCTGACGCACGAAAACGCCGATTTTGACGCGGTCGCTGCCCAGTTGGCTGCGTACAAGCTGGATCCTGTTGCGGTGCCGGTCCTGCCCCATCGCCTGAACTATAACGTGCGGGACTTCCTGAATCTGTACGGCGCTGTGCTGCCGCATGTCGAAGCGACGGATCTCCCCCGCACTCCGGTGGAATCGGTGACGGTGGTGGATACGCAGAGTGTGCTCACCGTCCGCGGTATGCGCCCCCAGACGCCGGCTTTCATTGTCGATCACCATCCCCCGGGCGATGATCTGCCTGACTACGTAACTTATTCCGGCGAACAGGTCGGGGCGACCACCACGCTGCTCGTGGAACAGATCCGGGAAGCCCAGATTCAGGTCAGCCCGATTGAGGCCACGTTGATGGTGCTGGGAATCTACGAGGATACCGGCTCCCTGCTCTACGGGACGACTACAGCGCGCGACATTGCCGCCGCGGCATGGCTGGTGAATGCGGGCGCCGATCTGGATATTGTACGTCGCTTCCTGCAGCATCCGCTGAATGAAGAGCAGCGCGCCCTGTACGATCTGTTATTGCAGCATACGGTTGTCCACGAGATTCACGGCCATCCTGTCGCTATTGCTGCTGTTCAGGTTCCCGACACGATCGATCAGGTGTCAACCGTGGCACATAAACTGCGCGAGCTGCTGGAGCCGGATGCGCTGTTCATGTTCGTACAGATGGGGCCGCGGCTACAACTGGTGGCGCGTAGCACAGTAGATGAGATCGATGTCGGCGTCATCGCGGAGAAGCTCGGCGGCGGCGGGCATCGCCGCGCGGCTGCCGCGCTGATAGAGAATGCCGACATGGCGGCTGTGCTGCAAAAGCTGGATCATCTGCTGGGCGAGCTGGTGGAGCCGTCGGTGGTGGTGGCTGACCTGATGTCTCTGGGCATGGTGCGCACTGTTGAGGCGGAAACCCCGATTAAGGATGTGGCGCAGGAGATGCGCCGCAGTGGACATGAGGGATATCCGGTTGTTGAACAGGGGAAGCTGGTCGGCCTGTTGACCCGCCGCGCCGTCGATCGGGCTATGGCGCACCGGATGGGCAGCCAGCCGGTCTCGCGGGTTATGGAGGCTGGCAGCGTGGTCGTCCGGCCAACTGACTCGATTCATCAGCTTCAACGGCTGATGATGCAGTCCGGCTGGGGGCAGATCCCGGTTGTCAACGATTCCGGGGACCTGATTGGCATTGTCACCCGCACGGACCTGATCAACCGGTGGGGGCAGCCGGACAATGGCCTGACGCGCCGCAGGGAGATTATCCGACGGCTGGAACAGGCGTTAAGCCCCGGACTATTGGCCCTGGTTACTTCTGTCAGCAGGCAGGCGCAGGAACTGGGTCTGGGCCTGTACTGCGTGGGCGGGTTTGTGCGCGATCTGCTGCTGGCGCGCCCCAATACCGATATTGATCTGGTGGTGGAAGGAGACGCGATCCTGCTGGTGAGGGCGCTGGTGGCGCGGTACGGCGGCGCAATGCGTAAGCATACTCAATTCGGCACAGCAACCTGGATTCTTGATGAACGTCTTGGGGGCGCATTTGGGGGAGCCAGCGACTGGCCGAATACGCTGGATTTTGTGACAGCCCGCTCTGAGTTCTATGAGAACCCGACAGCGCTGCCGACTGTGGAGCAAGGCTCGATCAAGCTTGATCTGCACCGCCGTGACTTTTCCATCAATACGCTGGCTATCCGCCTGTCGCCGGAACCTTTTGGCCAGTTGCTCGATTACTGGGGCGGCGAGCGGGACCTCAAGAACGGCCTGATCCGTGTATTGCACAGCCTGAGCTTTGTCGATGATCCGACCCGGATCCTGCGTGCAGCGCGATTTGAACAGCGGTTCGGCTTCCGGATAGAAGACCGGACTCTGGGGCTGATCGATCGGGCGCTGCCGCTGCTGGATCGGATCAGCGGCCCGCGCCTCAGACATGAGCTGGAGCTGATACTGGCTGAAGGGCGGCCGGAGCTGGTGTTGCGGCGGTTGCATACGCTTGGCGTCCTGGGGTACCTCTCCCCGGAATTGAAAGTAGATGACTGGTTATATCTGGCGTTTGAGGCGGCGCGGCAGGCGCGCACCGCTCCCCCCTGGCCCGGAGCAGAAGTTCTGACAGGCAGGCGTGAGAGCTGGGAGCAGATTCTCTTTGCCGTGATGACCTGCCGGTTGCCCGCCGAGGAGGGAGAGCGGCTGGGGCGGCGTTTGCAGGTCAGGCGGCGGACGCTGGATGAGGTGACCGACGCGATCCGTTCTTATCATAAGCGATTGCCCGTGTTGAATGAGCCGTGTCCGCCCAGCGCAGTTGTCAGGCTGCTGGATCAGGTCAGCGATGCGGGTCTGCTCACTTTATGGATTATCGCTTCAACGCACACAGCCCGGACGCAACTGGTCCGTTACCAGACAGAGTGGCGTGAGCTGCGCCAGACAATTACATCTGTTGAGCTGCGCGCGCTGGGATTGAAGCCAGGCCCGGCTTACGGCCGCCTGCTCCGACGGCTGCGCGACGCCTGGCTGGATGGCGAAGTTCATTCGCCAGAGCAGGAACGCCTGCTGGCCGATCGACTGGTCAAAGAAGGTTGGGACAGCCATGATCCTCAAGAAGAATCGTCGTAAGCCGGAGCCGGGCATGACTGCCCCCCGCGATTTGACGGCTGCTGAGGCCGAGGCTGCGCCCGCCCCATGCGCCCCGCCCGAGGGGCAAGTGCTGGAAGTTTACCCGGTGCAGTTTTCGATAACGCTGCGCCTGGCGAACCGCGATGATCTGCCGCGTCTGGAATGGTTCGGCCAGCTCATCCACTACCGTCAGATATTTCTGCGTACCTTCGCCGATCAGCAGGCCGGACGGCGGCTGATGCTGGTTGCCGATGTGGGCAACTTTCCTGTCGGTCAGATCTGGATCCATCTCAGCGATGCTGAGTATGATGAGAGATACCGCCAGAGGCGCGGTTACCTGTACGCCTTGCGCGTGCTGGAGCCGTTCAGGGGCAAGGGGATCGGGACGCGCCTGATCCAGCGGGCCGAGAGCTTGCTGGTGGAGCGTGGATACCGATGGAGCGTCATCGCGGTTACCAAAGACAATAACGCAGCCCGGCGCCTTTATGAGCGACTGGGGTATCGGGTGTTCACCGATGATCCGGGGGAATGGCAGTATGTGGACCATCTGGGGAATGTCCACGTTGTTAAGGAGCCGTCCTGGATGCTGCAAAAGCGGTTACAATCGGAGCCGGCCGCAGCTCAGACAGATCGGCCTGTGAGCGAGGAGTAGCGAGGGGACGGTTATGTTTCGACGACGCAGACGCCAGAATGATGTGGCAGACGCAAATGGCGGTGTCGCCGGTGAGGCGAGCGCGAGCTTTTCTGAAGGGCTGGATTCGGCAATCGAACAGGCTGATCTCCCGGAGCCAGCCCGGCAGCCGCGCCGATCTCGCCGCCGGTCACGAATTGCGATTCGCTGGCCGGTGCTGGCAGTGCTGATTGTCGTTATCGCCGGGCTTGTTTTTCTGGCTGCTGGCGGTGCTGCGGGCGTGCCGCCGGAGGTGCTGGCACGCTGGCCGTGGCTCCTGGTCATCGGCGGCGCCGTCTGGCTGCTGGTGAGTCTGGTGACTGGCTGGCCCCGGGGAGCGCTCGGCGGGCCGCTCGTGATCGCCATCGGTCTGGTCGCGCTGCTTCAGCAGCAGGGCTTCGCATCGAACATGATGGTAATTGGCGGGGCGCTCATGGTAGCGCTGGGGGCGGGGGTGATTCTGCGCGGCTTCACCATGCCCCATGCCTGATCGTTCAACCGCACCCGATCAGCGCCTGCTCCAGATCGGCCAGGATATCCGCAATATCTTCAATGCCGACCGCCATCCGAACCAGGCCATCGCCGATGCCCATTGTCGCCCTGTCCCGGGGCGACATCCTGAAATTCATCATGCTGGCCGGGTGCGCGATCAGGGTATCCACCGTTCCCAGACTCACGGCGCGCGTACACAACTGAACGCGATCCATCATCCGTTCTCCGCTCTTATAGCCCCCTTTAAGCTCAAAGGATAGCATCCCTCCGAAGGCATCCATCTGGCTCCGGGCGAGATCATGCTGCGGGAATGATTCCAGGCCGGGGTAGTTCACCCGCGCAATTGCCGGATGCTTTTCCAGAAAGCGCGCGACCGCCAGCCCGTTATCACAATGGCGCGCCATACGCAGCGGAAACGTCTTGAGTCCCTGCCCGGTCAGCCAGGCGTCCATCGGCCCGGCGACTGCGCCATAGTTGATCAGGGCAGGCATGAGCTTCTGGTGGTACAGGTCTTCGTGACGGGTGATGACGGCACCGCCAACGACGGTGCCGTGGCCTGTCAGGTATTTTGTTGTGCTGTGTACGATAATGTCGGCGCCCATCTCCAGCGGGCGCTGTGTGTAGGGTGTGGCGAAGGTGTTATCCACGACCACCAGCGCTCCCGCGGCGTGGGCGCGCTCCGCTGCTCCGCGGATATCCGTCAGCGCCATGGTCGGATTGGCCGGGCTTTCTATATAGACGAGCCTGGCGCGGGGGCTGCGGGCGAGCGCCGCTTCCAGCTCTTCCAGATGGCGTCCGTTGAAGGTGACCTGCTGCACCTGGTAGCGCGGCATGATCTGGGTCATGAGGGCATGTGTGGCGCTGTAAAGCGACTGCTGGCTGATAATCGTGTCTCCCGCTGATAACAGCGCGACCAGGACAGTGCTGATGGCTCCCATCCCTGACCCGGCCAGCAGCCCGAAGGGGCGATCCGGGAGGTTTGCGCCCTCCAGCATGGCGATTGTCCCCGCGGTGGCCTGGACATTCGGATTGCTCAGGCGTCCGTAGATGTGGCCCGCCTCTTCGTCGCGCCACAATGCCTGGCCGTGAGCGACGCTGTCAAAGACGTATGTTGACGACTGGTAGATCGGCAGCACATGAGCCTGTGTATCGTTGTGCTCGCGCTCGCCGTGTATAGCTATGGTCTGAAATCCGAGCTGCCTGGCCGGGAGTTTTCGTCTGGCCATTGCGCTGCCCCCTGTCCGCGTTTCGATTTGCCTGTGTAATGATATCTTCTCTCTGACGGATGGGGGATGCGCGCGAATATTCTCGCCGTCAGGGTGATCAAGAATAGGCTGCACTATGATGCAGGGTGGGAGGGATCGCACAGTGTCGCCCGGCTGGATTTATCTCACAGCGACAGGACTCACCCCAGCATCCGATCAATCGCTGAAGTGAGCTGTTCCAGATTGCGCACCTGGTAGATTTCGTCGCACAGAGGCTGGTAGAGCAGCATGTCGCTATCGCCTGTCCCCCACTGGGCCGGATATTCCGGATTCATCCAGATCACCTTGCGCGCGCGCCGGCCGAGCAGGGCCAGCGTTTCCAGCGCCGGATCGTTATAGTTGTTGCGACCATCCCCCAGAATGATGAGCGTGGTCCGCCGATCCACTGCGTCCAGATAGGCATCCTGAAACTGGCACAGACAGTAGCCGAGGTCCGTGCTGTAGTAGCCCGGGGGCAGGCGGTACAGGATAGCCTGTACAGCCTGATCGATATCGTTTGTAGCCAGGTCCGATGTCACATCTTCCAGATGGTCGTTGAAGGCGAAGCTGCGCGTTTTCTGAATCTGATCCTGAAGCTGGTAAAGCATCCGCAAGAAGAACTCAGCCACAGGGCGCATTGAAGTGCTGACATCAAGGACGACGACGATTTTAGGCTTGCGGCGGCGTTGCTTCATCCGGATTTCGAACGGCACGCTGCCATAGCGCAGGTTGGCCCGCAGCGTTGCCTTTGCGTCGAGCTTGCCGTTCTTACCGCGCTTCTGTCGCAAAGCAGCCCGACTGCGCAGACGCGCAGCCAGCCGCCGGATTTGTTCGCGCATCTGGTCCATCTCGGCGGTGCTGAGCGACTCGAAAGGGCGCTGCATCAGATCGGGAATGGGCCGCCGCTGCGCCTCTTCGGCCCGATTGTCCATGAGCCGCATCCCGGCATAGTCGCCAAGCTGCTCCTTCAGGGCGGCCTGATTCGCCGCTACCTCCGCCTTTAGCTGCTCAATCACGTCTGGTGACATGCCCTGCCGGGCGAGCGCCTCCCAGAGTTTTTCCAGTAATTCCTGGAGCTGATCCCAGCCCAGAAGCTGCTGCATACGGCGGGCGTAGCGCTGTGCCTGCTGGGAGGACGCGGCGGGGGGCGCCTGGTCGAGACCAACCTGTTGCGCGAGCTGATCCAGCTCTGCTTCTGAGGGACGGCGGCCACCCAGGAGCCATTCCAGCAGGCGCTCCAGATCGGCTGCCATCTCCTGTAACAACTGCTGCAAGGCGTCCTGTAGTTGCTGCTGCTGCTCCGGCGTCAGTTCGGACTGCGGATCGGTCATCGGTGGCGTATCGACGCCGAAATACAGCGGAAACAACTCGTCGAACGTGTCGAAGCTCCGCGCGTCTTTGATCAGGGTGGTGCGCAGCGTTGTGCGAAAGACGCTGTGCTGAGAAGCGCCAGCGTAGGTGATAGCCTGCCAGGCATCCTGACTCTCGGCGATGGATACGCGTACCCCTGCTGCTCGCAGCGCGGCGATGAACCTAGCGATTCGCTCTTCCATGGCCGCTGTTACCTCCCAGCCCGAAGGCACGCCGCGCCCGGGCCATATCGCTTTCGTATTTAAGCAGCACCGTCAGGGTGTTCTCCAGCACTTCGCGATCGAGCGCTGTGGCGTTGAGCGTGACCAGCGCGCGCGCCCAGTCCAGCGTCTCGCTGACGCTTGGATTCTTTTTAAGATCGAGCTGGCGCAGGGCGTGAACTGCCTCTACCGCCTGGCGAGCCAGTTGGGGCGAGAGGTCTGGCACTTTCAGCCGGACGATCTCCAGCTCTTCTTCAGTATCGGGGTAGCCGATATAGATATACAGACAACGTCGTTTGAGGGCTTCGCTTAACTCGCGCGTGTTGTTGCTGGTGAGGAATACCGTGGGGTGGTGCCGGGCTACGATTGTCCCCAGCTCCGGGATGCTGACCTGAAAATCGCTCAGCACTTCCAGCAGGAAGGCTTCAAATTCAGCATCGGAGCGGTCAATTTCGTCGATCAGGAGGACGGCCGGCTCGTCACTGTCGATAGCGCGGAGGAGGGGGCGAGACAGCAGAAAACGCTCCGAGAAGAACACATCCTCTTCCGCGGCCAGCCGGTCAGCAGCTTCGGCGAGGGACTGAGCGTCCGACAGGAGGTCCGAGAGCTTATCGCGCAGAAGCTGAGTGTAAAGCATCTGCTTGGCATATTCCCACTCGTAGAGCGCTTTGCTCTCATCCAGCCCTTCATAACATTGCAGGCGTATGAACGACCGCTGTGTGGCAGCGGCCCATGCTTTGCTCAGCTCGGTTTTCCCCACGCCGGCTGGCCCTTCGGCCAGGACGGGCTTGCCGAGTTTTTCTGCCAGAAAGATGACGGTCGCGATATCTTCGCTGGCGATATACCGCTGTTCAGACAGCGCCTTCTGTACTGCCCTGACCGTTTCAAACATTGTATCGCGTCCCTTCGCTGCCTGGCCTGTAATTTCAGCACAAAAATGCCGCCCGATCTCTATTATGGCGGCATTTTACTAATTCGCTGTTTTTTCTCCAATTTTCTCAGGGGAGATTCATATTGCTTACAGCCCCAGATGGTAACCGAACGCCGTCAGCAGGGCGGTGATCAGCCCGTACCCTATCTCCTGAAAGCCGACAGCCCGGGGCGAGGTCGTGAGAGGGGAGCGAAACAGGCCGTATATAGCGCGCAGCAGCAGAATGCCCGAGGCGACGATAGCGAGTATCGGGGCGACCTGAAGCGCGGCCAGAAGCGCGACAACGACAGTTGCTATCAGGTGAGCGAGTAAGGCCATCGGCGCCGATGCCGGGCGGCCTTTGGCCAGGCGCAGCCGGGCGCGTACATATACGATCGCCGGAATTGATCGGGCGACAAGGACGGCCCATAGCGCCAGCACGATGGAAACAGGAAGCCCGCCCGCCAGCCCGATCATGGGCGCGCTGACAGCCAGCGCAACCGGCCCGGCGAATTCCGGCAGCCAGTGGCGACTCTCTGCCCGACTGTCAAACAGGAACTGGAGCAGCCCGACTGGCGCCGCCAGCAGCAGCGGCCACAGGAACCCGATCCCGGCCAGAATTAGCGCCGCCATCATGGCAACGCCCGCGATGCTCCCGTACAGCAGCACAAATCGCTCCGCCATGATGGTCCGGGTGAAACGGCGGTTTCGCCGCCGGTCGGTCATCAGAATCTTGAGCGGATGGCGAGTCAGGAACGCTCCTGCCGTCGCGATGGCGATACATAACCCGGCGGCTGAAGGGGCCACCAGCAGACTCAACAGGAGCGGCTCCAGCAGGAAGCCCCATCCGCCGTGTTCGCTGGGGATGGCGATTGTCTTGATCTTGACGCGTGGTATGGAAGCGGCTGATGACGCGGTCATGAGAATTGCCTCTGTTTGAGCGTAGCCGACAGGAGTGTGGCGGATGTGTCAGCGCCGATGCGATGTCGGGATATCCAGAGGAAGTTTGCCCTTATTGCCTGAAAACTGCCATTGAGATTCTATAGAAGAATGACATTTATCTGTGAGATTAATGACTTTTGACGTGATACGATAGAGGACTGCCCGGCGCGCTGATTTCTTCCTCGCCAGGCAGCTTCCAGCCGGTGGCGCGTATACCAGAATCAATCCGCGGTTTTGGGGGCCGCAGAGGACATTTCTTCATCGACCCAGGCGATCACCAGGCGATAAATATCGATCTCGGAGATGATGCCGAC
>JARKNX010000196.1 GCA_029976025.1 Aggregatilineales bacterium | reverse complement strand
AGATACCCCAGGTGTAGCGCGGCCAGGAATCCAGCCGCTCGAAGTCGCGCTCCGGGTCGAAGCTCATGAAGTCCGGAAGGGGCGCGGCGGCCGGGTCGTCCGGCTCCAGCAGGGCGTTGTCGTCCCAGGGCACGAGGGCGCGCAGCCCATCCTTGAAGGTGATCAGCTCGCCGCGCGGCGTCTCCTCGATCGAACGCTCCTGCTCGCGCCAGGCCGGGTCGCGGCCGGGGATGTTGATCAGGATGCCATCGAAGCCGTAGCGCTCGCGCTGGGTCAGCCGGGCCTCGGCGAAGCCTTCGCTGGTGAACCAGATCTCGTGCGGCTTGAGGCGATCCTTCAGGTTGAGGAAGTAATGCCCCAGGGTAAGCTGGCACATGACCGGCACCCGGTCGGGAGTCTGGTGCCGCATCGCCAGGGCAATGCGTTGTTTACCGTTCATCGGTGAGTCCTCGTCGGGACGGGTCACGGCGATGTCTCACATCGCGACCCGTCCGAATGCCCCATCGGGCCAGATCGGGCGTGCAAGCAGGGCGGTTCACGAACCGCTCCTAATGAGATTTGACGAACAAGATCGGTAAGCAGCTATTCCTACGACCTCACCCCCCCGGCCCCCTCTCCGCATGCGGCTGAGGGACGGACATGTTTCAGGGATAAGGTTGGATCGCGATGAAACACAGGGTCAGACAAATGGTCTTGCGTTGAACGTATTCGACAAAGAGACGCTGCCCTTCCTTGAACAAGCTCCAATAGCGGCGCGGGCCATTGGCATGCCGCTGTACAGGGTGGACGCGCCGCCAATGGGTGGCGTAACTGCCCAGGGCTAACATCCACCCATAGGCCAGGACCAGGAGCAAGAGCAAGCGCTCCATGTGGGCGGGCTGGCGGACATGACTGGTCGCCCACTGCCAGCCCGCACTCTTGAGGTCACGGAAGCTCTGTTCCTGCCAGTTGCGACAGGCATACTCCACGCCAGCCAGGTCTGGGGCGTTGGTGACCAAGGCCCAAGGTTCGTTGTAGCCAATCGCCCACAGGGCGCAGGCATAGGCCGGGATGCGTCCCCGGCGCTTGAAAACCGTCCCTTCCGCCAACCAGATTTGGCCGGGGTCGACCTGCTGGGCGATGGTGTACTCCCCGTCGGCCGTGACGATCTTCGTCTGGCCCGTGACCCGAAACAGGTAGTCCCATCCCAGGCGCTCGACCGCCCGGCAGAGGTCCGGCGACGTCCCGATCCCGCGGTCGGCCAGGACGATCACCCGGCGACCCACGGGGATGCTCGGCTTCAGCCGGCTCAACAGGCCCTCGATCAGCTTGACCTGGCCTTCTGCTGGATAGTCCGCGGCGCTGTTGGCCTTGTAACACCGCCAGGCCAGCGGGATACAGCGGCCCTCCCAGGCCACACCGACCACCAGCGCCCCCAGCCGCTCGTGCAGCTTGGTCTCATCGACCAACAGGTACACCGTCTGGCTCTCCAGGCCACCCAGCACCCAGCGCCCCCAGTCGCGCTGCGTCTCAGCCAGTTTCAGGCTTGAGTTGCTGATCAAGCGTCGCAGGCGTTTCTCAGCGCTGGCTTCCTGTTCCCCACACAGCACTTTCCGGGCAATCTTCAGCAACTGGCTACTTTCCGCCAAGATCACCCCATAGCTGAACAAGGCGAGATTCACCACCTGCCACTGATTCAGGCTCGTCAGATGGCTCGCGATTTCCTCTTCCCACTGGTACAGTAGGTGTAGGTTCATTGGTTGCTCTCCTGAGTTGTGGTGACTCACAGAGTGTGACCAATGAACCGCCCCTTTTCAAACCTTACTCTGAAAACATGTCCGTCCCTCAGCCCGCCGCCGGGATATGATCGGGTAGAAGCACGTTGCGCGGCCCCACGGAAAAGACGCCGGATGGACGAACGACAGGCCATCGCCCGCCTCAAGGCGGGGGACATCGCCGCCCTGGATACCCTGGCCGACCTGCACTACGTCGCGGCCGTGCGGGCGGCTTACCTGGTCACCCATGACCGGCCGCTGGCCGAGGATGTGGTCCAGACCGCGTTCCTGCGCCTGGCCGACCGGATCGGCCTGTTCGACGCGGCCCGGCCGTTCGCCCCCTGGTTCCTGCGCTGCGTGATCAACGACGCCGTCAAAGCGGTGACGCGCGCCCGCCCCGTGCTTTCCCTGGATGGCCCTGACGACTCGCTGGAACTGCCCGCCGCTGATCCCGATCCGGCCGAAACGCTGCTGCGCGCGGAAACCCGCGCCGCGGTGTGGGCCGCCCTGGGGCAGCTCGCCCCCGACCAGCGCGCGGCGGTCATGCTGCGCTACTACCTCGACCTGAGCGAGCCGGAGATCGCCGCCTTGCAGGTCGTCCCGACAGGCACGGTCAAATGGCGGCTGCACGCCGCCCGCCGCCGCCTGCGCGGGCTGCTGGCCGCCCTGCGCCCGCTGGGAAGCGATTGACACGCTCGCATCAGGCGTGCCGCTTCTGCCTTTGGCTGACCGCCGATCGCTGAATGCAAATCGCCATTTTTCGAGGAGGTCCCCATGCCCCACGCCGA